>NZ_JACHND010000001.1:7258084-7872605 GCF_014205275.1 Sphaerisporangium siamense
CCCACCCCCTCCGGCTCCCCGGGCCGGGACGCACGGACGGGGTGGCCGGGCTGGGACCGTCAGGCTCAAGGCCCGGGACGGCCGTCGGAGCCGGGGTTCGCATTGATCGTGGCCATGCCGTCCACGCCGGGCCTGCCGGGACGGGGCGTCCTGCCGAACGTGCCCGCCGAGGTACGCCTGTTACAGGCACGCCTGCCACGGCCCGTGCTGCTGGCCGAGCCCGCACCCGGGCTGCCCGCCGAGGGGGTGGCGACCAAGGCCAACGTCCTCGCCCACCTGCCCGGCGCCGGCATCGCGCACTTCGCCTGCCACGGGCACGCCGACCCCGCGGATCCCTCGCAGAGCAGACTGCTCCTCCACGACCACGAGCAGGACCCGCTCAGCGTGGCGGGCCTCGCCCCGGTCGCGCTCGACCACGCCCGGCTGGCCTACCTGTCCGCGTGCGGCACCGCCGTGACCACGGTCGCCTCCCTGTCCGACGAGGCCATCCACCTGGCGTCGGCGTTCCAGCTCGCCGGGTTCCCGCACGTGATCGGAACCCTCTGGGAGATCAACGACCGGATCGCCGTCGAGATCACCGGCGCGTTCTACGCGGCCCTGGACGCCGGCGCGGGGGTCCTGGACACCGGGCTCGCCGCCCACGCGCTGCACCGTGCCGTCCGGACGGTCCGCGACAGGTTCCCCTCCGCCCCGTCTCTCTGGGCGGCCCACGTCCACGCCGGCGCCTGACCGCCGGGGTCACCCGCGCTTGAGCGGTCGCTCGTTCACCGCCGCGGACGGCCGCGCACGCGGTCTTTCGCGCGCAGGGGACACCGAGGGCGTTACGCACGCGGCAGAACTGGTAGGAAGGGTGTCGTGCCTGCCCTGAAACCTGCAGGCTGAAGGAGCTGACATGCACTTCGAGACAGACCCGCCGCCGGGCCTCACCCTCGTGTCCGAGGCACGGGACGCCGCGCTGGTCGTTCACCTGCGCGGCGAGCTGGACTTCACCGCCGCGCCACTGCTACGCGCCGGACTCGCCCCCGTGTGGGAATCCCCGCCTGGCATGCCATTCGTGCTGGACCTCGATCAGGTGACCTTCTGCGACTCCGTGGGGCTGAGCGAGCTGATCGCCACGCTGCGGCGCAGTCAGAGCACGGGCCGCACCTTCCTGCTCAGCGGCGTCCACGGCGGAGTCCTGCGGGTGCTCACGATCACCGGCCTGAACAACGTGTTCGACCTGCACGACAGCCTCGGGGACGCCCTGCGCCAGGTTCGCGCCTCCACCGTCCCGGACGACGCGCTGCCGGACGGCCCGCTCCCCTTCCCCATGGCCGCGGCCGTCCCTCCGGACACGCTGCCGGACGGCCCGCTCCCATCCCCCGTGGGCGCGGGCGTTGCCCCGGACGCCCCGGTCGCCGCGCCCGTGAGCGCGTCTTCTCCACCAGTCGCGCCCGCCCTGGACGTACGCCACGACTCGCCGCCCGTCGACCCGGCCGCCCCGGTCGCGTGAGCGACACCTGACGCGCCGCGGCGCTACATCAGGCGGCCGCCGCCGACCTCCAGCACGGCGCCCGTCATGTAACCGGCCAGGTCGGAGGCGAGGAACAGCACCGCGCCCGCCACCTCGTGGGGCTCGCCCGCGCGCCGCAGCGGGATGTCGGCCTCGCGGGCGGCGAAGACGTCGGGGGGCATCGCCGCGGTCATGGCGGTCCTGATCAGCCCGGGCTGCACGGCGTTGACGCGCACCCCGCGCGGGCCCAGCTCCTTGGCGGCGGCCTTGGTGAGCCCGACGATGCCCGCCTTGGCGGCGCTGTAGTTCGTCTGCCCGAAGTTGCCGGACTTCCCGGACAGCGATGAGATGTTGACGATCGACCCCGATCGCGCCTCGCGCATCACCTTCGCCGCCGCCCGCACCCCCAGCCACGTCCCCTTCAGATGGACGTCGACGACGGCCTCGAAATCGTCGACGGTCATCTTCCCCAGGGTGGCGTCCCGCGTGATCCCGGCGTTGTTGACCATGATGTCGAGCCCGCCGAACCGCTCCACCGCGTGCGCGACGGCCCCCTCGACGGCCTCTTCGTCGGTGACGTCGCAGGCCAGCGGCACGACCTCGGGCCCGGCGCCGTGCCCGGCCTCCCGGGCCGCCGCCTCCGCGAGCGCCGGGTCCCGGTCGCTCACCACGACGCGCGCCCCGTGCTCGCGGAGCAGCCGTGCGATGGCCAGCCCGATCCCCTGTCCGGCTCCCGTCACCAGCGCCACCCGCCCGGTCACCAGCCCGCCCTCGCCCACGTGCCACCCGCCTTCTGAAACCGCCGAAAGAACACTCAAGGGTATTCAGAGGGCGGTCACCGCCGAGCGCGCGGGTTCCCCGAGGGGTACGCGCTACAGGCGGACCTCGTACTCCGGGGAGCGGCGGCGGCCCGGATGCCCGGGCTCCGCGGCGGGCTCGACCTTGCGGATGTAGCCCGCGGCCTCCAGCAGGTCGAGGGCGGGGACCATCGCCGCGACGGTCTTGAACCGCCGGGCCAGGCGGCGGAAGACGTCACGGCGGCGGAACCGCTCCTCGCCCATCCTGCGTACACACTCCAGCACGGCCCGGGCGTCGTCCGGCAGGGACTCGTCGGGACGGGGCTGCGGGGTGACAGGGCTGATCTGCATCCGCGAGGCGCTCTCGTTCCTGACACGGGAGATCTCCAGGATCAGATCGTCCAGGTCGACGAGCATGCGCGTGGCCGCACGGAAACGCTCAAAGTCATCCTGGATCAACAGCAGCCGCTGCGTTTCCTCTCGCATGGCTGAATAATGTCATTTTTGGCATTTCTGTCAACACCCAACCCAAGAGCCGCGCCTGTCACGTCCGGGAAGGCTCGGCGCCCGTGAGGGCGTAGACAAGGGCGCGGTCCAGGTCGAGTTCGCGTCCTCGGGTGACGGCGTCCCGGTACGTGCGCTCCCCCAGGGCGTCCATCGCCCGTGCCTCGGTTCGCTCGGTGATGCCGTTCGGGAGGGCGCGGCCGATCCGGAGCCCGAAGGCGTCCTCGACCAGGTCGCCGACGCCGAGGAGCCGCGCCGCGCGCTCCATGTCGCCGAGCCCGGCCGCCGCGCCGGCGAGGCTCCTGACGACGGCCGCGATGCCGAGGCTGTCGTGCAGCGCACGCTTGTCGCGCAGCGACGCGCGGCCGAACCGCTCGGCCGCGTGCGGGTCTCCCCGGTCCAGCTCGATGAGGCTGCGCACCCAGTCGCCCGTGGACCGCAGCCAGATGTCACCGTACGCGTCGCACAGCGCCCGCTGCCCGCGCAGGCATGCCAGCGCCTGCTCGTACCTGCCGAGGCGGCGCAGCACGTACGCCTCGCCGGCCAGCGCCACCGCCACCCCGGCGCCATGGTCGCCGCCCTCCTCGTGCGCGCGCCGCGCCCGCTCGTACATCGGCAGCACCTCGGTGACGTACCCCCAGTGCAGACCGGTGTTGGCGCAGCAGATCGTGCCCCACCCCGCCGCCTCACGGTCCCGTCGCGAGAACGCCTGGGAGAGGCACTCGGTGGCGAGGTCGTTGGCCTCGTCCAGGTCGCCCTGGAAGTCGGCGAGCCAGGCGCACACCCACAGCGCCCGCGACCGGCCCGCGGACGGCGCGTGGCTGAGGGCGAGCGCGCGGCGCAGGTGGTGGCGGCCCTCGGCGATGAAGCCGCACGCCATCCAGAAGTACGCGAGCCGCCCGGCCAGCTCCAGGCCGACGGGGTGCTCGGCCTGCTCGGAATGGCAGAGGTCGAGCGCCGAGCGCAGGTTCGGCAGCTCGCGCCGCATGCGGGCGTACCAGGCGACCTGGTCGGGGCCGAACCACGCGGCGTCGAAGCGTCGCGCGAGGTCCAGGTAGTGGTCGCGGTGACGGCGGCGCACGAGGTCCCGCTCGCCGAGCTCGCGCAGCCAGTCGGCGCCGTAGTCGCGCACGGTGCCCAGCATTCGGAAACGGGCGGCCGCGCCGGCGCCGTCACGGCGCAGAATCGACTTGTCGGCCAGCGCGCGCAGCAACTCCGGCACCTGGCCCGGGTACAGGCCCGTGGCGCCGCCGGGGTCGGCGCACACCGCCTGCGCGGCCTCCAGGTCGAAGTCCCCCGCGAAGACCGACAGCCTGGCCCAGAGCAGGCGCTCCAGCGGCTCGCACAGCTCGTGACTCCAGCCGATGGCCGTGCGCATCGTGCGGTGCCGGGGCTGGCCGCCACGGTCGCCGTCCAGCAGCAGGCCGAAACGGTCGTCGATGCGCCCCATGATCTGCTCGACGGACAACGTCCGCAACCGAACGGCCGCAAGCTCGATCGCCAGCGGAATGCCGTCCAACCGCTCACAGATCACCGCGACTTCAGGCGTAGCCACGAACCCCGGCACCACCCGCCCCGCCCTCTCCACGAACAACGCCACCGCCCCACCACTCCCCAACCCCTCGTCCGCGAACGCACCGTCTACGTTTCGACGGTCCACGTTCCCGTCGCCCACGCTTGCGCCATCCACGTTCGCGTTCTTAGCGGTTGCGCCGTTCACAGGTACGCGGTTCACACGTACGCCGTCGGCAGGCGCGCCATCGGCGGGTGCGCCATTCGGGGGCGTGCTGCCGGCGGGTGTGGGGTTCCAAGTTGTGGGGACGGCTCCAGTTGGGCGGGGGTCGATGGGCAGCGGACTGGGCTCGACGGGTAAGGGGGCGACGGGTAGCGGGCTGGGCTCGATGGGTAAGGGGACTACCTCATAGCACGTTTCGCCGGGCATGCCGAGGACGCGCCTGCTCGTTACCAGGGCGCGCAGGCCGGGTGCGGCCTCCAGCAAGGTGACGAGCATGGCCGCGCACTCCTCCGCCAAGTGCTCGCACGTGTCGAGGACGAGCAGTGCGTGCCGGCGTCCCAGGAACCCGGCGAGGACCTCCATCGGCGGACGCCCGGCCTGCTGCGCCACGCGCAGCACCGAGCAGACGGTGTGCCCGAGCAGCTCCGGCTCGCGCAGCGAGGACAGCTCGACGAACCACACCCCATCAGGGAACCGCGGCTGAACGGCCCGCGCGATCCGCAGAGCCATACGCGTCTTGCCGACCCCGCCGACGCCGGTCAGCGTGACGACCCGCCCCCGTTCCAGCAGTCGGATCACCCGGCCGACTTCGCCCCGCCGCCCGACGAAACTGGTGGTCTCCGCGGGAACATCGCCCGCCTTCGTCCAAGCAGGCACCCCACTCGCCGCCCAACGTCGCCTCGCCTCCAGCTGGCCCCGCAATCGTAAATCACCTCCGCCGATCTGGAAAGATCACCAGAAATCCGGCCGTGCAACGTCAAATCAGATAACCGCCCGGCCGTAGCGCCCCATATCGGCCGTCCGCGATCGGCGCCCTCTGTACGGTCTTCCTGGGGCACGCCACAATCGCCCCGTGAACCGTTCCCGCGCATCGACGGCCATGCGCATCGCCGTTCTTTCCGTCGGGCTCGCGCTGATCGCATTAGCCGTGTACTTCATCGCGATAGGTCTGGATAAGGCCGACAAACTAGCCAGCGTCCTGAGCGCTTTGACCGGCCTCACCGGCTTGGCCCTCTCCTGGTACGCCACCATGCGCCCGAGCCGCTCCCAGCCGGCCTGCCCCCCGGACAACGAACCCCCACCCGCCCAAGCCCCGCCCGCCACACGCGAAGACGGCGTCCACAACGTCATCAGCGGCTCAGTCCACGGCCCCGTAATCCAGGGCCGCGACTTCACCGGCCCCCTGACCCTCGGCCCCCACCCTCCGCCTCCGCCCCACGACGACACGCCGCCCCGCTAGCGCCCGAGGGCATGGCATGGTCCGCCCTGCCATGCCGCGAACGCTCAGCAGGCCCTGCCGTCGTTGTCCAGCCCCTCCAGCCGTATGTGGATGTCCCCGGCCTCGGGGAAGGCCGAGCCGCGTCAGCAGGTGGACAACGTGACGCCGACGCTATTGAGGATGTCGGCCTGATTTCTACGGTCGTCGACCTTCACGCACGGAGACGGCCCCGGTTCGTGACCGTGGACGGGCACGTGCGCGTCACCTTGGGGTGAACAAGCCCTAGTCGGGGGTCGGGGTGGTGGCCTCGGCGTGGCGTTGGCGGAGGCGGGTTCGGATTTGGTCGGGGGTGTAGGCGCGGCGGCGGCGTTCGGCGCGGGCTACCACCACGCCGGTCGCGGCGACGCCTGCGAAAGCGGCCAACCCCAGTACTTTCCACCAGCGCATGTCCCTAGGCTACTGGGATGATCCACAGTGGCGGCATCGAACTCGACGAGGCGCTGGAGCTGACGCGTACCGGGGACGTGTGGCTGTTCCGGGGACGGTCGGCGCCGGACCGTGCCATCCAGATGACGACGAACAGTCCCGTGAACCATGTCGGCATGTCCGTGGTGATCGAGGACCTGCCGCCGCTGATGTGGCACGCCGAGCTGGGCAGGTCGTTGCCGGACATGTGGACGGGCACCCATCAGCGCGGGGTGCAGTTGCACGACCTGCGGGACGCGGTGGTCGTGTGGGCCCGGCGGTACGGACAGCGGGCGTGGCTGCGACAGCTCGACGCGGCGGTCACCCGGGAGATGGAGGACGCGCTGCTGCGCACCATCGCGCGCCTGGACGGGACGCCGTTCCCCTCGACGGCGGGCCTGGCCGGCCGATGGCTGCGCGGCCGCCTCCCGCTCGTCCACGGGAGGGGGAGAAAGGCGGACGACAGGGAGGAGTCGGGTAGTAGGGGGGACGCCGCCAGCAGCGGGGAAGTGGGTAACCGGCGGACCGCTTGGCACGAGTGGACCGCCAGAACTGCACGGGTCGCACGGGTCGCACGGGTCGTGGGAAACCGAGGAGCCGACGGGAACGCGGGGCAATCGGGGAGTGCGGCGCTGGAGACGGCTTACTGTGCGGAGGTGGTGGCCGCGACTTATGAGGCGATGGGGCTTCTGCCGGGTGGGCGCAGGCTCAACTGGTATGACCCGGGGCGGTTCTGGAGCGGGGACGAGTTGGTCTTGTCGGGCGGGGCGCGGCTGGGCGGGGAGATCCCAGTACGGATTCCTCCGGAGGCCCGGCCGTCCACGCGGTAGGAGGGCCCCGGGCTGAGTGACACGCGGCCCTGAGTGACGCGCGGCTCTCAGGTCATCGGGGGTGGGCGGCGGAAGGCGCAGTGGGGACGGACCGCCAGGGTCGGAGGGATTCGGAGGGGTCCGGAGGGGGTCAGAGGGCGAAGGCGTGCCGCGGCGGTGGGGCGGTTGGGCAGCGGGGGTGCTTTTCGGCGGGGGCGGGGCGTGTCGCGGCGGTGGGGGCGGTTGCGGCAGCCGGGGGTGCTTGGCAGCGCAGGGGCGGCTGCTGTTAGAGGGTGGGATCTCCGTTTATGCCGTCGAAGAAGACGTAGGCATTTGAGTTCGCGCCTATGAGTGGGATCGGGGTGCCTGAGTTTTTGTCAGGCCGGAAAGCGGGATCACTGTCGTCAGTTGATCATTGGGAGAGGCGGCAGGTCGGCAGCGACACCGGATGCCGATGTCTCGAAGTGGACGGCACGGATTCTTTCTGGAAATTTCTGTAAGGCATTGTGAAGATCCGGGGTTGTGAGTAGCTTCCGGGCAACGTCCGCGAATCACTCCGACCTGTGGAGGTCCTGGTGGTCCGGCCCCTCCCCCCGCACCCCGTGAGAGCGCCGTCCATGCCTCGGAGCCGCCGCGTGGCCGTGCTCCTCGCCGTGGCCCTGTGCGCGCCGCTCGCCGCCGTGTCGGCTCTCTCCCCCGCCTCCGCCTCGGCCGCGCCCCCTGCCCGCCCGGCCGTGAGCGCCATCCGCACCGGCGCGGGCGCGGTCGCGGCCGCCACTGGCGAGGTCGTGTCGTCGGCGTCGCCGGCCGGGGCGCCGTTGGTGTCGCCGCTCAGCCGGGGGGCCGGGCGGGGCGACGAGGGGCTTGCGCGGGATGCGGTGCGGGGGGATCTGACGCGGGAGCGGTTCTACTTCGCGATGACTGATCGCTTTGCCAATGGCGATCCCGGCAACGACCGGGGCGGGCGGGACGGGGGGCGGCTCGTCAGCGGGTTCGATCCGACGGACAAGGGGTTCTATCAGGGGGGTGACCTGGCGGGGCTGATCGGGAAGCTCGACTACATCAAGGGGCTCGGCAGCACGGCGTTGTGGCTGACGCCTGTGTTCGCCAACAGGGCCGTGCAAGGCTCGGGTGCGGACGCCTCCGCCGGGTACCACGGGTACTGGATCACCGACTTCACCTCCATCGACCCGCACCTCGGTACGAACGCGCAGATGAGGCGGCTGGTCCGTGAGGCGCACCGGCGCGGGATGAAGGTCTTCTTCGACGTCATCACCAACCACACCGCCGACGTCGTGGACTACGAGGAGAAGACCTACGCCTACCGCTCCAAGGGCGCGTATCCGTACGTCGACGCCGACGGCAAGGTGTTCGACGACCGCGCCTACGCGGCCGGCGGCACGTTCCCGAAGGTGACCGCGGACTCGTTCCCGTACACCCCGGTCGCCCTGGCGGGCGTCAAGAAGCCGGCCTGGCTGAACGACCCGACGATGTACCACAACCGCGGCGATTCGACGTTCAGTGGCGGCGAGACCGACGAGTACGGCGACTTCGCGGGCCTGGACGACCTGTGGACCGAACGGCCCGAGGTCGTGCGGGGCATGATCGACATCTACCGTACGTGGGTGCGCGAGGCCGGGGTGGACGGCTTCAGGATCGACACGGCCAAGCACGTGAACATGGAGTTCTGGGAGCGGTTCACCCCGGCCCTGCACGGCTACGCCGCCCGGCTCGGCGACGAGCGCTTCTTCATGTTCGGCGAGGTGTACTCCGGCGACCCGGCGGTGACCAGCAGGTACTCCACGCGCGGCGGCATGGACGCCACGCTGGACTTCCCGTTCCAGGAGGCCGCCCGCTCGTTCGCCGGCGGCACGGCCGGGGCGGACCGGCTGGCCCGCCTGTACGCGGGCGACGACTACCACACGAGCGCCCGCGACGACGCGGCGTCGCTGCCGACGTTCCTCGGCAACCACGACATGGGCCGGATCGGCAGGTTCGTCGCCCAGGACGCGCCGGGCGCCTCGGACGCCGAGCTGCTGAGGCGCGACCTGTTCGCGCACGAGCTGATGTACCTCACCCGGGGCCAGCCGGTCGTCTACTACGGCGACGAGCAGGGCTTCACGGGCAAGGGCGGCGACAAGGACGCCCGCCAGACCATGTTCGCCTCGCGCACGCCGAGCTATCTGACCGACGACCTGATCGGCACGGACGCCACGCACGCCCAGGACAACTTCGTCCCCTCCCACCCGCTCTACCGGGGCATCGCGGCGCTGGCGCGGCTGCGCGACGCCCATCCCGCGCTCGCGGACGGCGCGCAGGTCGAGCGGCTGGCCTCGGGCGGCCTGTACGCCTTCAGCCGCGTCGGCGCCAAGGAGCGGGTCGAGTACGTGGTCGCGGTCAACAACGCCCGCACCCCGGCCACCGCGGACGTCCCGACGTACTCGCCGGGCATGGACTTCGCCCGCGTGTACGGCACGGCCGCCGCGCGCCTGACCTCGGCGGCCGACCGCACGCTGCGCCTGACCGTGCCGCCGCTGTCGGCGGTGGTCTACCGGGCCGCCGCGGCGCTCGCCGTCCCGGCGTCCGGGCCCGCGGTGTCGGTCGCGTTGCCGGGCGCCGAAGTCCGGGGCACGCCCGGCGAGCCGAGGATCCCGGTGACGGCCACCGTCCCGGGCACCGGCTTCGACCAGGTGACGTTCGCCGTACGGGCGGGGGACGGCGCGTGGACGGTGCTCGGCACCGACGACGCTCCCACGACGAACGGGACGGCCCGGACCTTCCGCGTGTTCCACGACCTGACCGGCATCGCGCCGGGGACGAAGCTGACCTACAAGGCCGTCGTCAAGGACTCGGCGGGCCGGTACGCCTCGGCCGCCGTGACCGTCACCGTCGCCGCGCCGCCCGATCCCGGGGGGCCGGGGCCGGTGCGACGGGACTGGCTGGTCGTCCACTACAAGCGGGCTGATCACGACGGCTGGGGCCTGCACGTCTGGGGCGACGTCGAGCGGCCCACCGACTGGGGCTCCCCCGTGCCGTTCGCCGGGGAGGACGCCTACGGCCGTTTCGCCTGGATCAGGCTCAAGCCGGGCGCGACCGGCGTCGGGATCATCGCCCACAAGGGGGACGAGAAGGACGGCGGCGACCGGCTGGTGGACCCGCGCCGGACCGGGGAGGTGTGGCTGGCCGAGGGCCGGCCGGAGACGTACGGCTCGCGGGCCGCCGCCCAGGGGTACGCCACCGTCCACTACCGGCGCCCGGACGGGGACCACGGCGGCTGGGGCCTGCACCTGTGGGGCGACGGCCTGGCCGGCGGCACGGCCACCGACTGGGCGAACCCGCGCCCGCCGGACGGCGCGGACTCCTACGGCGCGTTCTGGAGGGTGCCGCTCAAGGACGCCGCGGCGCCGCTGAACTTCATCGTGCACAAGGGGGACGCCAAGGACCCCGGCCCGGACCAGGCGTTCACACCCGCCGCCCGCGCGGATGCGTACGTGAACTCGGGCGACGCCCGGGCGCACCCGACGCGGGCCGCGGCCGAGAACGTCGCGATCCTGCATTATCGCCGCCCGGACGGGAACCACGACGGCTGGGGGCTGCACGTGTGGACCGGAGCCGCGGCCCCCACCGAATGGGCGGCGCCGCTGGCGCCGGCCGGGGCCGACGGCTTCGGCGTGTACTTCAGGGTGCCGCTGGCGGAGGGGGCGACGAGCCTGAGCTATATCTTCCACAAGGGCGACGAGAAGGACCTGCCGTCCGACCGGTCAGTGGACCTGGCCGCGACCGGCCACGAGGTGTGGCGGCTGGCGGGCGCCGAGGGCGACCTGCTGCCCCAGCCCGCGGCGCCGGGCGCCGACGCCGACCTGTCCAAGGCACGGGCCCACTGGATCGACCGGGACACCCTCGCCTGGGACGTCACCCCTTCGGCGTCCTCGCGCTACTCGGTGGCCTTCTCCGCGCAGGGCGACCTGGCGTACGACCAGGGCGAGCTGCGGGGGGACGCCCACCTCATCCGCCTGGCGCCCGGCGAGCTGACCGCGGCGCAGCAGGCCGCCCGGCCGCACCTGGCGGCGTACGCGGCGCTCAAGGTGGACCCCCGTGACGCGGATCTGGTCCCCGGGGCGCTGCGCGGCCAGGTCGTGGCGGTGGAGCGGGACACCTCGGGCGCGCTGCGCGCCGCGACGGGCGTGCAGATCCCCGGCGTGCTCGACGACCTGTACGCCCGGGCGGTGTCCGCCCCGCTGGGCCCGGTCTGGTCCTCGGGGTCGCCGACGGTGTCGGTGTGGGCGCCGACCGCGCGGAAGGTCGAGCTGGCGCTGTACACCGGCCCGGCGGGCGGCGCGCGCACCGTGCACGCGATGCGCCGCGACGACGCCACCGGCGTGTGGTCGGCGCGGGGCACGCCCGCCTGGAAGGACCGCTACTACACCTTCCTGGTCACGGTGTACGCGCCCGCGGCGGGCGGGGTCGTCACCAACGAGGTCACCGACCCCTACGGCCTGGCGCTGGCGGCCGACTCGGCGCGCGGCCGGCTCGTGGACCTGTCGGACCGCTCGCTGCGCCCGGACGGCTGGGCGGACCTGCGCAAACCTCCGGCCACCGACCGGCCGTCGATCTACGAGCTGCACGTGCGGGACTTCTCGGCCTCCGACGCGACCGTCCCGGCGGCCGAGCGCGGCACCTACGCGGCGTTCACCCGTGACTCGGCCGGCACGCGGGCGCTGCGGGCGCTGGCCGCCGACGGGCTGACGCACGTGCACCTGCTGCCGGCCTTCGACTTCGGCAGCGTGCCGGAGCGCAGGGCGGACCGGACCGAGCCGTCCTGCGACCTCGCCGCGCTGCCGCCCGACTCCGACCGGCAGCAGGCGTGCGTGGCGGCCACCGCGGCCACGGACTCCTTCAACTGGGGGTACGACCCGGTCCACTACACGGTCCCGGAGGGGTCCTACGCCACCGATCCGGACGGGTCGCGGCGCGTGGTGGAGTTCCGCGCCATGGTCGCCGCGCTGAACGGGGCCGGGCTGCGCGTGGTCATGGACGTGGTCTACAACCACACCTACGCCGCCGGGCAGGACCCGAGGTCGGTGCTCGACAGGATCGTGCCCGGGTACTACCACCGGCTGCTGGCGGACGGCTCGGTGGCGACGTCCACGTGCTGCGCGAACACCGCGCCCGAGCACGCCATGATGGGCAGGCTCGTCGTCGACTCGGTGGTCACCTGGGCCAGGGAGTACAAGGTCGACGGGTTCCGGTTCGACCTCATGGGCCACCACCCGAAGGCGAACATCCTGGCGGTGCGGGCCGCGCTGGACCGGCTCACGCCCGCCCGCGACGGCGTGGACGGCAGGTCGGTCGTCCTGTACGGCGAGGGGTGGAACTTCGGCGAGGTCGCGGACGGCGCGCGGTTCGTCCAGGCCACGCAGGCGAACATGGCGGGCACCGGCGTGGGCACCTTCAACGACCGGCTGCGCGACGCCGTGCGGGGCGGCGGCCCGTTCGACGCCGACCCGCGCGTGCAGGGGTTCGCCTCGGGGCTCGCGGGGGCGCCCAACGGCTCCCCGGCGAACGGCACCGAGGAGCAGCGGCGGGCCCGCCTGCTCCACTACCAGGACCTGATCAAGGTGGGTCTGGCGGGGAACCTGCGCGACTACCGGTTCACCGCGTCCTCGGGCGCGGAGGTCACCGGCGCGCAGGTGGACTACAACGGCGCGCCCGCCGGGTACACCGCGGCGCCCGGCGAGGCCGTGACCTACGCCGACGCCCACGACAACGAGACCCTGTTCGACGCGCTGGCCTACAAGCTCCCGCCGGACACGCCGATGGCGGACCGGGTGCGCATGCAGTCGGTGGCGCTGGCCTCGGTGCTGCTGTCGCAGGGCGTCGCGTTCCTGCATGCGGGCAGCGAGCGGTTGCGGTCCAAGTCGCTGGACCGCAACTCCTACGACTCCGGCGACTGGTTCAACCGGCTGCTGTGGGACTGCGCGGCGGGCAACGGCTTCGGGTCGGGGCTGCCGCCCGCGGCCGACAACGCGGCCACGTGGCCGTACGCCGGGCCGCTGCTCGCCGACCCCGCGCTCAGGCCGGACTGCGCGGACATCGGCGCGGCGCGGGCCCGTGCGGGCGAGCTGCTGCGGATCCGCTCCTCCTCCCCGGCCTTCGCGCTCGGCTCGCGCGAGGACGTGCAGCGGCGGCTGTCGTTCCCGCTGAGCGGCGCGAACGAGACGCCGGGCGTCATCACCATGCACCTGGACACGGCGGGGCTGGACCCGCGCTGGGCGTCGATCACGGTGGTCTTCAACGCGACGCCGGACGAGCGGCGGCAGGTCGTGCCCGCCCTGAAGGGGGCGCGGGCGGCGCTGCACCCGGTGCAGGCCGCCTCGGACGACCCGGTGGTGGGACGGTCGGCCTTCGACCCGGCGACCGGCGCCCTGACCGTCCCCGCGCGGACCGTGGCGGTGTTCGTCCGCCCGTGACCCTCACAGGTCGAGGCGGGCGTAGAGGGGGGCGTGGTCGGAGTCGGCGGCGTCGCGGCGGGCCGTCGGGTCCTCGGAGATCGACGGCAGGCCGTGGGAGACGACGGAGCGCATCTCCGCGACGCGCTCGATGAGGGCCCGGCTGACCAGGATGTGGTCGATGAGCTCCCCCTTGCCTTGGTGGATCCGCGAGTAGCGGTCGGCCGCGGGCTCGATGCGCGTGGCGAGGTTCCACAGGCGCCAGGCGTCGCCCTTGTCGGGGCGCAGGGCCCCGGGCGTGCCGAGCTCCGATCCCGGGGGGCCCAGCACGATCTGGGTGGTGGCGGCCTGCGGCTCGTCGTTGAAGTCGCCGAGCACGACGAGCGGGCGCCGCCGCCCCTGGCCGTCGAGCAGAGCGTCGGCGAGACCGCGCAGCGTGGTGGCCTCGGCGGCGCGCCGGTAGAGGGCGTAGGCGCCGAACCGGGCGCGCTCGCCCTCGTCGCGGGCGGCGAACCTGCCGCCGGGGAAGCTGAGCAGCTTGGACTTCAGGTGGCAGACGGCGACCGACAGCGTCGTGCCCGGGGTGGGCTCCACCTGGACGGCGAGCATGCCGCGGCTGGTCTGGGAGGTGCCGGGGCCGGTGTCGTCGTTCTGGACGGCGGCCAGGGGCGCGGCGAAGACGCTCACGTCCCGCTGGACGGTGAGCGGGAACCTGCTGATCACGCCGACGCGGATGCCGCGGGCGTCGGGGTGGCCGGACAGCGCGGTGTGCCATTCGCCGCCGAGCTCGGCGGTGAGGTCGTCCAGCGCCTCGGGGTCGCCGACCTCCTGGACGCCGAGCACGTCGGGCGCGAAGCCGGTGATCGTGGTGGCGAGCGCCTTGATCTTGGCCTGGTAGGAGGTGGTGTCGCCGGGGCCGAACTCACCTCCCGGGCGGTACAGGTTCTCCAGGTTCCACGTGCCGACGACGACCATGATCGCTCCCCACCCGCTGTCCCACCCCTGAGGCACGGGCCAGGCGCCGGCCGCGTCCCGCGGCTCAACTATGGGCCTCCGGGCCACGGTGCGCCACGGTTTCGCGGCGAATCGTGACGCGTGTCGCGGGCGATCCACCCCAACGCCCCGTCAACGGAGCATCAGCGAGATTCGACCTTTCCAATCCAGAGATCCGGTTTATCGACCTCAAAGACGGCAAAGGCCGAACTGTTAGGACAAATCGACCCTGGCGAGGAGACGCAATGCTCACGCTGACAGACACCGCCGCCAAGGTGATCCGAGACCTCAACGCCCAGTCGGAATCGACCGACAAGGGCATCCGCATCTCGTCCCAGGGCGACGACGCGGGCTCGCTGATGCTCTCCGTCGCCGAAGGGCCCGAGACGACCGACAAGGTCGTCGAGAGCGAGGGGGCGAAGGTCTACCTCGACCCGGTCGCCGCGTCCGTGCTCGACGACAAGGCTCTCGACGCCGACATCGACGACCAGGGCGGCATCTCCTTCCACGTGGAGGACCAGACGCCCTGATCCCGCACCGTGCGCGACCCACCTCCGGGCGCGCACGGCCTTCACCCGGCCGCCCGCCGCGCGGGCGCCGGCGTCTCAGGGCGCGGGATGAGCCCAGGTCAGCAGGCTCAGCCTCCGCCCTTTCTCCTGGACGACCTTGGGGGGCTCGCCGGTGAGGGCGAAGCCCGCCGCGCGGGCCACCCGCGCGCTGGCCTCGTTGTCCTTCTCGATCTCCAGGCAGACCCGCGAGAGCCCGGCCACGGTGTGCGCGAAGACGGCCATGACCCGGACCGCGCGCGCCGCCAGCCGCCGGCCGCGGTGGGCCGCGCCGACGACGTAACCGATGCTGGCCGTGCCCGCCGGCCAGCCCACCCGGCTCAGCAGGATCTCCCCCTTGGGCACGCCCCCGTCGGTGGTGATCGCCAGGTTCAGCCGTTCCCCTGCCGCGCGCGAGCGCCGCGCCGCCTCCAGGTACCGGCGGGCCGCCGCCAGGTCGAACGGGCTGGCCAGCGGCGTCCAGCGCGCCACGTCGGGGTCGTCGAACAGCTCCGCCATGGCGGGCAGGTCGCCGTCGGTCCACTCCCGCAGGACCAGCCCCTCCCCGCTCAGCCGGATCTCGACGGAGGGCGGGGAGGACGCGGCGGGCGTGCCGTACTCGATCGTCATGGGGGCCTCTCGACGGCGTGGGCCATGGCCGATGACCATGGAGGTGCGGGCGACCACAGGGTGCCAGACCGGCGCGCCGGCGTGGGGCCGGCAAGACCGATCTGCCGGTCATGCCGCCGTTCGAGGGGCGAAACGTCTCGCTGGACGGCCCGGAAGACGCCCGGAAGCGGCAAGCCGTGCCGGGAGGCCGGTCGGCGGCGAACGGGCCTCGGGGACGGGTGCGTCCTCCCGTCCCCGAGGGCTCAAGGTTCCGGCGCGCCCGCCTGCGGCGCACGCGTGCCCGATGGACCCGTCCGCCACCCTAGGACGGCGGCCACGCGGCGGCAATGATCCCGCAGGACACCACCCGGTCACGACCTCATCTCGACACGGGTGCCGCGCCACCCGCCGGCGGCCCGGGTCAGTCGAACAGGCCGGTCTCGCGCCCCTCGGCGTCGAGGGGGCCGGGGGCGCCCGCGAGGCGCGTGTAGTACTCGGCGGGGTAGACGGGGTGGCCGACGTTGTTGGACAGGGCGAAGTGGCCGCCGTTCACCATGATCTGGGTGCGGTGGGCGCGCAGGGCCGCGAGCTTGGCGTCGAACTGGGCGGCCACGTCGACGCGGGTCGTGATCTGCTCGTCGGGGACGCCGAAGCCGAAGTCCTCGACGGACTTCACCCGCGCGAACGGACCGGAGTCCACCGCGCCCTCCAGCAGCGACAGGGGCATGGCGGTGGCGTAGAAGCGCGAGGGCGTCCAGGGCTCGCCCTCGCCGAAGGACGGGTCGCCGGCCTTCTCGAAGGCCCGCCACGCCACCCGGTGGGCCTGGATGTGGTCGGGGTGGCCGTAGTAGCCGTTGTCGTCGTAGGTCACGATGACCTGCGGGCATACCTCGCGCACGATGCCGGCCAGCTCGGCGGCGGCCAGGTCGACGTCGGCCTGCCAGAAGCAGTCCGGGTCCTCGTTGGTGGGGGCGCCCATCATGCCCGAGTCGCGCCAGCGCCCGGCCCCGCCGAGGAAACGGTGGTCGGTGACGCCGAGGGCCGCGCACGCGCGGGCCAGCTCGCCGGCGCGGTACTCCCCGAGGCGGTCCTCGCGGTCGGCGGCGAGGTGGCGCAGCTCGGGCGGGATGACCTCGCCCTCCTCGCCGAGCGTGCACGTCACCAGGCAGACGTGGGCGCCCTCCGCCGCGTACTTGGCCATGGTCGCGCCGGTGCCGATCGTCTCGTCGTCTGGATGCGCGTGGACGAACAGGATGCGTCGTTCGGGCGGCATGCGGCCTGCCTTTCCTTCGGATGGCTGAATCCCGTGGGACGTGCCCGCCCAGAACCATACGCGCGTCGTGTCACGGTCCCGGTACGACTCCGTCGCGGGAACGGCCCCGCGGCTCAGCCGGTGACGACGGCGACGATCCGCGTGCCGGGGGCGAACGCGCCCCGCGCGGCGAGCGCGAAGACGCCGTACATCATCTTGGCGACGTACACCGGCTCCAGGACGCGGCCGTGCCGGGCGGCGAAATCGGCGGCGAAAGCGTCCAGCTCCGGGGTGCGCCGGGCGTAGCCGCCGAAGTGGAAGCCGCACTCCAGGCCGTAGTTGTCCGATGAGGCGCCGAACGCCTCGCGCCGCAGCCGCTCGACCTCGCCCGCCAGGAACTCCCCGCCCTTCAGCGCGGAGAAGCCGAGGGCCCTGCGGGCGGGGGGCAGCCCGGCGGCGATGCCCGCGAGCGTGCCGCCGGTGCCGGCGGCGCAGCAGATCACGTCGAAGGCGACGCCCTGGGCCTCGATCTCGGCGGGCAGCTCGGCGCAGCCGCGCACCGCCCGGGCGTTGCTCCCCCCTTCCGGGATCAGGTGGAACCGGCCGTGCTCGGCGCGCAGCCGGGCGATCACCTCGGGGGTGTGCTTGGCCCGGTAGGTCGTGCGGTCCATGTAGGTCAGCCGCATGCCCTGCGCCGCCGCGTACGCCAGGGACGGGTTGAGGGGCAGGTGCTCCTCCCCCCGGATCACCCCGATGGTCGCGAACCCGAAGAGCCGCCCGGCCGCGGCGGTGGCGCGGATGTGGCCCGAGTAGGCGCCGCCGAAGGTCAGCAGCGTGTCCTCGCCCCGCCGCGCCGCCTCGGCCAGGTTGTCCCTGAGCTTGCGCCACTTGTTGCCCGGCAGGCCGGGATGGATCAGGTCGTCGCGCTTGAGGAACAGGCGCGCGCCGCCGAGCCGCGGGTCGCCGATCTCCTCCATCGGGCTCGGCAGCCGCGCCCCGGGGAGGGAGAGGTGCTCGTCCACAGGCCCAGCTTGGCACGGATGCGGGCCGCACTAGGCTTACGGGGACCCCGAGCGAGGAGAGAGCGTCGTCATGCGTGTCGCCGAAGAATTCCGAGCGGCCTTCGGCCGCGAGCCGGAAGGCGTGTGGCACGCCCCGGGCCGGGTGAACCTCATCGGCGAGCACACCGACTACAACGGCGGGTTCGTGCTGCCGTTCGCGGTGCCGTGGGGCGTGGCCTGCGCCGCCGCCCGCCGCGACGACGACGTGGTCAGGCTGCTCTCCCTGCAGGACGGGTCCGCCCGCGTCCACGAGATCGCCGCCCTCGACGAGGCCGAGGGCTGGACGCGCTACGCGGCGGGCGTGTTCTGGGCGCTGCGCCGGGCGGGGCACGCCGTGGGCGGCGCCGACCTGGTGATCGACGGCGACGTGCCGCGGGGCGCGGGCCTGTCCTCCAGCGCGGCCCTGGAGGTCTCGGTGGCCCTCGCCCTGGACGAGTCGCACGGCCTGGGCCTCGGCCGCATGCACCTCGCCCTTCTGGCGCAGAAGGCCGAGAACGACTTCGTGGGCATGCCCTGCGGCATCATGGACCAGGCCGCCTCCGCGCTCGGCCGCGAGGGGCACGCCCTGTTCATGGACTGCCGCAGCCTCGCGAGCCGCGCCGTCCCGCTCGACCTGGCCGCCGAGGGCTTCGAGATCCTGATCATCGACACCGGTGTCCACCACGAGCTGGCCGACGGCCAGTACGCCCGCCGCCGCCGCGACTGCGAGAACGCCGCCAAGCGCCTGGGCGTCGAGGCGCTGCGCGACGTCACCGACCTGGCCGGGGCGCTGGCGGTGCTGGAGGGCGACGAGCGCAGGCGCACCCAGCACGTCGTGACCGAGAACCACCGGGTCGAGGCCGTGATCGGCCTGCTGCGCGCCGGGGCGCTGCGCGAGATCGGCGCCCTGCTGAACGCCTCCCACCTCTCCCTGCGCGACCAGTACGAGGTGTCCTGCGCCGAGCTGGACGTCGCCGTCGAGGCCGCCGTCCGGGGCGGGGCGCGCGGCGCCCGCATGACCGGCGGCGGGTTCGGCGGCTCGGCGATCGCCCTGGTCGCCACGGACCGTCTCGACGCGGTGCGTCACGAGGTGGCCCGCGCCTACGAGGCCCGGGGCTGGGGCGCCCCGCGTTTCCTGCCCGCGGTCCCGTCCCCGGGCGCCCGCCGCCTGGCCTGATCAGGCCACGCGCGGCACCGTCGGGCCGGCGGTGGCGGCCAGCACGGCGCGGGCGAGGGCGTCCAGCGGCGGCGGGTCGTCGGCGGACAGCGGGTCGGCCCCGGTGGTCCAGCCGCCGAGCGCGAAGCGGCGCGGGTGCGCGGCGCCGCTGCTGTCCACGATGCGGTTGCCCGGCAGGCTCACCTTCAGCCGGCCGCATTCCTCGGCGCACTCGCCCCGGTCGTGCAGGCGCCTGAGCAGCGGGTCGCGGGTGCGGTCCAGGCTGGGGGCGGGGCGTCTGGCGTCGACGAAGGCCGTGGCGGTCACGGCGCCGGGCACGCTGGCCGAGGTGGCGCGCCAGGCGCCGTCCGCCGAGGGATCGACCCGGGCCGCGGCGCCGAGGAAGGTCAGCACGCCGGCCCGGCCGAGCGCCCGGAGCTCGGCGATCCGCGTGGCGGACAGGCCGCCCGCGGCGTGGCGGGCCAGGCGGTGGAGCCAGGCGTCCTGCGGCACCCGCCCGGCCAGGGCGTCCAGCACGCCGCGCAGCCCCTCGATCATGGCGAGGTCGGCGCTGTGGGCGGGGTCGGCGCGGCGGGCCAGGTCGGCGGACAGGTAGCCGTGCATCCACCGCTGCAGCCCCGCCAGGTCGCCGAAGCGCATGCCGGCGAGGGGGCGGTCGAGCCGGGCGAAGGTGAGCCGGTCCTCGAAGCGCGGCACGGCCGCGCGGATCAGCGCGCGCATGGCGGCGCCGTCCCACTCCTCGGGGGCGAAGGCGGCGGCGAAGCCGGGCCAGCCCATGCGGGCCCGGTCCCGGTGGAGGGTGAGCAGGTGGTGGTAGTAGGCGTAGGCCAGGTCCTTGGCGACCAGCGGCCACACCTCGCGCCGGAAGTCGTGCGGCCCGGGGCCGAGCGCGGTGACGAAGCGCGGGGACGGCGGCGGGCCGCCGGTGCGGTAGGCGTGCCGGGCGTGGTGGGGAACCCCGCGCGGGGACCCGACGTGGATCACGGGTTCCGCGCCGCTCGGCAGGTAGACGGGCCCGCCGTCGCGCCCCGGCCGGAACCGCCCGCCCCGTCCGGTGGTGAGCCGGGCGACGACGCCGGACATCACCGCCCCGAGCCCGAGCACCAGCACCGGCCGCCCGCCCGCCACCCGGTCCAGGGAGGGACGACCGCCCGCGTGCCCGGCGGGCCGGTAGTAGAGGCCGTGGTCGCGGGCGAAGTCGCGCAGTTCGCGCTCGCGGGGCGAGGGCAGCACGTCGGGCCAGGCCTGGGCGAGGACGACGGCGCCGGTGTCCAGGCGGGTGCCGTCGTCGAGGAGGACGAAGCGGCCGGACAGGTCGACGGCGCCGGCCCGGTGGGCGTGGACCCGCAGCCCGTCCGGGGACGGCCCCCTGGCCGCCGTACCGGCCGCCTGAGGGTCCACGACGTGGACGTCCAGCGGTCCGGCGGAGGCGTGGGCACGTATCCGCTCCACCAGGCGGATCCCCGTGGCCCCGGCGCCGACGACGCAGATTGACGCGGTCACGCGCGCCTCCCGGTATTCAGCTATCCAGACGGTAGGGATTACAGGAAATCCTCGCCCGTCCATGGTATGACGAACGGCGCCTTCCCCGAAGGGAGGGCGCCGTGCCATGTCGGATGCCGCGCCACCGCGGCGGGGATCAGTGCCGGAGGGCCGCCTGCGCGGCGCGGGCCGCGTCCAGGGTCTCGGCCGGGGTGCGCGTCCGGCGGACGGGGAAGCGGGCGCCGAGGCCGCTGGCCTCCAGCACGCGGAGCACGGACGGGGAGGGCGAGATCAGGCACACCCCTCCGCCGAGGCGCAGCGAGCGCCGCCGGGCGGCCATCAGGGCGGCGACACCGCTCGCGTCCATGAAGGTCACCCCCGACAGGTCCACCTCAAGGCGGGGACGCGGGGGCTGCAGCGCGGCCAGCAGCCGCTCGCGCAGTACGGGTGAACAGGAGATGTCGACGTCACCGGTCACGCGGCAGACCGTCGAATCGGCCTGGATGAGAAGGTGCAGGTCCATCGACGGGACCTCCAATCGATGGACGCGGGGCGGTCGCCACTCGGACGGACCTGCCGCCCGCGTCCCAAGAGTGAGGACGGCGCCCGCCGTCCTCACGGAGCCTCACGGCTCGCTGTGTTCGGTGGTCATGATGACCGGGTGAGAGACGCGGCCCGTCCGGGCGGGGCCTAGCGGCCCCTCCGTGCGAGCACGCGACTCGTCGTCAGGGGGCCTCGCGGCCCCCCTCGCGCGTCGGCGCCCCGCGCGTCAGATCGGGCGGACCTGCTCGGCCTGGGGCCCCTTCGGACCACGCGTCGTCTGGAAGTCGACCCGCTGGTTCTCCTCCAGGCTGCGGTAGCCGCTGGAGTCGATGGCGGAGTAGTGGACGAAGACGTCAGCGCTGCCGTCGTCGGGCGCGATGAAGCCGAAGCCCTTCTCGGCGTTGAACCACTTGACGGTTCCCTGAGCCATGGACTGATTCTCCTCATTGAGACGATCTACGAGGCCCGCGGATGCGGCTCCTCGGGTTGTCCGGCGACCGACCGCCCCTCGAAAGCACGTTGGCTTCGCATGGTGGAACGCCCGCTGTGAGAACTTCGCAGGCGCTGCTACACGTAACGAACCTCTACTACAACCGCTCCCCATTCAACACCATGGCTCGGCGCCCTGGCGAACGCAGGGGCCGCACGAAAGAGGCCGGAAGTGGCCCGCCGGGCGGTGCGGGGCGTCAGTCAGGCGCGCCGAGCGGCGGAAACGCGGGCGGACGGCGTTCCAGATAGCTGGCGACGCCCTCGGCGAAATCGGGCCGGGCGAACGACTCGGTCATGAGCCGGAACGCCTCGGCGGCCGAGACGTCCAGCGTCGTCTCCCAGTCGCCCCAGACCTGCCGCTTGATCACGGCCATGGACGCCGGGGAGCTGTGGGCGGCCAGCTCGCGCGCGTAGCCGGCGACCTCCTCCGCCAGCCGCTCCCCCGGCGTCACCCGGCAGGCCAGGCCGAGCCCGCCCGCCTCCGCGCCGGTGAACGTGCGGCCGGACAGCAGCAGTTCCATGGCCCTGGCCTGCCCGGCGAGCCGGGGCAGTATCCACGACAGGCCGTACTCGGCGATCAGGCCGCGGCGGGCGAACGCGGTGGTCCACTTGGCCTCGGCCGCCGTGAACACGAGGTCGCACACCAGCGCCTGGAGCATGCCGAAGCCGGCGCAGGCCCCGTTGACCGCCGCGATGATCGGCTTGCGGATCGTCGTCGGGTGGGTGCCGGGACGCGTGTCCGGCTCCTCGTCGTAGGAGCCGTCCCGGACGGCGGCCAGCGTCTCGAAGTCGGCGCCCGCGCAGAAGCCCCGTCCCGCGCCGGTGACCACGATGACGCGGACGCCGGGGTCGCGGTCGGCCTCGTCCAGCAGGTCGAAGTAGCGGCGCCCGAGGGCCCCGGTCCAGGCGTTGAGCCGGTCGGGACGGTTGAACGTCAGCGTCAGCACGCCGGCGTCCAGGGACGCCGGCACGAGATCGGACACGGGCCCTCCCCACGGCAACTACTACCGAGTATCGTTCTACAGGGTCTCCCTGTTCTACACCACCGGCTCAGCCTTCGTGCTCGCTCTTGCGCGGATGATGGACGAACGCCGGGGACAGCCGCACGTCGTCGTAGTACCGGTGGAAGACCGGCGTGAGGGCGCCGGACAGCGGGGGAACGATCCACGACCAGTCGGCGGGGCAGACGCGGCCGGAGCGCTCCTCGCGCTCCAGGTGGGTGATGAACCGCCGGGCCTCGGTGTGGTGGTCGCTGATCGTCACGCCCGCGCGGGCGAAGGAGTGCAGCACCGCGACGTTCAGCTCGACCAGCGCCTGGTCCTTCCACAGCGTGCGGTCGCTGGAGGTGTCCAGGCCGAGCCCCTCGGCCACGGCGCCGAGCCGGTTGTAGCGGTCCTCGTCGGCGAGGTTGCGCGCGCCGATCTCCGTCCCCATGTACCACCCGTTGAACGGGGCGCACGGGTAGCACACGCCCCCGATCTCCAGGCACATGTTGGAGATCGCGGGCACCGCGTGCCAGCGCAGCCCGAGCCCGGCGAACCAGGGGTGCGCCGGGTGTTCGAGCGGCACCTCAAGGACCGCGTCGTCCGGGACCGGGGCCAGCAGCGGCGGCGCGCCGCCCGCCTCGACCACCAGCGGCAGCACGTCGAAGTCCGTCCCCCGCCCGCCAGGCCAGCCGAGGCGCAGCGCCGTGGCCGTGAGCGCGGCGTTGCGCGCGTCCCCGGCCAGGACCACGCCGTCCCCGCCGCGGTGGCCGGCGTAGCGGACGAGCTGCTCGTTCCAGATCCGCGGACCGGGACGCCCCGGGCGGTCCTGGGCGAAGACCGTGATCGTGGGGCGGATCCGGCCGCCGCAGGTCGCCTCGCGCAGGTGGCGGACGCACTCCCGCGCGACGCCTTCCGCGGTCTCGACGGCGCGCCGGTCCCGGATCCGCAGCGACCGCCAGTACAGGCGGCCGATGCACCGGCCGCTGTTGCGCCAGGCGACCCGCGCGCCGTACTCCAGCTCCGCGGCGGTGTGGACATAGGTGCCGAACCTGGCGATCTGCGCGGTCACCTCCCGGATCCTCGGCCGCGCCGGACCGGCGGAGGGGTTGTCGGCGTGGAAGAGCCTCAGGAACTCCTCGGCCTGCGCCGGGTCGACAGGGCCCGTGCCGGCGCCCTGGCGGTGCGGAGGCACGGGCCAGGGCCGCCGCGCGGGCACGCCACGGGGACGAAAGGGGGTAGGGGGCCGGGATCTCCACCACGCGAGCATGCGACAACCGCCACGACGAGTCTCACGGGCGTCCGGCGTCGTCCGGGGGTGACGCGAGCGCCCTGCGCGCAGCGGCCCTTCCCCGCTGTCCTTGGCATGATCCGCGGCCACCGGGCCCCAGGCGCCCCGCGGAGACCCGGGCGCGGTCACGGTGCGCGCCCGGACGGTGGCGGGGTGCCACGAAGCCCGGCAAACCCACATCTTCGACCATCGGCTGTGATTTGTCCCGCCATATGGCAAAGAGGGACCCGGAAACGGCGACAGCCCCAGGGTGATCACCCTGGGGCTGTTCGGAGCGTCGCTCCCGCGATAGGACTCGAACCTATAACCTGCCGGTTAACAGCCGGCTGCTCTGCCGATTGAGCTACACGGGATCGCGCGTCACTCGGAGGATCTTTCCGGCCCTTCCTCGCGGCGCGGAACTAGATTAGCGCATTCCGGGGGGTGCGTGTCGCACTCGATCACCCGCCCGGGCCGCCCCGGTAGGCGCCCCGGGCGAAGACGCCGCGACTCGGGACCATAACCGCACGCCGCCGGGGTAGGGGACCCGGCAAGCGGGAAGCCAGCCGCACGCGGAGGTGTGAGAAATGCGATATCGATTTACGTTCGTCGTGGGCCTGGCCGTCGGGTACGTCCTCGGCAGCCGGGCCGGCCGTGAGCGCTACGAGCAGATCAGGCGCATGGGCCAACGGGTCCTGGACAGTCCCAGGATCCAGCAGGCGGCGGGGCTCGCGGGCGCGCAGGCGTCCAAGGCCGCCGAGGTCACCCGGCACAAGCTCGGCGACGTCCTCGGCGACCGGGTGCCGTTCCTGCACAAGAACGGGCGGGTCGTCGGCGAGGCCGACACCGGCACCGGGTGGCCGGACAACGAGGTCCAGCGGGTCACCTGACCCCCCCGCGCACGATCGAGGCCCGCGGCGACGCGGGCCTCGATCGTGTCCGGGCGTCTCCCACGGCCCGCCGGCGCCCCGCTCGCCACACCTGGTGGGGTCCGCCCTCCCCGTCCGTCCATCACCGGCCTCAGACGCCGAGGTTGCGGCGCAGGCCCTCCAGCACCTGCTCGGCGGCGGCGCGCAGGCCGGGGTCGGCCGCGTCCAGCCCGGGGTCGAAGACCATCTCCCACAGCGCGTCGTCCTGGCCGGGCACCCGGCGCGCGACCAGCCGCACTCCCCCGCGGTCCGTCAGCCGCACGTGCCGGTTGACCAGGATGGAGGAGGTGACCCGCTCGCGCACCGCCTCCGGCAGCCGCCCCGGCTCCGGCAGCGGGAGCCGCCACTCGGCCCCGTCGGTCGCGACGACGTGCAGTCCCTGCTCGTCCCACTGGGCCCGGTCGATCATGTACCACGGCAGCGGGGCCTCGCCCGGCAGGCGCAGGGCGCGGTCGGTGGCCACGACGTAGCCGCCGTCCGGCGTGCGGGCGTGGACCAGCGCCCGCTCCCCCGGCTCCAGCGCGACACCGGCCTCGGCGGGAAGGGAGTGGAAACGCCAGGGAAGTCTCATGCGTGCAAGCTACCGGGCGACGGCGGCCGGCCGGCCACCGGGCGGTGGCGGCCCGCGCGCCGTCCACGGCCCATGGCCTGGGTGACCATGGACGGCGCGCGGGCCGAGCCGGTGGCCGGCCGTCGCCGGGCCATAGGGCCGCCCTTTCCGCGGCCCGTGATTCACGCCGCCCGCCCGCCCTCGCCGTTTCCTCTTTTCCGACCATGTATGGGGGCGAACGTGAATCACTCATGAACGAAACCCGTGCCGCGCGACCCCCTTCGGGGTCCATTTCCGAGCCCTTCACGGCGGCCGCGTGAATGGCGCGGCGATCTCAGTCGAGATAGTCGCGCAGCATCTGGGCGCGCGTGGGGTGACGCAGCTTGGCGAGCGTTTTCGACTCGATCTGGCGGATCCGCTCGCGGGTCACGCCGAACTCGCGGCCCACCTCCTCCAGCGTCCGCGGGTGGCCGTCGGACAGGCCGAAGCGCAACTGGATGATGCGCTGCTCGCGGTCGGAGAGGGTGGCGAGGATGTCGTCGAGCTGGTCCTGCAGCATGATGAACGCGGCGGCCTCGATGGGCACGACGGCGTCGGCGTCCTCGATGAAGTCGCCGAGGTCGGAGTCCTCCTCGCCGATGGGCGACTGCAGCGACACCGGCTCCTGGGCGATGCGCTGGATCTCCACCACCCGGTCCACCGGGAGGTCCATCTCCAAGGCGATCTCCTCGGGGGCGGGCTCCCGGCCGAGGTCCTGGTGGAGCTGGCGCTGCACCCGCACCAGCTTGTTGATCGTCTCCACCATGTGCACGGGGATGCGGATCGTCCGCGCCTGGTCGGCGATCGCCCGGGTGATGGCCTGGCGGATCCACCAGGTGGCGTAGGTGGAGAACTTGTAGCCCTTGGTGTAGTCGAACTTCTCGACCGCGCGGATGAGGCCCAGATTGCCCTCCTGGATCAGGTCCAGGAAGAGCATGCCGCGGCCGACGTAGCGTTTGGCGATCGACACCACGAGCCGCAGGTTGGCCTCGATGAGGCGCTGCTTGGCGCGCACGCCCTCCCAGACCAGCTCCTCGAACTCCGGGGTGGGCAGGCGGGCCTCGCAGAGCTTGTCCTCGGCGAACAGCCCGGCCTCGATGGCCTTCGCCAGCTCGACCTCCTCCTCGGCGGTGAGCAGGGGCACTCTGCCGATCTCGCGGAGGTAGATGCGGACGAGGTCGCTGGTCGGCGCGCGCTTGCCGACGTCCTCCTCGTCCGGGCGGGCGGTGTCGTCGTCGCCCTGAGGCTCCAGCACCTCCACGCCCTTTTCCGCGAGCATCCGCACGACGCGCTCCAGCGCGTCGGGTGGCAACTCGGAGCGGTCGAGCGCGGCGGCCACGTCGTCGACGGTGACGCTCCCGCGCTCTCTTCCTCTGGCGACTAGATCCGCCACCTGATCAACCGAAGGCGGTCCACTTGGCAGCACCGATGCACCCACGGTGCATAGTCTGCTGTATGGCCGCCATAAAACGGCAGGCCCTATTTTTGTCACCGATGGTAAGGCTTAATTCATTACCGAATCGATATCAAACAAATGTTTGGTCCCGGTGACCAGCGGAAAGTAAAGATTCTTATGCGCCGACGGCGCGTTCTCTTAACACCCGCCGTTGTTGTTCGAGTGCCACCAGTTCCCCGAACAGACGGTTGTACTCCTGCTGCTGCTCGACCGGGTTCAGCCGCTCCATCCTGGCCTTCACCTGAACGAGCGCGCGGGTCACCGCGATCTCGGCCAGCCGGGCCAGCACGGCGGCGCCGTAGCGCTCCTCGCCCTCCAGCTCGGCGCGCAGCGGCTCGACGGCGAACCTGGTCGCCAGCGCGCGCACCGCGTCGTCCTCGGTGGCGGCGAGCAGGGCGTCCACCCAGTCGCGCCCGCCGGAGCCGCCCGACGACGTCCCCCCCGCCGCCATGACCAGCTCGTACAGCGCGACGTGCTCGGGCGCCGTGAACGCGCCCGTGCCGAGCGCGTCGAACTCGGGCCCCATGAGGGCGGGGCGCTGGACGGCGAGCTTGAGCGCCTCGGCCTCCAGGCGCACCGTGGGGTCGGCGGAATCGACCGGCGGGCGCGGCGCGGGGACCCGCCTGCCGCCGCGCTCGGGGGCGGCGGCGCGGCCGCCCTGGCGTCCCCCGCCCGCGCCGGCCCCGGCGACCTCCTGGATGCGGTGCAGCACCATGCGCTCGTCCATGAAGCCGAGCCAGCGGTCCAGATCGACCGCGTACCTGCCGCGCAGCGCGGAGTCCTTGATGCCGGCGACCAGCGGGGCCGCGGCGTCGAGGGCGGCCAGGCGGCCCTCGTTGGTGTCGAGCTCGTAGCGGGAGATGACGCTGCGGATGGCGAACGCGAACAGCGGCTCGCGCCCGGCGATCAGGTCGCGGACCGCGGCGTCGCCGTGCTTGACGCGCAGGTCGCAGGGGTCGAGGCCGTCGGGCTGGACGGCCACGAAGGTCTGGGTGACGAACTTCTGCTCGTCGGCGAAGGCGCGCAGTGCGGCCTTCTGGCCCGCGGAGTCGCCGTCGAAGGTGAACACGACCTCGCCGCGGAACTCGGCCTGGTCGAGCAGGAGCCGCCGCAGCACCTTGATGTGCTCCTCGCCGAAGGACGTGCCGCACGTGGCGACCGCGGTGGGCACCCCGGCCAGGTGGCAGGCCATCACGTCGGTGTACCCCTCGACGACGACGGCCTGGGAGCGCTTGGAGATCTCGCGCTTGGCCAGGTCGATGCCGTAGAGCACCGTGCTCTTCTTGTAGATCGGGCTCTCGGGGGTGTTGAGGTACTTGGGCCCGTCGTCGCCGTCGAGGAGTTTGCGGGCGCCGAACCCGATCGTCTCGCCGGTGATGTCGCGGATCGGCCAGACGAGCCGGCCGCGGAAGCGGTCCACCGGGCCCCTGCGGCCCTCCCTGGCCAGGCCGCCCTTGATCAGCTCGGCGGAGGTGAAGCCGCGCCCCATCAGGTGGCGGCTCAGCCGGTCCCAGTCGGAGGGGGCGTAGCCCACGCCGAAGTGCTCGGCGTCGACGCGCTCGAACCCCCGCTCGGACAGGAACCGGCGGCCGGGGGCGGCCTCGGCCTCGGCGAGCTGGGCGGCGTAGAACTCGGCGGCGGCCTTGTGGGCCTCGATGAGGCGGCTGCGCTCGCCGTGCTCGCGCCCGGGGACGTACCCGCCCTGCTCGTAGCGGAGCTGGAGGCCGGTGCGCTGGGCCAGCCGCTCGATCGCCTCGGTGAAGGACAGATGCTCCAGCTTGCGGACGAAGGTGATGACGTCCCCGCCCTCGGCGCAGCCGAAGCAGTACCAGTAGCCCCGGGAGGGGGTCACGTTGAACGACGGCGTCTTCTCCTCATGGAAGGGGCACAGCCCCTTGAGGTTGCCGCCGCCGGCGTTGCGAAGCTGGATGTGCTCCCCCACGACGTCGGCGATCGCCGAACGCTCCCGCACGAGCGCGATGTCCTCGTCACTGATCCGCCCTGCCACGCCGCGAGTCTACGACCCACCGCCCGCACGCTGGGCACGCGGCGTCCGTGATGGGAGATTTTTCGCGAATGGGTCGTGTCGGGGTTGAAGGTCGGTTAGAAAGAGAACGCTTGGTTCGGAGCTGGTTTCGGTAACGTCACTCGGGTGGAGATCATGCGATCGGGGCGACTCGCCGCCATTGCCGCGACGATGCTCGTCGCCACCGCCTGCGCCGCGCCCGGCGGAGTGGCCGGCATCAGCACCCGGCCGACGTCCCTTCCGCAGGACGTGCCCAGCGCGCCCGCGGCCTTCGACGACTCCCCGGCCTCCCCGGACGCCGGACGCGGCGCGATCGACGCCGCCACGCTCGGCCCGACCGTCACCCCCAGCCCGCAGGCGCGGGTGACCCCGCCCGCGGGCGACGAGCCGGTCCGGGTGCCCCCGCCCAAGCTGTCGCGCTTCACCTACGCCTTCCCCGTGAAGGGCTGCCGGGCCAGCTACACCCGCGGCCGGCTCGTGCTGCCGAAGGCCACCATCTGGACCGGGAAGGGCTGCGTGTTCGTCGCGCCGGTCGGCGGCGTCGTGCACGAGGTCAACGCCAGGAACCGCTGGACGGCCTCCACCGACAGGGGCGCCGACCGCGAGGGCCGCTTCGTCTCGGTCATCGGCGACGACGGCGTGCGCTACCTCGGCGGGCACCTCGACAGCGTCGCGCCGGGCATACGGCCGGGCACCCGGGTCGCCGCCGGGCGGCTTCTCGGCCGGGTCGGCGACTCCGGGAACGCCAAGGGCGAGGGCACCAACCTGTACTTCGCGCTGTCGTGGTCGACCTCCGCCAAGTACTGGTGGGTGCGCCGGGGCATGGTGGACCCGTGGACGTACCTGGACGCCTGGCTGAACGGCAACGCCACCCTGTCGCCCGCGCCGCGGGTGACCGCCGTGCGCGCCGCCGTCGGGGCTACGCCGCCCTGCCGCACGCTGTGCGCCTCCAAGCCGGTGAAGCGGCCGGCGAAGAAGCCCGTGCCGACGCAGACCGGCGTACCGGACGTGACGCGCGGCTGAGGGCCGCTAGCGGCGTCCGCCGAGGCCGCGGTGCAGGCTCACCGCGGAGCCGTCGGTGAGCGAGGCGATCTGGTCGACGACCACGCGCAGCCGGGCGGCGTCGTCGCGGGCCTCGTCGAAGGCGGGGCGCAGCGCGGGCTCCAGGGTGGCCGGGGCGCCCAGCATGATCATCGAGGCCAGCTCGGCGATCAGCTCGCGCTGGCGGGCCATGTTGGCGCTGTGCTCGTCCCTGGCCATCACGTAGTGGGCCGTCAGCCCCTTGAGCAGCGCGCACTCCAGCCGCGTCGCCCGCGGCACGATCAGATCGGCCCCGTGCCGGGTGAGCGCGCCCGCGCCGTACGCCGCGCGGGTCGCGGCCTGCGCGGACAGGCAGAAGCGTCCGATCAGCGCGCTGGTGAACGACTTCAGCGCGACCAGGTCGCTCATGCCGCCCTCGAAGCGCCACGGCCACAGCGGCTCCTCGGTGAGCCGGGCGAAGGTCTCCTCCAGCTCGGTCATGCCGCTGTCGTCGGCGTACCACTTGAGCGTGCGCTCGCACACCTCACGCCGCTCGCCGGGGTCGCGCAGGCTCGCGGGCAGGACGTGGCCGGAGTGCAGCGCGTCCTCCAGGTCGTGGACGGAGTAGGCGACGTCGTCGGACCAGTCCATGACCTGGGCCTCGAAGCTGACGCTGCCGGCGGGCACGCCCTGCCTGACCCATTCGAAGACCGGCATGTCGTCGGGGTAGACGCCGTACTTGGGGCCGCGCGCGGAGGTCCAGGGGTACTTCAGCGCGGAGTCGAGCGTCGCCCGGGTCAGGTTCAGCCCGGCGCTGCGGCCGTCCGCGGTCAGGACCTTGGCCTCCAGCCGGGTGAGCAGGCGCAGGCTCTGGGCGTTGCCCTCGAAGCCGCCGCAGCGGGCGGCCAGCTCGTTCAGCGCGGTCTCGCCGTTGTGCCCGAAGGGGGGATGGCCGAGGTCGTGCGCGAGGCACGCCGTCTCGACCAGGTCGGGGTCGCAGCCGAGGGCCTTGCCCATCTCCCTGCCGATCTGAGCGCACTCCAGGGAGTGGGTCAGGCGGGTGCGCGGGATGTGGCGGCCGTGGTCGGGGACGTCGCCCGGCCCGACGACCTGCGTCTTGGCCGCCAGCCTGCGCAGCGCCGCGCTGTGCAGCACCCGGGCGCGGTCGCGTTCGAACGCGCTGCGCTCGGGGTTGCCGGCGGGTTCCGGCACCCATCTGGCCTGATCGGACTGGTCGTAGGCACTCATCGGTAGCGGGATGCTACCCGCGCGACGGGTCGGTAATTACTAACATGCGGGAAACTCACGGCATCCACCGCATTTCCGGTATTTCGGCAGATCATCCACCCCGTAGGCCACCCCAGCCCAAGGGGGTCCCACCCCGGCCCGAGCACCCCCAGCGGTGGCCCGGGCCGGAGCCCCGCGTTCAGCGGGTCTCGGACTCCCCGCCCGACAGCGCCGCGCGCCCGGCCTCCAGGCGGGCCACCGGCACCCGGAACGGCGAGCAGGACACGTAGTCCAGGCCGATCTCGTGGCAGAAGTGGACGGACTCGGGGTCGCCGCCGTGCTCGCCGCAGATGCCGAGCTTGATGTCGGGACGGGTGGCCCGGCCCTCCTCGACGGCGATCCGCATGAGGCGGCCGACGCCGCTCCTGTCGATCGTCTCGAACGGCGACACCCCGAAGATGCCGAGGTCCAGGTAGCGCGAGAAGAACGCCGCCTCGACGTCGTCACGCGAGAAGCCCCACGTCATCTGGGTGAGGTCGTTGGTGCCGAACGAGAAGAAGCGCGCCGCCTCGGCGATCTGCCCGGCCGTCAGGGCCGCGCGCGGCACCTCGATCATCGTGCCGATCAGCGCCTCGACGCCGGTCTCCGCCAGGATCTTCTCGGCCTCGTCCCGTACGCCCTCCAGCTCCTGGACGGCGCTCACCAGCGGGATCATGATCTCCGCGCGGGGGTCTCCCCCGGCCGCGCGCCGCTCGGCCGCCGCCTCGGCGATGGCCCGCACCTGCATCGTGAACAGGCCCGGGATCACCAGGCCGAGGCGCACGCCGCGCAGGCCGAGCATCGGGTTCTGCTCGTGCAGGCGCTTGACGGCCGCGAGCAGCTTGCGGTCCCGCGGGTCGGCCTCGTCCCCGGCCACCGCGATCTTCACCGACAGGGCGGTGAGGTCGGGCAGGAACTCGTGCAGCGGCGGGTCGATGAGGCGGACCGTCACCGGCAGGCCGTCCATCGCCGCCAGGATCCCCACGAAGTCGGACTTCTGCAGCGGCTCCAGCGCGCCGAGCGCCGCCCGGCGGTCCTCATCGGACTCGGCGAGGATCAGGTCCTCGACGAGGCGGCGGCGGTCGCCGAGGAACATGTGCTCGGTCCGGCACAGGCCGATGCCCTCGGCGCCGAACCTGCGGGCCCGCGCGGCGTCCTCGGGGTTGTCGGCGTTGGCGCGCACGGCCATGCGGCGGCGCTCGTCGGCGTGGCGCATGACGCGGTCCACGGCCTGGACGAGCTCGTCGGCCGCCCCGCCCACGCCCTCGAAGTACTCCACGACCGGGGAGTCCACGACCGGGACCTCGCCGAGGAACACCTCGCCGGTGCTGCCGTCGATCGAGATGACGTCGCCCTCCTGGACGGTCACCCCGCCGGGGGCGGTGAACCGCCCGGCCCTGGCGTCGACGTCCAGCTCCTCCGCGCCGCACACGCAGGTCTTGCCCATGCCGCGCGCGACCACGGCGGCGTGGGAGGTCTTGCCGCCCCTGCTGGTCAGCACGCCCCTGGCGGCGATCATGCCGGCCAGGTCGTCGGGGGTGGTCTCGCGGCGGACCAGGATGACGTCCTCGCCCTTGCCCGCCAGCTCCGCGGCGCGCTCGGAGGAGAACACGGCCTTGCCGACCGCCGCGCCCGGGGAGGCGTTCATGCCCTTGGTGATGGTCTTCTTCTCGGCGCCCCCGTCGAACCGGGGGAACATGAGCTGGGCGAGCTGGGCGCCGCTGACCCGCCGGACCGCCTCGTCCATGTCGATGAGGCCCTGGTCCACGAGCTGGGTCGCGATGCGGAACGCCGCCGCCGCGGTGCGCTTGCCCACGCGGGTCTGCAGCATCCACAGCTTGCCGCGCTCGATCGTGAACTCGATGTCGCACAGGTCGCGGTAGTGGTCCTCCAGCGTCTTCATGATCTCAAGGAGCCGCCGGTAGGACGCGGGGTCGATCTCCTCCAGCCGCTGGAGCGGCACGGTGTTGCGGATGCCCGCGACCACGTCCTCGCCCTGGGCGTTCTGCAGGTAGTCGCCGTAGACGCCCTGCTGGCCCGAGCCGGGGTCACGGGTGAAGGCGACGCCGGTGCCCGACTCCATGCCGAGGTTGCCGAAGACCATCGCCACGATGTTGACCGCCGTGCCGAGGTCCTCGGGGATGCGCTCCTGGCGGCGGTAGATGATCGCGCGCGGCGCGTTCCAGGAGTCGAAGACGGCGCGGACGGCCTGGCGCATCTGCTCGCGCGGGTCCGAGGGGAAGTCGCCGCCGGTGTGCTCCCTGACGATGCCCTTGTAGGTGTCCACGAGGCGCTGGAAGTCCGCCGCGTCCAGGTCCAGGTCGCTGACCACGCCCTTGCCGCGCTTGAGGTCGTCGATCGCCGTCTCGAAGAGATCGCCCTCCAGGCCGAGGACGGTCTTGCCGAACATCTGGATGAGGCGGCGGTAGGAGTCCCAGGCGAAGCGGTCGTCGCCGGCCTGCTTGGCCAGACCCTGGACGGACTCGTCGTTGAGGCCGATGTTGAGGACGGTCTCCATCATGCCGGGCATGGAGAACTTCGCCCCGGAACGCACGCTGACCAACAGGGGGTCCGCCGCGGCGCCGAGCCGCTTGCCCATACCCTGCTCCAGCGCCTCCAGGTGGGCCTCGACCTCTTCGTCGAGCCCTTCGGGGAGGCCGCCCTCGGTCAGGTAGGCACGGCATGCCTCAGTGGTGATCGTGAACCCCGGAGGCACGGGCAGACCCAGGTTCGTCATCTCAGCGAGATTGGCACCCTTACCACCGAGAAGATCTTTCAGATCTTTGTTGCCCTCGGTGAAGTCGTACACGTATTTGGGCACTCGAGCTCCTTCAACGACTTCGCGGCGTATGATTCCGCCTCGTTGCGGGGGACTCTACCTATGAATCTGACGGGGAAACGTCACCCACGTTTCGGGCTGATGTCTTCGCAGCTAGACCCCAATATAGCGGTCTAATCCATTCCCCCGTGGAAGCCCTCCGGCGGCAAAGTCGAACACCCGCCCACATGGTATATACCAATTACGGGAAGCCGCCGCGAAGATTCACTCCCCATTCCGCGGGCACCCATTGGTGTAGACCATTCTCGGCCGGTACTCCGGCCCGGCCATTCCGGCCCGCCCGCGCCCCGCGGTTCCGGACGCCGGCCGGCTAGAGCAGTTCGCCGAGCGGAGCGTCACGCCGGGGGCGAACACGGCCGCCGCCGGGGTTCGCGGGCGTCGGGACGGTGCCAGGATGGCCGCATGATGGAGTTGAACGGACGTCCGGTCACCGCCGGCGAACTCGGCGCGCTCGCGATGCACAACTACGGCCACTTCACGACCATGCGGGTCGAGGACGGCCGGGTGCGCGGGCTGGCGCTCCATCTCGACCGGCTGCAGGGGGACTGCCGCGTCCTGCACGGCGCCGACCTCGACCTGGACCGGGTGCGCCGCCTGGTGCGGCGGGCCACCGCCGGCGCCCCGCCGGTGGTCGTCCGCGTCACCGTCTTCGACCCCGAGTTCGACATCGCCAGGCCCACGGCCAAGGCCGCCCCCGAGATCCTGGTCGGCACGCGGCCCGTCCCCGGCGACCTGCCGCCCCTGGCCCTCGGCACCGCCGAGTACGAGCGCGACCTGCCGGAGCTGAAGCACACCGGCCTGTTCGGGCCGCTGGTCCAGCGGCGGTTCACCCTGCTCGGCGGCTACGACGACGTGCTGTTCACCGACGGCAGGGCCCGGGTCACCGAGGGGCCGACGTGGAACATCGGCTTCGTCCGCGACGGCCGCCTGCTCTGGCCGGGCTTCGACCGCCTGAACGGCGTCACCATGCGTCTTCTGGAGGGCATCGCCGAGCGCGCCGGCATCCCGTCCACCCAGGCCGAGATCGACATTGACGACCTGCCCGGCATGACCGCCGCCTTCGTCACCAACGCCGCGACCGGCCCGCGCGCCGTCCGCTCCATCGACGGCGCGGAGCTGCGGGCGGACGACGCGATCCTCACCACGCTGCGCCGCGAGTACGCCGCCCTCCCCGGCGACCCCCTCTGATCCGGCCCGTCACCGGGGCGGCCCCTGGACGGGGACGGCGCCGGTCGCGGCGGACAGCAGGTCCTCGTAGACCTCGCGCCCGGTGGTGAACGCGCCGAGCCGGACGGTCTTGTTGTCGCCGTGGTAGTCGCTGGACCCGGTCACGCGCAGGCCCAGCTCGCGGGCCAGCGCGCGGACGTGGGCGGCGTCCCCGGGCGCGTGGTCGACGTGATCGGCCTCGACGCCCCACAGCCCGGCGTCCGCGAGGCCGGCGATCAGCGCGTCCGGCAGGACGTGGCCCCGGCTGCCCGCCATGGGATGGGCCAGCACGGCCACGCCGCCGGCCTCGCCGATCAGCCGTATCGCGGTGAGCACGTCGATGTCGGTCTTGGGGAGCCGGTAGCGCCCGCCGAGCCATTCGGGGGCGAACGCCTCGTCCACCGACCCGACCAGGCCGCGGGCGACCAGGGCGCGGGCGACGTGCGGGCGCCCGGCGGTGCCGCCCGCGACCAGGGCGCGCACCTCGTCCATGGTGAGGTCGATGCCGTCGGCGTTCAGCATCTCGACGATCGCCTCGGCGCGCCGGTCCCGTGAGCGCCGCACCGCGGCCAGCTCGGCGGTCAGCCCCGGGTGGCCGGGGTCGAACAGGTAGGCCAGCAGGTGCAGGCCGATCGTGGGCTCGTCCCGGTACCACCGTCCCGACAGCTCGGCGCCGGGCACCAGCGTCAGCCCCGGCGGCACGGCCGAGGCCGCCCGCGCCCAGCCGGCCGTGGTGTCGTGGTCGGTCAGCGCGATCACGTCGAGCCCGGCCCCGGCGGCGTGCCTCATCAGGGCGTCGGGGGCGTCGGTTCCGTCGCTCGCGGTGGAGTGCGTGTGCAGATCGATCCGCATGCCCCGAGCCTGTCAGCAATCGGGCCCCGGCGTGGCGCCGGCCGCCCCGGGAGACCGGACCCCCGGGACGGTCCTCGCCTCCGGGGAGTCCGGGCACGGCCGGGGGTCAGGGGCGGCGGGTGGACTCGACCAGGCGGTTGAGCTCGGGCAGCACGGCCTCGGACACGGTGATCTTGCGGTCGATGAGCCCGCTCGCGTGGAAGAGGTCGGCGGCGCGCTGCTGCTCGGCGACGAAGTCCTCGGTGACCGGGTTGAGGCCGAACGGGCGGGTGCGCAGGGCGTGCTCCCACGCGTCCAGGTCTCCCCCGTCGTCGGCGGCGAACAGCTCGGCCGCGGCGCGCGGGTTCTCGCGGATCCAGGCGTCGGACTCCTGGAGGGCGCCGACGATCGCGGCCAGCTCCTCGGGGTGGTCGGCGGCGAAGTCGCGGCGGGTGAACCACAGCGAGCGGTGGCTGAACAGCCCGTCGGTGGCGACGAGCTCGCGGACGGTCGTCTCGCGCTCCACGCGGGTCAGCGCGGGGTAGGAGCCGACCCAGGCGTCCACCTCGCCGTCGAGGAAGAGCTGGGCGGCGTCGCCGTAGACGTCGACGGGCTCGATGTCCTTCCAGGTGAGCCCGGCGCGGTCCAGGGCGAACAGCAGGAGCGTGGTCTGCCAGGAGCCGTGGCCGAGCGCGACGCGCCTGCCGGCCAGGTCCTCCAGGGAGTGGACGGGCGAGTCCTGTTTGACGACGAGCCGCCCGTTCTCGTGCCGGGAGCCGGAGACGGCGACGTAGACGATGTCGTGGCCCTTGCCCTGGGCGGTGACGGGCGGGGTGGAGCCGGTGCCGATGAAGTCGTACCCGCCGTCGAACAGGTGGTCGCCGTGCAGGGACGGCAGGGACCTCGTGGGGTCGGGGCGCTCGCCGGCCGGGAGGGAGCGCAGGTCCACCCATTCGACGCCGGGCAGGGAGCGCTCCAGGATGCCGCGGTGGCGCAGCACCCACAGCGAGTTGTTGTGAGGGAAGTAGCCGACACGGACGCTCATGTTCGAGCCTTTCTTCACGCGTGGTCGCGGATGGGAGGTCGGGACGGGGGGCGGTCAGGCGCGGGAGTCGGACAGCGCCGCCCCGAACGGGGAGGCCACGCGCAGGTCGTGGCCCTTGAGCAGGGGCAGGACCTCCTCGCCGACGCGGTAGGCCTCCTCCAGGTGCGGGACGCCCGCGAGGATGAAGGCGCCGACGCCGAGGCCGATCAGCTCGTCCAGCCGCTCGGCGACCTGCGCGTAGCTGCCGACCAGGCCGAACGCCGGGCCGCCCCGCAGCAGGTGGAAGCCGCCCCAGACGTTCGGGGAGACCTCCAGCTCGCGGTGGTGGCGCACCGGCCAGGACACGAACGACTGGCTGCGCAGCCAGCCGACCGAGTCGCCGTCCGGGCTGACCAGCGCGGCCGGGTCGACGTGCTCCCAGCCGCGCCTGATCTCGTCCCAGGCGGCCTCCTCGGTCTCGCGGGCCAGCACGTCGACGCGCACGGCGAACTTCGGGGCGGTGCCGAGTGCGGCGCTGTGCTCGCGCACCTGGCCGAACTTGGCGGCGAGGTCGGGGAACGGCTCCAGCCAGGACAGGTAGTAGTCGGCGTGCCGGCCCGCCGCCTCGATCGCGGCCTTGGAGGAGCCGGAGAAGTAGATCTCGGGGAACGGCTGGCGGGCGAGCGGCTCGGGCAGCCCGGCCCCCTCGACCCGGTAGAACCGGCCCTCGTAGTCGAAGGGCCCGCCGTTCCAAACGCCCTTGAGGACGTCGAGGAACTCCGAGGTGCGCGCGTACCGGTCATCGTGGTCGACGCGGTCGCCCCACCAGAGCTGGGCGGGGCCGCCCCCGCCGGAGATGACGTTGTAGACGACCCGCCCGCCGGTCGCCCGCTGCAGCGTGGCCGACATGCGCGCGGCCTGCACCGGGTGCAGGAACCCCGGCTGGTAGGCGATCATGAACCGGTAGGTCGTGGTCTCGCGGGCGAGCGCGGCGGCCGTGGCCCACGGGTCGTCGGTGAAGGGGAAGGACGGCAGCAGCCCGCCGACGAACCCGGAGACCTCCGAGGCGCGGGCGACGTCGGCCATGTGCTCGACGTAGGAGTAGCCGTCGCGGCGACCGTGCCGCACCCCGGGGGCGAGGCTGCCGGGCACGACGGGCGCCCATTCCCCCCTGCTGGTCACCCGGCGGCGCAGCGACGGCTGGTCGCCGTGGGTGCCGATGCGCCAGTAGATGTCAATGGACATGCGCGGTCTCCCTCTCGAACTCCGTCGCGAACAGTGGCAGCAGGCGTTCGCCGAGCCGGTAGGCCTCCTCGACGGTGGGCCGGGCCGACAGGACGAACGTCGTGATGCCGAGGTCCCGGTAGGCGCGGATCCCGGCGGCGACGCCCTCGTAGGAGCCGACCAGGCCGAGCGCGCCCGGCCCCGCGATCCGGTCGAAGCCCGGCCACAACCCGGTCCGCGGGTCCGGGGCGGGGAAGTCCTCGTCGGCGCCGCCCGCCAGCGCCCACAGGCCGCGGGCGTCGCGCCACGCCTCCTCCTCGTCCTCGCGGGCCAGGACCGGCAGCCGCAGGCCGCAGGCGACCGCGCGTCCCTCTGCCGCCGCGCGGTCGCCCAGGCCGGCGATCCCGACGTCGAGGTTCTGGCCGGGGTCGAACAGGTGCACGTCGGCGTGGCGGGCCGACAGCGCGAGCGCGCCGGGTTCGATGCCGCCGAGGTGGACGCGCGGGAAGGGCAGGCCGGCGTTGGGCGGCTGGAATCCGCCGGCGAGCACCTGGTAGAAGACGCCCTCGTAGGTGAAGCCCTCCTCGTGCCACACGCCCTTGGCGACGGTCAGGAACTCCTCGGCGCGGGCGTAGCGGTCGCCGCCCTGGAGGAAGTCGCCGTGCGCGCGGGCCACGACCGGGTCGAGGGCGACGTCGATCTGCCAGTCGAGCCGCCCGCCGGTGAACCGCTGCAGGGAGGCGGACAGCTTGGCCGCGTACACCGGGGTGGCGATCCCGGCGTGGAACCCGGCGATGACGCGCAGGTGCCTGCTGCCGCGCAGCAGCCCGGCCGCCAGCACCAGCGACTCCTCGCCGTCGGGGTCGAAGGGGACGAGCGCGCCGTCCAGGCCGGCGATCTCGGCGGCCCTGCCGACCTGGGCGATGTGGGCGGACGGCCCGGACACCCCGCCGCGCGGGTCGGTGACGAAGGCGGGCAGCGCGCGGCGTTCCTCCCAGTCGCCGCGGTCGCGGCGCAGCGGGTGGCGTCCGTCGCCGCGCGTGGGGACGGTGACCAGGAACTCGGGCACCGCGGTCATCGCGCCACCGCCCCGGCGAGGTCGCCGGCCAGGCGCGCGCGGGCCGCAGCGAGCGGCTCGTGCGCCGCCCACGCGGCGACGTCGACGTCGGCGTCCAGGAAGCCGTGCACGAGCAGGAAGTCCTTCTGGACGCGGAGCAGGTCCAGGCGATGCTCCGACAGGTCGGGGTGCAGGGAGTGGTGGAAGTCCCCGCGGTAGGCGGTGGCCACCGCGCCGGCGCCGGACCTGGTCTCCGCGGAGAGGATCTCGCGGACCCGCCCGAGGTCGCCGCGCGCCCACTCGGCCGCGCGCAGCGTCTGGACGAGGAATCCGACGACCAGGTCGGGCCGCTCGTCGAGGAGGCGCTCGTGGACGGTGATGGGCCGCGGCGTGCCGTTGTTGACGCGGGTGCGCACGTCCGGGTGGGCGTCGAGGTCCACGGCGACGACCGCGCCGATCTCGGCGGCCTGCTCGGCCGCGCGCGCCCCCTTGGCGTACACGGCGTCGACCTCGCCGCGCGCCAGCTCGGAGATGCCGGGCCAGGCGAAGGCCCGCGCGCCCGCGTCGCGGCCCACGCTCGGCCTGACCTGGGCGGCGACCTCGACGAAGGTGACGTCGTCGAGGGTGAGGCCGCCCTGGGACAGCGCGCCCTTGAACCCGTGCAGGGCCATGGCCCTCGGGAAGCTCTTGGCGCGGGTCTCGGCCCAGCCCGGCAGCGCGACCCGGGCGCCGGCCAGGCCGGCGGCGTTGGCGATCCCGGAGTCGGCGCGGACGAGGATGGACTGCCATTCCTCGATCCAGGTGAGGCCGATCAGCCGGGTCGGGGCGCCGGCGGACCGCGCGGCCAGGGCGGGGACGTTGCCGCCCTCGCGGAACAGGCCGAGCAGGCGGTGGTCGAAGTGGCGCTCGGCCAGCTCGGGCGCCGCGTCCTGCAGGACGCCGATCTCCAGGCCCGCGGCCCGGAACTCCTCGGCGAGCCAGCCCTGGTTGTGGGCCAGGCCGCTGGCGGTGGGGACGGGGCAGCGGGTGTACCAAAGCTTGTCGACGGAGGTCATGGGACTCCTCGGGTGTCTCAGTGGACGGCGGCGGTGACGCCGAGGTGGGACAGGAACAGGCGGCGGGCGCCGGCGAACTCGGGCGCGTTACGGTCACGGGGGTGGGGTAGGTCGATGGTCCTGTCGACGGCGAGCGCGCCGTCCCGCAGCACCACCACGCGGTCGGCGAGCCGGACCGCCTCCTCCACGTCGTGGGTGACCAGGACGACCGCCGGGCGGTGGCGTTCGCACAGCTCGGCGACCAGGTCCTGCATCTGCAGGCGGGTGAGGGCGTCGAGCGCGGCGAACGGCTCGTCCAGCAGCAGCACCTCGGGGTCGCGCACCAGGGCCCTGGCCAGGGCCACGCGCTGCGCCTCGCCGCCCGACAGCGTCGCGGGCCACTTGCGGGCGTACCCGTCGAGGCCGACCTCGGCGAGCGCGCGGCGCCCGGCCTCGCGGGCCGCGGAGGGCAGGCCGAGGGTGACGTTGGCGAGCACCCGCCGGGCGGGGATGAGCCGGGGCTCCTGGTAGACGGTCGTGCGGCGGCGCGCGGCCAGGACGGTGCCCGCGTCGGGCAGTTCCAGCCCGGCCAGGATGCGCAGCAGCGTGGTCTTGCCGGTGCCGCTCGGGCCGAGCAGCGCGAAGAACTCGCCCCTGCGGATGTCCAGGTCGACGCCGTCCAGCACGGTCTTGGCGCCGAACGCCTTGCGCAGCCCCCTGACCTGGACGGCCAGGTCGCCGGCGATCTCGCCGCGCGGCTGGAAGACGGGCTCGCTCATCGGGCCACCACCTGGCCGCGCCACGGCATGGCCAGCCGCTCGACCACGCGGATGGCGCCGTCGAAGATCAGCCCGAGCGCGGCGTAGACGAGCACGCACAGCACCATGTAGTCGGGGCGGAAGTACTGCTGGGCGAGCGTGACCAGGTAGCCGATGCCCTCGGTGGCGCCGATCTGCTCGGCGGCGATCAGGCCGGTCAGCGAGACCGACAGGCTGATGCGCAGGGCCATGAGCACGCTGGGCAGCGCGCTCGGGACGACCACGCCGAGCGCGAGCCGGTGCCCGCGCAGGCCGAACCCGCGCGCGGCCTCCACGACCTTGCGGTCCACGTTCCTGACCCCCAGATAGGTGTAGGCGTACATCGGGATGGCGGCGGCGACCGCGATGAGCAGGATCTTGAAGGTCTCGCCGACCCCGAACCACGAGATGAACAGCGGGACGAGCGCAAGGAACGGCACGGCCCGCAGCATCTGCATGGTCGGGTCGACCAGTTCCTCGCCGAGCGCCGACAGCCCGGCCGCGACGCCGAGCACGAGCCCGAGGCCGCCGCCGGTGAGCACGCCGAGCCCGGCGCGGTGCCCGGAGGCGAGCAGGTAGTCGGTGAGCTGCCCGGTGGCGGCCAGCTCGCGCAGCGCGCCGAGGACCGCGGACGGCGCGGCGAGCACGTCCGGCGGGATGTGCCCGCTCGCGGACCCGTACCACCAGGCGGCCAGGAGCAGCAGGGGGACGGAGATCCGCAGCGCGGCGGAGAGGGCCGCGGGGCGGCGGCGGGCGCCGAGGAACCTCGGCGTCTCCAGCCCCGCCGCCGCGCCGCCCCGGCCCTCCCGCGGGCCGGGCGCGGGCCGCCGCGCGGGCGGCTCGTGTACCTTCTCGATGGTCACGGCGTCACCCCGAGGCGGCGGGCGAGGCGGCGCCGGTCGCGGCCTTGAGGTCGAAGAGGACGTCGGCGGGGTCGATGGGCTTGGTCACGACCCCGTATTCGCGGAACAGGTCGGCCACCGCGGTGATGTAGGCGCCGTCCTCCTTGGTGGCGTACCGGGGGATGTTGGCGTGCTCGGCCGTGTCGATGTCCAGGGCGAGGCGGGCGCCGGTCACGGCGGTGGGCCCTTGGGTGAGGAAGACGTTCTCGAACTTCTCCGGGGTCTTCCTGGCCTCCTCGGTCAGTTCCTGGAGCACCTCCAGGTAGACGCGGACGGCCGCGGGCGCGCGGTCGAGCAGTTCCTCGCGGGCCGCGATGATGGTGAGGTCCTTGTCGTCGAGGTCGCGGCCGTGCACGATCACCCGGGCGCCCTTGGCGACGGCCTCGGGGTAGGCGCGGACGATGGCCCACCAGGCGTCCACCTTGCCGGTGGCGAACGCGGCGGCGCCCTGGTCGGGGTTGAGGTAGACCCGCTTGACCTGGTCGACGGGGACGCCCGCCTTCTCCAGGGCGAGCAGGAGCAGGTACTCGCCCTTGCCGCCCTTGTTGACGGCGACCTGCTTGCCGGCCAGGTCCTTCACGGACCTGACGGGGCTGTCGGGCCGCACCACCAGGCCGTCGGTCTGCGGGGCCGCCGGGTCGGTGACGGGGTCGGTGACCGAGAAGATCCTGATGTCGGGGCTGTTGGCGAGGTAGCCGATGGCGGGCGAGATGGCGCCGGTGAGGATGTTCACCGAGCCGGCGTGGACGGCGTCGACGGTGGCGGTGAAGGATGCGTAGGAGCCGCCCCACTCGACGGTGGCGCCGACGGCCTTGAGGCGCTTCTCCAGGAGGCCCTCGCGCTTGGCGTAGGCCAGGGGGCCGGCGTTTCCGGGGTCCTGAAGCTTGAGGACCGCTCCGGAGCCCTTGGCGGCCGCGGGGCCGCCCGCCGCGGAGGAGGTTCCGCAGGCGGTCGCCAGCCCGGCGACGGTGAGGGCGAGCGCGGCGAGCGCCACGCGCCTGGGACGGGCGTGCGGCCCGGGGGTTTTCCACATGATGGCGAGTCCCTAACGACGAGAGCACGATGAGAGGACAGACGGGGACCGGTGGCGAACCGGCCGCGGGGCATGGTGACGGAGGCCCCCGGGACAGGGGCGCGGACGTGGTCCTGACGGCGGTTCTGAAGGGTCGGGAACAGGCGGTGAGAGGCGTCGTCTCCAGCGCGAGGCCCGCGCGAGACGGAACACGTTCACTGACAGAGGCTGCTGTCCACGTGCATGAAGTCGATCGCGCGCCGGACGGTCAAGTTCACAATCGGCACATTGCCTATATTTCAGGTAGGAAATACGGCAGTCAACCCATGTCTCACATGTCGAGACGCTCGCCGAGTGCGGCGCGCCGGCTCGTGACCGGCCCCTCGCCGCCCGCGCGCACATGTGCGATTCAGAGGTTCGTCCGCGATCAGGGCCGATAGGCTGCTTCGTCATGCCTCAGCCTGGTTCTCCGGCCTCCGCCCGCGACGAAGAGGAGCCGCCCGGCGCGGCGCCGGCCGGCGAGCGGCGCCGGGGGCGGTGGCGGCGGCTGTGGACGGTGGCCGTCATCGTCGTCTCGGTCCCCGCGCTGGCCCTCATCGCGTCCGGGACGGCCCTCTACCTGCTCGGCACGGGCAGCCCGCACGCCGTCACGCGGGGCAGGGACGCCGTGTGGCTCGGGCACGCGTGGGTGGACGGGCGCAACGGCGACCCCGAGGTCGCGGCCCTCGCCGCCCGAATCGGCGGCACCGGCGTGAGCGACCTGTACGTCCACACCGGGCCGCTCGCCCCCGACGGCACGCTGGCCGCCTCCCTCTACCCCCGCGCCGCCTGGGCCGTCGCCGCGCTACGCCGCGCGCTGCCGGGCGTGCGGGTGCACGCCTGGCTCGGGCAGCGGCTGGACCCGGGGCTCATGGACCTGTCTTCGGCCGCGACGCGCGCCACCATCGTCCGCTCGGCCGGGCAGGCGATGGCGGCCGGGTTCGACGGGATCCACTACAACTTCGAGCCGGTCAACGACGACGACCAGGGCCTGCTGGACGTGCTGGACCGCACCCGCGCGGCGCTCCCCCGCGCCGTGCTGTCGATGTCGGTGCACCAGATGGAGCCGCTGCCCGGCATGAGCGCGGCCCAGGGCCTGGTGTTCGGCGAGGAGCGGTGGTGGACGCCGGGGTACATGACGCAGGTCGCCCGCCGCGTCGACCAGGTGGCGCTGATGACCTACGACACCGCCCAGCCGACCGAGGCCCTGTTCACCGGGTACGTCCGGCGGCAGACCTCGCTGGCGCTCGCCGCGGTGCCGCCGTCCACGCGGCTGCTGGTCGGCGTGCCCGCCTACCACGACGACAACTGGACCCACCACCCGTCCGCCGAGACGATGCGGGCCGCGATCCGGGGCGTGCGCCTCGCCCTCGGGTCCGGCGACCGGCGGGACTTCGGCGTCGCGCTGTACGTGGACTTCGCGGCCACCGAGACCGACTGGGCCGAGTACCGCGCCGGCTGGGGCGCGCCCGCGCGCTGAGCGGGGCGCCGGGACCGGCGCGGCGACGCCCTCAGAGGTCGCGGACGGGGGCCGCCAGGCCGGAGCGCCGGTCGTGGTAGGGCCTGGTCAGCAGGCGCCTGCGCCACAGCATCAGAGGCATCGCGCAGGCGAAGCCGCCGACCAGCGGCGTGGCCCCGCCGAGCGCGGCGACGGCGTGCAGCGCGGGCTGGGCGAAGGTGTCCGGGATCGGGATCGTGGTCAGCCGCGAGAACGGCCACACGATGATGAAGGCGCGGCCCACGACCGTGTCCACGGGGATCGCGCCGTCGCCCTTGTCACCCTGGTGGGAGCGCGAGTCGTAGGAGATCTCCCGGTGGTCGCCCATCACCCACAGGCGGCCGGGCTGCACCTTGACCTCGAAGGTCTTGTCCGAGGGCGCGTTGCCGGGGTAGAGGTAGGACTCCTCCTCCAGCGGCACGCCGTTGACCGTGACGCGCCCCTTGTCGTCGCAGCACTTCACCGTGTCGCCGCCGACGCCGATCACGCGCTTGATGTAGTCCTTCTCGCCGGGCGTCACGCCGAAGGCGGTGCCGATCCAGCGCAGCACGGACTCGCCCACGTTGGACGGCGGCGGGACCTCGACCTCGCCCTTCCAGGAGTCGACGCCGGAGAACACGATGACGTCGCCGCGCTCGACGTCGCGGGTGTGGTAGACGAGCTTGTTGACCAGGACCCGGTCGTTCAGCAGCAGCGTGTTCTCCATCGACCCCGAGGGGATGTAGAACGCCTGCACGAGGAAGGTCTTGATCGTCAGCGCCATCAGCAGGGCGGCGATCACCAGAACGGGCAGCTCGCGCCAGAAGGAGCCCTTCTTGCGCTTGTCGCTCTTGGTGGGCCTCTTGGTGTCTTCGGCGACCACGTTCACCCCGTCCTCGACTGGCGGCAAGCGCCCTCTATGCCCATTTTCACCGATGTTTGCTGATACCGGTTGATACCCAGCGACATCGATCGCATCCGCGAATCCGGGCCCACTCGTGCCCGCCGGCGCCACGTCCCCGCGGCCCCGCGCACGGCGGCCTCACGCTCCCTTACGCCCACCAGATCATTGTCCCTGCCCGGGATAAGGCCCGCGTACACGAGGGCCCCGGCCGCGCCGGCCGCCTGGAGCGCCAGGTCCGTCGTTCCGCACGGTTTGACCTCAACAAAGGTTGATGTTTCACGATGGCGGCCGTACGTCCACCGATGAGGGGAGACAAGATGTCCACGACATTCCTGGTGACAGGGGCCACGGGCAACGTCGGCCGCCACGCCGTCGCGCTGCTGCTGGAGGCGGGCGCGCGCGTCCGCGCGCTGACCCGCGACCCGGCCGCCGCGCGCCTGCCGGACGGCGCCGAGGCCGTCGGCGGCGACCTGACCGAGCCCGATTCCCTGAAGGCCGCCCTGGGCGGCGTGGACGGGGTGTTCCTGGTCTGGCCCACCGTGTCCGCCGACCACGCCGCGCCCGCCGCGGTCCAGGCGCTCGCCGGGGCCGCCGGCCACATCGTCTACCTGTCCGCCCGTGGCGTGTCCGACGCGCCGGAGGAAACCCAGGGGTTCATCCTCGGCTCGCACGCCCGCATGGAGCGCCTCATCGCGGACTCGGGCGCGGCCTGGACGTTCCTGCGCCCGTCCGGGTTCGCCGCCAACACCCTGCAGTGGGCCGAGCAGATCCGCACGACCGGGACCGTCCGGTGGGTGTACGGGAACGCGGGGCGCTCGCTCGTCCACGAGCGCGACATCGCCGCCGTGGGAGTGCGCGCGCTGCTCGACGACGGGCACGCCGGGGCCGCGCACGTGCTGACCGGGCCGCGGACGCTGACGCAGATCGAGCAGGTCGCCGCCATCGGGGAGGCGATCGGCCGTCCGGTCCGCTGGGTGGAGACGCCCGCGGAGGACGTGCGCCGGGGGATCCTCGCACGCGGGTATCCGGCGGAGATGGCCGACGCGATCCTCGCGGGCCAGGCCGCGATGGCCGCCTCCCCCGAGCCGGTCACCCCCACCGTGGAACAGGTCACCGGCCGCCCCGCCACCCCCTACCTCCAGTGGGCGGCCGACCACGCCGACGCGTTCCGCTGACCACCGCCTGTCCCCGCCGGCCACGCGGCGGGGACCGTGCCGGGGGACGCTCGGCGGGGCGTGTCAGGCGTGGGTGCGGAGGGTGGCGGCGTGGTCGGGGACGCGGTTGCGTTCGTTGCGCGGGAGGCGGCGGTATCCGGACGACGGCGGGCGTGCCGGGAGCTCCAGGGGCGGGCGCCGCACGTCGTGATAGGGCACGCTGCCGAGCAGGTGCGCGATCATGTTGATGCGCGCGCTGCGCTTGTCCTCGCTCTCGACCTCGTACCACGGCGCCTCGGGGATGTCGGTGTGAAGCAGCATCTCGTCCTTGGCCCGCGAGTAGTCCTCCCAGCGCGTGATCGACTCCATGTCCATCGGGGACAGCTTCCACCGCCGCATGGGGTCCTCCAGCCGGGACCGGAACCGGCGCTCCTGCTCGGCGTCGCTGACGGAGAACCAGTACTTGCGCAGCAGGATGCCGTCCTCCACCAGCAGCCGCTCGAAGATCGGGCACTGGCGCAGGAACCGCGTGTACTCCTCGGGGGTGCAGAACCCCATCACCCGTTCCACCCCGGCACGGTTGTACCAGCTCCGGTCGAACAGCACGATCTCGCCCGCGGCCGGGAGCTCCTGGATGTACCGCTGGAAGTACCACTGGGTGCGTTCCCGTTCGCCCGGCGCCGGAAGCGCCACGATCCTGGCGACGCGCGGGTTGAGGTACTCGGTCACCCGTTTGATCGCGCTGCCCTTGCCGGCCGCGTCCCTGCCCTCGAACAGCACGACCAGCCGCGCGCCCTCGGCCCGCACCCATTCCTGCAGCTTGACCAGCTCGCCCTGCAGGCGGAACAGCTCGGCCTCGTAGACCTTCTTGCCGAGCCGCCCGTCCTTCCCCTTGCCTTCGCCGTGCTTCCCCGCGCCACCGCCGCCGCCCATGCGGACCACCTTCCCGTTCCGTCCGGCGCTCCCCCGCCGTCCCGCCTCGGGAGCCACACGGCGGGGACGCGCCGATCCCGGCACGCCGTGCGCCGTCCTCTACTATGCTCGTCGCCCGTGATCAGCACCAACCCGGCCGTACCGGACAGCGGAGCGCCGGGCCGGGGCGGCGATCACGGACCGGCGGCCCGGGACGGCGGGCGGCCCCCTCTTCTCCTCTCTTCGACCTCCGACGGGCGGGCATCATGAGCGACCACCGGTACTACGAGTTCCTCGCACTGGACCGCCCGCTCGGCCCGGACGAGCAGGCGGAGGTCCGTGCCATGTCGGCCACCGCGGACGTCACCGCGACCCGCTTCACCGACTTCTACGAGTCCGGCGACTTCGGCGGCGACGTCCCGGCGGTGCTGGAGCGCTACTACGACGCGCACCTCTACACCGACGGCGCGGGCACCCGCGAGGTGATGCTGCGCCTGCCCGTGGACGCGCCCGGCCTGCCCGCCGTGGAGGCGTACCTGCTCGACGACCAGGTGGACGCGTGGGTCTCGTCCTCCGGCGACCACCTCGTCCTCGACCTCATCAGCCAGGACGGCGACACCCGGCCCGCCGCGGCCAACGGGACCGCCCTGGTCAACGGGACCGCGCGCGCCGGCGAGCCGGGGAAGGGCGCCGGGGCCGTGGCGGGCGGCGGATCGTCGTCCGCCGTCACGGGCGTCCGGGCCGAGCTCGCCTCCGGCGACCTGCGTCCCCTCTACCTGGCCTGGCTCGCGGCCGTCGGCTCCTGGGAGCGGGACGAGGACGCGTTCGAGGAGGACTTCGAGGACGAGCAGGAGCCCCCGGTGCCGTCCGGCCTGAACAGGCTCACGGAGCCGCAGCGGGCGCTGGCCGAGTTCCTCCGCCTGGACCCCGACCTGCTCGCGGTCGCGGCGTCCGCGGAGACGCCCGCCGACCAGGCGCCCTGGATCGCCGCGCTGCCCGCGAACCAGAAGGACGCGCTGCTGCTGCGGGTGCTGCGCGGCGAGGGCGAGGAGGTCCGGCGGGACCTGCTCCGCCACCACCCCGCCGACGCCTCGCCGCGGCGCACCGTCGGGTACCTGCTCGACAGCGCCGCCGAGGCCCGCCAGGCCCGGGAACGCGCCAACGCGGCGAACTGACGGCCCCGGCCGCCCGCTCCGCACGGCGCGGCGTGGGATCGTGGTCAGGCCACACCATGGAGGCGCACGCCGAGCGGCACTCCGCCCGCCGAAGGGGTGCTTCGCAGGAAAGGTTGTATCAGGATGACCCAGGATCCCGGTCTCGCGCGGCAGATGTGGCACCAGCTCGAACCCGTGCACGCGCCGTTCTGGTACTCCCCCGAGGTGTTCGCCGAGGCGGCGGCGCTCGGCTTCGACGTGGCGACCCGCTGGCCGAGCTACTTCGCCTGGCGGTCCGCGCCACTCGGCGCGCCCGGCGCGGAACTGGTCGCGTCCACGTTCTACAGCTTCAGCCCGCGCATGGTGGGCGAGCACGTCCCCGCCGCCTGGACCGTCGCGTCCTCGGCGCGGGTGCTGGAGGCCCGGCCGCGCGCCGTCGACCGCATGTACCGGGGGCTGCTGGGCGAGGAGAGGCTCCGGGACCCGGGGATCGCCGAGGCCGCGGAACTGCTCCGGGAGGCCGCCGAGTCCGCCGCGCACGCCGGCCGCCCGCTCGCGGCCGCCAACGCCGCCCAGCCGTGGCCGGACGAGCCGCACCTGGTGCTGTGGCAGGCCATCGCCGTGCTGCGCGAGCACCGGGGTGACGCGCACGTCGCCGCGCTGCTGACCGCGGGCCTCGACCCCTGCGAGGCGCTGGTGTCCTTCGCGGCGATCGGCGCCGCGCCGGTGGAGACCTTCGCCAGCCGGGGATGGACGGACGAGGAGTGGGCCGCCGCGTGCGAACGGCTGGCCGCCCGCGGCATGCTGGACGGCGACGGCACGGCGACCGAACGCTGCCGCGAGCTGCGCGAGTCGATCGAGCGGATCACCGACGACCTGGCCTTCGCCCCGTGGCGCGCCCTCGGCGCCGAGCGCTGCGCGCGACTCGCCGAGCTCGTCATGCCCTTGCTCATCGCCGCCCTGGAGTCGGGCCTCCTCCCGTCCTCCAACACCCTCGGCATCGGCAGGGTCCCCGCCCCGTCCCGCTGAGCCGTGACGCCGGACCGGTCACGCCCGTCCTCCGATCCCGCTACGGTCGCTCTATCCGGCGGAGAGGGGATCATCGTGGAAGACATGGTCGGCGGCCTGGAGTTCGGCAGCCGGGTGCGCGGCTGTCTGATCGGCGGGGCGGTGGGGGACGCGCTGGGCGCGCCGATCGAGTTCGACTCCATCGCGGGCATCCGGGCGGTACACGGACAGGACGGGATCGCCGACTTCGTCCACGACCGGCGGGGACGGGTCGGGCTCATCACCGATGACACCCAGATGACGCTGTTCACGGTGGAAGGACTGATCCGCGCCGGCGTCCGCGCGGCCGCCGGGGAACCGGACGGCGAGGTGAGCGTCGTCCGTGACGCCTACCTTCGCTGGCTGGACACCCAGCGGTACGGCTCGCCGCCCCCCGCCGACGGGCGGGTGCGCAGCGGGCGGCTGCGGGAGCAGGAGTGGCTGTACGACCAGCGCGCGCCGGGCAACGCCTGCCTGTCGGGCCTGCGGCAGGACCTCGGCGCGACGGCCGCGCCCGGGGCGGCGGGCGCGGTGAACCCCGATTCCAAGGGCTGCGGCACGGTCATGCGGTCCGCGCCGTTCGGCCTGGCGTTCCGCGACCCCCGCCGGGCGTTCGAGCTGGCCGCCGCGTGCGCGCAGATCACGCACGGCCATCCCACCGGCTATCTCGCCGCGGGTGCGTTCGCCGCCCTGGTGTCGTCGGTCGCCTACGGCGGCACGCTGGCCGGGGCGGTGCGGGACGCGCTCGCCCTGCTGTCGGAGCAGCCGTCGAACGGCGAGACGACCGCCGCGCTCGACGCCGCCGTCGAACTGGCCGCCGAAGGGAACCCCACCCCCGAGACGGTGGAGCGGCTCGGCGGCGCGTGGGTGGCCGAGGAGGCGCTCGCGATCGCCGTCTACTGCGCCCTGGTGCATGAGGACGACGCCGAGCGGGCGCTGCTGCTCGCCGTCAACCACTCGGGGGACAGCGACTCGACCGGCGCCGTCTGCGGCAACATCCTAGGCGCGCTGCACGGCGAGGCCGCGGTCCCCCGGCGCTGGGTGTCGCGGCTGGAGGGCCGCGACACCATCACGGCGCTGGCGGACGACCTCACGGCCTGGCTCACCACCGGCCACGCCGACCCGGACGCCTATCCCGGCTTCTGACCGTCCGTCACCCCGCGGCGGGCGAGGGGTCCGCCGCGGTGAGGGCGCCGGCGAACTGGGAGGCGTACAGGCGGTGGTAGGCACCCTGGGCGGCGAGCAGCTCGGCGTGGGTGCCGTGCTCGACGATGTGCCCGGCCTCCATGACGAGGATGAGGTCGGCGTCGCGGATCGTGGAGAGCCGGTGGGCGATGACGAAGCTGGTCCTGTCGGCGCGCAGGGCGGCCATGGCGTGCTGCACCAGGACCTCGGTGCGGGTGTCGACCGAGCTGGTGGCCTCGTCGAGGATGAGCAGGGACGGGTCGGCGAGGAAGGCGCGCGCGATGGTGATGAGCTGCTTCTCGCCCGCGCTGACGTTGCCGCCCTCCTCGTCGATCACCGTGTCGTAGCCGTCCGGCAGGCTGCGGACGAACCGGTCGACGTAGGTGGCCCTGGCCGCCGCGTGGATCTGCTCGTCGGTGGCCGCGGGGTCGCCGTAGGCGATGTTGTCGCGGATGGTGCCGCCGAACAGCCAGGTGTCCTGGAGCACCATGCCGATGCTCCCCCGCAGGTCCTCGCGCCGCATGGCGGTGATGTCGACGCCGTCCAGGGTGATGCGCCCCGCGTCCAGCTCGTAGAAGCGCATGACGAGGTTGACCAGCGTCGTCTTGCCCGCGCCCGTCGGGCCGACGATCGCGATGGTGTGCCCCGGCTCCGCGACCAGCGACAGGTCCTCGATGAGGGGCCGCTCGGGGTCGTACCGGAAGGACACGTGCTCGAACTCGACACGCCCGCGGCGGGCGGCGGGCAGCGCGGGCTCGGCCGGGTCGGGGGTCTGCTCCTCGGCGTCGAGCAGCTCGAAGACCCGCTCGGCCGAAGCCACGCCCGACTGCAGCAGGTTCGTCATCGAGGCGACCTGGGTGAGCGGCTGGGTGAACTGGCGGGAGTACTGGATGAACGCCTGGACGTCGCCGAGGCTCATCGCCCCGGTGGCGACGCGCAGCCCGCCGACGACGGCGATGGCGACGTAGTTGAGGTTTCCGATGAACATCATCGTCGGCATGACGACGCCGGAGATGAACTGGGCGCCGAAGCCCGCCTTGTAGAGCTGCTCGTTGCGCTGCCGGAAGACCTCCTCGACCTCCGGGCCGCGTCCGAACACCTTGACCAGCTCGTGGCCGGTGAACGCCTCCTCGATGTGGGCGTTCAGGGAGCCGGTGTGCGCCCACTGGGCGACGAACAGCTTCTGCGACCGCTTGGCGATCATGCTGGTGACGACCATCGAGACGGGGATGGTGACCAGGGCGATGAGCGCGAGCAGCGGCGAGATGAAGATCATCATGGCGAGCACGCCGATGACGGTCAGCAGCGAGGTCAGCAGTTGGCTCAGCGTCTGCTGCAGGGTTTGGGAGACGTTGTCGATGTCGTTGGTGACCCGGCTGAGCAGCTCGCCGCGCGGCTGGCCGTCGAAGAACCTCAGCGGCAGCCGGTTGAGCTTGTCCTCGACCTCCTCCCGCAGCCGGTACACCGTGCGCTGGGTCACGTCGTTGAGCAGGTAGCCCTGCAGCCACATGAACACCGACGCCGCGACGTACAGGCCGAGCGCCCACGCCAGGGTGGTCCCGAGCGCGGCGAAGTCGATGCCGTGACCGGGGACGAGGTGCATGCGGGCGAGCATGTCGGCGAAATTGCCGTTGCCCGAGGCGCGGGCGGCCGCGACGGCCTGCTCGGCGGTCGTCCCCTCGGGGAACCGCCTGCTCACGATGCCGCTGAAGATCAGGTCGGTCGCGTGGCCGAGGATCTTCGGCCCGATGACGGACAGGACCACGCTGACCACGGCGAGCGCGATCACCGCGAGGATCCTCGGGCGTTCCGGGCGCAGCCGGCCGATCAGCCGCCGGGAGGACGGCCCGAAGTTCATCGACTTCTCCGCGGGCATCCCGCCCCCGAACGGCCCCCGCCCGAACGGACCGCCGCCCGCGGGCGGCCTCGGACGCGCGGGCGTCACGGTCCGGTCGCTCATTGTGCCCCCTCTTCCCGGATCCGGCTCACGCGGCGGTCTCCGCGGTCATCTGGGACTCCACGATCTCGACGTAGGTCGGGCAGGTGTCCAGCAGGTGCTCGTGCGTCCCGATCCCGACGATGACGCCGTCGTCCAGGACGATGATCTGGTCGGCGTCGGCGATGGTGGACACCCGCTGGCCGACGATGACGACGGCGGCCTCGGCCGTGTGCGGGCGCAGGGCGGCCCGCAGCCGGGCGTCGGTGGCCAGGTCGAGCGCCGAGAACGCGTCGTCGAACAGGTAGATCTCGGGCCTGCTGACCAGCGCACGGGCGATGGACAGACGTTGCCGCTGCCCGCCGGACACGTTGGTGCCGCCCTGCGCGATCGGGGCCTCCAGCCCTTCGGGCATCTCCTCGACGAAGTCGCGGGCCTGCGCGACCTCCAGCGCCTCCCACAGCTCCTCGTCGGTGGCGTCGGGGTTGCCGTACCGCAGGTTGCTCGCCACGGTGCCGCTGAACAGGTACGGCTTCTGCGGCACGAGGCCGATGCGCGTCCACAGCATCTGCGGCTCCAGCTCGCGGACGTCCACGCCGTCCACCAGCACCGCGCCGGAGGTGACGTCGAACAGCCGCGGCACCAGGGAGATCAGCGTGGACTTGCCCGAGCCGGTACTGCCGATGATCGCGGTGGTGGTGCCCGCCGTGGCGTGGAAGGAGATACCCGAAAGGACGGGCGCCTCCGCCCCCGGGTAGCGGAACCCGACGTCGCGCATCTCCAGCTCGCCCCGCGTGCGTCCTCCCGTCACGGGACGCTCGGCGGCGCGCACGGAGGACTCGGTGTCCAGCACCTCCACGATGCGCTCGGCGCAGACGGCGGCGCGCGGGATCATGATGGAGATGAACGTGGCCATCATCATCGCGGTCAGGATCTGCATCAGGTACATGAGGAACGCGGTGAGCGCGCCGACCTGCATCTCGCCGCTGTCCACCCGGGCCGCGCCGAACCACAGGACCGCGACGCTGGAGGCGTTCAGGATCAGCATCACCGTCGGGAAGATGAGCGCGGTGAGCCGGCCGACGCGCAGCGCGGTCCCGGTCAGCGCGTTGTTGGCCTCGGCGAACCTGCGGGTCTCCTCGCGTTCCCTGACGAAGGCCCGCACGACCCGGATGCCGGTGAGCTGCTCGCGCAGCACGCGGTTGACCGCGTCGATGCGGGTCTGCATGGCGCGGAACTGCGGCACCATGCGGACGACGATGAGCCCGATCGAGACGAGCAGCACCGGGACGCACACCAGCATCAGCCAGGACAGGCCGACGTCCTGGTGCAGCGCCATGATGACGCCGCCGAGCCCCATGATGGGCGCGGAGACGAGCATGGTGCACGTCATCACGACGAGCATCTGCACCTGCTGCACGTCGTTGGTCGTCCGCGTGATCAGGCTCGGCGCGCCGAACTGCGAGACCTCCCGGGTCGAGAACCCGACCACCCGGTGGAACACCGCCGACCGCACGTCGCGCCCGAACCCGGCCGCCACCTTGGCCCCGTAGTAGACCGCCGCGATCGAGCAGGCGATCTGCAGCAGCGAGACGGCGAGCATCCAGCCGCCCGCGGTCAGGATGTAGCCGGTGTCGCCCCTGGCCACGCCCTGGTCGATGATGTCGGCGTTGAGGCTCGGCAGGTACAGCGCGGCGATGGTGCCGACGAGCTGGAGGACGACCACGGCGGTCAACGCCGCCGAATGGGGCCGTAGGTGGGTGCGCAACAGCCGGCTCAGCACGGGTCCGCCCCGACGACCCCGGCACGGCTAGAGGACGAAGTCACTCGGGTCAGGCTATAGCAGCACCTATCAGCGGCTCCCCTGGTTTTTCCATGAGCGGAACGCGAGGGAAGCGGCATTATGCCCCGTCCACGGGGGTTTTTCCGGTTGACTCGGCGGCTCACGCTACGACGACGGTTGACGGCAAAGATCCGTCCTGAAGAGGAGGAGCGGCCCGCGAACGCTTGCCAGGCTCTGAAGCGACGGAAATATCCGGATCACAGGAGGAACATCCGCGATGGCGTTCGCTCGCTTATCCCTCCGCAAGACGGTCACCGCCGCAGTCGCCGGCGGCACCGCAATTCTGACCTGGACCGCGACCACCGGGACCGCGACCGCGCAGCCCGTGTCCGCCCGGACCGTGTCCACCGGGACCGTGTCCACCGGGACCGCGCTCGACCGGCAGGCCCTCGCCAGGACCCTCGACGCGGTCGTCGAGGCCGGCATGTACGGCACCTACTCCAGCGTGCGCGACGGGCGGGAGCGCTGGCAGGGCGCGGCCGGGGTCGCCGACGTCCGGACGAAACGGCCGGTCACCCCCGGCATGCTGCACCGGGTGGGGAGCATCTCCAAGACCTTCACGGCCGTCGCCGTGCTCCAGCAGGTCGCCCGGGGCCGGGTCGACCTGGACGCGCCGATCGGGCGCTACCTGCCCGACCTGGTGCCCGGCCCGCGCGGCCAGGCCGTCACCGTCCGCATGCTGCTGAACCACACCAGCGGCATCGGCGACTACATCGCCGGCGCGTTCCCCTCCCTCACCCGAGGGTCCACGGAGAGCGTCGACGACAACCGGTTCCGCACCGTCCGCCCCGAAGAGCTGGTGCGCTTCGGCCTCGAAGCGCCGGCCACGGGCGAGCCGGGCAAGGACTGGTCCTACTCCAACACCAACTACGTCATCGCGGGCCTCCTGCTGGAGAAGGTCACCGGCACCGACGCCGCGACGTACATCACGCGCGACGTCATCCGCAAGGCGGGACTGAAGAACACCTTGTTCCCGCGCACCCCGTTCATCCCGGGGCCGCACTCCAAGATGTACGAGTCGTACTACGGCCTGATCGACCCGCCGCGCGACTACAGCGTCTACGACAGCTCCTGGTACTCCACGGCCGGCGCCGTCGTCTCCACGATGAGCGACCTGAACACCTTCTACCGGACGCTGCTCGGCGGCCACCTGCTCGGGCAGCGCGAACTGGCCGAGATGCTGCGCACCGTCCCGGTCACCGACGGAGACGAGACCTTCCACTACGGCCTCGGCATCTACGCCCAGGACCTGCCCTGCGGCCGGTTCTGGGGCCACGACGGCGCCGTCATCGGCGCGGGCACCTTCTCCCTGTCCAGCCCCGACGGCGCGCGCCAGCTCTCGCTCGGCATCAACCTCATGAAGTACCAGCGCATCGACGAGAACGGAAACATCAAGGACCACCCGATCGACCTGGCCCTCGGCACCCACATCCTCCAAGCCCTCTGCGGCCCCTCCACCCCGAAGGCCCTCACGCAACTCCCCTTCACCCCCTTCCCGACCGAACGCCTCGCGGCCAAGACCCGCTGACGCCCCTGACGGGCGCGGAAGGCGACCCCCCTTCCGCGCCCCCGGGACAGCAGATCCGGCCGCGACACCGGACCGACGGACGAGCCGGCGACCAGACCGGGGAAACGGTGGCCTACCGGAGGAACGGTCAGGCCACCGGGACAACGGTGCGGAACAGGTGAGGGAACCACCTTTTGAACAGGGACGATACAGGGACCGATATCAATACCCGGCTACCGTCGATATTGGACGATCGCCATTTCGGTCTGATGTCCTTCTTTCACTCCGTTCGGTCGAGAGCGAAGGAAGTGAAATGCGAGACCCGTCACCCCGCCGCGTCCCCGTGGCTCTGCAGGCGACCGGCCTGGCCCTCTCCCTCCTGCTGGCGGGCACGGCGTGCGGAGCGCCCCCGGCCTCGGCGACACCCTCGGCGCGCACCACGGTCGCCCCCACCGGAACGGCCACGCCGTCCGTCCTCGCGAGTCCCCAGGCCGCCGCCTCGCGCGAGGCCGACGCACGCCGCCGCCTGCGCGCGCTGGAGAAGTCGTTCAAGGGCCGCATCGGCGCGTACGCCATCGACACGGGCACCGGCAGGACGTTCGCCTACCGCTCCGGCGAGCGTTTCCCCCTGCTGTCCACCTTCAAGGCGACGGCGGCCGCGGCCGTCCTGCACAAGGCCCGCACGTCCGACCCCGGACTCATGAACCGGGTCGTCCACTGGACGCAGGCCGAACTGAAGCCGAACTCCCCGATCACCGAGAAGCACGTGAAGGACGGCCTCACCGTCGCCCGGCTGTGCGAGGCCGCCATCACCCGAAGCGACAACACCGCAGCCAACATGCTGCTGCAGCAGATCGGCGGCCCCGCCGGGCTGACGAAGTACTTCCGCGCCCTCGGCGACCGGACCTCCCGCCTCGACCGCTGGGAGACCGAGCTCAACCAGTGGAGCCCCGGAGAGAAACGGGACACCACCACCCCCGCCGCCATGGCCGTCACCCTGCGAAAACTCACCACCGCGACCTCGTTCGCCCCCGCCGGTCGTCACGCACTCACCCCTCGGGACCGCGCCCGCCTGAACGCCTGGCTCCGCGCGAACCAGACCGGCGACGCCCGCATCCGCGCCGGCCTCCCCAAGACCTGGCTGATCGGCGACAAGACCGGCTCGTCCTCCTCCTACGGCTCGGCCAACGACATCGCCATCGCCCACCCGCCGGGCAGCGCCCCCATGATCATGGCCATCTACACGACCCGCCACGCCCCCGACTCCCCCTACGACGACAAGACCGTCGCCGATACCGCCACCATCCTCGCGCGGGCCCTCGGCAAGCTGTGACGCGACACGGGGCCGCGTCCGTCTTGCGACCGCTCCTCCCCCGGTCACCTTTCCCGCGCGTATGCCGTCATCAGGAATGACCTGTCAGCTCACACGGGAAACGAACGATGCACACCGCCTACCTCATCGTCGCCATCATCACGATCATCGCCAACGCCGGAGTCGCCGTGGCCGACTTCCTCCGGGCCCCGTTCGTCCTCGCGAACTCGGCCGAGGTGGGAGTCCCGGCCCGGTTCATCCCCGTGCTCGCCGCCCTCAAGGCCGCCGGCGCCGCCGGACTGCTCCTCGGCCTCCTCGGCGTCCCGTTCCTCGGGCTGGTGGCCGCCGGCGGCCTCGTCCTGTTCTTCGTCGGCGCGGTCGGCATCCACCTCCGCGCCCGCGTCTTCCACAACCTGGCCTTCCCCGCCACCTACCTCGCCCTCGCCGCGGCCACCCTCATCCTCGGCGTCATGACGCCGGGCTCCCAGATGTAACGTGCTCGCATGAGCGACCTTCAAGGCCTGGCCGAGCGGCTGCGGCAGTTCGTCCAGGCCAGGGAGTGGGAAGAATTCCACACGCCGAAGAACCTGGCCATGGCCCTGGCCGGTGAGGCCGGCGAGCTCCTCGCGGAGTTCCAGTGGCTGACTCCCTCGGAGTCCTCCACCGTGATGGAGGACCCGGAGGCCGCCGGCCGCGTGCGTGGCGAGGTCGCCGACGTGATGCTCTACCTCGTCCGGCTGGCCGACGCTCTCGGCATCGATCTGATCGAGGCCGCACACGCCAAACTCAGCGAAAGCGAACAGCGCTACACCGTACGCGACTACCGCGGCTCCGCCAGAAAAGCCCCACCCCTCCCCTGAACCCCCCATCGCTTCCACTGCAGGCCGCACACCAAGCCAGGGCCAAGGTTCACGACAGTCGAGAAACCCTCCGGACGACTAGGAATAACGACGGCCCGGGGCGGGTTGTCGCGGTCATGACGACTCTGGGACTGATCGGTAGTGGCAACATCGGCGGCACCCTCGCCCGACTGGCGGTCGCGGCCGGTCTGGACGTCGTGCTGAGCAACTCCCGCGGCCCGCACACGCTGGCCTCCCTCGTCGAGGAACTCGGCCCGCGCGCCCGCGCCGCCACCCCCGCCGAGGCCGCGGCCGCCGGGGACTGGGTCGTGGTCACCGTCCCCTTCCACGCCTACCGCCAGATCCCGGCGGAGGCGCTGGCGGGCAAGGTCGTCCTTGACACCGGCAACTACTACCCGCAGCGCGACGGACAGATACCCGAACTGGACTCCGACCAGACGACGACCAGCGAACTGGTCCAACGCCACCTGCCGGAGTCCCGGGTCGTCAAGGTCTTCAACAACATCTACTTCAAGCACCTGGCCGCCCTTGCCCGCCCCGTGGGCGCCGCCGACCGCTCCGCCCTCCCCATCGCCGGCGACGACCCCGCCGCCAAGGCCGCCGTCACCACCCTCCTGGACATCCTCGGCTTCGACACCGTCGACGCGGGCCCCCTGGCCGAAGGCCGCCGCTTCCAACGCGACACCCCCGCCTACGCCACCCTCTACGCCAAGAACCCCGACGGCACCTCCCTCACCCCGGACGACCCAGGCTCCCCGGTCACCGCCGAAACCCTCCGCACCACCCTGACCTCCGTCCGCCACCACGACGACACCGCAGGAGACTGACGACCTCATTACCGGCGCCGGTACATGCCCTGGAAGATGTCCGGCTTCATTCGGCCGGAACAGCGGCGTGACGGATGCGGCCTTTCCAACTCGTCGCCCCGGGGACGCACCACCCCTGGAAGGAGCGCGACGGCCCGTGGGGACATTCCAGCACCGCGACGGACACCGAGCAGCGACTGCCCGGTGTCCGCCTGTGTCACTCAGCCGAAGTTGATCCAGGCTCGGGTGGCGCCGTTTCGGGGGTCGGCGTCGAGGTAGTCGGCCCTGCCGTCACCGTTGAGGTCAGCCAAGCGGATCGCGAGCCGGCCGCCCATCCCGCCGTTCTCGGTGATCTCCGCCTGTATCTCCGGGACGATGTCCCGGATCCACGGAAGGAGGTATGCCGAGGTCGGAGGCGTTGAGGGTGATGGTGACATCCCGGTCGGCCGCTCGCGCCGGCAGGGCGGGAGCGAGGCACATCACCATCGCGGTGGTCAGCACGAAAATCAGGACGCGGCGTAACAATGTTTGTAATTTGCGCGCTTGATGCATATTCCACCTACCAGAGAATTGTTGGATGGGCGTCCGATGACGACGGCGGGCGCGCCACACGCTGACGCGGCGAGCGTCAGCTGTTTCGACGACCGCGTGACAACGCGTCACGCGTGTCGCGCCTCCTTCGGTCAAGACCGCTCAGGGAGAGCCCAGTCGCACTATGGAGCACCGCTCCAAGCATGGCCGTACGGAAACCTCGCTCACCGCGACGCAGGCAGGTGCTCACCCGGGAGCTCATCGTGGAGACCGCCGTCGAACTGCTGGACGTGGCGGGGAAGAACGCCCTGACGGTCCGGGTGCTGACCCGCCGCCTGGCCACCGGATCCGGCGCGATCTACTGGCACATCGGCACCATGGACGAGTTGCTGGACGCGGCGGCCGACACCGTCCTCGCCACCGCCCTGCCCACGCGACCCGCCCCGCCGGCCGAGCCCGCCGAGGGCACGGAGACCACCGATGCCGGAGCGCCACCACGCAGAACTCCCAGCACACCGGGGACGACAGCGCCCCCTCTCCGAAGCCGACCGCACCCGGTTCCTCGACACCGCGTCCAAGGCCTGGCAGGACCTCGACCCCGGCGAATACCCGTTCGTCCGGGCCATCGCCGAGCAGATGCGCGGGCACGACGACCGCGAACAGTTCCTCGCCGGCATCGACCTCGTCCTCACCGGCATCACCGCCCGCCATCCATCCAGCGAGGCGGCCGTCGATCAGACGCTTCACGATCCGCGGTGACGGCCGGGCCGCGGGTCAGGTCACCAGGCCCCTGCGGTAGGCGTAGACCACCGCCTGCACGCGGTCGCGCAGGTCGAGCTTGGTGAGGATGCGCGACACGTACGTCTTGACGGTCTCCTGGCTGATCACCAGCGTGGCGGCGATCTCGCTGTTGGACCGGCCGTCGGCGATCAGTCGCAGCACCTCCAGCTCACGCGGCGTCAGCGCGGCGTGCTCCGGCGCGGCCTCGGCGGGGCGGATCCGCGACGCGTACCGGCCGACGAGCTGCCGCGTCACCTCCGGCGCCAGCAGCGCGGCGCCCGCCGCGACGATGCGGATCCCATGCAGCAGCTGCGCCGGCGGGGCGTCCTTGAGCAGGAACCCGCTCGCCCCGGCCCGCAGCGCCTCGTAGACGTACTCGTCCAGGTTGAACGTGGTCACCACGAGCACCTTGACCGGATGCTCCACCCCGGCGCCGGCCAGCAGGCGGGTCGCCTCGATGCCGTCGAGCACCGGCATCCGCACGTCCATCACCACGATGTCGGGGCGCAGCCGGTGGGCGAGATCCACCGCGGTGCGGCCGTCACCACACTCGCCCACCACCTCCAGGTCGGGCTGCCCGTCGATGATCGTCGCGAAGCCGGTGCGGATCAGCGCCTGGTCGTCGCAGACCAGGACCCGGATCGGCACGGTCACGACGGGCTCCCCGCGGGGATGCGGGCCCGTACGAGGAAGCCGCCGCCCGGCCGCCGGTCGGCGCTGAACTCGCCGCCCAGGGCCTCCACCCGTTCGCGGAGCCCGGCCAGACCCCGCCCGCTCCCACCAGGGGAGGCGGCCCCGGGGCCGATGCCGGGGCCGGTGCCGACCTCCACGCTGATCTCCTTCTCGCCATAGCGCACCGAAACCACGGTGGGGCTGCCGCGGGCGTGTTTGAGGGCGTTCGTCAGGGCTTCCTGGACGACCCTATAGGTGACGAACTCGGCGCTGCCCGCCGATTCCGCCGGGGTCCCCTCCTCGGAGAAGTCCACCGGCTGCCCGGCCTGGCGGGTCCGCTCCACGAGGGTGTGGAGCTCACCGGCGGAAGGCATGCCGGCGTCGGTGTCGTGAGGGGCTTTGAGCAGGTCGAGCATGTGCCGCAGGTCGGTGATGGCCCGCCGGCCGGTGTCGGCGACGTTGCCCAGCGCCGCGTCGAAGCGGTCGGGGGCGGCGGCCAGGTAGCGCGCGGCCTCGGCCTGCACGACCATCGCCGTCACGTGGTGGGTGACGACGTCGTGCAGTTCGCGGGCGATCCGGGTGCGTTCGGCGGTGCGCGTGGTCTCGGCGACGTGGCGACGGCGTTCGGCCTCGGCGGCGCGCGTGGAGCGCACCCATGCCCCGATGCCCCACGCGAGGACCAGGGCCAGGTAGAACACCACGTACCCTTCCGGCCTCTCGGTCGCGCCCAGCCGGCCGAGCGCGAGCGCCAGCGGCACGTACGCCATGGACAGGACGACCACGGTGACACGCCGGTGGCGCTCCAGGTGGGCGCCCGCGCTGATGAGCGCGATGAGCATCGCGTTGCTCGCGAACACGTGGTAGGCGCTGAGCTGGTCGAGGACGAAGCCGAGTGACACCAGAGCCAGACTCGCGGCCGGCCACCGCCGGCGCACGGCGAGCGGAAGGCATTCCAGAGCGATCAGCACGAGCGCCGGCGCGTCGAAGGGGCGGGCCGGGAGGTCGCCGACCTGCGTCCCCTTGCCGTGGAGCGCCGGCAGGAGCGACGCGACGGCCAGCAGCAGCCCGAGCGGCAGATCCCTGACCACGACATCACACCGCCGCCACAGGTCGGTGAGCCGTCGTAGATGGGTCATTCGGCGAGCGTAACGGTCGCGCGGCGCCGGAGCGGGACCATGGTGCCGCGCCGATGGGCCATCCACATGAACACGCCCGTCAGCAGCAGGCCGGCCACCACCGCGTACAGGCTCCCCTCCGGCCCGAACTCACCGCCCGTGAGCAGGGCGGGACCCGACGTCACGCCGTGCAGCAACCCCTCCGGCGTCCCGCTGCCCGAGACCTCGGCGCCGAAGATGCCGGCCGCCGCGAAGTTCCAGCCGAAATGCACGCCGATCGGCACCCACAGGGTGCGCGTGGCGGCGTAGGCGGCGGCGAGCATGCCGCCTGCCTCGATCGCGATGGCGATCGCGCCCCACAAGCTGGCATGTTCGTTGAACAGGTGCGACAGGCCGAACAGCACCCCGGTCAGCGCCAGCGCCAGCCACGTTCCCAAGCGTTCCTCGACGATCCTGAACAGGATGCCGCGAAACAGCAGCTCCTCCGTCACCGCGACGGCGGCCATGACGCCGAGCAGCCCGGCCGCACCCGCCGGCGAACCGGAACCGTCGACCCGGTAGCCCCCCACGAGAGCGATGTTGACGATGACGGCCGCGAACAGCGCGACCCCGACCAGCGTCCCTCGTGCGATGCCGCCCGCGGCGCCCTCCGCCGCCACCTCCATCGGCGCCCGACGCTCGGACCACCGCACCACCCGCGCGTACACGAGCACGGCGGCCACGGCCGTCGCCACGCCGAGCAGCAGCGTCAGAAGCGCGTTCCCCTGCACCGCCCCCACGACCGCGTTGCCGGCGAAGGCGACCACCGCGACGGGCACGAGCTGTTTCAACAACCGCATGACGACTCCTTGACGTGGGAGGACTCCGCGACGGCGCGCCGCCGCCACACCGGGAAACGCTAGGGATTCGCCGGTCTGGAATCGTCCCCGCGTGGTGGACACTCGCCGGTAGCTCGCATGGGGGACAAGCCGCACCTGCGATGCGCCGGACGACATCCCCGCGCGCGACGTCACCGCGGATCGCGTACATCTCCGGCGGCATCCGCACCGCCCGGCAGAGCGCGATGATCATGTCCCCCTATCCGACGGGCCGCGCTCGCCCCCCACAGGAGCCACCCTTGACGGACACACCTGACCTACCGCTGAAGCGCTGTGACCGCGCTGTCCACGCGTTTACTCACATTCCCGTAGCCGCCTGCCTGGGAAAGCACCCTCACAACCGCCCGACGGCCGGCGAACTCATGGTGGCCATCGCGCAGTAGAACCGTGGCGGTGTCAAAGCAAGATCTCCACTATGCCTTGGCACGCAGTTCGGCGGCATGTTCGCCAGCGCAGGCTGGGCGGTTCCGCCATGCCGGCGTCCCCTTGGCATCCGGCACGGCGGTGTAGATAACGATGCCTACCGAGGCCCGGGGAGCCTCGCGAACTCCTGGCAGGGGCCCGCACCCTAGACAGTACGCATCACGTGACTCTTGGAGGGTAAGTATGCCCTCAGAAATGTCGGTCCGGTGGAGAAGAATGCAGGGTGGAGGAGGAGAGATGCCCACAGAACCTCAAGGCTCTGACCTGCCCATCCCCCCACCGAACGGGTGCCGATGGTGCGGCGTGGAAGCACGTGACCATCTACAGCGCTGGAAGGAATCCGTGGGTTGGCACCAATGGGTGGAGCCCACCTCGGAACAGCGTAAGGAGCGCATGCGTGCACGTCGGCGACAAACGAAGCCGAATGACGCCGTCAATGGCGCGGTGGTCAGTCTGCTAGTGCCCTGAGCTCGGCGAACATCTCTCTCAGCGCCGGCGGAACATCCTCGGGCTCCTTCAATGCCAACGCGAAATCGTACATCATGTCCGGCTTGCCCTTAGGTCCACGGTCGCTCTGCACACCCAGCATCTCCAGAACCGCTGAGCTGAACTTACCCGCTCCCCGCTTGGAAGCGAACTCGTTGGGAAGCCATTCGCCATCCTTGGGCCAGATCTGGTTCGCCACCTCGGCCCACTGCTCATCGGTGAAAAGTTCCTCGAACTCGTTTATTCCTCGATCCTCGGCGAGGAACTTCACATATTTCGCCACATCCTTGCCGAAGAAGCTTTCCAGGCGCGCCTGCTTGAAGAGGCCCCCTGTCGCGTTCCGGCTGTCCGCATCAATGGCCAGCATGACGGACCTGTTGTGGGCGACCAGATACCGGGCGAGGTGCAGCGCCCCCACGTTGTTGAAGCAGGCCCACAACGCGATGCCGGCGGACTGCAGGGACAACCCTTCGGACAGGCGGAAGAGCAGCGGAAACGCGCGCTGCTCGGTGTCGCCCTCCACGGCCAGGAAGCACCTCTCGTGCAGGAGCACAGAGTTGCGCAGGCCCAGAGCGGCCGCGATCTGCCGGAGGTGTCCGTCGATGGCCTCATGACCATCGGCGCCGAGTCGCTCGACGACCGTACGTCCGTCCTGCAGCTTCAGGTGCACGACATCGGAGATGTCGACCCCGTCGATCAGGTTCATGGAGTGCGTCGCCACCATCACGTTGACGCGGGGCATCGCGCTCTGTTCCTGGATCAGCCGCATGATCTTCCGCTGGTGTCCGTAGTCGAGATGGGTGTCCGGCTCGTCATAGATCACGATGGTGTGGAGCGGTCCCTGCGTCGGCTCTTCGTCCTCCCCCTGGGCCGCCGTCTCGCACTCGCGGCTTTCTTCGGTGAGCAGTTCGCTGGTCCACTCCCAGATGGCCAGCGAGATCCGGCGCGTGCTACCCAGGCCGGACCGGTCCAGGCTGACAGGCTGGCCGGAGGTCCGCGCGATGCGCAGCGGAGCGCCCTGGAATCCGTGAGTGAACGACACTTCTGGCTCGACGAAGACGTCGGTGAGGTCCGGGCAACGCGTCTTGATGTGGTCACACAGCAACTTCGCGTCGGTCCGGAGACGGTCCTTGACGACCGTCTCCAGCGATTGCACCTGCCCCCGCAGGTGGTCATCGTCCATGTGCGTCTGGAAGCGCCCCAACAGCGCGGACCTGACGGCGTCGTCCGGCCTTTCTGACTTGCCGCCGAACGAGAGGACGCGGGGCATGCGCTTGTACAGGGCGGAGGGCGCCGCGACCCAGCCGTGCGAGTCGGAGTTCTCACGCGCGTAGGCGAGGAGAACCTGCTCCAGGTCGCCCCGCCTCGTGCTCGGCGCGCTGAGGCCCAGTTCCTTGGCCAAAGGCTTCAGGTCGGCCACCCTGTACTGCGACAGGTCTCGGAGCCGCTCGTCGCGCGGAACGGGCATCCAGCACTCGAGATGCGAGTCGAGGTCTTCACCCGCCCTCCTGCGGATGAGCACGGTCTCCGGCAGTCCGAAGGTCGCCTGCTCCCCCTCGTCCAGAGTGAACTCTCCCTGGACCTCCGTCGACTCGCATCGAGGTGGATCAGGGAGCGCCGCCTCCCCCGGTCCGCTGGGCATGTCGTACGTGCGGTCTTCCTCGGTCAGCTTGTACGTCCCGACGAGGAAGCCCAGCGCGGCCAGCACGGCGCTCTTTCCGCCGTCATTGTGCCCGGCGAGGATGGTAGGGGCACTAATAGGAATATCTCGGACATCACTGAGCGAACGAAATCCGCTAACCGTGAAGCTGTTCAGTCGCACCGGATTCGGCCGCTCCGTTCTCTACGTTGAGGAGGCCGGGCCCTCTCACGAGCCGCACGCCCGCTGAGTGGACGCTGCCCCAACGTTCACGACACTTCCCCCGCGTCCCAGAGACCCCATCGTAGAACCTTCTCGGCAACCCCTGAGGGCTCTTCTTCTGACATGGCGCGGAGTGTGCGACCGAATCGGGACATGATTGGTCTGTGGCAGACGGGGGCCGACGTTTAGACTCTCGGCTTCGGCGAGAAAGCTGAGGTGGGCGTGGAGGCCGGAAACAAGCGCTGGGTGGAGGTCACGCCGTCCGAGTATGCCCATGAGCAGGGCGGGCTGGCCGCGATCCGCGAGCTGCTGCCCGACACCGACCCCTACCGCGCCTGGTCGAACTTCACGTTCACCACGCGGAGCGGGCGTCAGTACGAGGTGGACCTGCTGGTCATCGGGCGTGCGGGCATCTATCTCCTGGAGCTCAAGCACTGGTCGGGGACGATCAGCGGTGATCACCAGACCTGGTTCCACAACCGGCGCCCGGAGGACAACCCGCGGCTTCTCACCGACCTCAAGGCCAAGCACTTCAAACAGCTTCTCGTCGACGTCTCGGGCGCGACCCGCGTTCCCTTCGTGCACGCGGGGGTCGTGCTCCACCAGCCGGGCGCGCAGGTCCAGCTCACCGACCGGGGCAGGGCCGGGGTCTACCGGATCGACGGGCAGGGCCCGGCGGGTCTGGAGGAACTGCTCGCCGACCTGGTCGCCCGCCCGCCGCGCGACAGCCGGGACCTGGTCGATCGCCAGCGATCCGTACAGCTCGCCAAGGTGATCGAACGGGCGGGCGTGCGGCGCAGCGTCAGGCATCGCACCGTGGGCAACCTGCTGCTGGACGACAACCCGCTCGCCGAGGGGCCCGGCTGGCAGGACTACCTGGCCAGGCACACCGCGCTCGACCGGGTGCGGCGCGTGCGGTTCTACATCCGCAACGCCCGTGCGTCCGACGAGGAGAAGATGGCGAGCCTGCGGGCCGCCCGCCGGGAGTTCGGCATCCTGGAGAACGTCAGCCACCCGGGCATCGGGCAGGCCATCGAGTTCTACGAGCACGAGCGCGGGCCGGCCGTGGTGTTCGCGCACGACCCGTCCGAGGTCCGGCTCGACCACTTCCTGGCCGCCAGGCCCAACGGCCTCACCATCGAGAACCAGCTCGACCTGGTCCGGGCGCTGGCCGACACACTGGGCTACGCGCACCGGCGCAAGCTGGTCCACCGGCGGCTCAGCCCCCGGTCGGTGTTCGTCCGCCCGATGGCGCAGGAAAGGCTGGGCGTCCGGGTCCGCGACTGGCACACCGCCCTGCGCATGCCCCCGGCCACGCAGGGGTCGTACGTGCCGGGCACCCGCACGCTGGAGGACCTCACCGATACCGGCGTGCGCGGCTTCCTCGCCCCGGAGACCCTGCACAAGCAGGACGCCGACCCGGTGCTGGCCGACGTGTTCGGCCTCGGCGCGCTCGCGTACATGATCTTCACCGGGTTGCCTCCCGCGGACAGCGGCGAGGCGTTGCAGCAGATCCTCGCCCAGTCGGGCGGCCTGGACATCAGCGCGGCCATGGACGGCGCGCCGCAGGCCATGGTGAACCTCGTCAGGGAGGCGACGGCCGGGGACACCGACCTTCGCCTGCAGTCGGTCGGCGACTTCGTCCGCGAGTTCACCAAGCTCGTCGCCGAGCTGTCCCAGCCCGAGGAGGCGGCCGAGCGGGTCGACCCGTTCGACGCCAAGCCCGGCCAGCGCATCGGCACCGACGACGAGCCCACGCGGTTCGAGGTGCTGCAACGGCTGGACCAGGGCTCGACGGCGCTCGCGCTGCTCGTCCGCGACGAGCGGCGTCTGCCAGGCCACGACGCCAACCGCGACACCGTCCGTGGCGAGTCCCGCGAGGTCGCGCCGAAGCGGGCTGAAGCGGTGCTGAAGGTCGCGCTGGACGAGGACGCCGCGCGGCGCCGGCTGCTCGACGAGGCCGAGGTGCTGCCGCAGGCCCGCGACACCCGGATCGCCCAGCTCCTCGAAGGCCCGCTCGTCGTCGGGGGCCGTACGGCGCTGCTGCTGGAGGACGCCGGGCGCGAGAGCCTCGCGGCGATGATCAAGCGAGAGGGACGGCTGTCCCTGGACCTGCTGGAGCGCTGGGGCAAGGACCTGCTGGAGATCCTGGTCTCCCTGGACCTGGCCGGGGTGAACCACCGGGACATCAAGCCGGACAACCTGGCGTTCCGCGAGCTGGGCAAGAGCCGTCAGGTCCACCTCACCTTGTTCGACTTCTCGCTTTCCCGCGCTCCCCTGGAGCACACGGGCGTGGGCACGGCGCCCTACCTCGACCCGTTCTTCGACCGGATCCACCGCCCGCGCTTCGACGCGGCGGCGGAGAGGTACGCGGCGGCGGTCACGCTGTACGAGATGGCCACGGGCCAGACCCCCGAGTACGGCGAGGGCAACCGCAGCCACCCGGCCGTGATCAGCAGCGATGTGACGATCGACCCTGCGCTGTTCGAGCCGACCGTCGGCGAGGGCCTGTCACGCTTCTTCGCGAAGGCGCTGGCCCGCGATCCGAAGAGTCGCCACGACACGATCGAGAGCATGCACACGGAGTGGCGGTCGATCTTCGCGGCCGTGCCTCCCGCGGCGGGTGACGTCCCCGCGCCCGGCGCCGCCGAGCCGGTGGCCGGTGAGGAACTGGACGAGCGGGCCGCCGCCGCCACCTTGGAGACCCCGATAGCCGCCGCCGGGCTGACTCCCCGCGCCGTGGACGCCTTGCACCGCGTGGATGTCCGCACTGTGGCGGACCTGCTCGCCCGTTCTCCGTTCGACATCGCCCGCCTGTCGGGAGTGTCGGAGCCGACGCGCCGCGAGGTCCGCCGCCGCGCCAAGCAGTGGCGTGCCCGCCTGCGGCCCGGGGAGACGGCCACCCCGCCGACCGAGCCGATCGACGTCCCCCTGCACAGCGTCGATGGCGTCCTCACCTCCCTCCTGCCGAAAACCGGCAGGGCGGACTCGTCCGCGTCGGCGGTGATGCGCACCTATCTCGGTTTCGCGGGCGACCATGGCCTGCTGATATGGCCGACCCAGGCGGAGATCGCGCAGCTCCACGGCGTCACCGCGGGTCGCGTCGGGCAGATCGCGCCGCAGACCCGCAAGAGCTGGCCGCGCAACCGGGCGCTGACCGAGGTGCGGACGGAGATCGTCGACCTGGTGTCCCAGGCGGGCGGGGTCGTCGCCGCGTCCGACGTGGCGGAGTCGCTGCTGACCGCGCGGGGGTCGCTCACGGACGGGCGTGAGCGGCTGAGCCGGGCGCTCGGTCTGGTCCGCGCCGTCGTGGACGTCGAGGGCGACCGCGGAGCCGAGGCCCGGCTGCTGACGCGGCGCTGCTTCGGCACGGTCATCCTCGCCCTGGAGGTCCCCGACAACCCGGAGGCCGTCCCCGGCACCGACCTGCTCGACTACGCGGTCCGCCTCGGACGGGCCGCCGACAAGCTCGCCGCCGAGGAGTCGCTGCCGTCCGCGGCGCACTGCGAGGCGCGACTCCGTGAGGTACGGCTCGCGCCGGGCATGGCCCCCCTGTCCCCCGTACGGCTGGCCGCGCTGGCCGCCGCCGCGTCGGAGCGAGCCGCCGCCAACGGACGCGGCGAGGTCTACCCGGCCGGCCTGGACCCAGTGCGGGCGCTGCGCCAGCTCGCCTCGTCGCTGGCCGTCGTCCGGCACGGGCTCGACGTCGACCAGCTCAGGGCTCGCGTCCGGGCCAGGTACCCGCAGGTGGGCGAGCTTCCCGACCGGCCCAGGCTCGACGCCCTGCTGCGCGTGGCCGAGGTGCCGCTGGTCTTCAGCGACGGCCGCTACCTGCCGCGCGACCGCGCGTCGAGCGGCCTCGCCACCGGCCACGGCCAGACCTCGGTCACACGACTCGGAGGAGTCGGCAGGGACCGGAATCTGGCCGCCTTCGAGCAACGCCTGACCCGGTCGATCGCCGAACACGCCTTCGTCACCCTCGCCGTCGACTGGCGCTTCCACGCGCGGGCCGCGGCGGCTCTGGCCGAGCGATTCGGGGTCACGCCGGTCGACGTCACGGCCGACCTGCTGGCCGCCATGCGGCGGGAGGCGGAGGAGCACCAGGTGGACTGGTCGCTCGTACTGCGCAGCGACCGCCCGGACGCCGCGCCCCAGGACGCCGCCAACCTGCGGACTCTCGTCGCGATGGCGGCGGCGTCCCTGGAGTCGCGGCTGGAGGCCGAGACCCGTCCGTTGCTGATCGTCGAGGCCGCCCCGCTGGCCCGTTACGACCGGCTCGCGGTGCTGGAGCGCCTCGCCGACCAGGCGACGGCCCGCCCCGCAGCCCGCTGGCTGCTCCTCCCGGTCGAACAGGACGGCGTTCCGTCCATCGACGGCCGGCCTGCGCCCGGCGCGCTCGGAGCATTACGGCTCTCGACCACCTGGATCACCCGGCCTCGCGACGAGGCCGTCTCCTGACCCGTCGCCGGGCGCACCTCTGCAAGAACCCGGTCCTAGCGGGCCGGATTCACGGGTCCGACTCGCGAGGGCGGGAACGGCCCGGCTCCGGTGCCGCCTCGGTCCGGGCGGTGGCGATGTCGCGGACGGCCGAGGCGACGGCGTCGGCGCCCCGGGCCCCGACGGGCAGAGCACCTGGTTCCCTTACGAGGAACGAGGCTTCGCCGTCGCGGGGCGCGCCGGCCACGGTGACGGTCGCGATCAGGCGTCCGCCGCCATACACATCCAGCTCGGGCGGCAGCACCTCGGGCTTGCGATACCACCCCTCCATGCCGAGGCGCAGTCGTTCGACGGGACGGCAGCGTAGACCGAGGGGCTCCAGTTGTTTGGCGAGGCCACCGAGCGCACCCCGATGCCTATCGACCTGACGCTCGGGCATCCCGAACAGCGACCCGGCGATCACGCCTGCCACCACCCGCCGACCGACGTCACCGGACCACCGATGCCGTGCGCGGCCACGGGTCTACCGGCCGCCGGGTCCCCGATGGCCCGGACCTGGCCAGCCGGGCGCTGACCCGTTCGCATCCGGCTCGCCAGGGCCTGGCTGGTCCGCGCCTGGCTCTTCCGGTGCGGACGCGCCTCGGCTTGGCGCATGAGGGCGCGCAGCTCGTCCGGGTCCGACGCCTCCACCAACCGCTCGGCGACGGTGTTCACACAGGCGATCGCGTAGAAGCGGCGGTAGTACGAACCGTACAGCACCAGCCAGCCGGGTTCGAGCAGGTCGAGCTGAGCGGCGCTGGCCTTCTGGGCGGTGTCCCACTCACGCCGGTCGGGAACGGTCGCCGCCAGGCCGTGACGGTGCCGGCCGGTGGACGGGCGGCGCGTCCGGGCCGGGCGGCCGGAACGCTGCGGGGAATCCGAACGGGCCGAACCGCATGGACGGTCGGACGGCTGGGCGCGGCCGGAGGGGTCCCGGTGGTGGGTCTCCGTGCCGGTCACCGGGAGGTCTCCCGGAGCCGAGGACGTCCACTGCTCGTGGGGGGCTCGCGGTGGGGCATGAATCGCACTCCTGATCGGATCGGGACCGAGTTTCAGAACTGGCGCTCTGTAATTGGTCCATCATTTAGAGTTACCTTGAGGCTCGTGGTAGGTCCCGTCCGGAGCAAGAGCTGATCTACTTCGGTGATCGGCTGGCGATTCCGGCGTCCCCCGGAGGTGAAACGGCATGCCCGCACCACGTAAGAGCACGGACCGATACAGGTCGATGGCGCACTATTTCGGGGCGCTCATCCGCGACCTACGCGATTCGTACGAACTGCGCGTCGGCGAGCCGCTGACCGTCGCCCAACTGTCCATCAGAACGGGCTACTCGCCCTCGATGCTGGGCGCGATCGAACGCGGCGAAAGCCTCCCGGAGTCCGGCCTGCGCGTGCAATCCATCGACGACGCCCTACACGCGGACGGCCAGCTGAAAACCCTGTGGCCCGTGGTGCAACGCCTCGGACATTGCCCCATCGACGACCTGGCGTCCACGACAAACCGGGCTACCGAGAGTTACCGTGAAAACGGCAGCAGCACACTCCTTCACGGAGACGATATGGAACGCCGACACCTATTTCAGCTGGCCACACTTGGACTATTGGCCCAGGCTCCGATCTTCGGCGCCGGTGAGCCGATTCGCCAGCTCCTCGAACAGTCCCTCCAAACGTCCGAAGGCCACACCATCGATGACTGGGAGGCCGTCTGTGCCCATCACCTCTACGCCGTCAACAACCAGCCGCCCGCGAAAGTGCGTGACGATCTCCTGGTAGACCTACTCGCCGTCCAGCGGTCGCTCGCCAACGCGACCCCCGCACAGGCCGGCGAACTCCACCGAATCACGGCCTGGCTTTCGTGTCTTCAGGGCAACCTCCTGACCCGGCTGGGTGAGTACGGAGCGGCCAGGCGCTGGTGGACGACCGCCCGTCACGCCGCCGACGCCTCGCCCGATCGAGACATGCAGGTGTGGGTTCGTGGCAGCGAAGCCGTCTTCGGGCTCTACACCCCACGCGCCACGGAGTCGATACTCCTTCTTTCCCGCAAAGCTCAGCAGCTCGCCGGCGAGCGTGTCACCCCCGGGCTCATCGGAGCAGTCTGCGCGGAAGCACAAGCACTCGCTGTCAGCGGTCATCGAGAAAAGGCCCTCGAACGCCTGAATCGTCTCCATGAACTGGCCGGACGATCCGTCAACCGGCAAGAGTTCGGCTGGAACCCCGGCTCCATGTGGTTCACCACATCTTGGGTCCACTCCTTCAGCGGCACCAGCGAAGCAGCTCGTGAGGCACGTGACAGGGCTGCCTCCTCAATGGGATACCAAGACCAGGCGAACGTGCGCCTGCACGAGGCCATCCATCTCAGCAACGAAGGCGGCCACAACGAGGGCCTCCAGCTTGCCGCGCAGGTCATCGCTACGCTTGAACCTACCTACCTCACTCACATGATCCTTCACACGGCCCGCATGGTCCTCGACACGGTCCCAATCGAGAAGCGCGCCGACCTGCCCGCCCTCGGCGACTATCGAAGCGCTCTGGACGCTCCGGTTCCCAACTGACCGAACGAGTGTTCGGACCGGAGACACAAGACCGCAGAGCGCATGAGTAGCTGGACGCCGGTCGGCCTGAGCGAAGACCATCCCGTTGCGCCAGGTATAGGGGCCGACCGATATCAGGATCCATGCACGCCCAAACGAACTCAGGGCATCGCACACACTCAGACATGCCGAAATTGGGTGATAACGGCTCAAGCCTCACATTCGAGAATTCGAGCGTCAGTGCGATAACGTCGGCCCTGTCACGTCACGTGGTAGTTGAGCTTTCATTCATGTATCAATCTGGAAATACCCGCTGGTCACAGGCGCTGGTAAGGCAAGATTCTGGCTTCGAGTCTTGAGCTTCCGGTGCGTTTCTCTGGTCGGTCCTGAGTGCGTACCGCCTGACGAGGGGTATTCGCCGATGTCTGTGGTCTCTGCGGAGATGTTGAAGGATCTTCAGAGACAGGCTCGTCTCCTGGAAGCCGATCTGCGGGCACAGGCCGAGGAGCGCGAGGAGATCGGCGAACGACTCCGGGAGATGCACGCCAAGGCCACGTCCATCGGCCGCACCGCCGAGACCTGGAACTCCTGGCTCACCGCGCAGGCCGCGCAGGCCGCCAGCTCGTGGGTGCTCGCCTGCGTCTTCGTCCGCTTCTGCGAGGACAACGACCTGACCGCGCACCGCTGGATCGCCTCCGCCGACTACGACTCCGATGCGTCGACCACTGACAACGCGACCGGCCGGCACACCATCGACAACGGGACCGACTGGCACACCACGAACAACGAGGCCGGTGGACCGGCCACAGACCATCGAGTAAGCGGGCCGGCTACCGACAACGGGATAGGTGGGGCCACCAACAACGGGATGGGTGGGCCGACTACCGACAACGAGGTGGGCGGGCCGACGATTGACACCGCGTCGGGTAGGGCGACCACGGCCGCCGCCGACGCCGAGGAAGCCTGGATCGCGGCCAACCCCCGGCTGTCCTCCCGCGAGTGGTTACGCGAGGCGTTCAGATGGCTCCGCTCCACCCGCGCCGGCCACGGCCTCTTCCCCGACACCGACTTCGTCTGGTGGTGGGACATCTCCGCCGACGCCGCCGACGCCCTCATAGCCAACTTCCGCCGCCGCGACCCCTCCGGCATAGGACTCGCCCTCCCCTTCCACTCCCCCACCCTGGACACCCGCTTCCTCGGCGACCTCTACCAGGACCTCTCCGAAGACATCCGCAAACGCTACGCCCTACTACAAACCCCAGAGTTCGTCGAAGAATTCATCCTCGACCTAACCCTCACCCCAGCCCTGGACGACTTCGGCCTCGAGGGCTTCAAACTCATAGACCCAACTTGCGGCTCCGGCCACTTCCTCCTAGGCGCCTTCGGCCGTCTCCTGGATGCCTGGACAGAGCACGCCCCTGGCTTAGACCCTCGCGTCCGTGTTCAAAAGGTGCTCGACAGTATCCACGGCGTCGACATCAACCCAGCAGCCACGGCCATCACCAAGTTTCGCCTGACGGCAGCCGCGCTAAAAGCCTGCGAAATCACCAGCCTAGACGTTCCAGAAGCTCCCGCCCTCCAACTGCGCATCGGCACCGGAGACTCTCTAATCTACGGCGGGGATGGTGGTCGTCAACTGACCCTCGACGACGCCGACCCTCTCAGCGATCACCAGTACGCCTGGGAAGACCTACACCACTATCTCGGCATCCTGCACTACAACCAGTACCAGGTGGTGGTCGGCAACCCGCCTTACATCACCGTTAAAGATAAGGCGCTGAACATTGTATACCGGGACCGCTACGCATACTGCGCAGGCAAGTATGCACTGTCCGTGCCTTTCGCCGAGCTATTTTTCCGGCTGGCAATACAAGACGATCGGCGCCCTGGCTATGTAGGGCAGATTACATCCAACTCCTTCATGAAACGCGAGTTCGGCAGAAAGCTCATAGAGGAGTTTCTTCGAAACAAGGTCGATCTGACTCATGTCGTCGACACCTCCGGCGCCTTTATTCCCGGCCACGGCACCCCCACTGTGATCCTCGCTGGCAAGAACAGAGATCGGAACCGACTCTCCACAGTCCGAGGGGTTCTCGGCGTGCGTGGCGAGCCTTCCCAACCCACGGAACCAGCGAAGGGCCTTGTCTGGCGATCCATTGTAGAAAATACGGGTAACCTAGGCGACCCGCCAGTCGAGACTGAATTCGTCTCAATCAGGGACCTTCAGCGCACTCAGCTTGAGAGCTACCCTTGGTCTCTGTCCGGCGGTGGAGCATCAGCCCTCATGACGCAAGTAAATACGAGGGAATCGACTCTCCTGGGAGACACGGCGCAGGCAACTGGATTCGTGGCGATTACAGCCGAAGATGACGCATTCTTTGCGCCTCAAGATCTAGCTGGCCGTCACAGAGAGGTCGGCCAGCTACGACCAATGGTCGAGGGCGATCAAGTTCGAAACTACGCAATTGAGTTATCCACATGGACAATCTGGCCCTATGACGACTGCCTAAATCCTAAGGATATTGCACAGAATGCTGGGCTAGAAAAATGGTTCTGGCCAAACCGTAGAATTCTGCAGAGACGGAAGCGTTTTGGGCGACCCGTGGAGGAGATCCACACACTGAGATGGTATGAGTTCGGAGAGCTATATCGCGAAAAGTTGACAACACCCCTGTCACTTACTTTTGCCTTCGTGGCTACGCACAATCAGTTCGCGCTCGATCGAGGCGGGAAGGTATTCAAGCAGTCAGCTCCAGTGATCAAACTCCCGGATAGGGCGACCGAGGATGACTATCTACGACTCCTAGGCGTACTCAATTCCTCCACTGCCTGCTTTTGGCTCAAACAGGTTTGCCACGATAAGGGATCTCAGGGCGTCAACGAGGGGTTCAAGTCTCAGGCATGGGAACGCTTCTACGAGTTCACCGGGACAAAACTACAAGACTTTCCACTGCCTACTAATGCATCGTCAACGCGAGCACGACTGCTTGATTCCCTGGCTCAGGCATTGGCCTTAGTTGCTTCGTATGACATCTCCACGCGAATGGCCCCAACACTGGTCTGGCTAACTGAGGCACATAGGCGCTACATAGACATCCGAGCCCAGATGATCTCGATACAAGAAGAACTGGACTGGGAGATCTATCAGCTCTACGCCATCCTAAATGAGGAGCTCACGTACAACGGAGATGATCTCCCCAAATTGAATCTCGGCGAGCGCGCCTTCGAAATCGCTCTGGCTCGCAAGATGGCAGCCGAGGAAGTTGAGACACAGTGGTTCAAGCGGCACGGGTCCGTCCCGATCACCGAGCTACCCGCGCACTGGCCACAGGTGTACAAAGACATAGTGAACCGACGGATCGAGATGATCGGGAGCCATCCGTTGCTTCACCTCATCGAACGCGCCGAGTGCAAGCGCCGCTGGGCGGCTGAGCCGTACGAGAAGAAGCAGGCCGAGGCCCTTCGGTCCTGGATGTTGGATCGACTGGAGGGAGAACACCTCTGGATCGACGGTGAGGATCCGCGTACAGTTTCGGTGGCGCAGCTTGCGGATCTTGTGCGTACCGATGCAGACTTCCGGCAGGTTATGGAGCTGTACCTCAATCGGCCGGACTACGACATGACCGCCGAGTTGGGCAAGCTGCTGAAGGACGAGCACGTCCCCTACCTCGCCGCCTATCGCTACAAGGACTCCGGCCTGCTCAAGCGCAAGGACTGGGAAGGGGTCTGGGACCTTCAGCGTCGTGAGGACGCTGGTGAGAAGGTCACGATCAACGTGCCGCCCAAGTACGCCAGCGCCGACTTCAAAAACGCAAGCTATTGGAAGCACCGGGGCAAGCTAGACGTCCCGAAAGAGCGGTTCATCGGGTACCCGAACGCCGAGCGCGACGGTGACCCGACCCCCGTGTACGGCTGGGCGGGCTGGGACCACCTGGCGCAAGCGAGAGCGCTGGCCGACCTTCTGGTGGACCGGGCCTACGAAACCGACCGGGCGACCCCGCTGCTGGCCGGGATCGCTGAGCTGGAGCCCTGGCTGCACCAGTGGCACGGCGAGTACGACGCCAAGTACAGCGGCAGCCCGGCCGCGTACCTCACCGATTTCCTCAACACCGAACTGCAGCGCCACGGCGTGACCCGTGAGCAGCTCAAGGCATGGCGTCCCCCGGCGGCGGGGCGTGGGCGCAAGAAGGGGGCCTGACGGACATGACGAGGCGTACGAAGAGGGCATGACCATGACGAAGAAGATGCTCAGGGACGTCATCGAGATCCCGGAGGAGCTGAGCGCGAACGACTTCGTGCTCAAGCTCAGCGACGGCGTCTCTCAGGTCAGGGCCACCCTCGCCAGCTACGTGGTCACCCCGCAGCTCGCCGCCTGCTTCGACGAGGCGCTCTCCTACGTCAAGGGCGCACTGGAGAAGGGCCGCAGCGACGCCGCCTTCCTGCACGGGTCGTTCGGCTCCGGCAAGAGCCACTTCATGGCCGTACTGCACGCCATCCTGCGCCACGACCCGGACGCCCGCGCGCTCGACGGCCTGGAGTGGGTGCTGGAGAAGCACGACCGCTGGCTGGCCGGCCGCAAGGTGCTGTGCCTGACGTACCACCTGATCGGCGCGCAGTCGATCGAGCAGGCGGTGCTCGGCGGGTACGTCGACCAGATCCGCCGCCTGCACCCGGACGCGCCGATCCCCGAGGTCCACCGCACCGACGGGCTGCTCAGCGACGCCGACAACCTGCGGACCAGGTTCGGCGACGAGGCGTTCTTCGCCAGCCTGCGCCCCTCCCCCGGTCAGAGCACCCCGCAGCCCGGCGGCTGGGGCAAGCTCGCCCCGAGCTGGAACGCCGAGTCGTACGCGGCGGCCCGCAACGCCCCGGCCAGCGCCCCGGAGCGGATGCGGCTGGTCTCCGACCTGATCCGCGTCCACTTCCAGGGCTACACCGGCAACGCCGGGTACCTCAACCTGGACCAGGGCCTCGCCGTGGTCAGCACGCACGCCCGGCAGCTCGGCTACGACTGCGTGGTGCTGTTCCTGGACGAGCTGGTGCTCTGGCTGGCCTCACGCAGCTCCGACCCGGCGTTCGTCGGCGACCAGGGCGCGCGGGTCGCCAAGCTGGTGGAGGCGTCGGACGCGCACCGCGCGGTGCCGCTGGTGTCGTTCGTGGCCCGGCAGCGCGACCTGCGCGACTTCCTCGGTGACAACGTGCCGGGCGCGGAGAAGTACGCGATCGGCGAGACGTTCCGCTGGTGGGAGGACCGGTTCAACAAGGTCACCCTGGAGGACCGCAACCTGCCGGTCATCGTCGGCCGCCGGCTGCTGCGGGCCTTACCCGGCCAGGAAGGCGAGCTGTCGGCCGCGTTCACGAAGGTGACCCGTGAGCCGAAGATCTGGAACGTTCTGCTGGAGGGCCTGGACGAGTCGGCCGACGCGGCAAGCTTCCGCCAGACCTACCCCTTCTCCCCCGCCCTGGTCTCCACGATGGTCGCCCTGTCCGGCCTGCTGCAGCGCGAGCGCACGGCGCTGCGGACCATGGCTGAGCTTCTGCGGCGCGGCAGGGCCGAGCTGACCGTCGACGACATCGTCCCGGTCGGCGACGTGTTCGACGTGCTGATGGACGCGGGCGTGGTGCCGCTCACCGACGACATGAAGCAGCACTTCGCCAACGCACGCACGCTGTACGCCGAGAAGCTGCTGCCCCGGCTGCTCGACCGGCACAAGCTCGCCGAGGGCGCGCAGCTCGGCTTACCCCGTACCCACCCGTTCGTCACCGACGACCGGCTGGTCAAGACGGCGCTGCTGGCCGCGCTCGCGCCGAAGGTCCCGGCGCTGGCCAACCTGACGGCGGGCAAGCTGGCCGCGCTCAACCACGGCACGATCGCCAGCCCGATCAGGGGCCGGGAGGCCGAACGCGTCCTCGGCCTGTTCCGTGAGCTGGCCGCGTCGGGGGTCAGCGAAATCCACCTGAGCGGCGACCACGCCAACCCGCTCATCACGGTCCAGCTCGCCGGGGTCGACTACGAGAGCGTCCTCGACCGGGTCATGTCCCAGGACAACACGGGCGAACGGCGGCGGCTGCTGCGCGAGCTGGTGTTCAGGTCGCTCGGCCTGCCGCTGAAGGAACTCGACACGATCGGCGGCGGCCTCCCGCACACGGTGACCTGGCGGGGCAGTAAGCGGACCGTGGACGTGCTGTTCGGCAACGTCCGCGACCCGCACGAGCTGCCGGACGCCTCGCTGATGGCCGAAGGCGACCGGTGGAAGCTGGTCATCGACTTCCCGTTCGACACCGCGGGCCACGGGCCCAGCGACGACCTCGCGCGCATCGAGGACCTGGAGCGGTCGGGCGAGCGCAGCCGTACGGTGTGCTGGGTTCCCGCGTTCTTCACCGCCGCCCGGGAGACCGACCTCGGCGAGCTGGTGCGGCTGCGGTACGTCCTCGCCTCGCCCGACCGGTTCGAGTCCAACGCCAACCACCTGTCGGTGCAGGACCGGGCGACGGCCAAGGCGCTGCTGGAGAACCGCAAGCGGACGCTGGAGGAGAAGCTGCTGGGGGTGATCCAGCAGGCTTACGGGGCCGCGAGCCGCCTGGAGGCGGACATCGACGCCTCGCGCGGGCACTCGTCCTTCTTCGGCACGCTCGACCACGGCCTCAACCTGGGCGCCCCGGTGGGCCAGCGGCTGGCCGACTGCATGGAGCACCTGATCGACCAGATGCTGTCGGCGCAGTATCCGGAGCATCCGCGGTTCGCCTCGGAGGTCCGCAAGGCCGACACGGCGAAGGTGCTGGAGTACCTGGAGCAGGCAGCGGCCGAGCAGTCCGGCCGCGTGCCCGTCCAGGCCAAGGACCGCGACGTGCTGCGCAAGGTCGCCAACCCGCTCGGGGTCGGCGAGGCGCTGGAGAACGCGTTCCTGTTCACCGGGGACACGTTCTGGTGGCGCAGGCACTTCACCCAGCTCGCCGCCCAGGAGGGGCTGGGCGACGTGATCCCGGTCGCCAAGCTGCTTGCCTGGATGGACCTGCCGCAGCCACGCGGCCTGGACGCCGGCACCCGGGGTCTGGTGATCGCTGCGTTCGCGCTCATCCAGGACCGGGTCTGGTACCGGCACGGCTCCCGCACCCCCCGGCCGCCGCTGGAGCAGATCACGCCCGACTACGAGCTACGGCTGCCGAAGCTCCCGGACGAGGCGGCCTTCCGTACCGCCCAGGACCGCGCGGCCAAGATCTTCGGGGTGACGGTCACGCCGCTCAGGTCGGCCGCCAACGTGGGCAAGCTGGCCGGTCTGGTCCGGGCGCAGGCCCGCGCGCTCCGCGACCCGGCCCAGGCCCTGCACGACCGGCTCGCCGAGCACAAGAGCGTGCTGAGCGTCGACCCCGCCTGGCCTCGACTGTCCACCGCCGCCGAGGCGCTCGACCTGGTCAAGCTGCTGGTCGCGGAGACCGGCGACACCGAGCTGGTCGAGGTGCTCGCGGCGACGGCCATGCCGGTGAAGGAAGAGGTGCTCGCCAGGTCGCTCAAGTCCGCCCAGCAGACCGCCGAGACGCTGCGCCGGGCCCAATGGGACCTTCTGCGGCCTGTGGCGGCCATGACAGGCGACGCCCAGGCCGCGTCCATCATCGAGCGGTTGCGGGAGACGGCCCGGCGCAACGAGTTCGAGACGGTCGAACGGCCGCTGGCCGTGGCGCTCCGGGAAGCCGGCGCCGAGGCGGCCCGGTTCCTGGCGAGCCGGGTACCGGACGGTGGTTCCTCGGGTGGCGCCACCGGCGGTGGGGACACCTCGGGGACTACTGGCGGCACGGGCGGAGGCGGGAGCACGGACCCCGCCGGGACCACGGGCACCGGCACGGGTTCCGGTGGCTCCGGCAGCGTCGAAGGCGGCACGGGCGGGGGTTCCGGCTCCGGGAGCGACCCGGTTCCGGCGGGCAAGGAGCACGTCTTCCAAGCGAGCAAAGCCGAGCAGGTGCTCATGGACGTCCTCGTCGAGCTCTCGGAGTTCGCCAAGCAGCACCCCGAGATGGAGATCACGATCACGTGGAAAGCCCACTCGTGACGGGTACCCGGGCGCCGCTGGCGGCGGCCACCCTGCCCGTGGTGCGCACCATCATGCGTAAGGTCCACCGGGGCGACCGGGACCGGCGGGTGGTGGGCATCCACGCGCGGCCCGAGTGGAACGGCGAACCCTGCTTCACGCACGACGAGGTCACCGTCCACGTGCGCGCCTGCCCGTCCGCGCTGGCCGTCCGTGAGGCCGTGGTGGAGCACGCGGCCCGCGACGGCGACTACCTTGTGGTGCTCACCGACGTCGGCGACCGTGACCTGGGCATCGGGCTACGGGCACACCTGGCCGGTGGCCACCTCATCGCGATCAAGCCGTGGGAGCTGCTGAAGCAGTCGTTCGACGCCAAGACGCTCGACCCGCTGCTTCTGGAGGAAGGCTGGGCGGCGTCCGCGCTGGCCGCCTGGCAGCCCGCCGAGAACGGCTGGCCCGCCGCTCCGGGAGGGGCGCTCACGCGCGACTTTGCTCTCGGCCGGCTCGGCGAGGTGCTGCTGGGCAGCGGGCCTGACGGCGAGCCGTACCTGACTTCGGGGCACCCCGACGCCGTCAGCCTGCTGCGCTGGACTCTCGACCCGGTGGCCATGAACCGCTTCACCGAGCTGGACGCCGACACCCGTAAGGGCTTCGGCCGCTGGCTCGGAGAGGCGACGGGCACCACGGGCACGTGGACCCTGCGGGCCGTGCAGAGCGGCTACGGGGGGGACGCCGTGCCGCTCGGCCTGGTCGCCGGCCTGCTCGCGCATCCGGATGCGGGCGTGCGGGCGGCGGAGGCGCGCGGGCTGCTGCGCGCCCGGCTCGGCGGGGCCGACCTGCCCGCCGAGGAGGCGAGGAGCTGGGCCCGTGCCGCCGAGGCGTTGGTGACCCAGCTCGACCGGCCCGACAGCCTGCTGGAACGCGCCGAGGCGCTGCTCAGGGAGTTCAACGCCGAGGCGCTGATCGCGCTCTCCCCGCTGCTGCCCGGCGCGTACGACACGCGCCTGCGGAGCTTCGCGCAGGCCGTGAGCGACGCCTTGTCCTCGCCGACCGGACACGGGTGGGGCGCCCTGAGCGTCCCGTCGCCCGCCGCCCTCGCACGGGTCGAGGAGGCGCACACCCAGCTCGTCGCACACGAGCTGGCCGCCCAGCAGCCCCGCACGCCGACGGCCCGGATGGCGCTGCGGCTGCTCCGCTGGCTCGCCACCCCGCCCGGTCCCGCGCCGGATACGCTGGCCGGCGCGCTCTACCGGCAGGTGCAGGACGGGGCCTACGTCGAATGGGCGTACGCGGACGTGTGGACCGGGGACACCGACGACGCGGTGGGAGCCGCCTACCAGCGGCTGCTGGAGGCCGTCGACACCCGCAGGCGACCGGACGACCGGTCGCTCGCCGCCCGGTTCGCGCAGGCCGTGGCGGCCGACGAGCACCCCGGACGGCTGGTGCCGATCGAGGCGGCCATGGCGACCTTGGTACGGCCGCTCGGCCGGGTCCTGCTGGTGGTCCTGGACGGGATGACCGCCGGGAACCTGGCCGAGATCGCGGCCGAGCTGACCCAGTGGGGGCAGCAGCGGTGGCACGAGCTGGTGGACGCCGATCTCGGGCACCGGCAGGTGCTGCTGCCCGTGCTGCCCACCGTCACCGAGGCGTGCCGGACGAGCCTGCTGACGGGCGTGGCCCGTACCGGCGGCCAGGACGACGAGCGCGCGGGCTTCCCCTCGGCCGCGGGCGACCCCAGGGCGCGGTTGTTCCACAAGGGCGACCTGCCGGGGCCGGGCGGCTCCCAGCTCGCCGCCGAGGTCAAGAACGCGATCGCGAGCGACGTCCGCGTGGTCGGGGTGGTGCTGAACACCATCGACGACGCGCTGGACAAGATGAACCCCGGAGGCATGGCCTGGACTCCGGGGCAGATCCAGTACCTGTCCGCGCTGGTGAACGTGGCCGCGACCGCCGGGCGGCTTCTCGTCCTGACCGCCGACCACGGCCACGTGGTCGAGCGGGGTGGCACCATGATCTCGGGGACGGGCGCCGCGTCCGCCCGCTGGCGGCCTGCGGGGCTTCCGGCCGGGGAGGGCGAGGTGCCGGTGCGCGGTCGCCGCGTGCTGCTCGGGGGCGGCTCAGTGGTCCTCCCCTGGAGGGAGGACATCCGTTACACCGGCAGGCGGGCCGGATACCACGGCGGGCTGGCGGCGGCGGAGGTCGCCGTGCCGTTCGCGGTGTTCAGTCCGGCTCCGGTGGAGCAGGTGGCGGGCTGGGTGCAGGCCCCGGCGCAGGAACCGGTCTGGTGGCACGCGCCGCTGGCCGTGCCGTCCGCGCCCTCCGCTTCCCCGGCGGCTCCGCCCGTCGCGGCGGCCCCCCGGGCGGCGCAGTCGCGCGTCAAGGCACGTCCCATACCGGGCCAGGACGCCATCTTCGAGATGGCCCCCGCCGTCGAGAGCGCACCCGGGTCAGGCGGCACGACGCCGGGCGAGGCTCTGGCGACGGCGCGCGCAGACGGGGGATCCTCGCCCGCCGGTACCGGTGGAGCGGCGGACAAGGTCTCCGTCTTCCTCGACGCGCTGGTCGCCAGCGCCCAGTACGCGGCCCAGCGCGAGCGGGCCGGGCGTGCGGCCCCCGACGACGCGCGCGTGGTCGCCGTACTCGGTGCGCTGCTGCGCAACGGCGGGCGGCTGCACGAATCCGCCCTCTCCGCGGTGGCCGGGGTGCCCGCCGCGCGCATGCGGTCGGTGCTCACGGCGATCCGGCGCCTGCTCAGCGTCGACGGCTACGACCCGGTGACCTACGATCCGGACGGGGTCACCGTGCTGCTGTCGGCGGGAGTGCTCGCCGAACAGTTCGGAGTACGGGCACCATGACGGTCATGAACGTGAGCGAACGCCGCCGCAGGGAGGTCATCGACGCGCTGCGCCGGGGAACGGTCCCCGTGGCCGGTCTCGACCTGCTCGCCGTCGGCCTGGACCGCTTCTCCGCCGCCCTGTCCGCCGAACTGGCCACCGCCGCCGACGGCGGGTCGGTGTTCAAGGCCGTGCGCGGCGAGTACGGGTCGGGGAAGACGTTCTTCGCCCGCTGGCTGGGCGAACAGGCGAAGCAGTCCCGGCTCGCCGTGGCCGAGGTGCAGATCTCTGAGACCGAGACGCCGCTGCACCGGCTGGAGACGGTGTACCGGCGGCTGTGCGACAACCTGAGCACGGCCGAGTTCCCGCCGAGCGCGCTGCGTGCCATCGTGGACGGCTGGATGTTCACCCTTGAGGAGGACTCGCTCGCCTCCGGGGTGTCCGAGGACGACGCCGAGGCGCTGGAGGCGGCGGTCGGCGACCTGCTGGAGCGGCGTCTGGCCGAGGTGAGCCGGGCCGCTCCGACGTTCGCCGCCGCCCTGCGCGGCTACCGTACGGCGGTCGCGGCCGGGGACATGGCGACGGCGGAAGGCGTGCTGGCCTGGCTCGGCGGGCAGCCGCACGTGGCCGCGTCCGCCAAGCGGGCGGCGGGCGTGCGCGGCGACCTCGACCACTTCGGGGCGCTCGGCTTCCTGCAAGGGCTGCTCACCGTCTTGCGGGACTCGGGCCATCCGGGGTTGTTACTGGTGCTGGACGAGGTCGAGACGCTGCAGCGGGTCCGCTCGGACGTGCGCGACAAGGCGCTCAACGCGCTGCGCCAGCTCGTCGACGAGATCGACTCGGGCCGCTTCCCCGGCCTGTACGTGCTCATCACCGGGACACCCGCGTTCTTCGAGGGACACCAGGGGCTGCAACGGCTTCCTCCGCTGGCCTCGCGGCTGGCCACCGACTTCACGACCGACCCGCGGTTCGACAACCCGCGCGCCGCGCAGATCCGCCTCCCCGGGTTCTCGCCCGAGGCGCTGCTCGAACTCGGCGGCCGGGTACGCGACCTGTACGCCTCCGGCGCGGCCGACCCGTCGCGCGTGCTGACCGCGGTGGACGACGCCTACGTGGCCGACCTGGCGCGGGCGGTCACCGGCTCGCTCGGCGGCAAGGCGGGGGTGGCACCCAGGGTCTTCCTGAAGAAGCTGGTCGGCGACGTGCTGGACCGGGTGGACCAGTTCCCCGACTTCGACCCCCGCATGCACTACGCCCTGACCATCGCGGGCGGGGAACTGAACGAGTTCGAGCGCAACGCCGCGGCGGGCGGATCGACCTCCCCGGACGAGGTGGAGCTGGACCTGCCGTGACCGGCCTGCACCCCGTCGTGGAGCACCACATCGTCAACACGCTGGGCTGGCCGTCCCTGCGTCCCCTGCAGAGCGCGGCGGTGGAGCCGCTCGCCGGCGGTTCGGACGCGCTGCTCCTCGCCCCCACCGCGGCGGGGAAGACCGAGGCCGCCGTCTTCCCTCTGCTGTCGCGCATGGCCGCGTCGAACTGGCACGGCACGTCCCTGGTGTACGTCTGCCCCATCAAGGCGCTGCTCAACAACCTGCTGCCCCGGCTGGAGGGGTACGCGGCGTGGCTCGGCAGGCGGGTCGCCCTGTGGCACGGCGACGTGCCCACGGGCACCCGTAGGAAGATCCTGCGCGAGCGACCGGACATCCTGCTGACCACGCCGGAATCGCTCGAATCCATGCTGGTCAGCGTCAACGTCGACCACCGGGAGTTCTTCGCCGGGCTCCGGGCCATCGTGGTGGACGAGGTGCACGCCTTCGCCGGCGACGACCGCGGCTGGCACCTGCTGGCGGTGCTCGAACGGCTGACCCGCGTCACGGGACGGCCGCTGCAACGCGTGGGACTCTCGGCGACGGTCGGCAATCCCGGCGAGCTGCTGCGCTGGTTGCAGGGCTCGGGGGCCGGCACGCGCCCCGCGCAGGTCGTCGCCCCCGACCTGAACGGGAACGCCCCGTCCGTGACGCCTCTCGGCCCCTCCGTCAGGGACGCACCTCAGGCTCCCCCACCTGGCGACATCCGGCTCGACTACGTCGGCACGGTGTCCAACGCGGCCACCGTCATCTCCTCCCTGCATCGCAGCGAGAAGCGGCTGGTGTTCTGCGACTCCAAACAACTCGTGGAGGAACTCGGGCACGCCCTGCGCGCCCGGGGAGTGACCACGTTCCTGTCCCACGCGTCGCTGTCTGCCGACGAGCGCCGCCGCTCGGAACAGGCGTTCGCCGAGGCCCGCGACTGCGTGATCGTCTCCACCTCCACCCTCGAACTCGGCATCGACGTCGGGGACCTCGACCGGGTGATCCAGCTCAACGCGCCCATGACGGTCGCCTCGTTCCTCCAGCGCCTCGGCCGTACCGGACGACGGCCCGGGACGCTGCGCAACTGCCTGTTCCTGGCACTGAACGAGGAGGCGCTGCTGCACGCGGCGGGCCTGCTGCTGCTGTGGGGCCGGCACTGGGTCGAGCCGGTCACCCCGCCGCCCGAACCCCGGCACATCGCCGCCCAGCAGGTGCTCGCGCTGTGCCTGCAGGAGCACCGGGTCGGCGACCGGCTCTGGCAGGAGTGGTGGAACGGGCTCGGCCCGTTCGGAGCCACCGCCGCGCCCATCGTGAGCCACCTGATCGACGCCGGATACCTCGACCGGGACGGCGGGATGCTGTTCATCGGGCCCGAGGCCGAGCGCAGGTTCGGCCACCGGCACTTCATGAACCTCACCGCCGTCTTCACCGCCGCACCGGAGTTCACCGTACTGGCGGGACGCACCGAGATCGGGCGCACCGACCCGGCCCTGCTGACCGAGGAGATCGAGGGGCCGCGTCTGCTCCTCCTAGGCGGCCGCACCTGGCGGGTCACCTACATCGACTGGCGGCGGCGGCGCTGCTTCGTCGAACCGTCGGACGGCCACGGCAGGGCCCGCTGGAACGGCGTCGGGATCGGCGGCCTGTCGTTCGCCATGGTCCGGGCGATGCGCTCGGTGCTCCTCGGCGCCGACCCTCCCGTCCAGCTCACCCGGCGTGCCACCGAGCGCCTCGCCGTCCTGCGCGAGGAGGCCGTCGAGTCGGTGCATCCGGGCGGTACGGTCATCACCCGCTCACCCGGCGGGGACGTCCGCTGGTGGACGTGGGCAGGCTTCCGGGCCAACGCGACCCTGGCCGCCACGCTGGCCGGAGTCGCCGACCCGGGGCAACGGGTGGAGGACGCCTTCATACGACTCCGGGAGGAACTCACCCCGGACATGTGGAAGGCCGCCACCGGGGACGCCCCGGAACGGCTCTGCCTGCCCGACGTGGACGAGAAGGCGCTGAACGGCCTGAAGTTCAGCGTCGCTCTCCCCCACCGTCTCGCCACCGCCACCCTGGCCGCCCGCCTCGCCGACCTGAACGGAGCGGCGTCCGTCCTGCGGGAACCAGCACGGTTCAGCATGTTGTGATTTGAGCGGAGCCGCATCGATCCTGCAGGAACCAGAAAGGTTCAGCATGTTCCGATCCAGCAGGACGGAGACGGCGTGGGCTCCCGGGCCGATGTCCGCGATCGAACGGGCGGGCACGCCCGCGCAGTCACTCCCCGAGTGTCTGCGGCTGTTGGATCATGGTGTCGAAGTACCGCTTGGTCTCCGGGTCCACGGCGTATATAGCGGTGCCGACCATGCCGCGGGTGAGCAACACCTTGTAACTGTTGCGGATCAGCCGGTCCGCCTCCGCGTCACTGACCTTCCTCGTGAGCGCAGGGTCCTTGCTCGCGGAGCGGACCGTGATCAGCTTGCCGTCGCGGGCGACGAGGTCCGGGCCGATGATGACACCGTTCCAGTCGTACTCGAAGCCCTGGGCGGTGAAGACGCAGCCCACCTGGCCGAACCCGCCGGGCTCGGTCGCCCACAGCTCGCTCGCTGGGGCGTCACCGACGGCTCGGTCGCCCTTGACGTTCCACGGACGTTCCCATTCGCCGATCCGCACGTCAGGGACCAGCGCCCCATCCTTGGGTTCGCTCCACTTCCAGCAGTAGCCGGCGGTCATGCGAGCGGAGTAGTCACCGTCGCGCTTGGTCCGCAGCAGCGCCTCCAAGTCGTGCGGTGAGTCGGCCAGAGTGACCTCGAAGTGGTCGTCGCCCGTCCATTCCTCCGGAGTACGTCCGCCAAGTCCCAGAAGCCCCAGCACCCAGTTCTCGTACGTCCGGCTGCCTCCGCATCGGAACTGCGCGTCGAGCGACACCTCGTGAACCCGCAGCCCGAGGGACTCGGCGTGCTTCCTGATGTCCGCGACCGTGCCGAGCTCTCCGGGACGTACGACCTGGTGCTCGTCCAGCAGAAAGACCGGAACGCGGGCGGCCGCGATCAGCTCATTCACCTGGGGGCGGCCGGTGCGGTCGCTGCGTCGCGTGAAGCGGTTCGAGGAGTTCTCGCGGATCCGGTGTGCTTCGTCACAGATCAGCACTTCGAATTCGTTCGGCTCCGTCTTCGCGAAGTCGTTGAAGTACTTGAAGAGGGACTGCACACGTTTCGACCCCTTGCCGACATAGCGGCGCATGGTCTGCGTGAACGACCTGGACCCCGTGGCGTGGAAGGCCGCCCGTCCCTGGCGCGTCAGCTCGCCCAGCAGCGCCAACGCGATGACGCTCTTTCCGCTGCCGGGCCCGCCCGACACGATGACGACTTCCTTGGAGTTCGACCGACGGGCCTGCTCCACGTGATGCATGACGAGCTCGTACGCGAGGCGCTGTTCCGCGAGCAGCTTGAACTGCTCGCGGTCCTTGATCTCCGCGGCGGCGAGCTTCAGTAGCTGCTTGGAGGGACGCACAGCGGTGGTGAGCAGCCGGTCGGCGGCCTCCGCGCCGGGCCGCGGAGCGAACCGGTCCCGGAGGTACTCGAGGAACGCCCCCCGCCGGGTCTTGGTGAACATCCGGCTGTGATCGTCCTGGACGAGGTCATACAAGTCACGGACATCAAGGTCGGCGGCGTTGTGGAGGTAGGCGACACCTCGGACCGCCTGCTGGTCGCCTCCCAGAACGGCGGCGAAGTCGGCGATGTACTCGCAGTATCCCTGAACCTGAAGCAAAGGGTGCAGCTGGGGCCGGGACATACCCCCGACGAGGACCAGTTTGTGATCATCCTCGTAGAGATCGGCCTGGCTCCACTGCTTCAACTCCACGACGACATAGGCGTCTTCGCCCGTGCGGCGGTCGACGCCGGCGAGCACCACGTCGGCTCGCTGGCTGGTCAGGGGAAGCTGGTACTCGACCATCATTTCGACCGCGCCCAGCCCGGCGTCGACCAAATCGTTCGCGAGCACGGGAAGGCTGCTGTCCCACGACCGGCGCTCGGCCTGCGAGGGCGTGATTCCCATGGTCATCCGCAGATGCTCGGCAAGACGCTCACTCAACCGCCGTTCCGCGAGCGACTCCGACGCGAGCTTGACCAAACCCTCGGCAGAATGCCGAAACGCCGTCACGAACTACCCCCACGCAGCACGAAATCTCGTGCGGTATGGGGGCATGTCCGTGATCAGTGGATCAGCGGAAGCCCGTCGGGCCGCATCACTTATGTGTCAGGCAGGCTACAGCGATCAACCGTCAAATCCGACCCAATCTGCAGAGCCATCGGAGCTGGGCCACGGGCCGACAATGACGCGCGCGAGCACGGTCGGGCCGCGTCTCGGGGCTGCCTAGATATCAGATTGTGGGTGTACGCCGCTAAGGTACTACCTGTACCATTTAACCCGCCTTCGTCCGTGGCCACGCTGCCGACCTCTTGGCCGGCGCCGTCTTGGGGAGCGCGCTCGTGGCGTTGCGGTGCCTTTACCAGGGCAGTACCGGCGAGCTTGCCACCGCGCTCACCCGCGAAGGCTTCAGTGACGAACTGAAGCAACGCTTCCGAGACGTCTTCTGGCAGGAGCCGTCCGAGCGAGAAGTCCGCTCCTGGACCAACAGCATTCCAAGCGTGGTCGCCCTGCTTGTTGAGGCCGGCCTCGAGGACGTACAGGTGCTCCTGGAGTTGAAGGCTCCGATCACCGACGTGCGTATGGACATGGTTCTCGTCGGCACCTTCCCGCAATCGGACCTCATATCGGTCGTGGTGGTGGAGAACAAGCAGTGGTCCTGGATTCGGCCAGATGCCGGAATGGTGCGGCTGAGCAGGGACGGGATGCCGCAACTACATCCGGCCAACCAGGTATGGGGCTACCTGCAGGTGCTGCACGGCTACGTCCCTATGCTCCGCGACGGGAGACTGTGCGGCATCGTTAACCTGCACAATGCCCCCGCACCTATGGTCGACGCCGTCAGGCCCAAAGTGCAGTGCTTGGAGGAGGTGGTGCAGCGGTGGGTGGCGATGTATGGCGCGGGAGATCAGCGCCAGGAGTTCAAGGAGGTGCTTCGCCGGCAACTGTCGGGCAGACATGCCACGGAGCAGGCCGAACTCCTGCTGCAGGCGCCGGTCAAGCCCGCCGAAGGCCTCATGACGCACGTCGCCCGGTGCGTGCGCGAACGTACGGTATTCCCGCTGCTGGATGAGCAGCGGGAGGCCTATGACTACGTCCGCCACCTGGTGGCCGCGAGCAAGCAGGGCGTGCGTAAGGAGATCGTTGTCATTGTCGGTGGTCCTGGCACCGGCAAGAGTGTGATCGCCGTAGAACTGCTCGGCACACTGACCCGTCAGAAGGTGCACGCCCTCCATGCGACCGGCAGCCGATCCTTCACTCGGACCCTGTGGAAGTATGCGGGCCTGCCCGGCAGGCAGCGAGGAGTCTTCACCTACTTCAACGCCTTCTCCGACGCCACCCCCAACGATGTCGATGTGATCATCGCGGACGAGGCACACCGCATCCGCAGAACCTCGCGTGACCGTATGGATGAGAGGGATCCGCGCGAGCCCCCGCCGCAGATCGACGAGCTGATCCACGCCGCCCGCGTGCCGGTGTTCTTGCTCGACGAGCACCAAGTCGTGCGCCGCGGCGAAGTCGGATCTCTTGAGCTCATCCGTAACAGGGCCAGACATCTGGGGTGCGGAATCCGCGAAATCAACCTGAGTCACCAGTTCCGTTGTGCCGGCTCACCGGAGTACATCCACTGGGTGGAGCGTTTGCTCATGCTCGCCCCCAACACGGGGCGGCCCATGTGGCAACCACTGAAGAACTTCACGCTGTACGTCGCTCGTACCCCGCTGGCGATGGAGAACTACCTCAAGGCACGGGTGGCAGAGAATCACAAGGCCCGGATAGCGGCAGGCTTCTGCTGGCCGTGGAACAAGCCGAACACCGACGGGGGTCTGCCGTGCGACGTGGTCATCGGAGATTGGCGGCGGCCGTGGAACTCGAAGGCCGAAGACTACGTCAACGGTGTGCCGCCATCTCCCTTATGGGCCACCGACCCGGCCGGCTTCGGCCAGATAGGCTGCATCTACAGCGCCCAGGGGTTCGAATACGACTACGCCGGAGTCATCTTCGGCCCTGACCTGATGTGGCGGAACGGGTGGCGGACCGAACGCCGTCATAACAGGGACCCGGACCAGATCAACGCCGATGACTTTCACACGGTCATCCGCAACACCTACCGAGTACTGTCAACTCGCGGGATGCGAGGCACCGTCCTCCACTCCGTCGATCCCGACACCAACCAACTGCTGATCGATTTGGGTGTCCCCCCCTTGGAGGACTGACCTCGCCTGGCGAGCTAAGGGCTATAGCCTGCGCCACTCGGCCTCTTTCGCCCAACACCCGACCTGGCAGGGAGACGCCATAGCGTGTCGTCCCCGCGTGAAACAGCGGGTACTTCGTTGCCTGGCGGCGGACGACCTCACAGCAACGGCGTAAACGTCGTAGGCGTCGGTTACCGTAACCGACATGTCCGAATCTTCTTTCCTCATGGTGCATGTGAGCCAGACTGCTGCAGGGCAGGACAATCTTTCCTTCGGACTCGAGACTCGGACCTGGGGATTTCCGAACCCTCTTGAGAACTATGCGGGCACCAAGATGGACTTCGTCATCCTCGGAACGGGCGCACCTCCGCGGGTGGGCCTCGAGATCTGGCTGCGCAACAGGATCAACCTGTATGTGTGCCAAGCAGTCGGAGACCTCTATGAGGGCACGGCTCCGCACTGGCCCGACGAGATAGAAGACCAGCACGTCAAATACCCGACGCGCTTCGGCATCGAACCGCTCGCCACGCTGGTCGACGTCCCCCTTGGCCCCACCGGCCCATTGCCCGAAGCGGCAAGCGACGCGATCCGCCGGTCAGGTGTCGATCGCGGCAACGGCAAGCCAGTCCGCTTCGATCCCGAGCAGCTGTTCAAACTCATGGGCGTCACTCCCAGGCGCACTTCCGCCGGTGCTGCGGTCATCCCGTTGAGCCGAACTCGCTTTGTCCCACCACCAGTACAACCCAAGCGACCGCGCGGATCCATACACGGTACGGGCGCAGGACGGCAGATCGACCCGCGCAAGCGCCAGGCCATCGAGCGCCACGCGGTTGATCTGGCGATACGGCACTACGAGCAGGCCGGTTGGACAGTGGAGGAGATCGGCAAGCCCTACGACCTTCGCCTGACCAAACCCGGCGCCGAACGGCACGTGGAGGTCAAGGGCACCACGGGCGCCCCCACGTCCGTGGAGTTGACGGCCAATGAAGTCCGCCACGCCCGTGAGTTCCCCGATGTCGACCTGTTCGTGGTCAGCGACATCACCGTCAAGGGCTCTCCCCCTGACTTCACCACCAGCGGCGGCAATGTCACTTTGGTACCCAACTGGGAACCTGCTGAAGAAGACCTACGGCCCACCCGTTTCGAGTACCGCATCCCCTCATGACTACCGCACCATACGGCCCCGACCAGTCGCTCGTGACATCCGGATTCGGGAGAGTGCCAGACGACCGTCCGGAGTGGCGAGGTCAGTTAGTCAGGGTGTTGGGGAGGTGGGGGCCTATGTGGCCGATCCAGATTTTCTTGGTGGGGCCGCCGGAGTCGTCGTGGAAGTGGATTCGGGGGGCTGGGGTACCGCCCTGGCGGAGTTTGATGTGGGCCTCCATCAGGATTTTGCCTGAAGGGTGGACCTCGGCGGGGACGGGGAACATGCGTTTGGCGCTGTACTTGCCGTTGGTGTGGACGGTCTGGGATTCGGTCATGACGACCATGCCGGCGGGGATGGCGTGATCGGTGCTGCACATGCACCATTCGCGGAATCCTCCGCCGGTGAAATCGCCGCTCGAACTGGCTTTGGCGTAGGCGTTGAGGGCGCGCAGGGCGTCCCATGCCTTGCCCGCCCAAGCCCGGGCGAGGACCGGGTAGTCCAGGTCGAGTCTGGTCGCGGCCGAGTCCGTGTCACCAATGCTGACGTGCGTGAGAGTGGCGCGGGCCATGGTGACCGCGTCCATGAGGCTGGTGGGTTCGAACCCGGGCTCATCGGGGGCCAGGCCGTAGTGGGGCTGGCCTGCGGCGGCCAGTTTGCCCTCCAGCCAGCGGATACGCGCGCGGAGTTTCCGGGAGTCGGCCACGACTTCGGCATACTCCTCCTGCAGGATCTCGTACTCGTCCCGCAGGTCGTCGTACTCGTCCCTCTCACGCGGCCGTTCACCGTGCCGGCGGTCGATGACCGCCTCGCGCAGGCCCTCGACGTGCGCTCCGAGGACTCGCATCTGACGGAGCAGCGCTCCGTCAGACGCGTTCCCCTGGGACGAGGCCGCCAGGTTGAGCGCGGCCTCCAACTCTCCGCGTAACTCGTCGGCGACGACCTTCGCGACCCTGGGGGCGAGGTCGGAAACCTCCCACGCGGGCTCGGCCTGCGCGGCACCGGCCGGCTGTCCGAGGGGAGCCGGCTCCGAAGGCGCAGGGTTCACGTCCGGCTCCGCGTGAGCCACCACCTCGGCACGCGCGGCCGGCTCATCGTCCGCCCCTTCCGCGACCGCTGGCGTCGCCACAGATGCGCGGGCGGGGCGTGAGGCGGGAGCGGGGCGTACGGTCAGCGCCATCATGCGGCGGCGTAGTTCTTCTCTCTCGGCGTCGGGGGTGGGCTGCCGTGGAGTGACGGCGTCGTGGATGTCCTTGGGCTGGGACTTGCCGGAGAGGATGCGGGAGACGATTCGGTAGGCGCGCAGGACGTCGTCGGGGAGGGGGCGTCGGGTGGTCTCACCGATGGCGCCTTCCGTGACGATGCGGAGGGCGTCCTGTTCCTGGGTGTGGAGCATGCCGCCGCCGATCGCGCGGTGGCGGTGGGGGGATCTTTCCGTCGCCGGGTCCAACGGCGCCAGGTAGGTGCGGATGCCGCCGCCGTACACGCGCAGGTCGCGGCCGAGGTCCTGGTTGAAGCGGTCCTGGGCGCGCAGGTCGGCGAGGCGGACGACCGCGGCGGCGCCCGCGGCGGTGGTGGCGAGGTGGCCGGCTCTGGCGGTGGCGGCGGAGGCGTCGTGCGGGTCGGGGGACACGACGACGATCGGGACGCGGCGGTCGCGCTCGGCCAGGGTGTGGACCAGCCGGGCGATGTCGTGCTCGTCGATCACCTCGGGCGCGTCGGTCAGGTGTACGGCACCGTCGCTGACGCGCGCGGTGCGCAGGTACGCCGGGAGGAACTCCGGCGCCCGGACGCCGCCCGCCGGGCCGTCCTCCTCGACCGTGACGACGACCCAGCCGCCGAGCCCGGGGATGGGCTCGTGGTAGGTGATCCGGGTGCGCAGCAGTCCCGCTCCGCGCGACTCCTCGACGCGGTAGCGACCGCAGTATGTGCTGCGCTCCATGCGGACGCGCAGACCGTCCGCCTCGAACTCCTGCAGCGGCATGCCGCCGTCCGGGGACGGCAGCCCTCTCGCGGCGAGCCACTCGCCGAAGGTGCGGCGGAGCCGGAGGGAGATCGGCCTCGCGCCGTCGCGAAGTACGACCTGGAACAGGCGGGTTACGTTGGGCATGCGGGCGCTATCCCAACGTGACCGTGGATAAGCGAGCGTGGTCTTCGATCATCGGGACCTCCCTGCAGGCCGATCTCTTCCGATCACTTCCGTGGCCGTCACCGACGGTTGGATGAGATCTTCGCCCAGCGGCGCGTCCGGCGCAGCCGAGATCGGGATTTGGCGTTAGACCGAAACGGCTTCTCGCCGCCGCGCACCGCCCCGAACACGGTCCGAGCACGAAGGGGCCGGCTGCGCCTGTGGCCGTGGCTGCGGGGTTTCAGCGGCGCGTTGAGCCCGCCGCCCGGCCTGACCCTTGGCACGCCCGGGGAAGGCGTACGGATTGCTCGGTGTTGACCGAGGCGTGGACGATCGTTTTGCGGACGAGGTAGTGATCAAGCGGCTTCTCGGGGAGTCGGAGACGTGGGCGTTCGTGGGGTTGGGTGAGGACCCGGAGCGGACGGCCTACCAGCAGGCGCGGTTGCTGCAGGCGCGAGGGAAGAAGATCATTCCTGTTCATCCGTCCGCGACGAGCGTGCTCGGCGAGCGGGTGTACGCGTCGCTGGCCGAGGTGCCAGGGAAGATCGACGTCGTCGGGGTGTACCGGCGGACGGAGTTCGCCGGGCAGGTGGTGGACGAGGCGATCGCGGCGGACGCGGGGGCCGTCTGGCTTCCCCTCGGCGTGATCGACGAGACGGCCGCGCGGCGCGCCCTCGACGCCGGACTCGACGTCGTCATGGACCGCTGCCCGGGAGTCGAATGGGCCCTGCGCCGAGGCGCCTGACCACGTCCTTACCGCACGGCGCGGAGTTCTCTCCGTGTCGTACGGCGCGGAGTTCTCCGTATCGTGTCGCTTGCCGACGCGAGGTTGTGGGTGGGATCGCGGTGCTCAGCCACAATGGCGCCGCACGGGCGGGTTCAACACACCTCAACCACTACAAACCACCTGCCGTCAGGCCCTGTCGATCTCTGTAACGGGTGCGGCCGGGCGGTCGGGGTGGCCTGGGGGGAGGTCATGGGTGTGCAAAGCGTAGCGTTGTAGGTACTGGCAGTGGGGGCCGCGCGGGCCGGGGAGGCGGGGGCGCGGTGGACGCCGGACCTGTAGCTAGGGGGTGGCCATGACGTTCGACGGCCCGCCGAAGCTCCTCGCGGAGCGCGCGCAGTTCATCGACGACCGCCTGGGGGCGGGCTCATGGATGAAGCGCAACCTGCGCAAGGTGTTCCCGGACCACTGGTCGTTCCTGCTCGGCGAGATCGCGCTCTACACCTTCGTGATCCTGATCCTCACCGGCGTCTTCCTGACGTTCTGGTTCAGGCCGAGCATGGGCGAGCTGGTCTACCGGGGCTCCTACCAGCCCTTGTACGGCGTACGCATGTCGGAGGCGTACGCCTCCACGCTGCACATCAGCTTCGACGTGCGCGGAGGTCTGCTGATCCGGCAGATCCACCACTGGTCGGCGCTGCTGTTCGTGGCGGCCATCACCGTGCACATGCTGCGGGTGTTCTTCACCGGGGCGTACCGCAAGCCGCGGGACGTCAACTGGACCATCGGCATCCTGCTGTTCGCCCTGGCCCTCGGCGAGGGCCTGACCGGGTACTCGCTGCCGGACGACCTGCTGTCGGGCGCGGGACTGCGCATCACCCAAGGGGTGATCATCGGGATTCCGGTCGTGGGCACGTACCTCTCGTTCCTGCTGTTCGGCGGGGAGTATCCCGGCGAGGTGGTCATCGAGCGGTTCTTCACCATGCACATCCTGCTGATCCCCGGCGCCCTGCTGGCGCTGGTGTCCGCCCATCTCATGCTGATGTGGGTGCAGAAGCACACGCAGATGCCGGGCAAGGGGCGCACCGAGACCAACGTGGTGGGCGGGCCGTTCTTCCCGTCGTTCATGGTCAAGTCCACCGCCTACTTCGTGGTGACGTTCGGCGCGCTGGCGCTGCTGGCGACGGCCGCCCAGATCAACCCGATCTGGTTGTTCGGCCCGTACCTGCCGTCCAACGTCTCGTCGGGGTCGCAGCCCGACTGGTACATGGGCTTCCTGGAGGGCTCTCTGCGGCTCATGCCGTCGTGGGAGTGGAACTTCTTCGGGTACACGGTCCCGCTGAGCGTGCTCGTGCCCGCCTTCCTGCCGATCGGCATCATCTTCGTCGGCCTGCTGGTGTATCCCGCCGCCGAACGGTGGATCACCGGGGACGACCGTGAGCACCACCTGTGCGACCGTCCCCGCAACAACCCGCACCGCACCGCGATCGGCGTCGCGGCGATCACGTTCTACGGCGTCCTGTGGCTGATGGGCACCAACGACTGGATCTCGGCGCGCTTCCACATCCCCCTCTACTCCACGACGGAGGCCGGGCGGGTGCTGGTCTTCCTCGGGCCCGTCATCGCCTACGTCATCACCCACCGCCTGTGTGTGGCCCTGCAGCGCAGGGACCTGGAGACGCTGGCCCACGGCGTCGAGTCCGGCGTGATCAAGCGGCTGCCGAACGGCGAGTACGTCGAGGTGCACGTGCCCGCTGTGGAGGATCTGGCGGACGTGGTGCGGGGGAAGAAGCCCATCCCGGTGATCCGGGCGGCCCCGGATGGCCACGGGGTGCTGCCGGAGGTCGTACGGCACCCGCTCGGCCGGCTGCGGGCCAAGCTCAGTGAAGGCTACGCCCGGGGGACGACACCAGTCCCGCCCTCGCCGAGGGCCTCGGAGGAGCGGGAGCGGCACGAGAAGGAGATCCCTGGCCCCTCGGGGCGCTCGTAATCCCCGCGACTTCTGGTGGGCGGGCTGTTAAGCTCGCGGGCTTGTGTCGTTCGTTGCCCTAAAGCACCACAAAACCGACGTCCGGGTGCGGGCCACCGTGGCGCTCGCGGCGGGGACGGCCCTCATGAACGCGGCCATGGCGACGGCCGGGGTCACGGCCACCTTCGCCGCCGCCGAGACCCTGGGCACCGCCTGGAGCGGCGTCCCGGTGACCGCGAGCATCGCCGGGACCGGCCTCGGCGCGCTGGTGCTCACCCGGCTGATGGAGCGGCGCGGCAGGCGCCCGGGGCTCGCGCTGGGCTACCTCGCCGCCATCGCCGGGGCCGCGCTGGCGGTCGCCGCGGTGGCGGCCCACCAGATCGTCCTGCTGTGCGCGGGAACGCTGCTGCTCGGGCTCGGCAACGCCGCCGCGCAACTCTCGCGGTACGCCGCCGCCGACTTCCACGCCCCGGAGCGACGCGGCTTCGCGATCGGCATCGTGGTGTGGGGGGCGACGGTCGGCGCGGTGGGCGGGCCGCTGCTGCTCCAGCCGGCCGCCGACGCGGCCGCCGCGCTCGGCGCGCCCCCGCTCACGGGGCCGCTGCTGTCGACGCTGCTCGCGGCGGCGGGCGCGGCGCTGGTCGTCCAGGCACTCCCCCGGAGTTCGACGGCCACGGGCACGGTGCCGTCCGATCAGGCGCCCGTCGCTCGGGCGCGCGGGCTGGCGGGGGCGAGAGTCGTGTGGCCGGCGGTGGCGACCATGGTGACCGGACAGGTGATCATGGTGGCGCTGATGACGGCCGCCCCTCTCGACATGCGCATGCACGGCCACGGGCTCGGCTCGGTGGGGGTCGCCCTGTCGGCGCACACGTTCGGCATGTTCGCCCTGTCGCCGCTCACCGGACGGCTGGTGGACCGCCTGGGGACCCGGCCGGTGATGGCCGCCGGCCTGGTCACGCTGCTCGCCGCCGCGTTCCTGGCCGCCACCGGCGACGCGCACCCGTGGTCGCGGACGGCGGGGCTGTTCCTGCTCGGGTACGGGTGGAACCTGTGCTTCATCGGCGGCAGCGGCGGGCTGGCCCGTGACCTGCCGCAGGCGGACCGTACCCGGCTGGAGGGAGAGGTGGACGCGGTGGTCTGGGTCGTGGCGGCGGTGGCCGGGCAGAGCGCCACGATGATCCTGTCCACGGGCGGGTACGGCGTCCTGGCCGCCGCCTCGGCCGCGCTGGTCGTCCTGCCGGCGGTCCTTCTGCTCAGAGCGGGACGCCCGCCCGTCAGCACGGGACGTGATTGCGCAGGCGAAGGGGATCGGGATACGGCGACAGGTACGACTGCTCGTACACGTAGGCCGCGTTCTCGCCCCTGGCGTGGTGGCGCAGGAGAGTGACGGGCACGCTGAGCGCGACCTGGCGCGCCTGGTAGGACTCGATGACCTCGACCAGGTCGGCGCGGCGGGCGCGGTCCAGCCGTTCGCTGATCATGCCGAGGCAGTGGTGCAGGACGTTGACGTTGCGCCCGACGGTCGCCTTCCTGGCCAGCGCGGCGCGGAAGGCGCCGGCGTAGGAGCGGGCGAGCGGCTCGCGCGGGGCCGTCCCGGCGGTGGCGACGAGCCGTCCGAGCGCGCGGTACGCCTCGGGGGCGTGCGCCAGGACCTGCATCTTGTGGCGGGCGTGGAAATCGACCAGGTCGCGCGGGCGCCACGGCTCGGCGAGCAGGGAGCGCAGCCGGGCCGCGGCGAAGATCCGTTCGACGAACGCCTCGCGCAGAGCGGCGTCGCGCAGGCGGCCCTCGTCCTCGACGGCCAGGGAGGGGTGGGCGTCGATCACCGCCCCGGCGAACAGACCGCGGTTGCGCCGGTCGACCACGCCGTCCCCGGCGTACAGGGGAATGCCGTGGATGCCGCAGCTCGGGCTCTTGGCCTTGAACACGTACCCATCCACGTCGAGCGTGGCGGCGCGGGCCGTGGCCAGGGACCTCATCGGCGCGGTGAGGTCGGCGCGGCCGCGCCGGGTGACCAGGCGCGGGCCTTCGGGCGAACGTTCAAGGCGAAGGGTCTCGCGGGGCGTGCCGAGGCCGATCTCCATCTCCGGGCAGACGCGCACCCAGTCCACGTACTCCGACAGTTCGGTGGTGAGGAACCGGTCGCGGCTGTGCCCGCCGTTGAACCGCACGGGGTCGCCGAGCAGGCAGCTCGACACCGCCAACCGGGGCCTGACGTCCGCGTTCATCATCTTCCCCTTGTCCCATACGAGGCATGAACTTACTCAAAACCTATTCAAGTTCCAGTCGTACCCCGCCACGCCCGGCCGAGGCAACCTCGCGGGCGGCACGCGGACGCCAACAGTGGTCAAAGAATCGGGGCCGGTTCAGGGCCGGGGCGAGACGGCGGGTACGGGGGTGGCGCGGCGATGCAACCGGGACGGCGGGCGCGTACGAAAACCCAGCAAACGAGCCCATGATCCCCGTGGGGACGAAGGAGCGGTGCGCATGGTGACGTCTGCCCGAGAGAAGATCGATGTCCGGGAGCTCGTCGACCGCCGCCTCGAAGAGCTCCTCGCCCAGGAGATGCGGCGGCTGGCCTTCCTCGGGGACGCCGACCGCGAGGTGGTGGGCCGTTACCTCGCCGAGTTCGTGCGCGGCGGCGGCAAGCGGCTGCGGCCGTCCTTCGTCTACTGGGGGTACCGCGCCGCGGGAGGCCCGGAGGAGGACCTGGACGCGGTGCTGCCCGCCGCCTGCGCCGTGGAGATCCTGCACGCGTCCGCGCTGATCCTCGACGACGTGATGGACGAGGCCGGCACGCGGCGGGGCCGCACGACCGCGCACACGGGCCTGACGGCGCACCACCGCGGGCGGGGCTGGTCCGGGGACGCGGGCCGGTTCGGGGACTCCGCCGCCACCCTGCTGGGCATGCTGGCGTTCACCTGGGCCGACGCGGCGCTGCTGCACGGGACGCGACGGCTGCGCGAGGCGATGGAGGTCTTCACCACGCTGCGCGTGGAGGTCATCTCCGGCCAGTACCTCGACGTGGCGAGCGCCGCCCGCGGCGCGGCCGGCCGCGAGGAGACCACGGTGATCGCACGGTACAAGTCCGGCAAGTACACCGTCGAACGGCCGCTGCACCTCGGCCACGCGGTCGCCGGAGGCGACCCGGCCCTGCGTGCGGCCCTGAGCGCGTACGCGCTGCCGGTGGGCGAGGCGTTCCAGCTCCGCGACGACGTCCTCGGCGTCTTCGGCGACCCCGCCGTCACCGGCAAGCCCGCAGGGGCCGACCTGCGCCAGGGCAAGCAGACCTACCTGACCGCGGTGGCACGCGAGCGGGCCGGGACGTACGGCGCGGCGGTGCTGGCGGCGGCACGGGACGACTCCGGCGTCGCGGCGGCGCGCGAGCTGATCGTCTCGACCGGCGCGCTGGAGACGGCGGAGCGCCGCATCGAGACCCTGCTGGACACCGCGCGGAACGCGCTCGTCCGGGCCGCCGTCCCACCGGACGCCGAGGCCGCCCTGCTGGAGCTCGCCGGGCTCGCCACGGCCAGGAGCGCCTGATGGACGGCCGGGGCCGGGCGGGCGCGCGGCGAGCCGGAGGGCCGGCGGGCGGGCGTGGACACGTCGTGGTGATCGGAGCGGGGCTGGGCGGGCTCGCGGCGGCGATGCGGCTGGCCGGAGCGGGCCGCGAGGTGACCGTCGTGGAGGCCCAGGACGTGCCGGGAGGGTGCTGCGGGACCGGCTCCGCGGGCCCGTACCGGTTCGACACCGGGCCTTCGGTGCTGACCATGCCGGACGTGCTCGCCGACACGTTCGCCGCCGCCGGCGCGGAGCTGTCGTCCTGGCTGCCGCTGCGGCGGCTCGACCCGTACTACCGGATGACCTACCACGACGGGTCCCGCCTGGACGTGGTCGCCGGAGCCGAGGCGATGGCCGAGCAGGTACGGGAGCTGTGCGGCCCCGCTGAAGCCGTCCGCTACCTGCGCTTCCGGCGGCACCTGGAAGACATGTTCCACGTCGAATGGAACGCCTTCATCGACAGGGACATGACCCGCCTGCGGGCGCTGGCCCGGCCGTACGCGCTCGCCAGGATCGCCGCGCTCGGCGGCTTCCGCGGCCTGGACGCCCTGGTGCGCCGGCACCTGACCGACGAGCGGCTGATCAGGGCGCACACCTTCCAGGCCCTGTACGTCGGGCTCGCGCCGCGGCGCGCCCTGGGCATCTACGCGGTGATCGCGCACATGGACACGGTCGGCGGCGTCTACTTCCCGGTCGCGGGCGGCATGCACGCGATCCCGCGCGCCATGGCGGGCGCGGCCGAGAAGGCGGGCGCGCGGTTCCGGTACGGCGTGCGTGCCACCCGCGTGGAGACCGGCGGCGCGGGGGTGACCGCGGTCCGGCTGGACACCGGCGAGCGGCTCGCGGCGGACCACGTCGTGCTCGCCTGCGACCGGCTCGCGGCGCGCGGCCTGCTGCCCCCCGAGGCCGGCGACCGCCGTCCGCGCAGGCCGCGGTTCTCGCCGTCCTGCCTGGTCGCGCACTTCGGCCTGGACCGGCCCCTGCCCGGCCGCGCGCACCACACCCTGCACTTCGGGCGGGCGTGGGCGTCCACCTTCGACGCGCTGGCGGCGGGACGCCCGCAGCCGGACCCCAGCCTGCTGGTCACCTACCCCCGGCCGGACGGCGACGCCGCCCCGGACGGCCACGCGACGCTCAGCGTGCTGGAGCCGACCGCGAACCTGACCGGCGGCGGCGACTGGGAACGCCTCACCCCGCGGCTGCTGGACCGCATGCTCGCCCGGCTCGCCGACCTCGGCTACGGAGACCTGTCCTCGGCGCCCCGCCTCGTCCTCGACCCGCCCGCGTGGCGGCGGCGCGGGCACTCGGCCGGCACCCCCTTCGCCCTCGACCACCGGTTCACCCAGACGGCCTGGTTCCGCCCGTCCGGCGCCGCCCGCCGCCTCCCCGGGCTGCACTTCGCCGGCATGTACACCGCGCCGGGGGTGGGGGTTCCGCCGGTGCTGATCTCCGGCCGGCTGGCGGCAGAACGCATCCTGGAGAGCTCCCCATGACCTCGCATCCCCCGCCCCTCACGACCGCGCCTGTCACGCTCACCGCCAGCTACGCGCGCTGCCGCCGGCTGCACGCCGCCTACGGGCGCTCCTACTACCTGGCCACCCGCCTGCTGCCCGCCTGGAAGCGTCCGCACGTCCACGCGCTGTACGGCTTCGCCCGGTACGCCGACGAGATCGTCGACTCCTTCGCGATGACCGGCGACCGGGCCGCGGCCCTGGACGGCCTCACCGCCCGGCTGTCCGCGTGGACCACCGGTGACCGAGCGGCCGCGCGAGCCGATGACCAGGTCGGCGACCCGGTACTGCCCGCGTTCACGCACACCGTGCGGTCCTTCGCCATCGACCCGGACGACGTCGGCGCCTTCCTCGGCTCGATGCGGGCGGATCTGACCGTGACCCGGTATGCCACCTATGAGGAGCTGCTCGGCTACATGGAGGGCTCGGCCGCCGTCATCGGCACGATGATGCTGCCCGTGCTCGAACCCCTGCCGGGCGCCGCGGAGCGGGCCCGCGAGCCCGCCCGGATGCTGGGCCTGGCCTTCCAGCTCACCAACTTCATCCGCGACGTGGCGGAGGACCTCGCCCGGGGGCGCGTCTACCTGCCGCTTGAGGACCTGGACAAGTTCGGCGTCACCGTGGGCGACCTGGCCGACCGCCGGGCGAGCCGCGCCGTGCGCGACCTCATCGCGTACGAGACTGGCCGGGCGCGCGAGCTGTACCGGCGGGCGCTGCCCGGCATCGCGATGCTCGTGCCGTCCTCGCGGCCGTGTATACGCGCGGCGTACGAGCTGTACGGCGGCATCCTGGACCAGGTCGAGGCGGCCGGGTACGACGTGCTGGCGGCGCGGGCGCGGGTGCCGGGGCGGCGCAGGCTCGCCGTGTTCGCGCGGCAGCTCGCCGCCGCCGCCTCGGCGGACCGCGCCGAGCGCCGGACGCGGGCGGAGGCGCGCTGACATGGCACACGACCCGCGGGACCTGCCGGTCGTGGTCGACGCCATGGGCGGCGACCACGGCCCGGCCGAGATCATCCGGGGAGCGGTCCTGGCGCGGCGCGAGCACGGCGTCGAGGTGATCCTCACCGGGCGGCGGGACGTGCTGGACCGCGAGCTGGCCCGGCTCGGCGCGCGCGGCGAGGCCGACGTGGCGCACGCCGGCGACGTCGTCCCGATGACCGAGCGCGGCGCGGGGGCGCTTGCCAGGACCGGGTCCAGCCTCGCCGTGGCCTTCGACCTGCTGGGCCAGGGAGTCGGAGGGGCGTTCGTGTCCGCCGGGTCCACCGGCGCGGTCGTCGCGAGCGCCGTACGGCACCTGGGCCTGGCCGCGCCGGTGCTGCGGCCGGGGCTGGCCGTCGCGCTGCCGACGACGGGCGGCGCGGCCACCGTGCTCATCGACGCGGGCGCCACCGTGGACCCCACCCCCGAGATGATCGTGCAGTTCGCCCTGCTCGGCGCCTGCTACGCCGAACTGGTGCTCGGCGTCGCCGAGCCGTCCGTGGGCCTGCTGTCGATCGGGTCGGAGCCGGGCAAGGGCAACCGGCTCACCCGCCGCGCCGAGGAGCTGCTGCGCCGGGCGCCGCTGCGCTTCCACGGCGTCGTCGAGGGCCACGACGTGCTCTCCGGGACGGTGGACGTCATCGTGACCGACGGGTTCACCGGCAACGTCGTGCTCAAGAACGTGGAGGGGTCGGTGCGGGCGGCCCTGACGCTCGCGGCGCGTCGCGGGGCCGCCGAGCCGGAGCGGCTGCGGGAGGTCGCCCGGCTCTACCACCCCGAGACGCACGGCGGCGCCGCCCTGCTCGGCCTCACCGGCACCGTGGTCGTGGCGCACGGCTCCTCCCGCGCCGCGACGATCGCGCGCGCCTGCGTCGTCGCCCGCGACCTGGCCCGCGGCGGCGTGGCCTCCCGGCTCCGCGACCGGCTCACCGTCAGGACGGCCCCGTGACGACGCACCGGGCCGAACCCGGCCCCGGCGGGCCTACGCGTACGACCGGGGCCATTCCCGGCGGGCTGCCACGTGCGGCCGAGATCGCCTTCGGCGGGCCGTCCGGGGAATGGCGGCGCCGGTCAGGCCGGCGGGGCGTGGAACGTGGCCAAGGGGTCGGCGCCGTCCCAAGTGCCCTCGCTGCCGTAGGGGGTGAAGCGGGCGAACAGTTCCTCGGAGTACCAGTTCTCCGCGCGGACCCGGCCGATCACGCGGCGGTGGGCCTCGCCCGCGTAGGCGAAGGCGCGCACGGCGGCGGCGTCCCGCCACAGCGAGAACGTGGCCTGCCGGGCGAGCGGCCACTCCCCCACGCCGACGGAGGCCAGCCTGCCGTCCTGCGCGCGCAGCAGCTCGTCCACCCCGGGAACCGACCGGTAGAAGGCCGCCAGCCGAAGGGGCCGGATCGCGGCCCGCGTGAGCACCGCCACCGGCCCGCCCGCGCCGGCGGCCCCGCCGACCGGATCGGCCTCTCGCGCGAACCCAAGCCCGTCCTCCTCTCGCGCGATCCCCTCCGCGCGTCGCACCGGCCCGTCGTCCTCTCCCGCGGCGTCCTCTCTCTGTCTCGCGGGTTCGCCGCGGGAGGGGAGTGCGGGGAACGGGTCGGTGCCGCCCCAGGTGCCGCGCGAGGTCACGGGGGTCAGGCGGACCTGCCAGGACTCGGTGGCCTCGCGGCGCCAGCGCGCCGGGATGGGCGAGCGCGCCAGGAAGCGGTCCAGTGCGGTCTCGTCACGCCATACGGCGAACAGGGCCCAGCGGCGCGGGTCGGCGCCCGGCGTCATCGACGGACCCCGCCCGGTGCCGAGCAGCCGCCAGAACAGCAATCCCGGCGTGCGGCGCAGCACCGGACGGTCCAGCGCCATGTGCCGCATCGCCCCCAGGTCCGCGTACCTGGTGAGATGGAATGAAGCGATGACTCCCCTGTTGGTCCAGCTCGCGCTGCCGGTCATCGGCGGCTACCTCCTCGGCTCGGTCCCGGTGGCGGTGCTGGTGGCCAGGGCGCACGGCTTCGACCCCCGTGAGGTCGGGGACCGCAATCCGGGGTTCTGGAACGTGCGCGGCCGGCTCGGCGGGCGCGGCGCGGCCCCGGTGTTCGCCGGGGACATGCTCAAGGGCCTGCTGGCCGGGCTGCTCGGCCTGGTGGCGGGCGGCGCGCACACCTCCGGCCTCGGCGTGGTGGCGGGCCCGAGCGTGCCACCCGTGTACGTGGCGGTGGCGGCGGCGATGATCGGGCACGCCTGGCCGGTCTTCGCGGGGTTCCGCGGCGGACGTTCGATCCTCACCTTCGCCGGAGGCTTCGCCGTCATCTGCCCGCCCGCTTTCGCGGTCGGCCTGGCCATGCTCGGCGGGACCGCCGCGGTGACCCGGTCGTTCGCCATCGGCGCGCGGGCGGGGGTGTTCGCCCTGCCGGTGGCGCAACTGCTGTTCGCGCCGGTCGGCCAGGTCGCCGCCACCGGGGCGCTGATGTGCCTCATCGGCCTGCGCTTCGGCCAGGCGGCCCTGGCCGGCCGCCGCCGGTGACGGTGCCGGCGGCGCGCGTCCGGTCGCGTGCCGGGCCGGGGTAGGTGCGGTTCCGCCAGGTTCGCGGGGGGCGGAGCGTGGCGTGGGTCAGCCGCGCCGCCGTGGCGGGGTCGAGGAGGACCGACAGGGCGACCCCGGCTCCCGGGCGGGCGTAGCTGCCCCGCAGGGCGCCGGCGAGCAGCGCCCGCACCGCGAGCAGGGTGAGGTCCAGCCGGGTCGGGCGGCCGGCGGCGAGCCGGAGCACCGGCAGCGCGGTCGTGAGCCAGACGACGGCGAGGTCGGCGGCCTGCCAGGCGGGTGCGGTGACGTCTGCCAGCGGCAGAGATCTGCCCCATTCGCGCCACACGCCGGAGGGCGACTCGTGCATGTCGACCTCCAGCAGGCCGCCCGCGTCCAGGAAGGCGACCGTCCATCCCTCGGCGGCGAGGGCGCGGGCGAGGGCGACGTCGTCGGTCAGGTGGCGGCGCACCCGGGTGAAGCCGTCGGCACGCAGCATCGCGTCGCGCCGGAAGGCGAGGCACTGGCCGTTGGCGACGATCCGGTGCGGCGGCGGCGGAGCGGGCGGGCCGATCGGGCCGAAGCGGTAGACGAGCGTGGCGAGGAACGAGGCGTGCAGGGCCTGCTCGGCCACCCCGTCGCAGACGAACCGCGGGCCCGCGCTCACCAGGTCGCGTCCGTCCAGCGCGTCCGCGAGCGCGGCGAACAGGCCGGGACGGGGCCTGGTGTCGGCGTCCAGCGTGACGACGACCGTGCCGCGCGCCCGCCGCAGCCCCTGGTGCAGCGCCCACTGCTTGCCGACCCAGCCGGGGGGCAAGGGGGCGCCCGTGACGACCGTCGCGCCGAGGGAGGCGGCGAGGGCGGCGGTGCCGTCGGTGGACTCGTCGTCCACGACGATCACCTCGGTGACGGCCGGGTCGGCGAGCACGGCCGTCAGGCAGGGCGCGACGCGCTGCTCCTCGTCCCTGGCCGGGATCACCACCGAGATCGACGGGACCGCCCCGTCGGCGTGCGACGGCGGAGCGGTCAGCGGGGGGAGGCGCCGCCGGCCTCGCCCCAGCCGTACGGCCACGGCCACGGCGGCGAGCGCCTGGGCCGCGGCGAGCAGGCGCGCGGGGGTCACAGCCGGGCGCCACGGGGAACACCGCCGGGAGGTCGAAGCCGGGCGCGTCATGAAGAACACCGCCGGAAGATGGGGGCCGGGCGGGTCACGGGGAACGCCGCCGGAAGTCGTGCTTGACGAGGTCGGCGACGATGCGGCCGCCCATGGTGACCAGGGGCAGGCCGCCGCCGGGGTGGGCGGACCCGCCGACCAGGTACAGGCCGCGGCGGGGGCCGCGGTTGCCGGGACGCCGGAACGGGGCGAGCGGCCCGCCGTACGCGCTGCCGTAGATGGCGCCGCCCGGCGCGCCGTACCGGTCGCGGATGTCGGCCGGGGTGAACGTCTCCACGAAGCGCAGCCGGCCCGCCAGGTCGTGGCCGCGCGAGGCCAGCCGCTCCAGCACCAGCTCGCCGTAGGCGTCGGGGGACGTGGGCCAGCGCGCGGGGTCGCCCGCGGGGACGTTGACCAGCATCACCCAGTTCTCCGCGCCCGGCGGGGCCTGGGTGGGGTCGTCCACGGCCGAGCAGCCGATGTAGACGGTCGGGTCCTCGGGCGGCCGCCGCCGGTCGAAGATGTCGCCGAACTCCTCGCGGTAGTCGGCGGAGAACACGATCGAGTGGTGCGGCAGCCCTTCGGTCCGACCTTCCACCGCCGCGAGCAGCAGGAACGCCGACGACGACAGGCCGAGCCTGGCGATCCGCCGCAGCCGGGCCCGGTCGGGCAGCAGCCTGCCGTACAGGGCGGCCGCGTCGGCGTTCACCACCACGGCGTCGGCCGCCACCGTCTCGCCGCCCGCCAGCCTCACCCCGCGCACCCGGGCGCGGTCGGCCAGCACCGCGGCGACCTCGGCGCCGAGGTGGATCTCGACGCCCGCCTTACCGAGCAGGACGGCCAGCGCCTCGGCGATCCTGGGCAGCCCTCCGGGCACGTACCAGCCGCCTTCGCCGTGCTCGATGGCGGGGACGCAGCCGAGCGCCGCGGGAGCCCGGTAGGGGCTGGACCCGGCGTAGGTGGCGTACCGGCCGACGTACTGCCGGAGGCGGGGGTCGCGGAAGAAGCGGCGCGCCAGCCCGTCGAGGGTGCGCCCGGGGGCGACGGCCCGCAGGTCGGCGGCGCGCGGCCGCTGCCGCGACGGGGGAAGATGGGTCGGCAGCGCCAGCGGCGCGGAGAAGAACGTGCGCCGGGACGCGGCCAGGCAGTCCCCGGCCCAGCGGTAGAAGGCCCGCCAGCGGTCGCCCTCTCCCGGCGCGAGCCGTTCCACCTCGGCGGCGGTCCTGCCGGGGTCCCGGTAGGCGCGCAGGGTGGAGCCGTCGGCGAACCGATAGCGGCACAGTTCATCCGGTTCGACCAGGTCGAGGGGCACGCCGAGGTCGCGGAACAGGCCGGGCAGCGTCAGCAGCGACGGGCCGAGGGAGAAGGTGAACCCCTCCCGCCGGCGCTCGGCCAGCTTGCCGCCGAGCCGGGGCAGCCGTTCGTACAACCGGACCGCGTGCCCGTCCCTGGCCAGCAGCAGCGCGGACACCATGCCGCCCACGCCGCCGCCGACCACGATCACCTCCGCCATCGGCGCCTCCAGGCGAGCAGCGCGAACGTTCCCATCGCGGCGCCTCCCACGGCGGCGACCAGCGGGTCGGGCGGGCGGAACACCGCCGCGAAGGCGACCGTCTCCATCACCGCCATGACCGTGTAGAGCGCGACCAGGCCGCCGCCACGCACGGGTTCGCCCGCGACGGCGCCGATCACGACCATCACCAGCAGGGACACCACGAGCCACCCCGCGAAGTTGCTGAGCGGCACGCCCCGGTAGGGCCCCGCGTCCGCCCACTCCCACAGGCCGAGGCGCGTCATCTGCGGGTCGAGGAACAGGTCCCACGCGGTCAGCGCGAGCGCCCCCGTGGCCGCGCGCGCCGCCGCCCGGCGGCGGGACCGGCCGGGGACGATCCGGCAGGCGACCGCCCACGCCGCGAGGCCCATGCCGGCCCAGGCCAGGGCGACGATCAGCGGCACCCCGCCGGGGCTCGGCCACAGCAGGCCGCCGTAGCGGTAGTCGCCGAACGGCAGGCCGGTCCTGATGCCGATCCACTCCGCGGCGTAGCCCACCGCAGCGGCGGCGGCGAACGCGCCGGCGGCCCGGGCCGGGCCGTGGCCGGCGGCCGCGTAGGCCAGGGCGCATCCCGCGAACAGGACGACGACCAGCGTGGTCATCCGCACGTCTTCGGGGAGAAGTCCTGTCACCACCTGGGCGCAGATCATGGCGACGAGCAGGAAGGCTCCGGCGGCGGCGAACCGGCGTCCGGGGCCGCGCCGCGCGTCGCCGGTCCGCGCCTCCTCTGGCGTCTCCGTCGTCCTCACGCCCTGTCCTTCGGAGGGCGGCGGAGATCGGATGCACCGAGATCGGGTTCACGGGATTGTCGGGGGCGGCTGGTATCTGTGGGATATGGGCGTCAGCGTGGAAGAGTTTCTGGGCATGCTCGATCGCCTGCCCGAGGTGCGGCAGGGCGACGGGGGCGAGTGGGTCTCGCTGAAGGTGCGGGGCAAGGGCTTCGGGTATCTGTGGGAGCGCACGGAGACCGTGGGGCTGAAGGCGACCATCGAGGAGCAGATGGCGCTGGTGGCGGAACGGCCCGAGGTGTTCGAGGTGCAGTTCACCGCCGGGCGGTTCGGCTGGGTCGTCGTCCACCTGGACAAGATCGAGCCCGACGAGCTGTTCGAGCTGGTCACCGAGGCCTGGTGCCTCACCGCCCCCCGGCCGATGGTCGAGGCGCACGAGGCCGCGCACGGCATCGGCCACTCCGTCTGACCCCGCTACGGCCCGCCGCTCAGTGGCGCAGGGCCTTGGCCAGGTGGGCCCGAGGTCGGCGACGGCGGCCTGCAGCTCGTCCAGGTGCGCGTCGATCGCCTGTCAGCGGGCGATCTCTCGCTGGACCAGGGGAAGGTTGCGTCCACGGACCTCGATGAGCCGCTGGAGAGCCACCGACACTTCGGACATGGAATCTCCTATATAGATGGCTTCCATGGATCGCGCGAAGTGAGTATAGAGAACTTTCCAGCCCTCTACCATTGACTTATTTTTCAAACTAATAGAGGCCCCATCCGGCACATCGATAACACCGTTATGGGCGGCTCCGGAATCCCACTCAGCCCCTCTCTGTGCCTCTACCCAGGGGAATGTCCCTCTTTGAGATCCTTTATGTACATAAAAGATGAAACGTGGTTATTGAAACACCCGTTCCTATGACATGATCACCGCAGATCCGGTTCCTCGGGGGAGGTGGTCACGGGGTGCGTCGCCCCAGGGTGAAGGCCGAGCATCGCCCGCACCGGTTCGCCGACGGGACCGTGCGCATCGGCGGCGAGATCTACGGCGTGGCGGCGGAGATCGACGATCCCGACGGGTGGGCGTGGGCGGCGCTCTCACTCATGGACGGAACCCTCCCGACCGCCGCCCTAGTGTCGCGACTAAGAACCATTTTCCCGGAAATGTCCGGCCAAGTGGCGGAGTCCGTCGTCGCCCAGCTCGTCGATTCCGGATACGTCGAGGACGCCGCCGCCGTGCCCCCGCCCGAGCTGACCCCGCGGGAAGTGGAACGCTACAGCAGGAACCACGCCTATTTCCGGCGCGTCGACCTGACCCCGCGCGTCCACGGCTGGGAGGCGCAGCTCGCGCTCAAGAAGGCGCGCGTCGTGGTGCTCGGCCTCGGCGGCACCGGCAGCCACGCGGCCTGGGCGCTCGCCGCCGCGGGCGTGGGGCGGCTGCACTGCGTGGACCCCGACGTGGTGGAGCCGTCCAACCTCAACCGGCAGGCCCTGTACGGCGAGGCCGACATCGGGCACGGCAAGGCGGAGGTCGCCGTGCGCAGGCTGCGCGAGTTCAACTCCGCGGTGACGATCACCGGCGCCCGGCGCCGCGTCGAGACCCGGCCGCAGCTCGCCGAGCTCATCGCCGGCGCCGACATGCTGGCGTTGTGCGCCGACGAGCCGCGCGGGCACGGCCTGCGGGTGTGGGCCAACCGGGAGTGCGCGCGGGCCGGCATCCCGTGGGCGGGCGGCGGGTACAGCGGCCCCCTGGTGACGGTCGGGGTCTACGCGCCGGGCCATCCGTGCTACGAGTGCGTCAGCGCGGGCGAGCAGGCCCGGCGGCGTCCCGGCAGCCCGGCCGACCTGGGCGGGCCCGGCGTGATCGCCACCTCGGCCGGCATCTCCGGGCACCTCGTCGCGCACGCGGTGATCACGCAGCTCACCGGCGTCCCCGCCATCCCGCCGGGGCGGGTCGGCGGGCTGAACCTGATCGCGCCCGACCAGCTCATCGACGTCCGGCACCCCTCCCGGAAGGAGTGCCCCGTCTGCGGGCCCGGACGCGACGGCCATTGACCTCCCCCGGCGGCGCCAGGACGATCAGGTCAGTCCGTGCGGTCATGCCGCGAGGCCCCTACCGGAAGGCACCCCATGAGTCACGCAGAAAGCGAGATGCAGCCTCCCGAGATCGAACGCGACGGCGAGGTCAGGCCGCCGATCGCGATCCGCAGGCTGGACAAGATCGAGACCACCGCCGACAGCTCCGGCAACTCCAACTGATCCAGAAGTGAATCGGTAGGCGGGTGGGAATCCGCCTACCGACCTGGCGTCGCGCCGTCCCGGCACGCCCTTCCCGAGGTTCCCTTCCGGGGCCGCCACGCGCCCCCGCCGGACGCCCGTCCCACGCCGCCCCCTCTCGCCGGCGACGGGCCCCGTGACCGCCTCGCGCCTCCCGGCGGCGCGCCCGTACCTGACCGGCGGTCATCGACCGACAGAATGGGAGGAAACCTTGGACGCGTTCCACCGGCTCCGGGCCGCGGAGGGGGAAGTGCTCGCCGTCGCCGAGTACCAGCGGGAGTTCGACGAGGTCTTCGCCTCGTCCCGCGACACGGTGTGGAAGCTCGAACGGGCGCAGGTGTTCGACGAGACGGGCCTGGCGAGCTGGCACGCCATGGTCGAGGGCGACTGGGCGCGCTCGCTGGCGCTGATGGAGGAGCACCGCCCGGCGCTGGCGCGCCTGTACGCGGCGCGGCCGGACTTCCGCCGGCTGCGCGTGGTGGAGAGCCCGGTCACGCCGTACCTGCAGTGGGAGATGCACTTCTTCGCGGTGCGGGCGGCGGCCGGCGAGCACATCCGGGTGATGCCGGCGAGCGCGCTGCGCGAGGCCGAGACCACGGCGCCGCTGCCGGAACTGGTGATCTTCTCGCGGTCGCTGTGTTACCAGGTGCTCTACGACGCGATCGGCGCGCACACCGGGGCCCGCAGGGTCACCGACCCGGCGGTGGTCGCCCCGTGCCTGGACGCGCTCGCCCGCCTCTACCACCGGGGCGAGGAGCTGGCCGGCTACCACGCCCGCGCGATCGCGCCGCTGCCTCCGCCGCGGCCGGGCCCCGGCCCGGGGTGAGACCGCTAGGGCCCGGCGCGCGGCGGGCCGAGGAGGCCGAGGTCGTGGGCGTGGACGGCGGCCTGGGTGCGGTCGCGCAGGCCCAGGCGGGTGAGGACGCGGGAGATGTGGTTCTTCACCGTGCCCTCGCTGAGGTAGAGGCGGGCGGCGATCTCCCTGTTGGTCCAGCCGAGCGCCACCAGGCGCAGCACCTCGACCTCCCGGGGCGTCAGCGCGTCCGTCGGCGGGGGCGGCGGTTCGGGGACGGCGGGTTCGGCGCGGAGCCGCAGCCCCCGGGTGAGGTGGGCGGTGGCGGCGGCGTCGAGCGGGGTGACGCCCGCGTGCGCCAGCCGCACCGCGCCGGCCAGCTCGCGGGCGGGCAGGTCCTTCAGCAGGTAGCCGCACGCCCCCGACCGCATCGCCTCGACGACGTACTCCTCGTCGTCGAAGGTGGTCAGCATCAGCACCCGGCACGCGGGCAGGCGCCGGGCGATGACGGCCGCGGCGCGCACGCCGTCGAGGCCGGGCATCCGCACGTCCATGAGGACCACGTCGGGGGTGAGTTCCGTGGCCTTCTCGACGGCCTCGTGCCCGTCGGCGGCCACTCCGGCGACGCTGATGCCGGGCTCGATGTCCAGCAGCGAGGCGATGCTCTCCCTGACCAGCCGCTGGTCGTCCACGACCAGGACGCGCACGGGGCCGTCCGCGCTCACGGCGTGCCTCCGGCCGGGGAAGGCGGCATTCCGGCGGGGAACGGCGGGGTCACGGCGCCGGCGTGGGCGGGCGGGGCGGGGGCGCGCGGGATCGTGATCGTGATCCGGGTGCCCGCGCCGGGGCCGGTGGCCAGGTCGAGGTGGCCTCCGGCCAGCCGGACGCGCTCGCGCATGCCGGTCAGGCCGAAGCCCTCGGCCCCGGCGGCGAACCCGCGCCCGTCGTCGGCGACGACCAGCCGCGCCTCCGCGTCGCCGAGGGCGAGGCCGACGGACACGCGGGTGGCGCCCGCGTGGCGGCGGGCGTTGGTGAGCGCCTCCTGCGCGGCACGGTACAACGTGGTGCGCACGCGCGGGTCGTAGCCGGTCTCGTCGCCGCCGAGGTCCAGCTCGACGGCGGGGGCCTGGCCCGCGGCGCCCGCGGCGAGGTCGGTGAGGGCGGCGAGCAGCGAGAACTCCGGGGCGGGCGCGGCGGGCGCGCGCAGCGTGCGCACCGAGCGGCGCACGTCGTCCAGGGCGCGGCGGGTGGACTCGCGGGCGTCGGCGAGGGCCTGCCGCGCCAGGGCCGGGTCGCGCTCGCCGAAGGCGGTGGCCTTCTCCAGCAGGACGGCGACGGCGGTGAGGTGGTGGCCGAGGCCGTCGTGGATGTCGCGGGCGACGCGCACGCGCTCGGCGGCGGCGGCCAGCTCGCCCGCCTGGCCCGCGTAGGCGGCCAGCCGCGCGTTGGACTCCCGCAGCCGCGCGCGGTCCTCCTCCGCGCCGGCCGCCACGCCCGCGACCGCGAAGGAGAGGATCAGCCCGACGCCCAGCATGAGCAGGTCGGACACGTACTCGATGTCGCCGGGCCAGCCCGGCGCCGCCCACTGGTACCCGGCCAGGACGACGGCGGCGCACGCCACCGCCGACACCGCGCCGGCCGTGCGGCCGAAGGACAGGCGGGCGGTGAAAGGGACGAGCACCAGGAGGACGTGCGACAGGCCGGAGCCGTCGAAGGCCGTCACGAGGACGAACAGCGCCAGCCGGAGGCCGAGCAGTGCCGCGGCGACGCGCGCGGGCGGCGGGCCGGGCCGGAAGCGGCGGGATTCGATCAGGTCGAGCGCGAACAGCGCCCCGATGCCCGCGGCGAACACCACGACGGAGAGCGGCCCTCCGGGCCCCAGGGGCGCCCACGGCCCGGCCGGGAGCGGGGAGCCACCGCCACCGTCCCCGTGGCGCAGCGCCGCGTCGTAGAGCCCCGCGAGGAGTACGGCGGCGTACACGAGGAAGGAGGCCCGCCGGGCGGCCCGCGCCGAGGACACCGGCGACGCGACGGAGGACACCCGCCGCACGACCGGCGGCACGGCCGATGGCGCACGCCGGACGGTCCGGGACGTTGACACGTCCTCAGCGTACGCGGGGAGCTCCAGGGTGCGGGGGCGTGCGCGCGGGGTCTGGCCGTGCGGCACGTGCCGGATGGCACATGGGGCGCGGGCCGCGTGACGGACCCTCGCCGACCGGCACTTACGGGCGGGTGGACGGCGTCCCTACCGTCTGCTGCGGATCTCTTCCACCCGTCGTCCGAAACCGCTCGCGCGGCCGGACCGCAGACCGTGCCCCGGCGCCGTCCGGGGATGTCAGGAGTCCTCATGCAGTCGTTCATGCGTTTCAGCGCGATCACCGGGGTGCTGTGCGGCCTGTTCGTCGCCGTGCCCGGGGCGATCGAGGCGTTCACCGCCGAGACCGCGCCGACCAGCTTCGTGCTGGGTGTGGCGCCGTCGCTCGCCGTGCCGCTGGTCACCGGCCTGTACCTCGGCCAGCGGGCGCGGGCGGGAGGGTTCGGCCTGGTGGGGTACGCGGCGCAGGTCATCGGCCTCGGCCTGTTCGGCGGCGCGGCGTACACGCTGAACCTCGCGCTGTTCCATCTGGACCGCGCCGCGCTCGCCGCGCTGCTGCAGGGGCCGACGCGGGCCGCGCTGCTCGGCAGCGCGGCCGTCTTCGCCGCCGGGACGGCCCTGTTCGCGGTGTCCATGGTCAGGGCGGGCGTCCACCCGCGCGTCCCGGTGGTGGGGTACGGCGTCGCGCTGCCGCTGTTCGCCCTGCTGGCGCCGCTGCCGGACACGGCGCTGACCAGCGCGCTGCACGTGGTCGCGGGGGCGTGCGTGGTGTGGTTGTCGGCCTCGCTGTGGACGCGGCGCGCGTGGCCGGCGGCGGCCCCGGCCGGGGCGCCGGTGGGCTGAGGCGCGCTCAGCCGGCGGCGACCAGTTCCACGGCGTTCACGCCGTTGTTCCAGATCACGTTGTAGGTGGCGCCGGCGGCCGGGTCCACCTGGCCGCGGCCGACGTAGGTGTTGCGCAGGACGCCCATCGCGTCGTAGAGGTACACGGTGACCGAGTAGCCGTAGGGGCCGGTGCCGGCCAGGCGGTACGGCAGGCAGCTCCGCGGGGCCTGGGGCGAGACCTGGATGACGGCCGGCGTGGCCGGATATCCGATCAGCACGTCGGCGCGCTCGAAGGCCGCGCCCTGGGTCAGCTCGTCGCAGACGCTGACCGTGATCCATCCGGCGGTCCGGGTGGCGGGCGTGACCTCCGGCGAGGGCGTGGGGGCCGGCTTCTCGGTCGGGCCGTCCTGGGGCGGGTCGTCGTCGGGGGGAGGCGGCTCGGTCGTCCGCCGCGCGGGCGTAGGGGTGGCGGCGGGCGGCCGTCCCTCGTCCGTGGGGGGACGGGGGGCGAAGTCGCGCGCGGCGCCCGTGCCGCGGGGCTCGGGGACCGGTCCCTTCCTGACCTCGTTGACGAGCACGAGGACGGCCGTGATGAGGCCGAGGACCGCCGTGACCAGCGCGATGACCTTGACCGGGGAAGAATCGGCGGACACGGGTCGCCTCCCGTCCGTGACTCCGGCCGCGCCGTCGCCCTGGATCGCTCGCGTGTGAACTGGAACCCCCTAGGGACAGTGGTACGAGCCCCTGCTTGCGGCGTGGTTGTCCGTCGATTGCAGGCCGGTTTCACCCGTCGGCGCGCACCCGGAAACTCGGGGATTGACGGCTTCCGCAGGTGAGGGTAGCTTCCCGAATTGATAGGAAACTTTCTTATTCAAAACCCTCCCGACGAGCGGTCTTGCGCCGCCCGGCGGGGAGGTCGTGCAGTTGCACGCGCTTTGGGGGGACACGCACGCCCTATCTGCTCCGCTAGAGAGGAAGCCTGATGTCCCGTCTCCGTAAATGGAGAGCGGCCGCAGTGGCGGCCGCGTACGGCGCGGCCGTCATCGGCCTGACCGCGGTCACCGCGCCGCCCGCCAGCGCGGCCGCGTCGCTGACGGCGAAGTTCACGGCCGCCGACCGCGGCACTTGGTGGCAAGGCAGCTACGAGGTCAAGAACTCGGGTGACACCGCCGCCACCACCTGGACGCTGGAGTTCGACCTCAACTCCGGCCAGTCCATCGGGAACTGGTGGAACGGCACGCCGACGATCAGCGGCAGCCACGTCACGGTGAAGCCGGGCAGCGGCAACGCCAACGTCCCGGCGGGCGGCACGACCGGCGCCAACAGCTTCGGCTTCGTCGGGATGGGTGCGACCACGCCCCCCGCCAACTGCAAGATCAACGGCAACCCGTGTGAGGGCGGCACCCAGCCGGACACCCCGCCGACCGCGCCCGGCAAGCCCACGGGGACCTCCACCCCCACGAGCATCACCCTGAGCTGGGCCGCGTCCACCGACGACAAGGGCATCGCCGGGTACGACGTCTACCAGGGCACCACGAAGGTCGTCTCCAGCACCACGACCTCGGCCACGGTGAACGGGCTCACCCCCGACACCGACTACACCTTCACCGTGAAGGCGCGCGACACCGCCGGCCAGGAGTCGCCGGCCTCGCCCGCCACCACCGTGCGGACGCAGAAGCCGACGCAGACGGACCTGCCGCCGAGCGCGCCCGGCAAGCCCGTCGCGACCCCGTCCACCAACAGCGTCGCGCTGACGTGGGCCGCCGCGACCGACGACAAGGGCGTCGCCTCCTACGACGTGTACCAGGGCTCCACCAAGGTCGCCCAGGTCGTCACGCCGTCCGCCACCGTGACCGGGCTCACCCCCGACACCGAGTACACCTTCACCGTGAAGGCGCGCGACACCGCCGGCCAGGAGGGCCCCGCCTCCCCCGCCACCACGGTCCGCACCCTGCAGGACCAGAACCCCGACACCCAGGCGCCGACCGTGCCGGGGACGCCGTCCTCCACCGGCAAGACGACCACCAGCGTGACGCTGCAGTGGGGCGCCTCCACCGACAACCGCGCCGTCACCTCCTATGAGGTCTACAACGGCGACACGCTCGCGGCCACGGTGACCGGGACGCCTCCCGCGACCACCACGACCGTCTCCGGCCTCACCCAGGACACCGAGTACACCTTCAAGGTGCGGGCCAAGGACGCCGCGAACAACCAGTCCGGCTTCTCCCCGACGGTGACCGTCCGGACCGACAAGCAGCCCACCGACCAGTCGGCCTGCCGTCCCGACGGGCTCTACCAGTCGCCCGGCGTGACCAACGTCCCGTACTGCAACGTGTACGACACCAACGGCCGCGAGAAGATGGGCGCCGACCACCCGCGCCGCGTCGTCGGCTACTTCACGAGCTGGCGGACCGGCAAGGACGGCTCGCCCTCGTACCTGCCCAAGGACATCCCGTGGGACAAGATCACCCACATCAACTACGCGTTCGCGCACATCGACGGCCAGAACAAGGTCTCCGTCGGCGGCGCCGGCGCGAACAACCCGTCCATCGGCATGGAGTGGCCGGGCGTGCAGGGCGCCGAGATGGACCCCGCGTACTCCTACAAGGGCCACTTCAACCAGCTCAACAAGTTCAAGAAGCAGCACCCGAACGTCAAGACCCTGATCTCGGTGGGCGGCTGGGCCGAGACCGGCGGCTACATCGACGACAACGGCAAGCGCCAGGCCAGCGGCGGCTTCTACACGATGGCCAGCTCGCAGGCGTCCATCAACACCTTCGCCGACTCGGCCGTGAAGTTCCTGCGTGACTACGGCTTCGACGGGCTCGACATCGACTACGAGTACGCGACCTCCGCCCCGAAGGCCGGCAACCCGGATGACTTCACGTTCTCCGAGCCGCGCCGGGCCACGCTGATGGCCGGGTACGTCAACCTGATGCGCACCCTGCGTCAGAAGCTGGACGCCGCCGCCGCGGCCGACGGCAAGTACTACCTGCTCACCGCGGCCACCACCGCCTCGGGCTGGATCCTGCGCGGCAGCGAGAGCTACCAGGTCACCCAGTACCTCGACTACGCCAACATGATGACCTACGACCTGCACGGCGCCTGGAACCAGTTCGTCGGCCCGCTGCAGGCCCTGTACGACGACGGCACCGACGCCGAGATGAAGCACTGGAACGTCTACGGCACCTACAGCAACATCGGCTACATGAACGGTGACTGGGCGTACCACCACTTGCGCGGCGCCATGCAATCCGGACGCATCAACCTCGGTCTCGGCTACTACAGCCGCGGCTGGAAGGGCGTCACGGGCGGCACCGACGGCCTGTGGGGCCTGTCCAAGCTGCCCGACCAGACCAAGTGCCCGAAGGGCACCGGCTCGGACATCGGCTCCACCGTGCCCTGTGGCGACGGCGCCATCGGCATCGAGAACCTGTGGCACGACCTGGACGCGGCGGGACAGGAGGTGCCGGCCGGCGTCAACCCGGCGTGGCACTACAAGAACCTGCAGGAGGGCAAGCAGGGCAGCTACATCACCCAGTACGGCCTGACGCCCGACACCGACCCGAACGACCGGATCTCGGGCACCTACGCCCGCAAGTACTCCTCGTCCATGGTCGCCCCCTGGCTCTGGAACAACGACAAGAAGGTGTACCTGTCGACCGAGGACGAGCAGTCCGTCCAGGCCAAGGCCGACTACGTGGCCAGCAAGGGCATGGGCGGCATCATGATCTGGGAGCTGGCGGGCGACTACGCCTACTACCCGGAGCGTGACGGCGGCAAGGGCGAGTACTTCATCGGCGACACGCTCACCACGAAGATCTACAACACGTTCAAGACGGCCGCGCCGTACGGGAACCTGAAGGCCGGCACCAAGACCATGCCGACCCAGACCCTGAACGTCAACGCCGAACTGTACGGCTACGCGGTGGGCGACGCGAACTACCCGATCTCGCCGAAGCTGAAGTTCACCAACAACTCCACGACCACCATCCCCGGCGGCGCCACGATCGAGTTCGACTACGGCACCTCCGCCCCGCCGACCATGAACCAGCAGACGGGCTGGACGCTGTCCGTCGTGTCCACCGGGCACACCGGACCGAACGTCGGCGGGCTCAAGGGCGACTTCCATCGGGTCCGGCTGACGGTCCCGACCTACGAGAGCATCGCTCCCGGGCAGTCGAAGGAGATCCAGCTCCGCTACGACCTGCCGATCGCGTCGCCGTCCAACTGGACGATCACGTTCGGCGGCCAGAGCTACCGCATGTCCGTCGACAACCCTCGCTGATCAACCCCGGTTGACCCCGGTTTCGCGCCGCCCGGCCCCTTCCGCCGGGCGGCGCGCCCCTTTTAGGGGGTCTCGGGGGTTTCCGCGGCCCTGCGGCGCCTCGAAGGACATGGTCTGCGCCTAACAGTAATAGGCTTTCCGGCGATCTTTACCGTCGACTCGGAGATGTGCGATGCCGCTTGCGCCTGCCGGACACGGGCCGAGGTCCGTCCTGGCCGCCTGCGCGGCCGGGCTGGTCCTGCTCGCGGGCGCGGGCGCCCTGGCGGCCGACGGGCGGGCGCCCGGCTCCGGCGCCCCCGCGCCGGGCACGCCCGCGGCCGCCGCGCCGGTCGGTCCGGGCCCCGCGAGCCCGGCCCCCGGCCCCTCGGGCAGCCGCTCGCCCTCGGGCAGCCCCTCGCCGTCGGGGGCCGCCGACGGCGTGCCGCAGGCCCGCGCGGGCGACCCCGGCGAGGACACCCCGGCCGGCCGCGGCGAGCGCGCGCGGGTGCGGGTGCCGCGTGCGGCGCAGGGCCGGTACGCGGTGGCCCGCGGCGGCGACGCGCCGCCGAAGGGCCACAAGGGCCCGCTCGTGCGCTACCTGGTGGAGGTCGAGCGCGGGCTGCCCTTCGACCCGGAGGAGTTCGCGGCCGAGGTGCACCGCACCCTCAACGACCGGCGCGGCTGGGGCGCCGGGGGCCGCATGCGGTTCAAGAGGGTGGACCAAGGCCCGGCGCGGTTCCGCGTCGCGCTGTCCAGCCCGGCGACGACGGACGCGCAGTGCCTGCCGCTGCGCACGCTGGGCGAGGTCTCCTGCTGGAACGGCCGGCGCTCGGTCATCAACGCCAAGCGCTGGGCCTTCGGCGTCGAAGGGTACGGCGACGACCTCGGCGCCTACCGCGAGTACGTGATCAGCCACGAGGTGGGCCACGCGCTCGGCCACGGCCACGAGCCCTGCCCGTCGCGCGGCAGGCCCGCGCCCGTGATGACCCAGCAGACCATCTCGCTGCAGGGCTGCCGCCCCAACCCCTGGCCCTACCCGCGCGCGGGCCGGAAGAAGGACCGCGGGTAGCCCCGCCTCCCGTCACGCACCGACACGCCGCGTCACGGACGGTGACCGGCGGCCCGTGATCTCGTAGGGTGGCCGTCGTGCTCCCGGCCCGGCGTCCCCGAGCGCGGGCGAGCCGCACGGGAGCCCGTGCCGGTCGAGCGAATCGGGGTGCCGGATGCGCGCAGCGTTGACCGCCTCGGCGGCGGTGTCCCTGGTCTGGTCCCTCCTTTGGTCCCTGCTCGCCGCCCCGGCGCCCGCCGGCGCCACTCCCCCGCCCGGCGCGTCGTCCCGGCAGGAGGCGTTCCGCGCCGCGGCCTGGCGGTACGGCGTGCCGGAGAAGGTGCTGCTCGGCGTCTCGTACCTGGAGTCGCGCTGGGACGCCAACGACGGCCTGCCCAGCGTCACCGGCGGCTACGGGCCCATGCACCTCACCCTCGGCGGGCCCGCGCCGTCCACCGCCGAGCGGGCCGCCCGCCTCACCGGCATCCCCGCGGACCTGCTGACGCGGGACCCGGCCGCCAACGTGCTCGGCGGCGCCGCCCTGCTCGCCCGCCACCAGAGTGACCTCGGCGCGCCGCCGGACGCCGGCCCCGCCCGCTGGTACGACGCCGTGGCCCGCTACTCGGGCGCCCGGGACCCCGGCACGGCCCGCCGGTTCGCCCGCGAGGTGTTCGCCGTGATCAGGCACGGGGCGAGCCGCGTCACCGACGACGGCCAGAAGGTTTCGCTGCCCCCGTCACCGGAGATCGCTCCGCCCATGGAGGAATCGCGCGGGGCCGGCGGGCGCGGCGAGGCCAAGGACGTCGACTGCCCGCGGCGGCTCGCGTGCGCCTGGATGCCCGCGCCGTACCAGAGGCTGCCGGGCGACGGCCGCACGTACGGCAACCACGACCTGTCGGACCGCCCCCGCACCCAGAAGATCCGGTACATCGTCGTCCACGACACCGAGGAGACCTTCGACAGGACCCTCGGCCTGGTCTCCGACCCGGCCTACGTGAGCTGGCACTACACCGTCCGCTCCGCCGACGGGTACATCGCCCAGCACGTCCGGGCCAGGGACGTCGCCTGGCACGCCGGGAACTGGTACGTCAACGCCACCTCGATCGGCATCGAGCACGAGGGCTACCTCGCCCGCGGCGCCTGGTACACCGAGGCGATGTACCGCGCTTCCGCCCGGCTCGTGCGCCACCTGGCCAAGAGGTACGGCATCCCGCTGGACCGGGCGCACATCCTCGGCCACGACAACGTGCCCGGCACGACGCCGGCGACGATGGCCGGCATGCACGTGGACCCGGGGCCGTACTGGGACTGGGGACACTACTTCGAGCTGCTCGGCCGCCCGATCCGTCCCACGGCCGGCCCGCGCGGGGGGCTGGTGACGATCCGCACCGACTACGCCTCGCACCGGCCGCGCTACACCGGCTGCGAGGCGGCCGGGGTGGACTGCCGCCCGCACGGCTCGTCGGCGGTCCGGCTGCACACCGAGCCGGACGAGGACGCCCCGCTGGTGCGGGACGCCGGCCGCAAACCTGGACGGTCCACCTACGACGTGTACGACCACGGGGCGCGGGCGTCGACCGGGCAGCGGTTCGCCGTCGCCGCCCGCCGGGGCGACTGGACGGCCATCTGGTACCTGGGCCGGATCGCCTGGTTCCACGACCCGCCGGAGGCGCCGACGGCGGTGAACGCCACCGGGCCGGTCGTCACGCCGCGGCGGGGCCTGGCGAGCGTGCCGGTGTACGGCAGGGCCTACCCCGAGCCGGAGGCGTATCCGAAGGGCGTGCCCGTCCAGGACATCGTCCCGCTGCGGTACGAGATCCCCGAGGGGCAGCGGTACGCCGTGGGCCTGTCCACGCGCGGGGAGTACTACTACGCCACGACCTTCGACCCCGCCGACCACCGGGTCGTCAGGGGCCGCGTGCTCTACCACCAGATCCAGTTCGGTCACCGGGTGGCGTACGTCATGGCCGGCGACGTGGACCTGCTGCCCTCGGCGTCGGGGGCGCCCCGGTGACGCGCGGGACGGGCCGGCGTCCCCGTCAGCGGTCCGGGGCCGGTGATCGGATCAGTAGTCGGGCAGGACGCCCTTCAGCCCGGCGCGGGCCTCTGCCGGGTCGTCGGAAGCGGCGCGCACGCCGGTGAGGCGCTCGGCCAGCGCGAGCGCGGCCTCCACTCCGGTCTCCGGGCCGTCCTCGCCGTCCTCGGCGATCAGGCCGAGGTCGCGCATCTCGGCGAAGTGGCGGTCGGGGTCGGCGCCGGACCGCGAGTCGCCGGGGAACTGGGGGTCGAAGCCGAGGATCTCTCTGCCGTCCTCGTAGTAGACGAAGGTCTGGTCGAAGTCGGCGTTGCGGAACACGCTGGCCACGGCGGTGCCCGCGGACAGGGGGCGCAGCAGTTCGTCCATCGTGCCCGCGTAGCCGTTCTCCTCGACCAGCAGGGCGCCCCCGTCGGCGCTCTCGCCGCGCAGGACGCCCCCGAGGACGTCCTCGTCCTCCTCCTCGTCCTCGCTCAGCACCTCGACGCCGATGCGCCGGAAGGCCTCCTCCGGAGTGAGGCCGCGCACGAACGTGAGGCAGAAGCCGAGTTCGCGGGTCGAGAACCAGTCGTATCCGTCCAAGGTGACACCACTCACGTGATCTCCTGGCTTGTCCTCGAATGAGCCCGCCGAGTACCGGTCGAGCCGACCGACAATTGTCGGCCGTACCGGTGTCCACGCCGTGACACGCCCGTGGCCTGGCCATGACGGCCCGGTTGCGGTGCGGGGACGCGCCGCCGCACCCCGAAACAGCACACCGACAAAGACACACTTACGGTGATAATGCGCCACCTAGGCGGATATAACCGAAATCAGGACGAATATACGCGCCGCCGCTTCAGGCAATATTACGGAGTTGTACCGCATCTCACGAGAAGATATTCCTCGGCATTCCTATTCGCTAGCTTTCCAGTCAAGGAACGGGGGGTGGCATGGGAAGGCGGCGCGGCGGCCTGGCGGCGCTCGTGCTGTGGGCCCTGCTGTGCCTGGGAGCCTCCGCCCCGGCCCTGGACGGCGACCCCGCGGGCGACATGAAGGCCGTCTACTGCCTGAGCCGGCCGCACCGCGCCGACCTCATCGAGGCCGCCGTCGTCCTCAAGGCGGGCGCCCGCGACACCGCCACCGGCCCCGAGGCACTGAAGACGCCGGGCAAGGTCTACGCGACGCCGGAGCTGTGGCGCGAGGGCGACTCCGAGGCGTTCGACCGGGTGTGCTCGGCCCTGGTCGCCACCGTCCCGCAGCTCACCGCCCCCGCCGAGCCCAGCCCGCTCGCGGACATGGCCGCCGTCGTCCTCCCGCTGATCCTGGGCGCGGCGCTCACCATCGCCGGCCAGCGCGCCGACGCCGCCCTCGCCCGCCGCGCGCAGGACCACGACGGGGCGCGCGGCGCGGCGGCCCGGTTCCAGCGCGCCGCCCAGGACTACCTCACCGCCTGGGTGGACGACGAGACCGCCCCGAGCGCCCAGGCGTCGGAGGCGGCGCTCGACCTGCTCGCCGCGGTGGCGCGCCTCGGCGGCGGCGCGCGCCGTACGGCCGCCGCCCGCGTCACCGCCGCGCTGCCGGTCCCCTACGACCTGAACGTGATCCACGACGGCGAGCCCGGCCACGAGCGGCGCAGAACGCTCGCCGCCGGGGAGCTCGCCCGCCTGGCCGCGATCGTCCACGCCACGGAGGTGCTCATTCGTACGCGCGCGTTCTGGCCCGCCCCGGCCTCCGATCCCGCACCTCCGCCTCCGGGGGGCGGCCCCGCGACGGCCCCGGGCACGGGAGGAGGCGCCGCGTGATCGAGAACAGCTTCGGCATACCGGAACTGCGCGAGCAGCTCCTCGGCGACGGCCTGGAGCTGGAGAACGTCACCGACGTCCCGCTGTGCCCGTGGCGCATCCGCGGCCACCATCTGCTGCGCGTCGAGGTGGACGACACCGAGGAGGCGTTCCAGAGCTTCCGCCGCCGGCTTCACGACGTGCGCGACCTGCTGGAGGACGGGCGCCTGGTGGTGGTCAACGGCATCGAGGGCAGCGGCAAGACCACGCTCATCCACCGCTGCGTGGACGACCTGCAGAGCAGGATCGTCCAGGCCCTCGGCCACATCCCCGACGACACGCCCACCGGGGAGCCCGGCGACTGGGCGCTCCGCTCCCATGAGGACCGGATCTGCATCGCGGACCTCAGCGACAAGGCGTCCAAGGTCGCCTACGTCAACGGGCAGATCTGCCCGATCTCCGTCATCAACCGGCGGATCTTCGAGCGGGTGGTGGACGCCCTGGCCCGGCGGTTCGGCCCGTCCGAGAAGCTCAGAGCGCTGGCGGCCAACGAGCGGGACTCGCCGGAGATCCTCTACGAGAAGCTCAGCGAGGAGTTCCTGCAGGACCGGAAATTCTTCCTGCTGGTGATCCTTCCGTCCATCAAGCTCGGCCCGAGGCTCGCGCACCTGGAGTTCCTGAGGTCCTACGTCAACTTCACCGATCCGCGCCTGGTGTTCTTCGGAGAGACGACGGAACGCGATATCGCGGGCGAGCTGGGACCGTTCGATTACCGCAAGAAGGACGTCCTGGTGAACGTTTCGGTGGGCGAACTCAAGGACATCGACCTTGAAAAGTTCGTCAAGACCCGGACCAGCCGCAAGGGCCTCGCGAAGTCGCACGTCATCATAGCGCCGCGGACGTTGTCCGATGCCAGGCCCGATATCGACTATAAGACCGTGCGCGTGCTGCAGAACTGGCTGTTCGAGGTCGGCGAGATCGCCCGCGGGGCCTCGCGCGAGGAGATCCTGCCGGACGACTTCACGGTCTACCAGGAACGGCTGCTCGGCACGCTCGTCCGCCACAGGGTCGAGCCTCGATCCGGAGGGGATGGCCAGGGTGAACCCCAAGGATGACAGGGTCGATCCCCGGGACAACCCGTTCCCTTCCGTCCCCATCGCCCGGCTGACGGGCAGCTCCGACCTGCTCCCCGTCGGCCTCCAGGGCGGCCGGGTGCCCATCACCGTGGAGACCGGCGCCATCGCGGCCATGCGCGCCCAGCTCGACGCCTGGCGACGCCAGAGGCTGAACGTGCCGTCCGTGGGCCGCGCCCTGGCCGTGGTCGGCGACCTCGGCACCGGCAAGAGCCACATCGCGCGCGACCTCGCCCACACCGTGATGACCCGGCCCGGTCCCGCCGCGCCCGTGCTGTGGCTGATCGACGAGCCGGTCTGGGACTTCGGCCAGATCTACCGCGAGCGGCTGGTCACCGACCTCAAGGACCAGAAGAGCGTCTTCTACGAGGTCCTGCTGGACTACTACTCCGACGTGACCGCCGAGAGCCTCGCCGGCTCCCGGTCCCTGGACTCGATCGCCGCCGGGCTCAAGGGCCGCGACCTGGACCCGCAGGCGGTCATCGACGCGCTCAACCTGTCGGAGGCCGCGATCCGGGCCGACCTCGAACGGCGGCTCCAGGGCCTCACCGAGCACGGCAAGTTCGCCTCCGCGCTGGCCCTGCTCCAGATCCCGGGGTTCCAGAACGCCGTCTGGGAGTGGTTCATGGGCCATCCCCCCAGCGACATCCTCAGGGAACGCGGCATCGACTCCCCCATCGACGACGTGAGCTCGGTCTTCGAGGCGCTGGCCGTGTTCGCCTTCCTGTACGGGCGGGCGGGACGGCGGTTCATCCTCGTCGTCGACATGCTGGAGAAGGTCCTGGAGTGGCCCATCGACCGGCGGACCGCGTTCGTCCAGGCCTTCGAGAAGCTCGTCAACGTGTACGTCAGCGTGGGCGGCCTGCTGGTCTTCTGCGTGGTCCCCGACGCGCTCGGCATGCTCGGCGAGGGTGTGCAGGAGCGCATCCGGCCGATCCGCACCACGGCCCTGACCGACGAGGAGACCGTCGAGCTGACCCGCCGGTACCTGGAACGCGCCCGCGGCACCAGGGGGGCCGCGCTCGACGCGCCCGGCCCGGAGCCGGACGTTCCCGCCGCGCCTCCGCCGGTACCGGGCGCGCCGGAGGAGGCCCCCGCCGACCTGGCGCCCTTCACCGTCGGCTCGCTGCGCTACATCCGCTCGCTGGCCGGCGGCGTCCCGCGCCGGGTGCTCAAGATCTGCCATCACGCCTGGGCGCAGGCGGCGCGGCGCTCCCCCGGCGACGGGCCGTCCGTCGTGGACGAGGTCATCGTGCGCGACGCGGTCCGCGCCACCTTCGAGACCGCCACGCTGGAACAGGTGCGCGCGTCCATCCGCAGCGTGCTGGAACTGGAGTCGCGGCGCTTCGAGCCGAGCCCGGTCCGGTTCAGCGCCCGCCCGGCGGGCGAGGCGGGCAAGGTCGACTTCTGGATACCCGTGGGACGGCAGGGCGCGGCGATCGCCGTGCTCACCACGGACTCGGTCATGCAGTCGAGCCAGGTGGAGCGGCTGGAGCGCATCGTGTGGGCGGCGCGCAAGGACACGGGGGCGGCCCCGTGTCAGCCGCTGGTGGTGGTCAACGGCTACCTGTCCCCCGCGCTGCGCCAGCGGATCGCCGAGCTCACCGACGCCCAGCCCGTCGTCTACAGCGACCGCGACTTCACGCTCACGCTGCGCGAGGCCGTGCGGGAGCTGGCGCGCCGCCTGGAGGCGGCCGACCGGGACGGCGTGCTGGACGTCATCCGCAGCCGCGTGGAGGACATCTCCTACCAGCAGACCACCGTCCTGGACTACCTGCAGCGGATCGACGGCCGGGTGGAGCAGGCCGACGCGGCGTCCGCGCGGCGGCTCGGCGAGCTGCTCAGGTCACTGCCCGCGGAGCCGGAGCCGCGGGAACGGCGCCGCGAGCATGCCCACCCTCGGGCCGCACGGCACCGGATGCCCGAGGACGTCGAGCGGCACTTCGACCGGGCCTTCGACGCGATCGGGCTGATGAGCGGCGTCCCGGCCACGTTCAGGGACGTGTTCACCGTGGACGAGACGGCGGCGGCCGACGTGCGCCCGCGGCGGCTCGGCTTCACCATGGACGAGTTCCAGGCCGTCGGCGTGGCGGTGCTGCTGGAGAAGCTGCTGGAGGCGTTCCGCGACAGCGTGGCCGCCTGGCTGGAGCAGGCGGACGCCGCGCGGTCACTGCCCGGGGAGACGGTGCCGACGACGGCCCAGGAGCGGCGGCTGCGCACCATCTGCCGGAGTTACGAGATCACCGCGGAGATGCTGCCGGTGTTCCGGCTGGAGAGCATGGCGGCCTTCGGGCCGTTCACCGAGGGGCCCGAGCCGATCGAGCACGCCTCGCGCACGTTCCGCAGGGCCGAGGCGGAGGACGCGCTGTCCCGGCTCGGCGAGCGCGTGCTGGCGGCGGCCATGGCCAGCGTGCGGACCTAGGGCCGCGGCCGGCGTAGGGCGAGAGCCGTCGCGCCGAAGGCGGGCGGCGTCACCGCTTGCGCGCGTGCGAGCCCATGGCGAGGACGTGGCGGACGGCCAGCGGGCGGAACGCCGGGAACGGCGCGGGGCTCGGCACACGGACACCGGTGCGGACCGGGACGGGCACGGGAACCGGGCGGGTGATCCTGTCCCACACGCCGTTCGTGACGATGTGCAGGACGTTGACGGTCAGGATGGCCGGGGCGATCACCCGCACGGCCGCGGGCAGATGCGGCTGCAGGGCCAGGGCCAGGATGATCGCGGTGATGCCGTTCTGCTGGCCGAGGGCCAGGCGGACCCGGTCGGCCGCGCCGAAGCGGCGGCCGATGAGCAGCCCGGCGACCACCTGCGCCCCGAAGGCGGCGAGCCCGAGGATCAGCCCGAGCCGGAGGTCCACGCCGCCGATGAGCAGCATGCCGAGCACGAACGCGGCGAGGTAGAAGGCGACGGAGGTGACGCGGCCGACGAGCGCCTCGACGCCGCGGGGGCGGTAGAACAGGCCCGCGAGGGCGACGCCGAGCATCAGGAACTGCCAGGCGGCGAGGGCGAGCAGCCCGGCGAGCACGATCATGGCGACCAGCGGGAAGGCGGGATGCTCCTTGAGCGGCCGGCGCGCCGGGCGGCGCGCGGCGAGCCACCAGGCGGCCCCGGCCGCCGCGGCGAACGCGGCGTTGGCCGCGAGGCCCGTGCCGTACGACGTCAGGCCGCCCATGGAGCCGCCCGCGGCCGGGCTCAGGGTGGTCGTGACGAGGTAGACGGTGAGCAGGGCCGTGACGGGGTCGTCGAAGGAGGCCCAGGCGAGCAGGAGCGAGCGGGCGCGGCCGGACATCTTCGAGCGGCCGATCATCGCGCTCACCGACAGCGGGTCGATCTGGGCCACGGCGACGCCGAGGATCATGGCCGTGGTACTGCCGGAGGCCAGGTACATGACCACGGCGATCAGCGCCGCCTTCAGCGCCACGCCGACGGTGACCGCGGCGACGACGGTGGGGACGTCCTGCACGGCGTCGCGGGTGATGCCCGAGGCGCTGCCGTACAGGCCCACGGCCAGCAGCGCGTTGACGCCCCACAGGTACCACGGCGAGGTGACGGCCAGGCCGTGGCCGCCGGGGCCGGTGAGACCGGCGGCGGCGAGCCCGAGCGCGGTCACGAGGAGTACGGCCACGAGCCGTCCGGAGGATCGCTCGACGAAAGCGGTGAGCACCTTCACCACGGTCCTCCACATCGACACCGCAGCCCTGTATTAATTAGTCACCACGTATTTTAGTGCTTTCCCCGGCCGCGGTCACCGGTCCTCGGAGGGAAATCAATGATCGAACATGGGTTATGGCCGGGATATTAACCGCCTTTTCCGGCGTCCATCTCATCGGCGGATATATCAGCTTTATCCATGGTTCTTCCCGGTGGCCGTCACCCGGCGACCGCGCCCAGCGCCTCGGCCAGCCGGCGCAGCCGCAGCTCGGCCTGATCCACCTTGTCCTGCAGCAGGGTGACGCCGAACAGGAAGTCCCCGAGGCCGGCGCCCAGCCAGTGCACGTAGAGCGCGCCCTCCTCGACGTCCAGCACGAGCCGCGTGATCGGCGAGTCCCCGGCGCGGCGCAGGGTCTGCCGCAGCCGCGCGACGTCGGTGCGCAGCCGCCCGGCGATCTCGTGGTAGAGGTCCCTGCGCCTGCGCACCCCGACGTTCCTGAACAGGGGGGCGAGCGCGGGGTCGTCGAGCACGTCGCCGGTGTGGACCGGCCACCAGCCGCGGTGGAGGGCCGCGTAGTTGAGGTCGCCGGCGTTGACGGCGTGCGCCCACAGGTCGAACAGCTTGGCCTGGGGCGCCTCCGCCATGCCGGGCTCGCCCCGGACGTAGGGGACGCTCGGCGCGTCGAGCTCGGGCAGCTCGGACACCGGAACGCCGCCGGGGTTCTGCCCGCCGAGGCGCAGGTCCACCACCCGGGTCTCGGTGACCAGGGCGTTGACCGCCCAGTCCATGGCGGACACGCGGTCCGCGGCGAGCGTGGCGCCGACGAGGTACTCCCCCGCGCGGACGCGCCCGCAGTGGAACGCGGCGTCCTCGGTCTGCACCACCGTGCGCATGAGCACGCCGGAGTCCAGCGCCTCCAGCGCGGCGCCGAAATCCTCCACGCGGCTGATGAGCTGGCGGGTGACGTTGCGGTGATTCTCCCGCACCCCGTGGACCGGTTCGGAAAAGCGTTCCGCGTATTCGCCGGACTCGAAGGCGTCGACCGAGAAGTCGAACACGCCGCTTCCGTAATGCGCGACATAATCCAGGCCGGGACCCGCGGCGACGGCGTCCCTGCACCGGTCGATCAGGTTCGCGTACGCCTGCCCCACGTGCGGGTCGCGGGTCACGGTCACGCCGGCGTCGCGTGCCGCGCGCGTCCCTTCGCCGAGAACCTCTGCCATCGTCGTCCCCTTCCCGTCGGTCCAGCGGACCGGGCTTCCCCGCCGTCGCCTCACAGCCCCGGTATCTCAAGGTCGATGTCCGCGCGCACGGCGCGGCCGGTCAGCCCCGCGCCCGCCAGCCTGCTCCTAGTGTCGGAGAGGTTCTTCTCCACCAGCACGGCGTTCGGGTGGCCGGGCACGCCCGCGTCGCGGAAGCCGTCCAGCGCCGCCTGCTCCAGGCCCGCCGCGCGGGCGTGCTCGCCGCGCAGCACCAGCGTGTTGGCGTAGGCCACGCTCGCGGCGATCAACCAGGGGTGGTGCGGGACCAGCCAGCGGCGCAGCCGCCCGAGGGCCTTGGCCCCGATCTCGGCCGCCCCCACCAGGTCGCCGGAGTTGCGCAGGTACGCCGCCAGGCCCACCTCGCACACCCCCGCGTACGGGTGGTCGGGGCCGAGCGTGTCGCGCAGCCCGGCCAGGCACGCCTCGGACTCGTAGGCCGCCGCCTGGTGCTTGCCCAGGGCGTCCAGGTCCGCCGCGAGGCTGGCCCGGCAGATGAGGGTGACCAGGTCGCGGTCGCCCTGGTGGGCGCGAAGGTCGGCCAGGATGCGCTCGTCGCGCTCGCGGGCGTTCTCCGGCCTGCCGAGCCTGCGCTCGGTGATGGCGAGGCCGCTCTCGGCGCGCAGCACCTCCAGGCTGGGGCCGCGGCGCCCGGCGCGGCCGAGCGTGCCCCGGTGCGGCAGCACGCGTTTGAGCAGGGTGAACGAGTCGTCCAGCCGGCCGAGGTCGCGATGGTAGCGCGCCATCGTGATCGCGGTGCGCACGGCCGCGGGGTCGCCCTCGCCGGCCATGCGCACGCGCAGGTCGTAGCGCTCTTCCGCCAGCTCCAGCGCGCGCCGCGCGTCGCCGACCAGGGCCTCGGAGATCGCCAGGTTGTGCATGGCGTTGCCGGTCAGCGGGTGGTGGGCGCCGAGCAGCTCGCGCAGTCCGCGAAGGACGTCGCGCTCCATGTCGCGGGCCTCCTCGAACTCGCCCATGGCGCGCAGCGCCGTCGCGTGGGCGCCCGCGGTGAGCAGCGTGCGCGGGTGGTTGACGCCGAGCACCACCCGCTGGGCCCGCAGCGCCTGGAAGCTGTACCGCAGGTGGTCGTGGTGGTCGCCGCGGCTCCGCGAGACCTCGGCCAGCAGGTCGAGCAGCCGCAGCCGGGGCAGGGACTCGTCGTCCCAGGCGGCGAGCACCCGCAGGCCGATCTCTTTCACCCGGTCGACGGCGAGCTTGTCGTCGGCGCGCAGGACGAACGAGAGCTGGCGCAGGACCCACCGCCGCACCTCGGGCCGCGTGTCGTCCCACGCCTGGACGGCCTCGAAGTGGCGGTCCAGCTCGGCGTGGAGCGCCGGGCCCGACTCGTCCGCGGGATCGGACGGGGAGAGGGCGGCCAGGGCGCCGCGCAGGTCGCGCAGCAGGCCGCGCACCCCGTCCTCGCCCATCCTCTCGCGGACGAGGGCGCGCACCAGGCCGTGCGCGCGGACCGGCTGGTCCGGCCGGCCGAGATCGACCTGGACCAGGCCGTACCGGCCGAGGCTGCGCAGCATGACGTCGACCATGAGGGGATCGTTCAGCTTGTCGGCGTCGGTGAGCAGCCCGAGCATCGGGGCCGAGCGGAGCACCCGCAGGGCGACGCCGCGCGGCGACAGGCAGGCGCACACCCCGAGCAGGCGCAGGGCGGCGTCGCCGCCGAGGTTGTCCCGGCGCAGCGCCCGCCCGCCGATGTCGCCGGGCAGGGTCTCCAGGGCGAGGTCCAGCATGACGCGGGAGGCGGGGGTGGTCTGGCCTCGGCCCTGGCACTCCCCGAGGACGCGGTCGTACTCGTCGGCGAAGCGCGCGACGGCGTGGCTGAGCGCGTCGCGGAAGCGGACGCTGTCCTCGCGCACGCGCGAGCGCATGGTGGAGATCCAGGCGCCCGCCACGTCCAGGACCAGGGGGACGCCGCCGACGCGCTCCACGACGGGCTCGGCCTGCTCCTCCGCGAGGTCGGGCACGTGGCGGGCGAGGAGCGCCAGGGCCTCGGCGCCGGCGAGCGGCCCGATCGCCAGCCCCGGCCTGCGGGAGTCGAGCGGGGCGGCGCGCGTGGTCACGACGACGTCGCAGCGGTCACGGGTGAGGGGGATGTGGGGCGCGAGATCGTCCTCGCCGACGACGCCGTCGTAGAGGAGCAGCCAGCTTCCCGACTCCTCGGAGCCGAGGTGGCGCAGCACGGCCTCGGCCGCGTCGGCGCCGGTGGGGATGCCGAGGGCGACGGCGAGGTCGGCCAGGCCCTGGCGGACGTCGGCGGCGCTCTCGCCCGGGATCCACCACACCAGGTCGTAGGCCCCGGCGAAGCGGTGGCCGTACTCCAGGGCGACCTCGGACTTGCCGATGCCCGGGGGGCCGTGCAGCGTGCACACGCGCTGGTCCTCGCGCGCCGCGGCGAGGGCGTCGCGCAGCGCGTCGATCTCGCGGTCGCGGCCGACGAAGCGCGGGTCGCGCGGCGGGAGGCCGACGGTCGCCGGCGTGCCGGGGAACCGGGCGCCGCCGGGGGTGTCGGCGCGCGGGCCTGTGACGCGCAGCTCGCGCCGCAGCGTGCGCAGGGCCTCGGCCTCGCCGCGCGCGGGCAGTTCGAGCCGCGGCAGGTGGGTGAGGCCCTCGGGGACGCGCCGGCCGTCGACGAGCACCAGGCGGATGCCGGACTCCGGGACGCGGCGCAGCCACGCGACCTGCTCGGGCGGCAGGCCGCCGGGGGAGACCACGAGGATCAGGGCGTCGCCGCCGAGGGCCTGCCCGTCGATCGCGCCGGAGGCCAGGACCCGGACGCGGACCCCGAGGCGTTCGAGCTGGGCGTGCGCCCATTCGGCCCAGGCCCGGTCGCGGGGCGAGTACACCAGCGTCACCCGCCGCAGCGCGCCCGCCCGGCCGCCGGTCAGCTCCGCGGCCAGCCGTTCGTAGGCGACGCGCAGCCCGTCGGCCTTGCCGGGCGGCTCGTTGAGCGTCGCGAGCGTGTCGGAGAAGGAGTACACCGGCGCGTAGGGAATCTCGACGTAGGCCGGCTCGCGGCCCGCGCCGAGCTCGGCGAAGCGGCGCGCGACCACGTTCCTGGCCTGTTCCAGGGGGGCGGCGACGCTGGTCTCGGCCTTGATGCCGAGCGCCAGCACCGCGACGGGGCGCCCCGCGACGAGCTGCACGCGGCGGGCGACGTCGGCGCAGCTCTCGATGCTGCGGATGTTCAGCGGGAAGCAGGCGACGACGACGTCGGCGAGCCCGGAGAACGTCTCGGGGGCCGGGCCGTACCCCTCGCTGGGGGCGTCGATGAGCACATAGTCGAACGCGGCGGCGGCCTCGCGGATCGTCCGGGCCTGGTCCTCCCCCCCGGCGGAGAGGTCGAGCTGGAGCAGGCCCATGCGGCCGGAGAGGCTCACCCCGTCGTCGTCGATGGAGACGGCCCACGGGGCGCCCGGCGGATCGGCGGCGGGCGGGGTGAGGTAGGGGCGCAGATAGTGGTCGGCGCGGATGCGCGAGCCGTGGGCGTCGGCGACGAGGACGTTCAGGCCGTTTCCCGCGAGGATCAGCGCCACGTTGACGATCGCCGTGGTGCGGCCGATATTGTCGCTGGTCGAGCAGAACAGGATGACGCGGCCGGCGCCGGGGGTGTCGGCGACCTCGTTCATGACCCACCACTTCCGCCCGCCGTTCCCTGGGAATGCGGAAACGGCCGCAGCTTTGTCGAGCGCCAGATGGGGGATTAAGTATAGGCACCGGGCGCATGCGACGGGCGCCGTGGGATGCCGCGTTCCGCTTCACTGCGCGGGGGGCGGATCGGCCTCTCGTTCGTAATCGGCGGGATGGGTTCTCTCGTAATCAGTGGAAAACGCGGCCACCCCTCGAATCGCCTCGGCGCGGATCCTTCGCAAGGCAAATATCAGGGCAGATTCGGACATTTCTGCCACAATGTCGAGGGGGACACCGGAAAGGTCGACCAGGTCGGAGTCCAGGCCGCCATCGAAGGCGTCCCCGTCGCCGTCGCTTTCCCGCCTCATTCGAGGCGCCCCTGCGGGTATGAGCCGGACATGCGGGACTCCTGCCGCTGGTCGGGATCACTGCCAGGTGGATTCATAAGGGGGACCACCGCGGTTCTCGTACGGCCCGACGGGCTTCACCATCATAGCCGGGTAATCTTCCCACGGCCCCGGCCGCCGACGCGGCCCGATCATCGGACTTGACGGCGGATCGGCACCGTGAACTACTCTGAAGTGCCGGAGCTGATATCCATGGGGCATATGTGACTGTCAAGCCAGGTGCGGAAGGAAGGGCCGGCGACTCGGGCGACGCGATAAAGCCAGACCATATCAGGGCTTCCGAATGGCCCTATACCTTGGACGTCGGCGCGCGGATCGCGAAAGGGTGGACACCCCGGCCGTTCACGAGTTTCATCCTCAAGCTGCACAGCCGGTGCGATCTCGCCTGCGGTTACTGCTACATGTACCAGGCCGCCGACCAGAGCTGGCGCCACCGGCCCCGCGCGATGCCGAGGTCCACCGTCGCCCACACCGCCGCCCGGATCGCCGAGCACGCCGAGGCGCACGATCTGGCCGAGGTCGGCATCGTCCTGCACGGCGGCGAGCCCCTGCTCGCCGGGCCGGACCTCATCGCCAACACCGTCCGCGCCCTCCGCCGGGCCCTCGGCCCGCGCAGGCGGGCCCGGTTCGCCGTCCAGACCAACGGCATGCTGCTCGACGAGCGCTACCTGCGCCTGTTCGCCGAGCTCGGCGTCACCGTCGGCGTCAGCCTCGACGGCGACGCGGAGGCCCACGACCGCCACCGCCGCCGCGCCGACGGGCGAGGCAGCCACGCCCGGGTCGCGGCGGCGCTCGAACTCCTCCGCCAGGGCCCCTACCGGCACCTGTACGGCGGCCTGCTGTGCACCGTGGACCCGCGCAACGACCCGATCCGCGTCTACGAGGGGTTGCTGCGCTTCGACCCGCCCGCGATCGACTTCCTGCTCCCCCACGGCAACTGGACCTCCCCGCCGCCCGGCCGCTCCCCCGGCGACGCGCGCACGCCGTACGCCGACTGGCTGATCGCCGTCTTCGACCGCTGGTACGCCGCCGAGACCCGGCCCACCGGCGTCCGCCGCTTCGAAGAGATCATGCACCTCCTGCTCGGCGGCGCCGCGCCGGCGGAGAGCCTCGGCCTGGAGCCGATGAGCTGCGTGATCGTCGAGACCGACGGCGCCATCGAGCAGTCCGACGTCCTGAAGACCGCCTACCCGGGCGCCCCGGGCACCGGGCTGAACGTGGCGAGCGCGTCCTTCGACGACGCCCTGCTGCTCGCGCCCATCGTCGCCCGCCAGATCGGCCCGGACGCGCTCGCGCCCGCCTGCCGGTCGTGCGAGCTGCTCCGCGTGTGCGGCGGCGGCCACTACGCCGACCGCTACCGCGCCGGGTCGGGGTTCGCCAACCCCAGCGTCTACTGCCCCGACTTGTACAAGCTGATCACCCACATCCGCCGGCGGCTCGCCGCCGACGTGGCCCGGCTGCGCCGCTCGCTGCGCCCCGTGGCCTCGTGAGCCCGCGTCGGCATTCGCTGCCGGCCGGCCTGTTCGACAGTCTCGCCGCCGGCGGCGGCGGCGCCGCGGCGGTGCGCGCGCTTGCGGCGGCCGAGCACAGCAAGCGGCTGGTCCTGCTGCGCGCCGTCGTCGACACGGCCGCGGCGGCCGGTCATCCCGGGGCGCGCCGGGCCGCCGACGCCTACGCGCTGCTGGCCCGGCTCCAGCGCGCGGTCCCCGCCGCCGTCCGCGACGCGGTGACCTACCCGGCCGTCGGGTTCTGGGCCCTGCGCGTGCTGCGCGGGCTCATGCTCGGCGACCCCCGGGCCGATCCGGCCCAGCTCGCCGCGGTGGCCGCCGTCGCCGCCGTGCGGGGCCGGGTGCCGCTGCGGGTGGGCGTGCCCGTGACGCGGGGCCGGGTCACGCTGCCGTCGCTGGGCGCCGCCCTGCTGCCCGGCACGCCGGAGGCGTGGGCGGCCGTGCGGCCCGACGGGCGGGGCGGCGCCGTGGTCACCGTGGCCGGGCGCGCGGTCACCGTGCCGCGCGACCCGCACACCGAGGCCGGCGCCTGGCTCGGCCTGCGCCGCCTGAGCGCCGGAACCGCCGACGCCGCGGTCACGTTCCTCGTGGACGACACCGACCCGCTGCGCTTCCCGCCGCACCCGCGGGTGGGCCCGCGTCTGTCCCCCGGCGAGGCCGCCGCGTGGCAGACGATGATCGGCCGGGGCTGGGACCTGCTCGGGCGGGCACATCGCGGGGTGGCCGGCGAGGTGGCGGCGGGGCTGTGGGTGCTCGTCCCGCTCCAGGCCCCGCCGGACGGCACCGCGAGCGCGACGTCGGCGGAGGCGTTCGGCTGCGTCGCCATGTCCCGCCCGTCCCGCCCGCTGGACGTGGCCCGGGCCCTGGCGCACGAGGTGCAGCACGCCAAGCTCGCCGCGCTCGGCACGATGTTCCCGCTGATCGCCGAACCCGGCGGCGAGAGGTTCTACGCCCCCTGGCGGGAGGACCCCCGGCCCGCCGAGGGCCTGCTGCAGGGGGCCTACGCCCACCTCGGCATCGCGCGGTTCCTGCGCAGGCAGTGGGAGGGCGAGAGCGACCCGGCGGCCCGCCTGGACGCGCAGACCGAGTTCGCCCGCTGGCGGGAGGCGACCTGGGACGTCGCGCACGTGCTGCTCGGCGGCGGCCTGCTCACCGGGCTCGGCGAGCGGTTCGTCACCGGCATGGTGAGAACGCTCGCCGAGCTGCGGGCCGAGGACGTGCCCCGCGAGGCGGTCGGCCGGGCCGGGCGCCTCGCCGAGGAGCACCTGACCCGGTGGCTGACCCGCGCCGGGACGGGCGTCAGTCGTTGAGGTGCTGGCGCAGGTAGGACTCGACCTGGTCGAGCGCGATGCGCTTCTGCGCCATGGAGTCGCGCTCGCGGATCGTCACGGCGTTGTCCTCCAGGGTGTCGAAGTCGACCGTGACGCAGAACGGCGTGCCGATCTCGTCCTGGCGGCGGTAGCGGCGGCCGATCGCCCCGGCGTCGTCGAACTCGACGTTCCAGCGGCGGCGCAGCAGGGTGGCCAGGTCGCGCGCCTTGGGCGACAGGTCGGAGTTGCGCGACAGCGGCAGGACGGCCGCCTTGACCGGCGCGAGGCGGTGGTCGAGGCGCATGACCGTGCGCTGCTCCATGACGCCCTTGGCGTTCGGGGCCTCGTCCACCGTGTAGGCGTCGATCAGGAAGGTGAGCGTGCAGCGGTCGACGCCGGCGGCCGGCTCGATGACGTACGGCACGTAGCGCTCGCCGGAGTCCTGCTCGAAGAACGACAGGTCGGTGCCGGAGGCGGCGGCGTGGGTGCTGAGGTCGAAGTCGGTGCGGTTGGCGACGCCCTCCAGCTCACCCCACTCCGAGCCGGTGAAGTTGAAGCGGTACTCGATGTCGACGGTGCGCTTGGAGTAGTGGGACAGCTTGTCCTTCGGGTGCTCGTACAGCCTCAGGTTCTCGGGGGTGATGCCGAGGTCGGTGTACCAGCGGAAGCGCTCGTCGATCCAGTACTGGTGCCACTCCTCGTCGCTGCCGGGCTTGACGAAGAACTCCATCTCCATCTGCTCGAACTCGCGGGTGCGGAAGATGAAGTTGCCCGGGGTGATCTCGTTGCGGAACGACTTGCCGATCTGGCCGATGCCGAACGGGATCTTCTTGCGCGAGGACTGCTGGACGTTGAGGTAGTTGATGAAGATGCCCTGCGCGGTCTCGGGGCGCAGGTAGGCCAGGCCGGACTCGTCCTCGACCGCGCCGAGGTAGGTCTTCAGCAGGCCGTTGAACATGCGGGGGGCGGTGAAGGCGCCCTTGGTGCCGCAGTTGGGGCAGACCAGGTCGGCCAGGCCGTTCTCGGGGGCCCGGCCGCCGTGCTTCTCGGCGTAGGCCTCTTCGAGGTGGTCGGCGCGGAAGCGCTTGTGGCAGGACTGGCACTCGGTCAGCGGGTCGACGAACTCCTTGACGTGGCCGCTGGCCTCCCAGACCTCGCGGGCCAGGATGACCGAGGAGTCCAGGCCGACGATGTCGTCGCGGCCCTGCACCATGGACTTCCACCACTCGCGCTTGACGTTGTTCTTGAGCTCGACGCCGAGCGGGCCGTAGTCCCAGGACGCGCGCAGACCTCCGTAGATCTCGCTCGACGGGTACACGAGCCCACGCCGTTTGGCGAGGCTGACGATCGTGTCCATGATGTCGGTGCGGCGGGCCATCGAGAATCTCCATCCGGCTGGCGGTCGGGGTTGGGTCGTGCGATCACAGGGCGCGTCACCTGCTCGATCACACCAAGCTTAGGGGAACGCGCGACGCGACCCGCCCACAATCGCCGGTCAGGCGATCTCCTCCATGATCTCGAAGGCGCTGGGCTCGTTGACGACCATGTCCATGGTCGGATACATGTCCATGCGCGCCGCCGACAGGGCGCGCCGGTAGAAGCCGGCGCCGTCCCATTCGCTGACCAGCGCCCACAGGTTCGGCTCGTCCACGGATCTGCCGATCCTCCCGGAGCGGAACCCGGCCTGGGCGGCCAGCACGGCGAGGACGGATCGGGCGGACCGCGTGAACTCTTCGGCGCGCGCCTCGGGAACGGAGTACCGGATGACCGCGAACATGCCGTTCAGCATGCCAGCACCCGCGGGGTGCCGCCGCGCGGGTCCGCGCCGATAGGCTCGAACCGTGGCCGACAAGCACGACTCCGCCTCCTCGTCCTCGCCGAAGTCCGGGCCGAACTCCGCGCAGAGGTCCGCCCGGGAGCGTTCGGTCCCGGCGCATCCTCTGGCGCGCCGGCCGGCCGGCGGGAACGCACGTCCCGCGGGCCGCCCGCTGCCGCGCGGCGAGCACTTCATGACGCCCGGCGCCACGGGCCTGCGCCGCGCTGTCGAGCGCAAGAGCGCGGCCCCGCTGGTCTACCTGTACGGCCTGCCGCGCTGGATCATCCCCGTGGTGCTGGTGGTGCTGCTGCTGGTGGCGCTCGCCGTGCCCGACTGGCGGGGCGGGCTGGCCGCGCTGCCGGTGCTGGCCTTCGTGGCCTGGCTGGCCTACATGTCGTGGCCGTCGCTGGGCGCGGGAGCGAGGATCCTCCGGGTGGCGCTCGGGGTCTTCCTCGTCCTGCTGGCCGCGGAGCGCTTCGGCCTGATCTTCTGAGCCCGTCCGGGCCGCGCCCCGCGCGGCCTCCGGGTATTCCGGTCGTCGGCGGGTGATTTTGACAACCGTTTTCATTCTGCAGCATACTCGACTTCGTGCCGCCCTTTTCGCCCAAAACCCGCCGAGCCGGACGGCTGTCGTGGCCGCGACGGCGCGCCGCCGCCGTGCTCGGCGCCGCCGCGCTGCTCGCCACCCCCGCCTGCTCGGAAGGCGTGACGGCCTCCGCGGACCAGGCCGAGGGCAGGCCGACGGTGCTCGCCGCCTTCTACCCGCTGGAGTGGATCTCCGTGAAGGCCGGCGGCCAGGACGCCGCGGTGACCGGCCTCACCCAGCCCGGCGTCGAGCCGCACGACCTTGAGCTGACCCCGCGCCAGATCGCCGACATCGAGCGGGCCGACCTGATCGTCTACATCAAGGGCGTGCAGCCGGCCGTCGACGAGGCCGTCATGGAGCACGCCGCCGGCAAGGCGTTCGACGCCGCCTCGGTGGTCGCCACGGTGCCGTCCACCGCCGAGCAGCGCTCCACCGGCGACGGCGTCTCCTACGACCCCCACCTGTGGCTGGACCCGTCCCGGCTCGCCACCGTCGTGGCCAAGCTCGGCGAGCGGCTCGCCGCGATCGACCGCGCCCACGCCGCCGGGTACGCCTCGCGGGCCGGCACGGCGGCCGGCGAGCTGAACGCGCTGGACGCCGAGTTCCGCCGCACCCTGGCCGGGTGCGCCACCCGCACCCTCGTCACCAGCCACACGGCGTTCGGCTATCTGGCGGAACGTTACAACCTGCGGCAGGTCGGCATCAGCGGCCTCGACCCCGAGGCCGAGCCCGACCCGGCCCGCCTCGCGCGGGTGGCCGCCACCGCCCGCGAGGAGGGCGTGACCACGATCTTCACCGAGGAACTCGTCAGCCCCAAGGTCGCCGAGGTCCTCGCCGGAGAGGTCGGCGCCAAGACGGCCGTGCTCAACCCGATCGAGAGCCGTCCCGCCCAGGGCGACTACCTGTCCGCCGCGCGCGCCAACCTCTCCGCGCTCCGCACCGCACTGGGATGCCCATGATGACCGGATCCGCACAGGCGACCGGCGTCGCCCCGCCGCCGGTGACGGCGGACACCACGCCGGCGTTCGCCATGACCGAGGGCCGCGTCGCGCTGGACGGCCGCCCGGTGCTGCGGGGCATCGACCTGCGCGTCACCCCCGGCGAGGTGGTGGCCGTGCTCGGGGCCAACGGCTCGGGCAAGTCCACGCTGATCCGCGCCCTGCTCGGCCTGACACCGCTGTCGGGCGGCTCCACCGAGCTGTACGGCGTCCCGCCGGCCCGGTTCCGGCAGTGGTGGCGCGTCGGCTACGTCCCCCAGCGCCTGTCGGTGGGCGGCGGCGTGCCCGCGACCGTGCGCGAGGTCGTGACCTCCGGCCGCGTCGCCCGTCAGCGGCGCCTGCGCCGCGCGAACGCCGAGGACCGCGCCGCCGTGGCCCGCGCGCTGGACGCGGTGGGCCTGACCGCCCGCGCGGGCGACCCGGTGGGGTGGCTGTCCGGCGGTCAGCAGCAGCGGGTGCTGATCGCCCGCGCGCTCGCCGGCGACCCGGACACCTACGTCATGGACGAGCCGACGGCGGGCGTGGACGCCGAGAACCAGCGGCACCTGGCCGCCACGCTGGCCGTGCTGGTGGAGCGGGGCAAGACCGTCCTGCTGGTCGCGCACGAGCTGGGCCCGATGGCGCCGCTGATCACCCGGTCGGTGGTCCTGCGCGACGGCCTCGTCGTCCACGACGGCGCTCCCCCGCGCGGCGAACCCGCCCACCCCGCCCATCACGCCGCCGACCTGCCGGGGCCGGGGGCCGCGCGATGATCGAGATGCTGCGGTACGACTTCATGTGGCGGGCGCTGGCCGCGGCGCTCCTGGTCGGCCTGTCGGCCCCGGCGGTCGGCACCTTCATCGTCCAGCGCCGCCTCGCCCTGCTCGGCGACGGCATCGGCCACGTCGCGCTCACCGGCGTGGCGCTCGGCTTCCTGACCGGCACCGCCCCCGTGCTCACCGCCGTCGTGGTGGCCGTGCTGGGGGCGGTCGCGATCGAGCTGGTGCGGGCGCGCGGCCGCACCACCGGCGACGTGGCGCTGGCGCTGCTCTTCTACGGCGGCATCGCGGGCGGCGTGCTGCTCATCGGGCTCGCGCCCGGCGGCAGCAACGCGACGCTGACCTCCTACCTGTTCGGCTCGATCAGCAGCGTGAGCGGGCAGGACGTGTGGGTGATCGCGGTGCTGGCCGCCTTCGTGCTCGGCGTGGTCGCGGTCTTCGGCCGCGAGCTGTTCGTGCTGTGCCAGGACGAGGACGTCGCCCGGGTGAACGGGCTTCCGGTGCGCTTCCTCAGCCTGCTCGTCGCGGTCACCGCCGCGCTCACCGTCGTGATCGCGATGCGCGTGGTGGGCCTGCTGCTGGTGAGCGCGCTCATGGTGGTGCCGGTGGCGACCAGCCAGCAGATCACCCGGGGCTTCGTGACCACCATGCTGCTGGCCATGGGCCTCGGCGTGGCCGCGACGGTGGGCGGGCTCACCTCCGCCTTCTACGCGGGGGTCGCGCCGGGCGCGGCGATCGTTCTGCTCGCCTTGTGTGGGTTCGTCATAGCCCTGGGCGTGGGTAGATTCGTACGGCGGGGCCGCGCTCAGCAGGCCGGCCCCTAACCGCGCGCTCGCGCCGTACACAGGAGTGCAGCCCATGACGAGCCGCCGTGACGCCGTACGGGACATTCTCCAGCGAAGCGAGGGGTTCCGCAGCGCTCAGGACATCTACGCAGAGATGCGGGCCGGTGGGGCGAAGATCGGCCTCACCACCGTGTACCGCGCGCTCCAGTCCCTGGCCGACTCCAACCAGGTCGACGTCCTGCGCACGGACGACGGCGAGTCGGTCTACCGCGCCTGCGCCACCGGCACCCACCACCATCACCTGGTGTGCCGGCGCTGCGGCCACACGGTCGAGGTGGCGGGCCCGGCCGTCGAGCGGTGGGCGGAGGCGGTGGGCGCCGAGCACGGCTTCACGGCGGTCACGCACACCGTCGAGGTTTTCGGCACCTGCGGCTCCTGCGCGCGGGTCGCCTCGGCGGGCTGACACGACGCCGGCACGACGGGACGCGCCCGCGCGAAGTCGGGATACGCTTCCGGGAAGGGGTAACCGGAGGGCCGCGCCGCCCTGTGGACCCGCCCTGCGCGCGGCCCGCCCGCGCTCCGCCCGAGGGGGAGCCCATGCCGTTGAGTCATGACATGGTGTGCTCGCTCGCCGCGGCCGCCGATCTCGTCAACTCCGCGCCCGAGACCGGCGGTCCTGACTGGCTCACCGACCTCGCCGGTCTCCACGCCTACCTCGAACGCCACGAGGTGAGCGGCGTCGGCTCCGTGACGGAGGCCGACCTGGCGGAGGTGCGCGCCCTGCGCGCGACCTTCCAGGAGGTGTTCGCCGCGCCCGACGCGGGCGCGGCGGTGGCCCTGCTGAACGTCCTGCTGGAGCGCACCCGCATCGCGGCCCGCCTGACCGAGCACGACGGCTGGCCGCTGCACGTCCACTACTTCGCGCCGGGGGCGTCGGTCGCCGAGCACCTCGCGGCCGACTACGGGGTGGCGCTGGCCCACCTGCTGGTCGAGAACGAGTGGGAGCGGCTGCGCACCTGCGCCGCCCCCGACTGCGACAAGGTCTTCGTGGACGAGTCCCGCAACCGCTCCCGCGTCTACTGCGACAGCCGCACCTGCGGCAACCGCATGCACGTCGCCGCCTACCGGGCGCGCAGGAGGGCCTGAGGGCCTCAGTCGAGGTCGGGGTCGGCGTCGGGGCCGGGCACCGGATTGGGCACGGCGCCGCCGTACCTTCTGTCGCGTTTGGCGTAGACCTCGCAGGCGTGCCACAGGTCGCGGCGGTCGAAGTCGGGCCAGAGCTGGTTGAGGAAGACCATCTCGGCGTAGGCGGACTGCCAGAGCAGGAAGTTAGACGTGCGCTGCTCGCCGGAGGACCGCAGGAACAGGTCGACGTCCGGCATCTCGGGCTCGTCCAGGTAGCGGGCGAAGGTGCGCTCGGAGACCTTGCCGGGCTTGATCCGGCCCGCGGCGATGTCCTCGGCCAGGCGGAGGGCGGCGTCGACGATCTCGGCCCGGCCGCCGTAGTTGACACAGAACTGCAGGTTCAGCGTGGTGTTGCCGCGCGTCATCTGCTCCGCCTCCTGGAGCTCCTTGATGACGCTCTTCCAGAGCCTGCCCGGCCGTCCGGCCCAGCGGACGCGCACGCCCATGGCGTTCAGCTCGTCCCTGCGCCTGCGGATCACCTCGCGGTTGAACCCCATGAGGAAGCGCACCTCGTCCGGGGAACGGCGCCAGTTCTCGGTCGAGAAGGCGTAGGCCGACAGGTTGGGGATGCCGAGCTCGATGGCCCCCTCGATCGCGTCGAACAGCGACGCCTCCCCCGCCCGGTGCCCTTCCGTCCTCGGCAGCCCCCTGGCCTTGGCCCACCGCCCGTTGCCGTCCATGACGATGGCGACGTGCCGGGGGATCAGATCCCGCGGGATCGACGGGGGCACGGCCCCCGACGGGTGGGGGTTCGGCGGACGGACGTTCACGATCTGCTTCTCCTGTGGGTGTCGGGAGTGCCGCGACGACCGGGCGGTCTCAGACGCGCTCGACGTGTCGTAGCGAGCGTATTCCGTGTTCGAGGTGCCATTGCAGGTAAGCCGCGACCAGGCCGCTGCACTCGGCGCGGTGGCGCTGCTCGGAGGCGTCGGCGGAGGCCCAGTCGCCACGGGTGAGGGCGATCATGAGGCCGATGGTCTCGGCCGCGGGGACGGCGGCGCCGGGTGGACGGCAGCCGCCGCAGACCACGCCGCCCGCCGCGATGGCGAAGGCCCGGATGGCGGGCGTGGAGCAGCGCGCGCAGGAGTCGAGCGCGGGGGCGTACCCGGCCACGGCCAGCGAGCGCAGGAAGTAGGCGTCGAGGACCAGCCGGGCCTCGTGGTCGCCGTCGGCGAGGGTGCGCAGGCCGCCGACCAGCAGCAGGAACTGCCGCAGCGCCGGTTCCTTCTCGCCCATGACCAGACGGTCGGCGGTCTCCAGCATGGCGGTGCCCGCGGTGTAGCGGGGGTAGTCGGAGACCAGGGCCTCGCCGTACGGCCTGAGCGTCTCGACCTGGGTGACCACGTCGAGCGAGCGCCCGGTGTGGAACTGCACGTCGATGTGCGTGAAGGGTTCGAGCCGCGCGCCGAACCTGGACATGGTGCGCCGGACGCCCTTGGCGACCCCGCGGACCTTGCCCGTGCGTTTGGTCAGGACCGTGACGATGCGGTCGGCCTCGCCCAGCTTCTGGGTGCGCAGCACGATGCCCTCGTCGCGGTAGAGGTTCACCCGCCCAGTCTAGAGACGTGCGGGAGCGCCGCGACGGCCCCGATGCCGTTCCAGGCCCCTGAATCCCGACATATGACGTTCACAAATATGGACAAACAACGTAAAAACGCTCAAAATTGCCAAAAGGTGATCTGACCCCGCCAAGCGACGAATCGATCTCGGGTCAACCCTCGATGGCATCCTCCCGGCGAACAGTCACTAAACTTTTTTCCCTGGCGACGCCCTGAGATGTCCGCCGCCGGTCCCCGCACGCTGCCTGAAAGGGTGACATGACCCGCGTGGTCCTGCTGGGCGCCTCGCCCGGCCCGATCGCTTACGACGAGCCGAACGTCCCGCCCGCCCGCCTGGCGCTGACGTCGCTCCCCGGCTCCCCCACCGTCCTGGCACGGCTGTACGGCCAGCTCACCGCCATGGACCCGGAGCCCGTCGCCATCGTCCGCCCCGCCGACGCCGACGATCACCGCCGGCACGCCGCGCGGGTCGTCGAGTCCGCCGACACCGCCGCCGACCTGCGGGCGCTCGCCGACGCCGCCGAGACCGCGGGCGACAACCTCCTCCTCATCCCCTCCGGGGCCGTCGTCCACGACGAGCTGATCTACCAGATCACCAAGTCGAAGCGCGGCGCGCTGGCCCTGGTCGCCAAGGAGCCCCGCGAGGAGGACGAGAACGGCGAGCCCGTCGGCTACGACGTCCCCATCGAGGACGCCGAGCCGGAGATCGGCGACCGCGTCCTCGAAGGGCTCATGGTCCGCGCCCGCGTGAGCCGCACCCGCGTGGTGTCCGTGGGCTCGGCCTACCACGCGGTCACCCGCCCGAACGCGATCCTGCTCGGCCCGGTGCACGTCCACCAGCGCCACGCCGCCGTCCTGGCCGAGGCCGCGCGCGAGCTGGCCGACATGGCGCACCTGTTCGGGCCCGAGGACGACCTCGTCCAGCTCCTGGTGCTGGGCCTGGTCCGCAAGGGCGTCTCGGTCGGCATCCGCGGCCGCAGGGACCTGTTCTACGCCCGCGTCGGCTCCCAGGCCGAGACCGACGCCGCCGTGGCCGCCATGGCGGGCATCAACGAGGACCGGGCGCGGCTCAACAACGCGGTCAAGGGCGCGGACGGCTTCTTCACCACGTACTTCGTCAGCACCTACTCGCGCTTCATCGCCCGCTGGGCGGCCCGGCGCGGCCTCACCCCGAACCAGGTCACGCTGATCTCGATCGCGCTCGGCGTGCTGTCGGCCGGGGCCTTCGCGACGGGCACCCGCGCCGGCGCGGTGGCCGGCGGGCTGCTGATCTACTTCGCGTTCGTGTTCGACTGCGTGGACGGCCAGCTCGCCCGGTACGCCCGCAAGTTCGGCGTGCTCGGCGCGTGGCTGGACGCCACCTTCGACCGCGCCAAGGAGTACGTCGTGTTCGCGGGCCTCGCCGTCGGCTCGATCGTCGCCGGCCAAGGCGACGTCTGGACGCTGGCGCTGGTCGCCCTGTCGGTGCAGTCCGTGCGCCACCTGCTGGACTTCTCCTTCGGCGTGGCCAACCGCCGCAAGCCGCCGGTCCCCCTGCCCACCCTGGCGCTGAACGTCCCCGACGACCGTCCTCTGCGCGACGCGCTGGAGAAGCGCCGCAACACCCGCACCGGCGGCGTGCGCGGCCTGCTCAAGCTGTGGACGCGCGCCGGGCGGTTCCGCGCCGTCCACTGGGCGCGCAAGATGATCGTCTTCCCGATCGGCGAGCGGTTCGCCGCCATCGCGATCACCGCGGCGATCTTCGAGCCCCGCATCACGTTCCTCACGCTGGTCATCTGGGGCACGATCGCCGCCGCCTACACGCTCACCGGACGTCTCATGAGGTCGCTCGCATGATCACCCATCCGCAGGCCGCCGCCGCCCCCGTCCCCGACCCCGAGGAGGAGCGCCGCCGCGTGCAGACGGCTCGCCTGCTCGCCTACCGGGACGACGGCCCGCTGGTGGCGCTGCTGCGCGGCGCGATGGGGCCGGGCCTGCCCCCGGTCCCCGCCACGCTCGCCGCCCTGGCGGCCGTGGTCGCGATCGGCGCGACCGGCGTCCTCGGGGACGGCACGGGCGCGGTCATGCTGCTGCCGGTGGCGGCGATGCTCGTGCTGGTGATCCCCACCGCGCCGCGCGACCACCTGGGCCGGTTCGACTGGCTGGTCCCGCCGGTGATCCGGGGCACCGAGTTCCTCACGGTCATCCTGCTCGGCCTCGCGGCGGACACGCCCAAGTGGCTGCTGTTCGTGCTGATCTACGTGGTCGGCTACCACACCTACGACACGGTGTACCGCACCCGCCAGGGCATCTGGCCGGCCCCGTGGGTGTTCCAGGCCGGACTCGGCTGGGAGACCCGCCTGCTCCTCCTCGGCGTGGGCGCGGCCCTCGGCGTGCTCACCTGGGTGGTGGCCGCCCTGTGCCTGTACCTCGGCGTGCTGTTCGCCGTCGAGAGCGTCACGAGCTGGGTGCGCCTCGACAAGCAGGCCTCCCCCGCCCAGGCCTCCGACGACCTGGAGGCCTCCCCCGAGGAGGCCATGGAACAGGCCACCGGCGAGGCCGACAAGGCCTGACCGACAAGGCCTGACCGAAGGAGGCGGGAGCGGTCACGCTCCCGCCTCCTTGTCTTCTCCGGTGTGACCCCGGGATGTGTGCGCGAGGCGTACGGGCTGTATACAGGTGCCCGTGGAGCTGGATGCGCTTGATCGTGCGATCGTCGGGGCCCTGGTCGAGGACGCCCGCTCGACGTACGCGGAGATCGGGCAGCGGATCGGCCTGTCGGCCCCCGCGGTCAAGCGCCGGGTGGACCGCCTGCTGAGCACCGGCGCCATCACCGGCTTCACCGCGCGCGTGGATCCGTCCGCGCTCGGCTGGACCACCGAGGCGTACGTCGAGCTGTTCTGCCGCGGCAAGACCTCCCCCGCCGAGATCGGCGCCGCGGTGGCGCGGCACCCCGAGGTGATCTCCGCCTGCACGATCACCGGCGAGGCCGACGCGCTGCTGCACATCCGCGCCACCGACGTCCGGCACGTCGAGCAGGTCATCGAACGCGTGGCGGCCGAGCCGTTCGTCGTGCGCACCAAGAGCGTGATCGTGCTGTCCCGGCTCATCGACACGCCGCACGCCCGCAACGGGATCGCGCCGTAAACCGGATCGCCGTCCCACGCAACAAATCGCCGTTTCGGCCCGTTATAACGCAACCGATCCCCGATGCCGCGCAATCGGCGCGCCTGGCAGGGCCCGTTACCCGTTTCTAGGCTGATCTCATCCCTGACCAGCCGTTTTCCGACGGAGTGATAGATGGCCCACACCCGGCATTACCTCATGTGCCGTCCCGAGTACTTCGCGGTCGAGTACGCCATCAACCCCTGGATGGACCCGGCCGCCGGCGCCGACGCCGGCGTCGCCGTCCGGCAGTGGGAGAGGCTCAAGGACGTCTACGAGGAACTGGGTCACACCGTCAGCCTGATCGACCCGATCGAGGGCCTGCCGGACATGGTCTTCGCCGCGAACGGCGCCCTGGTCGCCGGGGGCCGGGTCTACGGCGCCCGGTTCGCCAGCGTCGAGCGCGCCCCCGAGGGCCCTGCCTACCTGCGCTGGTTCCAGGACAACGGGTACGGCCCCGTGATGGAGCCCACGCAGACCAACGAGGGCGAGGGGGACTTCCTCACCCTGGACGACGTGATCCTCGCCGGGACCGGCTTCCGCACGGCGATCACGGCGCACAAGGAGGCCCAGGAGTTCCTCGGCCGCCCCGTCGTGACGCTCCAGCTCGTCGACCCGCGCTACTACCACCTGGACACCGCGCTGTTCCCCATCGACGGCGGCAACGTCGCCTACTACCCCGGCGCGTTCTCGCGCGGCAGCCAGGAGGTGCTGCGGCGCATGTTCCCCGGCGCCGTCCTCGCCTCGGCCGAGGACGCCGCGGTGCTCGGCCTCAACGCCGTCAGCGACGGCCACAACGTGGTGATCAACGCGGAGGCCGCCGACCTCTCGCTAGAATTGAAACGCCGGGGACTGAACGTCATCCCCGTCGGCCTGAGCGAGCTGCGCAAGGCCGGCGGCGGTCCGAAATGCTGCACCCTGGAGATCCGCGTATGACCTCCCCGCAGACGACCCGCGACCTCATCGAGCTGAGCGAGCGGCACAGCGCCCACAACTACCACCCGCTGCCGGTCGTCGTGCGCGAGGCGCGCGGCGCGTGGGTCACCGACGTCGAGGGCGCCCGGTACCTCGACTGCCTGGCGGGCTACTCGTCGCTCAACTTCGGCCACGGCAACCCCGTGATCCTGCGGGCCGCCCAGGAGCAGCTCCAGCGGCTCACCCTCACCAGCCGGGCGTTCTTCCACGACCGGTTCGCGGCCTTCTGCCAGGGCCTGGCCGCGCTGTGCGGCAAGGACATGGTGCTGCCCATGAACACCGGCGCCGAGGCCGTCGAGACCGCGATCAAGGTGGCACGCAAGTGGGGCTACGAGGTCAAGGGCGTCACCGCGGACCGCGCCAACATCGTGGTCATGGAGGACAACTTCCACGGCCGCACGACCACGATCGTGAGCTTCTCCACCGACCCCGACGCCCGCGACGGCTTCGGCCCGGCGACCCCGGGGTTCAGGATCGTCAAGTACGGCTCGGCGGAGGCGATCCGCGAGGCCATCGACGCGGACACCGTCGCGGTGCTGCTGGAGCCGATCCAGGGCGAGGCGGGCGTGCTGGTGCCCCCGGCCGGCTACCTCACCCAGGTCCGCGAGATCTGCGACGAGCACGACGTGCTGTTCATCGCCGACGAGATCCAGTCGGGGCTCGGCCGCACGGGCGACACCTTCGCGTGCGACCACGAGGGCGTCGTCCCGGACATGTACGTGCTGGGCAAGGCGCTCGGCGGCGGCGTCGTGCCGGTCTCCGCGGTGGTGGCCGACGCCGGCGTGCTCGGCGTGATCAAGCCGGGGCAGCACGGCTCGACGTTCGGCGGCAACCCGCTGGCCTGCGCCGTGGGCGAGGCGGTCGTGGGGCTGCTGGCGACCGGCGAGTTCCAGGCCAGGGCGCGGGAGCTCGGCGCGCTGCTGCACGAGCGGTTGCGCGGGCTGATCGGCCCGGCGGGAGGGCACGGTGAGGAGGGTGAGCAGGGTGAGCAGGGTGAGCAGGGCCACGGTGTGGTCGCGGTGCGGGGCCGTGGCCTGTGGGCCGGGGTGGACATCGACCCTTCGCTCGGCACGGGCCGCGAGGTCTGCGAGGCGCTGATGCGGCGCGGCGTGCTGGCCAAGGACACCCACGGCTCGACGATCAGGCTGGCGCCGCCGCTGGTGGTGTCGGAGGAGGAGCTGAACTGGGCGGTCGACCGCCTGGCCGAGGCGCTGGCCGAGCTGGCCGGCCGCGCGGGGCGCGCTTAGGCGCCGGTCCGCGGCCACCGGCTGTCACCGCGCGCCGCCGGTGGCCCGCCCGGCTCAGGGCGCGAGCCGGACGGCGGTGACTTCCTCGAAGTCGGGGCGGGCGGTGTGCCAGCGGACGACGGCCGAGCGGCCGTCCAGGTCCAGCGACGCCAGGGCGTTGGGGAACCACGGGCCGTCGGTGATCTTCCAGCGGAGCGTGCGGCGGGGCAGCTTGGCCGTGCGGACCAGGATGATCCCGGCCAGGCTCGCGACGCCGAACGAGCCGATGACGTTGGCCAGGCGCAGCACCCGGCTCAGGGGGTTGCGGATGGGCGAGCAGACGGCCTGGTAGATGCGCGCGGAGTCCAGGTCGGCCGAGACGGGGCCCGCCGCCGCCAGGTAGGAGTAGTGCACGTCCCCCGACATCAGCACGATGGTGGCGGGGGCGCGGCCCTTGCGGCCGGAGGCGACGTCGACCAGGACGTGGCCGAACTCCTCGAACGAGCGGCGGAAGGCCCCCCAGTGTTCGAGGTCGAGCGCCTGGCGCAGCTTCTCGCCCCACCGGGCGGCCCTGCGTCCCCAGGCGCCGTCGGCGACGGCCTCGTTCCAGCTCTCGACGTCGAAGATGCCGCTCGGCAGGAAGACCGGCACCGAGGAGCCGATGAGCAGATGGTCCACGTCGCCGGTGGCCAGCTCGGTGAACCAGTCCCACTCCTCCTGGTCGAGCATCCTGCGGTCGCCGGTGTCGAGCTTCCTGGCGCTGCGGGTGTCCAGCATGACCAGGCGCGTGCGGGAGATGTCGCGGGAGTAGCTCCACCGCGCCGAGGCCGGGTCCGCGTCGGCCTTCGCGGCGAAGGCGTCCAGAAGGGCGCCGCCGTCGCCGTCGCGGCCCTCGGCGACGACCGCGGCGTAGACGGGGTCGGCCTTGCGCTCGGACGGCGAGAGGTTGCCGATGTGCTGGTACACCCAGTACGCGCCGAGGGCCGAGACGATGCGGGTCTGCCACCAGGGCAGCTCGGCGATCTCGCGGCGCCAGGTCTCGGAGGTGTTCCAGTCGTCGCGCACGTCGTGGTCGTCGAAGATCATCGCGGTGGGGACGGTGGACAGGACCCAGCGGACCACCGGGTCGGTCCACGCCTGCCGGTACAGCTCCGCGTACTCCTCGAAGTCGACGATCTCGTCGGGGCCGTCCTGCCTGCGGGCGTGGATGAAGTCGAGCATCTCCTGCGACGGCTCGTCGGCGTAGACCTGGTCGCCGAGGAACAGCATGAGGCTCGGCAGGTCGCCGCCCTCCATCAGGTGCCGGCCGTAGGCGTGCAGGACGTCGACGCCGTGCGTCCTGACGTGCTCGTCGTCGTGGGGGACGCTGGTGCGGCAGGAGCCGAATACCACTTTGCCGACCTCGCCCAGCGGACATATGCGGCTCGGGGGCGCGCCGTCCAGCGGCCAGACCGTCTCGCCGTCCAGTTCCACGGTGTACGGCCCGGTGGCCTCGATGTCGACGAGCGCGTAATGGTGGCCGTGGACCGTGAAGGTGCGATCGGCGGTGCGCAGGCCCCCGGCCTCGATCGTGACCTCGCACGGCGCGCTCGTCTCCACCCATACCGAGGCGCCCGCCTCGTCGACGTACCGCAGCAACGGCCCCACCAGCAGATCGGGCACGTGGCCTCCCCTCGTGAGCATGCAATATGAACCATATGCACGAACTCGCCCGAGGTTAGCGTTCCAGTGCCTCTACCAGAAGTTCGAGGTCGCGCATGAGCCCTTCCGTCCGGGCCGCGCCGTAGGTGGCGAGGATCGCCCGATGGTGCTCGGCGATGCCCGCCTCCAGGCGGCCCAGAAGCTCACTGCCCCGATTTGCCAGGAAAACCGCTACTTTGCGGCGATCTGCCGGATCATGTCCCCGGTAGACCACCGCCCGGTCCACGAGACGGTCCACCGCCTTGGTCAACGTGGGGTGCGGCATGAGCGCGGCCTCGGCCAGGTGACCCATGGAGTGCCCGCGCCCGTCGGCCAGCGCCTGAAGGATGCGCCACTGCTCGACCGTGACGTCCTCGGCCGCCAGCGCGGCGGCCAGCCCGCGGTTGACGGTGCGCTCCGCGCGGGTCAGCAGGTAGGCCAGCGACGAACCGAGACCCCGGGACGCCGGCGCCTCCTGCCTCGCCGGGAGATGAGGTGTCGTCGTCATCGCCGAACTCCCTTCGTGCGCGGGTGTCCGAGGAGGATACTCTTACGTGTGACCCATCCCGTCACGGTCGTCATCGACCCCCTCGAAGCGCATCTGCTCAAGGCCGAGACGTTTCGCGTCGGGCTGGTCGTCCCCGTCTCCGGGGTGCTCGGCCTGGCCGGGCCGTGCGCGATCAACTGCGCCATGCTGGCCGCCTCCGAGGTCAACGCGAGCGGCGGGGTGCTCGGCAAGGCGATCGAGCTGGTCCTGATCGACGCCGGCGCCGCCCCGGCCGAGGTGGCGCGCGAGGTCGCCGGACTGGCGTCCGCCGGAGCCGTCCAGGGACTCGTCGGCACCCACACCAGCGACGTCCGTGTCGCCATCGAGCGGTCGGTCGCCGGCGCGGTACCGTTCGTCTACACGCCTCCCTACGAGGGCGGCGCGCGGCGCCCGGGGGTGTACTTCCTCGGCGAGCCCGCCTCGCGCCAGGTCGGCCCCGGACTCGATTGGCTCATCGACAACCGGCGGGCCAGGCGGTGGTTCCTGCTCGGCAACGACTACGTCTGGCCGCACCTGGTTCACGCCTCGGCCCGCGCCCACCTGCGCGCCAGGTCCGCGACCGTCATAGGCGAGCGGTTCGTGCCCTTCGGAGCCATCGACACCGGCCGGATCATCGAACAACTCGCCGCCGTACGTCCGGACGCGGTGCTGGTCAACCTCATCGGCAGCGATCTGGTGGCCTTCAACCGGGCGTTCACCGCGAGCGGACTCGGCTGCGCGCGGCTGTGCGGCGCCCTGGAGGAGCACGGGCTGCTGGCCATCGGCGGGGACACCACCGGCGAGCTGTACGCCGCCATGGGCTACTTCGGCAGCCTGGCCACCGAGGCCAACCTCGGGCTGGCCGAGCGCTACACGCGCGGCTTCGGCCCGGCGGCGCCGCTGCTCAACGGGCACGGGCACGGCTGCTACGAAGGCGTGGCGATGCTGGCGGCCCTGGCGCGGCGCGCGGGATCCCCGTCCGTGCGGGCGATCGAGACGACCGCGGACGGCACCACGATCACCGGCGGCCGTGGCCGGCTCACCCTGGAGGACCGCCAGGTCAACCAGCGCGTCTACGTCGGACGGGCCGACGGCCTGGACTTCGATGTGGTGACCTCCGTCTGAAGGGGAGGGGCCAAGCGGCATAACGGTCAGGAAAGCGGGCGGCGTCCCCCGGTGACGTCCCCGCGCGCACCCTGGGCAGCGCGCACGAAACCGCAGGTCATCACGGCGGCACAGCACTCGCGCGCCCGGGTGTCCCTTCTGTAAAAGTTTGTCGCGAAACCTTTTCGGTTTCAAGGTTTCGCCCTATCGTACGGCTCTGCCCTGCGTTTGAAGGAGCCGTTCATGACTTCCCCCTTCGATGCGCCGCCGTCGAGCCCCCAGGCGTCGCCCGCCGACTCCGGCGTCGAGCGTTTCGGCTACAAGCAGGAGCTCCAGCGCTCGCTGAGCTTCACCGACCTGCTGATCTACGGGCTCATCTTCATGGTGCCGATCGCGCCGTTCGGCATCTTCGGCAGCGTCTTCCAGGCGTCCGGCGGCATGGTCGCGCTCGCCTACGTCATCGGCATGGTCGCGATGGCGTTCACGGCGCTGTCGTACGCGCAGATGGCGCGCGCCTTCCCGATGGCCGGCTCGGTCTACACCTACGCGGGCCGGGGGATCGCCGCGCCGGTGGGCTTCCTCGCGGGCTGGGTGATCCTGCTCGACTACGTGCTCGTGCCCGCGCTGCTGTACCTGGTGGCCAGCGCGGCGATGGCGTCGTTCGTCCCCGCCATCCCGATCTGGGCCTGGCTGATCGGCTTCATCGTGCTCAACACGGTGGTCAACTACTTCGGCATCGAGACGACCGCGCGGATGAACCGCGTCATGCTGGTCGCCGAGCTCATCATCCTCGCGATCTTCATCGTCATCGGGCTGGTCGCGCTCGCCCAGGGCAAGGGTCACGGCGGCGCCCTCACCCCCCTCTTCGACTCCTCGACCTTCTCCTGGCCGCTGGTCTTCGGGGCCGTGTCGGTGGCCGTGCTGTCCTTCCTCGGCTTCGACGGCATCTCGATGCTCGCCGAGGAGAGCCGCGAGAGCACGCGCAAGCTCGGCCGCTCCATGGTCTACGCGCTGATGCTCGCGGGCGCGCTGTTCATCGTGCAGACCTGGGTCGCCGCGCTGCTCGCGCCGAACCGCGCCGAGCTGCTCGCCAACGGCGACCCGGCCGGCAGCGCCTTCTACGACACCGCCGAGTACGCGGGCGGCCACTGGCTGAGCGTGCTCACCGCCATCGCCACCGCCGTCGCGTGGGGCTTCGCCAACTCCCTCGTCGCCCAGGCCGCCACCTCGCGCCTGCTGTTCGCGATGGCCAGGGACCGGCAGCTCCCGCGCTTCCTCGGCAAGGTGCACCCCAAGCACAAGGTGCCCGTGAACGCCACCTTCCTCGTCGCCGCGGTGTCCCTGGCGCTCGGCCTCTACATGAGCACCCGCGACGACGGCATTCCGGTGCTCAGCTCGCTGGTGAACTTCGGCGCGATGACCGCCTTCCTCGCCCTCCACATCTCGGTCGTCGTCCACTACGTCGTGCGCAAGCGCAGCCGCGCCTGGTGGCCCCACCTCATCGCCCCGGCCGCCGGCTTCCTGATCCTGCTCTACGTCGTCATCAACGCCAAGATCGCCGCGCAGACGGTCGGCCTGCTCTGGCTCGCCGTCGGCGTGCTGATCCTCGTCTACATGCGCATATTCGGCCGGAATCTCAAGCTGTCCGGCATGAACTCGGAGGTCCACAAGTGAACGTCATCTCCTACCGGCCCGGCCCTGACGAGCTGTCGTACACGTTCGGCGGGCGCCCCGCCGTCGGCGCGGTCAAGCCCGGGACGATCGTGGAGCTGTTTACCGAGGACTGCTTCGGCGGCCGCGTCCGCGGCGTGGACGACCTGCCGTCCGAGGTCTGCGAGTTCCCGTACCTCAACCCGGTCACCGGGCCCTTCCACGTCGACGGCGCCGAGCCCGGCGACACGCTCGCGCTGCACTTCGTCTCCATCGAGCCCGCGCGCGACTGGGCGGTCTCGACCACGTTCCCGCACTTCGGGGCGCTGACCGCCACCCACACCACCGCGATGCTGCACCCGCCGCTCGACGAGGTCGTGTGGATGTACGAGGTGGACAGGGAGCGGCGGACCGTCCGCTACCGGGCCAGGCGCGGGGACTTCACCGTCGAGATGCCGCTCGACCCCATGCACGGCACGGTCGGCGTCGCGCCCGCCGCCTCGGAGGCGCGGATGACGATCACGCCCGACGCGCACGGCGGCAACATGGACACCCCCGAACTGCGTGCCGGGGTCACCGTCTACCTGGGCGTCAACGTCGAGGGCGCCCTGTTCTCCATCGGCGACGGGCACTGCCGCCAGGGCCACGGCGAGGTGTGCGGCACCGCGGTCGAGGCGGCGATGAACACGGTCGTCGCCGTCGAGCTGATCAAGGGCGTCGCGACGCCGTGGCCGAGGCTGGAGGACGACGCCCACCTGATGTCCACCGGCTCGGCCCGTCCCCTGGAGGACGCCTACCGCATCAGCCAGCACGACCTGGTGACCTGGGCGGCCTCGCTCACCGGGCTCGACGAGCTGGACGCCTACCAGCTCGTCAGCCAGGGCGGCGAGGCCCCGGTGGGCAACGTCTGCGACAGCAACTACACGATGGTCGCCAAGCTTCCCAAGGCGTACCTCGGCGCCCCCGACCCGTACGAGTCCGCGCACACACGGCTGCGCGGACTGGGCCGGGAGTACCTCTCCTCCCGCTGAGGCCGCGGCCCGGGGACGCCCCGCCGGATTCCCTGAGTCCTCGTGACTCCCTGGTCCGAGGACTTCCGGCGCGGCGTCCCCGGCGCCGCCGAGACCGTGGCCGGCCGCGTACGGCCGGCGTCTTCCCACGCGCCTCCCACGCGCGTCTCACCACGGGGGCGGAGACGCGCGTGGGACCACTCTCCCGCCGGCCGCACCGCCGGTCGTCCTAGCCGGCGGCGGTGACGACGCGCTCGCACAGCTCATGGGTCAGCAGGGCGTCCCGCGCCGAGACGACGCGCCCCGCGCGCACCGCGGCGAGGAACTCGGCGCAGAGCTGCTCGATGCCCCGCTGGCGCCCGACCGGCGTCCAGTCGCCGCGCCGCACCAGCGTCTCGCCCCCGGCGTACTCCACCACGTCCCCGAGGTTGACCACCCGGCGCTTGCGCCCGCCCCCGATGACCTCACAACTCTCCTCGGCGTCCCCGCTCACCCTGCTCATGACCCCGATCGCCGTGAACGCCCCGGCCGCGTGGTCGCCGGTGAGGTGCAGGACCACGTGTTCCAGGAGTCCTTCCCGGACACGGACGTCCACCGTCACGCCGGAGACGTCGCCCGGCGCGAGGAAGCGCAGGGTGTCGACCACGTGGATGAAGTCGTCGAAGACCACCCGCCGGGCGACGTCCTGCTGCCCCGTGCGGTTCTTCTGCATGACGACCAGGTCGCGCGGCCCGTCGAGCAGCGCGGCGTACCCGGGGGCGTGCCTGCGGTTGAACCCCACCATCAGCGACCGCCCGCCCTCCTCCGCGAGCCGCACCAGCTTCTCGGCGTCCGGCAGGTTGTCCGCCAGCGGCTTGTCCACGTAGACGTGCACGCCGGCCCGCAGCAACGTCTCGACGATCTCGACGTGCGCCGCGGTCGCGGCGTGCACGAACGCCGCCTCGACGCCGGCGGCGACCACCTCGTCAACGGAGGTGACCCGCGCCGGGATCCGGTAGGCGTCCCCCAGGCGGTCGAGCGTGGCCCGGTTCCGCGTGCAGAGCAGTACGTCCACCCCCGGCGTCGCCGCCAGCACCGGCAGGTACGCCTTCTCCGCGATGTCCCCGAGCCCGACCATCGCCACCCGCGTCACGTCCATGCCGAGAGCCTACGGGCGCGCATGGCGCCCTACGGGAGCGGCCCCGGTACGCTCCGGCTCAGCGGACGACCTGCAAGAGGCCGAGGTTCTTGGCCTTGGCGGGCTCGGTGAGGGTCTGGAGGCGCTTGCCGGTCGCGTCCAGGACCACCAGGTCGTTGTGCGTCCGGCCGGCGACGCGGACCACCAGGCGGCCGTCCGCGAGATACAGCGCGCCGACGAGCCGGCCCTTGACCGGGATGGGCAGCTTCTTGCCGGTCACCGTGTCGACGACGGTCGGGGTGAACTGGCTCGGCCAGCCGCCGTCGCCCTGCGGCTCGCCCCTGCGCACCATGTGGACGATCACGTTGCGGCCGTTGGGAGACAGGCTCTGCACGTGGGTCGGGTAGGCGATGCCCTTGGCCTTCACCGTCTTGCCGGTCTGCAGGTCCAGCTTGTGGACGCCGTTGGCGGAGCCCGCGTACCCGGCCAGGTAGCGGCCGTCGCCCGACCAGGTCAGGTGGCAGACCCCTTCGGTGACGCCCGCCTTGCGCCTGCCGGTGCCGTCCAGGTTGACGATCGTCACCGGGGAGGCGTCGGTCTTGCTCGGGTTCACGAAGGCCACCCGCCGGGAGTCCGGCGACCACGTCGGCGTCAGGCAGGGGCCGCCGTTCACCGCGCCCTTGGCGATCGTCGTCACCCGGCCGCTCTGGCTCACCTTCACCTCGCCGCGCGGGGTGATCCAGGCGACCTTCCTGCCGTCGGGGGACGCCGCGAACTCGAAGTTGTCCGAGGGGGTGCCGATCCGGGTGAAGCCCTTGCCGGGCTCGTAGCGGTCGATGCCGATGCGGTCGGTGTAGGAGTAGAAGACGGCCGCGCCCGTCAGGGGGCGCACGCGGAGTGCCGTGGCGGCGTCTTTGACGGCGGGCTTGGCGGCGGGCTTGGCGGCGGTGGCGGCGCTCGCTGAGGCGAGGGCCGGGGACGACAGGGTGGCCAGCGTGGCGGCCGTCGCCGCGGCCAACGCCGCGGCGGCCGGGACCCGAAGCTTCACGGGGGTGTCTCCGTCCATGGGTGCGTGCTCGTGTTCGTACTCAGGGTTGGACGCCGCCGAGCCCGGCATTGTTCGCCGCACCGCCCGGTCGCCTCCTCCCAGCCGAGCATGATCCCATCCCTTGTCCTCCGGCCGCGGCGGGGGATCGCCCGTCATGCCGCCTTGGTCGCGCGTATCCACGCGATGGTGCGCTCCAGCGCCTCGTCCATCGGCGTCGGCGCGACGCCGAACGTCGACTCGAACGCCGTGGAGTCCATGACGAACGGGCGCGTGAACTGGTGACGCGTCTCCTCCAGCTCGCGCGGCAGCGGCGAGAAGGCCCCGGCCGCGCGCATCACCCAGTGCGGGATCGGCTTCACCCGTGGGGCGCGGACTCCGGCGACGGCGGCCGCCCGGTCGGCCATCTCCTGGATCGTCAGGGCCGGGGTCGTGGGGACGTGCCAGGGGCGGCCCCACGCCCGCTCGTCGGACCCGGCCGTCATCAGGGCGCGCGCCACGTCCGGCAGGTACGTCATGCTGTGCGGCTGGTGCGGGTCGGCGGGGACGCGCACGGGCCTGCCCGCCAGGATGGGGGCGAGGAACCGGTCCCCGAGGAAGGACTGGCCGGTCATCTCCGGGCCGAAGTAGTCGGATGCGCGCACCTCGGTGGCGCGCAGCAGTCCGGCCCGGTGGGCGGCGAGCGCGTCGGCCCACATGCGGGCGCGGACGCGGCCCTTGGCGCCGGTCGAGGCGAGCGGCGTGTCCTCGGTCATCGGACGGTCGACGGGGCCGTACCCGTACAGGTTGCCCAAGGTGACGAGCACGGCGCCGCTCATCTCCGCCGCCTGGAGCAGGGCGGCGGCGATGGGAGGCCAGTCCTGCGGCCAGCGGTGGTAGCGGGGGTTGGCGCAGTTGTAGAGGGCGTCGGCCTTCCCCGCGACCTTGGTCAGCCGGGCGGCGTCCCCGGCGTCGGCCGCGACCCGCGTCACCCCGGGCAGGACCGGGCCGGAGCCCGACCGGGTCACGATGACGACGTCGTGCCCCGCGTCGGCGAGCAGCCCGGCGAGCCGCGCCCCGACCTGCCCCGCCCCGACGACGACGTGCTTCCCCATGATCATGTCCTTTCCGCGACGGCCCCTTAGTTCGGGGCGCGCCATCGAGCCTTTTGTGGCGATCCTTGTGAGTTCGAGCTACTTGCGGTCTCTGGCGGGTCGTCGTGCGGACGGCCCCGCTATGCGACCTGCTTCCAGGCGACGCGCAGGGCCGCGTTGACGGCGAAGGCCGCCGCGAAGACGAGCGCGGCCGTCGTGAGGCCGGCGGCGGCGGTCGCCATGACGCCCCCGCTGAACCAGAGCACCTCCAGCAGGGCACGCGACGCCCCGCGCAGGGGAACACGCGCCTTGGGCGACCCCAGCAACCCCCACACCACGGCGAACGCCACCGGCCCGCCGACCCCCGCGAGGATCCTGACCGGCCAGGCCGCCCCCAGCGTGAACCCCCAGTACCCGACGGCCAGGTACACGGCCAGTTCGAGCACGAACATCAGCCCCATGTTGGTTCCCTTGGCCACGCCCGTCATCGTGCACTCCCGCAAAGATCTGGATTCCCGCTCCGTTCTGAGAGCAATGCTCTCGCACGAGAACAGCACTCGTCAAGAGCACTGCTCTCGCACACGTCCGCCGCTCTCCTCAGGACCCGCCATAGAGAAGGGATGGAGAAGGCGCGAAGGCGGAGAAGGCCGGGCATGCAGAAGGCACCAGGGTCGGACGGGGAGAAAGCACGCCGTCGTCCCCGGCAGGGTTACGATCCGGCATACGTGCTGCAGGCGACCCCCTTCACCTCTCCCCCGGAGCCGATGTGAGCGAGCTCATGCGTATGCCCCTGTCCGGCGGCGGTCACGTCATCGTGGAACTGCCGGAGGACACGCCGGGAGTGCGGCGCGCGTCGCGGCCCGGGGAGCGGATCGAGGCGGCGGTGACCTCCCTGCAGTCCGCGCTCCAGCCGATCAGGGAGGCCGCCGAGGCCGCCCTCGACACCTTCCGTGCCGCCGGCCCGGACGAGGTGGAGATCGAACTCGGCGTCAAGCTCAACGCCGAGGCAGGGGCACTGATCGCCAAGTCCTCGGCCGAGGGCCACCTCACCGTGAAGCTGGTCTGGCACCGCGCCACGGAGTCCTGACATGCGCCCATGGTCGGTCCGCGTCCACGGCCCCCGAGGCATCTGCGGCGCCGGCGTCCTCCTCGACCCTCACCACGTCCTGACCTGCGCCCACGTCGTCAACACCGCCCTCGGCCGCCCCCCGGACGCCCCGGAACTCCCCGCCAGCCCGATCGAGCTGGACTTCCCGTTCAGCGCGGACGGCCACCGTCTCAGCGCGTGGGTCGCGGACGGCGGCTGGTTCCCGATCCAGGGCGACGAGCGCGGCGACGTGGCCGTCCTCGCCCTGGCCGCCCCGGCTCCGGACGGCGCCGCCCCGGCCGTGTTCCGCGAGCGGGCCGAGCGCGGCACGCCCGTGCACGCCTACGGCTACCCACCCGGCGTGGACACCGGCGTCTGGGCCGTCTCCTACGAGGTCGGCGACCCCGGCGGCCCCGAGTGGATCCAGCTCGACGCGACCAGACCCACCGGCCGCCGCATCGAGCACGGCTTCAGCGGGGCCGCCGTCGAGCGCCTCGGCGACGGCCGCGTCGTCGGCATCGTCGTCACGGAGGACCCGACGGACACGGCCAAGGTCGCCTGGATGCTGCCCACGTCGGTCCTGTCGTCCCGCTGGCGATTACCGCACGTCGAGCGCTCGCCGCACGTCCCCGCGCACGACCGGTCGCGCGGCGGTCCGCCAGGCCCCGCCGCGCGGCCGGCGTGCCTCGCGGACGCGGCGCCGGAAGTGGCCGGGGTGCTCCGCATCATGCGGCAGGTCGCCGACGACCTGCCGTACCCGCTGCGCGGCGGCCACGGCCGCCTGCCCCTGTCCGGCGTCTACGTCCGCCAGAGCGTCACCGCCGCCTCCGAGTCGCGCCGGCCGTGGGACGAGGGAATCGAGGACATGGCGGAGGAGGAGCGGCGCCCCGCCTCCGGGCCGTCCCAGCCCTTCGAGCAGGTCTTCGAGCGGCACGACCACCTGGTGATCGAGGGCGCCGCCGGGCTCGGCAAGAGCACGCTCGGCCGGGTGCTGACCCGGCACATGGCCGAGCGCGTCCTGGACTCCCAGGACATCCCCGCCGACGGTGACCCGGCCCACATGGCCGGGCGCGTCCTGGACTCCCAGAACGCCCCCGCCGACGGTGATCCGGCCCTGGTCCCGATCATGCTGCCCGCGCGCGTGCTGGCCGGCCACCTGGACCGTAGCTGGCCCGAGGCGCTCCAGGCGGCGGTGACCGCGGAGTACGGACGCCCCGACGGCGAGGTACCCGCCGGCGTGTTCTCTCGCCCCCTGCACGGCAGGCGCTGGCTGATCGTCGTGGACGCCCTGGACGAGATCCCCCACCAGGACGACCGGGAGCGCCTGCTGACGGCGCTGGCCGCCCGCCTCCCCGACGGCGACGGCCCGGCCCGGTACCTGATCACGACCCGCCCGCTCTCCCCCGGGGAGATCGACCGGCTGCGCGGCCCCCGGGTCGGCTTCTACGCGCTCCAGCCCTTCGACGACGAGGCCCTGCGCGCGTTCGCCCACAACTGGTTCGACCCCGGGAACATCCCCTCGGGCGACGCGGCGGCCGAGGAGTTCCTGCGCCAGGTGCGGCTGGCCGGCCTGGAGGAGATCCTCGAAGTGCCGCTGCTGGCCACGGTCGCCGCGCACGTCCACCAGTCCCGCCGCGACCGCCCGCTCCCCGCCGGCCGCTACGAGCTGTACGAGGAGTACATGGCGCAGTTCGCCCGGGCTCGTTCCGGGACGGCCGCCACCACCCTGGCGCCCCTCGGCGACCTACCGGGCGGTCCGGCCCTGGCGACGTGGCTGAGCGAACACCAGGCCGACCTGATGGAGGAACTGGCCACCGCGTACACGACCAGCGAGCGTGCGCTGATCGAGGTGGCGCGGCGCTTCCTCGCCGAGCACGCGCCCATGCCCGCGCGCCTGCCGCTCGACTGGGACGACGTCCTCGCGGAATGGCTGTGCCGGTCGGGCATCCTCGGCAGGAGCGGAACGCGCCTGCGCTTCCTGCACCAGACCTTCGCCGAACACCTGGCCGCCACCGCCCGCGCCAAGGCCCTGCCCGACACGTTCGCCCCCGACGAACCGCCCTGGGACGAGCTCGTCCGCGACATGCTGCTGGAAGACGAGAACGCCCGGCGCGTGCTGCTGCACCACCTGCACCTGCGCGGACCGGGCGCGGCGCTGCTCGACTGGCTCCAGCAGGGCACCCTCGACCAGCGAGCCTGCGCCGAGACCCTGATCCAGGAGGGCACCCCCACCTCGGAATCCCAACTCGACGTCCACCTGACCAGGGTGGAGCGGCAGGTGCGGGCGGGCCGGCCTGCGGAACTCAAGAACCTCGCGGGTCTGACCCGCCACGCCATGGTCCGCCGCCGCCTGGAGGCCCTCCTCACCGAGACCACGGCGCTCTCCGCGTACGAGACGATCACCCTGGTCGACCTGCTGCGGGAACGGTCCGACCACGTGCGCCGCGAGGGCCCGTCTCTGCTGCGGACGCTAGCCACCTCGGACGGCTCGGTCCACCTTCCCTTAGAGGCGGCCGTGGTCCTGGCTCGCTTCGGCGGGGAGCACCGCGCCGAGGGCGCCCACGTGCTCTACGCGATCGGCGTCGATCCCTCTTGCGACATCCTCGTCCGGGAGCACGCCGGGGAGGCCCTGGCCCGGCTGGGCCCCGAGAACCGCACGCGTGCCGGAGATGCCTTCCATCGGCTGGCCGCCGATCCGGCCGTCTGGTTCTGGACTCGCCTTCGTTCCGCCGAGCGGCTCGCCGCCCTCGGGGGAGAGCACCGAACCCGGGCGGCGGAGATCCTTCGCGCCATGGCCGCGAACACAGAGGCCCCCGGTTGGGCGCGGCACCCGCCCGCGAAAGAGCTGGCCAAGCTCGGCGGGCGGCACCGTGCCGAAGCACTGGACCTGTTGCGCCGTCTGGCGGACGAGCCGGACGTCGACGCGTACGAACGGGGCGAGGCGCTGGTCGCCATGGCGGAGATCGAGCCGCTGCACCGCTCCGAGGCCGCCGACGCCCTCACGCGCCTGGCCACCGACCTCACGGTGGACGCGTGGACCCGCTTCCGGGCCGCTCGGGAGCTGGCGGATCTCGGCGCCGAGAGCCGTGCGAAGGCCGCGAGGATCTTCTTCGACCAAGCGCGCGATCCGGACACGGACCCGGGCAGCCGGCAGAGCTCCGCCGTCGAGCTGAGCAATCTCGGCACGCAGTTCCATGCATGGGCCCGCGAGGCCCTGCGCCTCGTCGGCACGGACCTCACCATCAGCCCGGACGAGGCCAGGACGGCGGCGACCCGGCTGCCCCTGCTCCGCGCGGAGGGCCACGCGCACGCCGCGGAGATCCTCCTGCGCCTCGCCGCCGCCTCGAGTGTGCCGGTGTACGAGCGATTCAGGGCGGCCACGACGCTGGCCAAGCTGGGAGGCGAGTACACCGATCGCGTACACGGGCTGGTGGTCGGGCTCCTGGACGATCCGCTCGCCCCGTCCTTCGCGCGCGTGCTGGCGGCGGCGATCTGGGCTGCGCTCAGACCCCATGACACGCCCGTGACGGCCGCGCTGGTCCACCAATTGGCCATGGCGCCGACAACACCTCCGGAGGCCCGTATCCTCGGCGCCCGTGCGTTGCTCGGTATGGAAGATCGTGGCCTCGGCCGCGCCGCGGAGGTATTGGGCGTCGTGGCCTCCGACCACTTGGCCGGCGCGCGCGAGCGCGAGCGGGCGGCTGATGAGCTTTTGTCGCTCGGAGACGAGAACCGCGATCGCGCCGCCGTCCATTATGGCGAGATCGCCACCGACCCCACCACCGACGGGGGAGACCGGGTGAACAGCGCCCGGGCCGCAGCGTTGGTGGGGAGTGGCCGTATCCACGGTACCGAGATCCTTTACGGATTCGTTCTCGATCCCACGGTCGAACCCAGGATCCGGATGATCGCCGTCGGCTATTTGGTGATGGGGGGCAGGGAGCATCACCAGCGGGTGATCTCCACGCTATACGGTCTCATCAGCGACCCCGCAGCGCCCGTCGAGTTACGTGTCAGCGCCGCCCGGAGGCTCACCGACTTCGGCCCCGAGCATCGCGAGCGCGCGCTCAAGGTCATCTACCGGCTGGCAGCGGATCCCGGGCTGAGCGACGAGGACAAGCTGGGCTTTCTAACCGCGGTCGACTTGATGGACCGCGAGCGCCGCGCGGAGGTCGCCGTATCGCTCCGCCGGCTCACCACGGATCCGTTCACGCCGGCCGTGACTCGCCGGTCCGCCGCGGTGGAGCTTGGGAAGCTGGGCGGCGAACACACGTCATGGGCCACCGCTGTGCTGCACCGGCTGGCCACCGACCCCGCCCTCCCCCCTGACGCCCGCCGGTCGGCGGCCGAGGAGCTGGCCACGTTGGGCGAGGACGGCAGGCGTCAGGCGGTGGACGTCATGCACGGCCTCGCGCTGGACCCCCGGTCCGTTCCGGAGGACCGTGGCGAGGCGGCGTACGAGCTGGCCAAGCTGAGCGGCGCGGATCGGGACCGCGGCGCGCGTGTCCTTCTCGGCATCGCCGTAGACCCGCGCGTGGCGCCGGGCGACCGGTGCTCGGCGGCCTGGCGGCTCGGACGGCTCGGCGGCGGCCATCGCGACCGCGGCGCGGAGATCCTCGACGACCTCGCCCGCGACCCGGCCGCCGATCCCGACGACCGCCTCATCGCCGCACGCCGACTCGTCACGCTCGGCCCGGCCGCCCAGCCCCGCGCCGTGGACGCGCTGTCCCGGCTCGCCCGCGACCCCGGCGCCGGGGCGTTCGTCCGCCGGTGGGCGGCCGAGTCCCTGGCCGAGCTGCCCTCGCCGCACACCGAGGCCCTCGCCGCCGACTGCCTCGCCTTGCTCGCCGAGGACGGAGCAGCCGACGCCTGGAACCGCTGCTGGGCCATCGAGCGCCTCATGACCCTGGACTCGGCGGCCCGCCGCCGCGCCCTGAAGGCGGCGTACGACTTCACCCGGGAGCAGGCACCCCCGCCCTCGTCACGCGCCGAGCCCCTCCCCCGGGACACGGCTCTCGCACAGATGGTCCGCGCGAGCATGGCCGTCGCGGACACGGTCGCGGCGGACACAGTCGCGGCGGACACGGTTCGCGGTGGCAGGCTGCCGACGGAGGCGGCTCTTGGTGGCAAGGTTTCGGCGGACACGGCGGCCGGTGGGACGGCCGGGTGGTGCGGTCGCGACATGGTGGAGTGGCCTGGTGGCGATGGCGAGCTCGATCTGCCGCGTGTGCTGGCCGTCGCCTGGTTGGCCGATATCGGTGACGAGCATCATCATCGCGCGGTCGATCTGCTCACCCGGTTCTCCGAGGACCGCGCGCACTCGGGCCGCGACCGCATTCTGGCCGCCTTCTCGCTGCTCGGCCTCAGTCACATCCACCGCGAGCGCGGCGCACGCCTGCTCCGGTGGATCGCCGACGACCCGCGCCTGCGGGCCTGGGAGCGCCGCCAGGCCGCCGACGTACTCACGAGGCTCGGCCACGAACATCGCGCCACGGCGGCGGCCCTGCTCGGCGCCATCGTGGCCGACGCCTCGGCCGACCTCTGGGAGCGCGTGGAGGCCGCGCAGGCACTGGACGTGCTGGACCCCACCGGACGGCCCGCCGCAGTGGCCGCGCTACGGCCGGTCGTCGGCGAGTACGCGGTTCCCGTCGAGCAGCGCCTTGCGGCGGTGGACGTCCTTCTCCGGCTCGGCCCCGAGGGACGCTGCGCAGCGATCGACCTGCTCTGGGAGATCGCCGGGGAGGTGGAGGACGAGGCCCGCCGACGCGCCCTCCTCATCCTCGCCCGGATGGAGGACGGACCTCGCGAGGAGGCGGCCCGGCGGCTCGGGGCCCTGGCCGCCGATGCGTACGTCGCCGCGGACGTGCGTCTGCGGGCGGCGCTGGACCTGGCGCGCATGGGCGACGCGTGGCACGCGGGGGCGGTGAAAGCACTCCGCCGACTCGCCGCCGATCCAGAAGTCGACCCCGTACGGCGCGCTCTCACACTGGACGCCCTCGACAAGGCCGTCCACCTCGTCCACCCCCAAGACCCCGACAACCCGGAGAACAATCCCAACGGCCCCGACACACCCGCCGGCCCCGCGTCGTACGGCGGTGCGGCGCCCGCGCCGGCGGGCACGTCACGACGTGAGGTCGCGGAAGCGCTTCTCCTGGCCGCTCGGGACGCCTCCGTACACGTACCGCTGCGCAGGGAGGCCGCGCATGTCCTAGCCAATGATCACGACGGGTACCGGACGCAAGCGGCGGAGATCCTACGAGAGCTCGCCGCGACACGGTCCGCCCCGCCCCGGGAACGCCGGGCGGCTGTACGTGACCTCGCGAGTCTGGGACCTGAGCACCACGCCGATGCCACGCGCATCCTCCAGGAGATCGCCGCCGCACCCGCCGCGAACAGGACGGACACGGTGGAGACAGTGCGGGCCGGATATCCGAAGGGCTTTGCGGAGGACCGGGAGGCCGCAGGCGTTGCGGAGACAGCGGAAGTGGGGGACGGCTCATACGAGCGGGGGATGGCGCTGCTTCTGCTCGCCTCCCTCGATCCGTCGTATCGGAAGGCCGCGGCCGACGCCGCGACGCGAATTCTCGAAGACCCGCGCGTTCCTCCCCGTGAACTTCTGGACGTCGCCGGGGAGCTCCCCGGACTCGGTGCCCGGTACCGGCACCACGCCGCCATGGCGCTCTACGCTCTCGCCACCGACTCCTCGGCGACCACGGAGGACAGGCGCCGCGCGGCGGGAGCCATCGCCGATCTGGTGGGCGGCGAAGGGCGGGTCAGGGGGCCGCTTTGGGTCAGGGAACACGTCGCGTGACGTGCGGATCAGTCCGGAGCGATGCTCTCTATTGATAGCAGTGCTCTGCTATGGTGGAAGGATGAACGCCAGTCGTACCGCGAGGGAGCGGGTCAGGGCCGAGTTGATCGGGGAGATCAAGGAGGCGGCGCGGCGGCAGCTCGCGGTGGAGGGGGCCACGGGGCTGTCGTTGCGGGCCGTGGCGCGGGAGCTCGGCATGGTGTCGTCGGCGATCTATCGCTACTTCCCCAGCAGGGACGAGCTGCTGACCGCGCTGATCATCGAGGCCTTCGACGCGGTGGGCGCGGCGGTCGAGGCGGCGGACGCGGCGTGTCCCAGGGATGCGTATCTGGACCGGTGGATGGCCGCCTGCCGGGCCATCCGAAGCTGGGCGCTGGCCCATCCGCACGAGTACGCGCTGATCCACGGCTCGCCGGTGCCCGGTTACGTCGCCCCGCGGGACACGGCCGCGGCCGCCGCGCGGGACGGCATCGTGATGGCGGCGATCCTGAGCGAGGCGCACAAGGCGGGACGGCTCGCTCCCCGCCCCTCGGAACTCCCGCCTGTGCCGCCCTCCTTCGCCGAGGACGCGGCCGGGCTGCGCGAGGCCCTGTTCTTCGCCCTGCCCGACGACCTCATCATGCAGGCGGTGATGGCCTGGACGTCGATCTACGGCGTGGTCAGCTTCGAGCTGTTCGGCATGTACAACAACGTCATCACCGACACCGCCGCCGCGTTCGACCATCACGCCCTGTGCCAGGCCCGTCTCATGGGCTTCGGGGACTGAGCGAGGAGTCGGCGCCGGGCGGGTGCCCGCGCGCGACAATCGGCGCGGCGAGGGGCTCTCGCGCCATACGATGCGCACACGGGGCGAAAGCATGCGACCCGCCCACCGGCCGGTCGTGAGGCGGGCGCGGGCGGCGGGCTTCGAGGACGAGGCGCGGGCGCGGAACGGAGGAGCGGCGATGGGCGAGCCGGCGACCGAGCACGCCGAGCACGCTGAGGAGGGCTCTGGCCGCGCCGGTCACGCCGATCGGACCGGCCACACCGATCGCGCCGGCCTGTCCCGCACGCAGGTGCCGCGTGATCGGCCGCGTGAGGGGGCCGCCGTCTGGCATCACCGGGGCGACAAGTGGCTGGCGCTCGGGGTGTGGACGGAGCGGCGGGCCGGGCTGGGTGAGGACGCGGACCCGCTGCTGGTGCACCACGGCCCCACCCGCGAGGGCATCGTGGGAGTCTTCGACGGCGCGGGCGGCGCGGGCGCCGCGGTGGTCTGGCGGTCGCGTGACGGGCTTCTCCGGACCGGCGCCTGGGCAGGGTCGCGCATGGCGCGCGCGTGCGTCGAGTCCTGGTTCCTGGACGGCGTCGCGGACGGCACGCCGTTCGAGGCCGAAGAGCTGCGCGGACGGCTCGCGGCGGAGCTGGCCGCGGCCCGTCCCCGCACCACCAGCAAGATCATCAGCTCGATGCGCAGGGACCTGCCGTCCACGATGGCCGCGATCCGCTACAAGGCCGGGAACGGCGGGGTGGAGTGCGAGGCGCTGTGGGCGGGCGACTCCCGGGCGTACGCGCTCACGCCGGGCGCGGGGCTGCGGGCGCTCACCCGCGACCACACCGTCGAGACCGACGCGCTGGAACAGCTCCTGCAGGACCCTCCGCTGACGAACATGCTGTGCGCCGACCGCGCCTTCACCGTCGAGGCCCACCGCACGCCGCTGGACACCCCGTGCGTGCTGGTCTGCGCCACCGACGGCTTCTTCGGGTACGTCGAGACGCCGTCCGACTTCGAGCGCCACCTGCTCGGCACGCTCGCCGAGTCGCGGGACGAGCGCGACTGGGCCGAGCGGCTTGCCGACCGCGTCTCGGGGTACTCGGCGGACGACGCGTCGCTGAGCCTGGCGGCGTTCGGGTTCGCCGGCCTGGACGACCTGAGGGAAGGGTTCGGCCCCCGCCTCCGCGAGCTGGAGGAGGGCTACGCGGGCGCGGAGGACGGCGACCAGGCCGCGCGCACGCGGTGGCGGGAACGTGCCTGGCAGGACTACCGGCGGTGCTACGAGGAGCTCATGCCGCCGCCGCGCGAAGGGACGAGATGAAGTTCGGCGCAGTGATCAGGGGTTACCACGTCGTCAGCGAGCCGACCAACGACGGCGGCGGCAAGTGCGTGTGGGCCTTCGCGGTGCGAGGCGGGCGCGAGTACTTCATCAAGCGCTTCCTGGAGCCGAAGCGGCCCCGCGAGGGGTCCACCGCGTCGGCGGCGAGCAAGGCGCTGCGGCTGCGCGAGTGCGAGGAGTTCGAGCGGCGTCAGCGGGCCATCATGGACCGGCTCTCCTACGACGTGACCGGCGCGGGCAACCTCGTCCTGGCCGCCGACTTCTTCCACGAGGGCACGACGTACTACAAGGTGACCGAGCGCATCGTCCCCTCTCCCCTGGACGAGCCGCACGGCCTCACGCCGCGCGGGAAGTCCGTGCTGTTGAAGACCCTCGGGCTGAGCGTCGGGCTGCTGCACGGCATCGGCGTCGTCCACGGCGACCTGAAGCCGTCCAACGTGCTCATCCAGAAGAAGAACCCGCGCGCCTTCCACACCGCCAAGCTCATCGACTTCGACGACTCCTACATCTCCGGGCGCCCGCCGGGGCGGGAGACCATCACCGGCGACTCGGTGTACGGCGCGCCGGAGTGGCGGCGGTACGTGCAGGGCGACCCGGACTCGCGTCCGGACCACCTGACGACGTCGGTGGACGTCTTCGCGCTCGGGCTCATGGCGCACCGGTACCTGACCGGCGCGATCCCCGGGTTCGACGAGCGGCACGACTCGCCCGCCGACGCCGTGATGGCGGGCGAGGCCCTGCGCATGGACGACCGGCTGGGCGCGCCCGTGCGCGCGCTGCTCTCGGCCATGACGGCCCTGGACCCGGCCGCCCGGCCGCCGGTCTCGGCGTTCCTGGCTACGCTTGGCGATCCGGAGGCGTGCGTGCTGCACGTACGGCCCCCCGAGGGGCCCGGGCCCGCCATGCCCCCTCCCCCGCGGCCGGGCTCGCGCGTGCGCATCAACCTCGGCGACGGCCGTCGCTGACCCCACGGCCCGGCCGGGACGGTCCCGGCGGGCTCGCGAACGATCGGAAGGGACGAACCGGCAATGACAACCGGCCAGCAGCACACCGGGAACCTGCGGTACGCGGTCGACATCGTGCTGTGCATCGACGTGACCGAGAGCATGCGCCCGGTGCTGGACACCGTCAAAGAGAGCGCCCTGTCGTTCCACGAGCGGCTGGAGTCCGTGATGACGCGGGCGGGCAAGGCGATCAGTCAGCTCCGCCTGAGGGTGATCGGCTTCCGCGACTTCGCCGACCGCGCCGACGACGCGATCGAGGAGAGCGACTTCTTCGTCCTTCCCGACCAGGCGCCCGAGTTCGAGAGGTTCGTGCGCCGCCTGGAGGCGACCGGCGGCGGCGACTTCCCCGAGTCCGGGCTGGAGGCCCTCGCGCTGGCCATCAACGCGCCCTGGGAGAAGGGCCTGGACCGGCGGCGTCACGTCATCGTCCTGTTCACCGACGCCCCCGCGCACCCGATCGGCACGCCGGAGGCCATGGCCGCGCACACCTACCCGATGCACATCCCGCGCACCATGGACGAGCTGTTCGAGGAGTGGGGGTACGCGAGCAGCCAGACGGCCGTCATGGAGCACTCGGCGAAGCGGCTCGTCCTGTTCGCCCCCGACACCGAGCCGTGGACCGGCATCACCGACGAGTGGAGCCTCACCATGCAGTTTCCGTCAAAAGCGGGCGAAGGTCTCCAGGACGTCGAAATGGATGAAATCATTAACACCATCGTGCACAGCCTCTGACGCCCGCGCCGCCCGCCCCCGAACCCGAGGACGTACCGTGAGGACGGACGGCGACGCCGAGGGGGGAGAACGGTCCACGCCCTCGACGGGACCGGTCCCCTGAGGGCGAGCGGTAGCGTCCATGAGGACGGAAAGCAGCGCCCCGGAAGACGGCACGCGGGCCGCCGGACGGGGCGTGTTCGGCGGAGTGGGTCGATCGGCAGGGGGTGCCATGGCAGGTACTACATGGCAGTGCGCGGCCTGCGACACCTACAACGACGCGCAGCAGGCCCGCTGCATGGTCTGCGACGAACGCCGCGCCCCCGAACCGCCGTCTCCCGCCGCCGCCCCGCCCGGCGCTCCCCAGGGGAACACCGGTCGTCCCGCGCCCAGCGACGGCCGTACCCAGCCCCGTCCCGGACGACCTCCCGGCTTCCGGGGCGGTCCCGTGCCCCCGGCCGGACCGGTCCGCCCGCCCGCCCCCGGGTACCCCGCACGCCCGGGAGGCTCCCCGTACGGCGGCGCGCCCGGCGGCCGTCCTGTGCCACCACCCGGCATGCCACCGTCCGGCATGCCGCCGCGGCCGGGAACTGTCCCCCCGGGCCGCCCGGGCACGGCCTACCCTCCGTCCGCGGGCCCCACGGGCACCGCTCACCGCCCCGGTCCCGCGGGCGGTGCGGCCGGTCCCACCGGCACGGGGTATCCCCCGTCGGCCGCCTGGCCCTACCCCCTCACGCCCACCGGCCCGGCGAACCCCACCGGCCTGACGGGAGCGCCGTTCCGGCCGCCCGGTCACATGGCGCCGTACGTCCCTCCGGGCACGCCCCTGCGCCCGCCCGGCACCGGCCCCGTGGTCCCCGCCCGCGCCGGCCTGACGTTCGGCGGCTGCCTCGCCATCGGCGCGGCCTGTTTCTTCGGCCTTGTGATCCTCCTCATGGTCCTCGGTCTGCTGGCCAGCCTCTTCTGATCCGGGCGTCCGCATGACCCCGCACCGGCCCGGCGGGGTCAGCGGCCGAGCAGCGTGTCGATTTCGGCGTCGAACAGCAGGGCGGGGTCGAAGCCCATTCCGGTGAAGTGGCCGGCGAGTTCCAGGGACAGGACGCCGTGCAGGCGCGTCCAGCAGGCCAGGGCGAGGCGCAGCGTCTGCGGGGAGACCGGCTTTCCGCCGTCCCAGTGCCGGTGCCCGTCGAGGTGGTCGTCGAAGCCGGTCTTCGCGGCGCCGGTGGACGGGGCCTCGCAGGCGTCGAGCAGGACCGCCATGATCTCGCCGCTGATCGCGGTGATGTCGTCGGGGGCGTGGTAGCCGGGGATGGGCGTGCCGTAGATGAGCAGGTACCGCTGGGGGTCGGCCAGCGCCCAGCGGCGCAGCGCGTGCGCGAGGCCCGGCAGGCCGGCGCCGTCCGCGGCGGCGGCCAGGAAGGCGTCGGCGAGGCTGCGGTAGGCGTCCCTGACCAGCTCGGTGATCAGGTCGTCGCGGCCGGCGAAGTAGCGGTAGAGCGCCGGGCCGCTCATGCCCATCTGCTTGGCGATCGCGTTGAGGGACAGCGCGGACGCCCCGGCCGTGGCGATCTGCTCCCACGCCCGCTCCTTGATCTCCGTACGCACCTGCGTCCGGTACCGCTCACGCGGAGAATCCACGGTCTTCGCCATGCCACCACCTCGCCGTTCGGATGGTTACACCGTATCGCGGACGGTAGCCAATCTAACGAATCTCCCCCGGTCTTCTTGACGGCACGCCCCGGCGCCTGGCAGGGTTATGTTACAAGTTCTAACTAACACAAGAGCATGTAATGGAGGTTCTCATGGCCGGAGAAGAGCGCGTCGAGGTGGTCCTGCCGGGCAAGGTCGAGCCGGACGGGCTCGTGATCCGGCACGTCCCCGTCCCCGTGCCCGGCGCGGGGCAGGTCCTGGTCCGCGTGGAGGCGACCGGGGTGTCGTTCGCCGAGCAGCAGATGCGGCGTGGCCGCTACTACGACCAGCCGCCCTTCCCCTTCGTGCCCGGGTACGACCTGGTCGGCACGGTGGTCGCGACCGGCACGGGCGTCAGGTCCGGCCTGGCCGGCGCACGGGTCGCCGCGCTCACCAAGGTGGGCGCCTGGGCCAGCCACGTGCCGCTGGACGCGGCGGACGTCGTCGAGGTGCCGGACGGCGTCGGCGCCGCCGAGGCGGAGACCGCGGTCGTGAACGGCATCACGGCCTGGCAGATGCTGCACCGCAAGGCGCGGGTCCGCGCCGGGCAGACCATCCTCGTGCACGGCGCCAACGGCGGGGTCGGCATGATGCTCGTCCAGCTGGCCCGCAGCGCGGGCGTACGGGTCATCGGGACGGCGTCCGCGCGCCACCACGACACCCTGCGCGGGCTCGGCGTGACCCCCATCGACTACCGCGCCGGGGACGTCCCCGCCCGGGTGCGGGAGCTGGCGCCCGGCGGCGTGGACGCGGTATTCGACCACGTCGGCGGGCGCAGCGTCCTCGACTCCTGGCGGCTGCTCGCCCCCGGCGGCACCCTCGTCTCCTACGGCAGCGCGTCCACCCGCGACGACACCGGCTCCAAGCAGTGGCCCATCCTGAAGATCCTCGGCCGCACATGGCTGTGGAACGCCCTGCCCAACCGCCGCCGCGCGTACTTCTTCAACGTCTGGGCCGGCCGCGCCCTCGCCAAGGCCCGCTTCCGCGCCCGGCTGCGCGCCGACCTCACCCAGGTCTTCGCGGCCCTGAAGACCGGGGCCATCTCCCCGGCCATCGCCGCCGAACTCCCCCTGTCCCAGGCCGCCGACGCCCTGCGCCTGGCCGAATCCGGCACGGTCACCGGCAAGATCATCCTCACCGCCTGATCCCGTGTTCGGCGGAGCCCCGGGGAGGACCGGCCGCGAGTGGACGGCCTCCGGCTCGGGGTTGCGCGGATTGGGATGATGGGCGGATGGAACGAGATCTGCTCAGCGCCCTCGCGCACCGGGACCATCCGATCGCCGCGCCCGTCTCGGAGGCGAACCTCGATCGGCTGCTGCGGCGGGCCGCGCTGCCGGACGCCGCCCGTGTCCTCGACCTCGGGTGCGGCGAGGGCGAATGGTCGCTGCGGACGCTCGAACTCGTTCCCTCCGCCGTGGCCGACGGCGTCGACATCTCGCCGCACGTCCTCGCCTCCGCCGGGCGGGCGGCGGCCGCGCGAGGGTTGTCCGACCGGCTCACGCTCCACTCCACGCCCGCCGAGCGCTTCTCCGCCCCCGAGCCGTACGACCTCGTGCTGTGCATGGGCGCCACGCACGCCTTCGGCGGCCTCAAGCCGACGATGGACGCGATCGCCCGCCTCGTATGCCCCGGCGGGCTCGCGCTGGTGGGCGAGGGATTCTGGGAACGGCCTCCCACCGCCGAACTGGCCGAGGCCATCGGCGACTACCGCGACCTGGCGGGCACCGTCGAGACGGCCGAGTCCGACGGGTGGCTGACCGTCTACGCCCATGTGAGCACGCTGGAGGAGTGGGACGAGTACGAGTGGTCCTGGACCGGCTCCCTGTCCCGCTGGGCCGCCGAGAACCCCGGCCCCGACGGCGACCAGGCGCTCGCCACCGCGAGAGAACACCGCGACCTGTGGCTCAACGGCTACCGGGCCACCCTCGGCTTCGTCTCCCTGCTCCTGCGACGCGCCCAGGGCCTGAGTGATCAGTAGGCTGCGACGATGGAACGCGTAACCGAGGTGCCCGAGAGCTTCGCCCGGTCCGCGGATCGGGGCCAGGTGAACGACTACGACGCTTTCGCCGAGGCGTACGCGGCGGAGAACGAGAACAACCTCGTGAACGCGTACTACGAGCGGCCCGCGATGCTGGCCCTCGCCGGAGACGTGGCCGGCCGTCGCGTCCTGGACGCCGGTTGCGGCTCGGGCGCCCTGTCCGCCGCGCTACGCGACCGGGGTGCGGTCGTCACCGGCATCGACGCCAGCGCCACGATGCTGGCACTGGCCAGGCGGCGGCTGGGCGACGACGCGGCGCTGCGCGTGGCCGACCTGCGCGACCGCCTGCCGTTCGCCGACGGCGCGTTCGACGACGTGGTCGCGTCGCTGGTGCTGCACTACCTGGAAGACTGGGGGCCGGCGCTGGCCGAGCTGCGGCGCGTGCTCAGGCCCGGCGGCCGGCTGATCGCGTCGGTGGACCACCCGTTCGTGGCCTACACGATCCAGGATCCCCGGCCGGACTACTTCGCCGCGACCAGCTACAGCTTCGAGTGGACGTTCGACGGGCGGTCCGTCCCGATGAGGTTCTGGCGCAGGCCGTTGCACGCGATGACCGAGGCCTTCACCACCGCCGGTTTCCGCCTGGCCGTCATCGGCGAGCCGCAGCCCGACCCGGCCGCCCGCGAGCTGTTCCCCGACGGCTTCCACGACCTTTCGAGCAAACCCGTCTTCCTGTTCTTCGTCGTCGAGGTGCCACCGCCGGCTGCGGGCTCGGACGACTAGCTGTACTGACCACAGAGGTTGGGTACGGGGCGACACGAGCGAATGATCTTGTAATGGGTGAGGGCCTTCGGGTTCGGTGTGGATTGCGACATCTGCACCAAGACCCGAAAGGCCCTCATGCCCCACCGTAACGCCCCCCTGACCGAACTGGGACGCCTTCGCCTGGCCCGGTGCGTCGTCGAGGACGGCTGGCCACTGCGCCGTGCCGCCGAACGCTTCCAGGTCGCGGTGACCACCGCCCGCCGCTGGGCCGAGCGCTACCGCCTGCACGGTGCGGCAGGCATGACCGACCGCTCCAGCCGTCCACGCCACAGCCCTCGGCGTACTCCAACCCGTACCGAGCGGCGCATCATCAAGGTCCGTCTGGCCCGCCGCTGGGGACCGGCCCGCATCGCCTACCTGCTGCGCCTCAACCCCGCCACCGTGCACCGCGTCCTGACCCGCTACCGCCTGGCCCGACTGTCACACCTGGACCGCGCCACGGCCACCCCCATCCGCCGCTACGAGCGCGCCACCCCCGGTGAACTCATCCACGTCGACATCAAAAAGCTCGGCAACATCCCCGACGGCGGCGGCCACAAGATCCACGGCCGGGCGGCAGGCGGCCGCAACAGCTCCGCCCACCGCGACCCGGCCCGGCCACGAACCCGCCACGGCCGCCCCAACCTGGGCTACGGCTACCTGCACAACGCCATCGACGACCACTCCCGCCTGGCCTACACCGAAATCCTGCCCGACGAGACCAAGGAAACCGCCACCGCGTTCTGGCTACGGGCCCAGGCATACTTCACCAGCTGCGGCATCACCGTGCAGCGGGTACTGACCGACAACGGCTCGGCCTACCGCTCCCACCTATGGCGCGACACCCTGACCGCAGCCGGCATCACCCACAAACGCACCCGCCCCTACCGTCCCCAGACCAACGGCAAGGTCGAACGCTACAACCGCACCCTGCTGGACGAATGGGCCTACGCCCACCCCTACCGGTCAGAGACCGAACGCCGCCAAGCACTCCCACAGTGGCTCCACACCTACAATCACCACCGCGGCCACACCGCACTGAACGGCGCACCACCCGCCAGCCGCGTACCCAACCTCACGGGACAGAACACCTAGCCGGTCCCGGATCCGGGACAGGTCCTATTCCTTGGCGAGGGCATCGGCCAGCGTCCCGGCGAACTCGGCGGGCCGGGACCAGTAGCCGGTGTGGTCACCCGGAAAGTCCGCCACGCGCCGTCCCCACCGATCGGCCAGGACAGCACTCGTGCGGTGGCAGAACGACTCGCGTGCCTCGCCCCCGGCCATCACGATCCGTTCCTGCCGAGCGTCCAGCGCGGCCAGGTCGAGGTGGACGCACGGCGCCTGCCGGACCTCGTGCGCGAGGAAGAAGTCGAAGTTGCCCATGACCCGGCGCAGCAGCCCGGCATCGGCGTCGGCCGGTTTCCGCAGGTCGCCCAGTCCCGTGCCCGCGGCGAACGCCTGAATCGCCGGACCGATGCCATCGCGCCGGTAGGTGACGTACACGTCCTCGAAGAAGGTCTGCCACCGGGCGGCGTCCGGGAGCAGCGGTGTCAGGGGCGGCTCGTGGGCGACCAGCCGGGTGACCAGGTCGGGGTGGCCGGCCGCCAGCGCGAGCCCGATGACGGCGCCCGCGCTGCTGCCCAGCACGTGGGCCGGGCCGGTGGCGACGGTCTCCAGCAGGCGCCGGGCGTCCTCGGTGTGCGTCCTGAGCCAGCCGGCGGGGGTCCATCCGTGGGGTGGCGGCTCCTTCAGCGCGCTGCGCGAGAAGCCGCGCCGGTCGTAGCTGATCACGGTGTACCGGTCGGCGAGCAGGCCGGCCAGTGCCTCGTACAGGCCGGCGTCACCGTTGCTGCCGGGAATCAACAGAAGCGCCGGCCCCTGACCGCGAACCTGGTAATAGATATCGGCCCCAGGCAGGTGCAGGTTATCGGTGCGCGGGTCGGGCATCGCGTTCTCCTGACGTTCGAACCTGATCCGACGGCCTGTTCGTGAGCGGAACGCCGTTCTCCGAGGAGGAACGGCGCACCGGAGAACGGCAGAGAAGGAACTCGCAGGTCAGCTGCCACGTTGATTTAACAGTAATAGCCGTTTCGTCGGGATGCGGGGCGGATTTCGGATCGCGCCCGACCGGCGGAAAGAGACCCGTTCCCCATCGCCGCGGGACAGTAGAGTTGAGTGCGGGGGCCAGATCGATCGCCGGATCACGACCGGGCGGGTGGTGAGGTTGCTCTCCGACACAATAAGACTGTTACGAATGCGGTCATGGGTCGCCAGGCGTCGCCGCCTGCCCCCGCGAAACGAAGCCTTGATGGCGCGGTACCGCGAACTGTACGAATCCGCCGGGCAGTTCTTTCTGCCGCATCTCGCCGACGACCTGGACGCGTACCTCACCGCCGCCGCCCCGGCCGGAGGGTCCGACGCGGTACGGCACCTGTACGGACTCCGCTTCTCCTATCCCGACGATCCGCTGGTCACCATGACCGGGCTGCTCGGCCTGAATCCGCCTCCCGACATCCTGATCGGCAGCGTGCCGCGCACGATGCTGTACGACCCGCTGGAGGACGAGCACCGGCCGTTCCTGGTCCCGAACCTGGTCACCTACCAGGTGGACGAGGGCTGCCTGATCATCGGCAGTGCCCAGTTCGTGCGCCTGGTCGACGAGTTCGCGTCGGTCATCTCCTCCACCACCCCGGGCCTGGACGGCCGGCCCGTGTTCAACATCTCTCCCCAGCGCATCATCGACGGGCTCGCCTCGATCGTCAGCGACCGGTGGATGTCGGAGTCCACCCCGCCCACCTTCGGGCACGGCTACCTGCCCGAGGACATCATGGCGAACCCGACGTGGGCCGTCATGAACACCATGGCGTCGCTCGCCTGCTGGTCGTTCCTCGTCCACCACGAGCTCGCGCACATCGAGCTCGGGCATCTCGCCGGCGCCGCGTCGCCCGCCGACGCCGGCTGGTCGGCCGCCCAGGAACTCGCCGCCGACGAGTGGGCGTTGAGGCGGTGCGTCGAACCGTTCCTCTCCTACATGAAGGCGCCGCTCTTCGTGCGGGGAGCGGCCCACGGCACGGCCGGTTTCTGCATCGGCACCGTGCTCAAACTGATCGGGCTCCTGGCGACCCTCGACGCCAGAAGGCCCTCGGGCTCGCACACCCACCCGGAACCGCAGGCGCGGACCGAGGCGGCGGAGCGGGTGATGGCGGAGGAGGCCTACCGGCTGTCGTCCCCCGACGGCCTGGCCACCGCTCTGTTCGGCGCCGCCTCGGCGTTCCACCACATGATCGGCGACCGCCTGCCGGACCTCGACCGAGGAGATCACGCGTGATCGACGACCCCGTCCCCGCGACGTCCGCCGTCCCGTTCGACGGCGCCTCGCTGAAGGAGGTGAGCGACGAGGCGGTGGCCGCGTTCCTGGGAGCCGGGCACGACTCGCGCCAGGTCATCGAGTTCCGGCACGTCGGCAACACCGTGGTCGTGCACAGCAGGTCGTGGAAGAACGTCGTCTACAACTTCCGCAAGGACGTGCAGGCCGTGCTCGGCGCCGCCGGCATGGTCACCGCTCCCTTCTTCACCGAGCCCGTCACCGGCGTGGTCATCACCGGAGTGCTCGCCTGTCTCAACTGCTGGCACCTGCTCGCCTCGACCCGCAAGATAGAACTCGCCGAGCCGCACGCCCTGCTGGTCTCCCGGCTCTCGGTCGCCCGGCTGGCCGGACAGGACGGCAACCCCGCCGTGCTGCGCTACCTGACCGCCGAGTTCCAGGCCAAGGGATGGGACCTCGACAGCGTCATCGACGACCTCCAGTCCATGCGAATCCTCGCCGCCGACCGCGACCGGCAGCGCCTCGTCCTACGCGACCGCATCCTGATCACCCGCCGCCCCACCCCCTGAATCACCCCCGCGCCCCCGGCGCGCTCCGCCCAACCTGACCCGGCGACCAGTGCGTGACCGGACGCCGTTCTCCGAGGAGAAATCGCGACGCTCGGAGAACGGCGGAAGCGGACCTCGTCAGGCCTCGAACCGTCCGGAGCGCACGCCGTTCAGGAACGCCGACCACGCGCCCGGCGCGACGACCAGCGCAGGACCTGCCGGGTCCTTGCTGTCACGCACCGCGAGAACACCCGGCAGATTCGACGCGACTTCCACGCAGTTACCCGTGTCCGCACTGAAAGAGCTCTTGCGCCAACGGGCACCCCGCAGGTCAGCGGTCACGTTGATTCACCACTCTCTCTAGAAGTTTGACCGACTGCTTAAACGGTAAGGCTTCCGCCCTTATCGCGTCATACCGTGCCGTGAGCGCCGCGATGGTCTGTGGCTCGTCCACCGTGCGCCCATGCGGTTGCGCCTCCATGTAGGCGGCATATGGCCAACCGACGCGTTCGGCGACGATGAACCCACCTGCAAGCCCACAGTGCGCCTCGGTCTCATAAGGCACGACCTGTATGGTCACCATAGGGTGCTGCGCGATCTCGATCAGGTACTTCACCTGCTCCCGCATCACTTCCGCCCCACCAATGGAGCGATGCAGCACGGCCTCGTCCACGATGACGCTGATCATCGGAGGCTTTTCGCGACCGAGAATCGCCTGTCGCCGCATCCGTTGCGTAAGGCGTTCGTCCAGCTCTTCCCCAGAGGTGCCGGGTGAGGTCGCCAGGATCGCGCGGGCGTACGCCTGCGTCTGGAGCAGGCCGGGCACGAGCATCGGTTCCCAGTTGTGCAGCGCCGTGGCCTCCTCCTCCACTTCGAGCCACGGCCTGAAGTATTCGGGAGCCGTCCGCCACGTCGTGGCGGCGTACAGCCTGACCATGATGCCGTCGAGCGCCAGGGCCCGATCGCACAGCTCGGCGAATCGCTCGGTCGGCCGGCGTTTGGTCAGCTCGATCAGGTTGACCATGGAGTCCGAATAGCCGGTGAGCCACCCGAGCCTCTTCTGCGAGAGCCCGGCCGCCTGCCGGTAGCGTCGTAATTCGTAGGCGAAGAGGGCGCGCGGCGATTCACGTGGATCTATCTCTCTGCCGGAAGACAATTGCCCCTCCATTTCTCAGAAGCGGACATTTATGCACGATTTACAGAGTCCCACTGACAAAACCCCTAGGGCTGCCGTGGCGGAAATCCGCTGCCGATCGTAACCCGAGGTCACCGAGCCAGGAGTGCGAATTCGTCAAGACGCGAAACCCGCCGGCGACCGAAGCAGGGCGATATTTGTTCCGCGCGCTTCGCGTTGCTCCGCTGGAGCGTCGCCCGGTTCTGGGGTGGGCCAACGGCGAACGGCGTCCTTACAAATTCCGACGCCGTCATGTATTCCGTACCGCATTCCAGCCCTCAGAGACGCCGGGAAAAGCCCCCACCATGGCCTACAGCACTGACAAGACCCATGTTGATGTTGTCGACGTCATCGGTGGCCACGGCAGAGGGATCAGCTCACCCCTCCCACGCTGGCTTTGCCGTCCCGTGCCGCCGCCGCGTAGAACGGCCCGAGGCCCTCGAACCCCTCATAGGCGTCGCCTTCCGGGTCCCGCTGGGCGGGGTCGAAGCCCCATCCCTCGCCCATCAAACCTTTCGCGACCGCGGCGACCTGGGCGGGGTCGAGGACGAACGCCGGGCCGTAGCCGAACTCGTATCCCTCGATGTCGTTCTCGCCGATCTCACCGATCGCCGCCGATCGCCGCCGATCGCCGCCGATCGCCGCCGATCGCCGCCGATCGCCTCGATCAGATCGGGCTTCGCCCGCACGGACTCCAGCAGCTCGCCATCGATCTTCGCGAGGTTCAGCCACATCGACATGGTCACGAATGGTGCTCGGTGAACATCTCGATCAGGCCGTCGGGGACGTCGTCGCCGAACAGGTGCTCGCGGATGTGGGCGTCGTCGGTGGCGGCTTCGACGCTGCGGATGAACATGGCCTGTTCGTATTCGGCGAGGGCGGCCTCGACATCGCCGGGGTGCGCGGCGAGGGCCTTGCCGAGTTCGGCGCCGTCGTACATGGCCAGGTTGGCGCCTTCGCCGTTCGGGGCCGCGAGGTGGGCGGCGTCGCCGACCAAGGTCACCCCGGGCACCCGATCCCACCGGTGCTCGATCGGCAGCGCGTAGTGGGGGCGCAGCACCGGCGGGGTGTCGCCGTCGGTGATCAGCGCGGTGAGCTCCGGGGCCCAGCCGTCGAACTCCCGCGCGATCCGCGCGGCGGCCGCGGCTGCGTCGGTGAAGTCGATGGCGGCGAACCAGTCCAGCGGCTTGGTGAGCACCACGTACGTGTGCAGGGTGTCGCCGCTCTCCCGGTGCGCGTGGATCTCCTTGTCCTGCGCGGGCGCCATGAGCGACCCGCCGCCGACCGCTTTCGCGGCGGCGGGGTGCCGGGTGTCGGCGTCGAACAGGTAGGTCTCGACGAACGACGCGCCGGTGTACTCGGGTGTGGCGGTGGACAGCAGCGGCCGGACCCGTGACCACGCGCCGTCCGCGCCGACCAGCAGGCTCGTAGTGACGGTGGCGCCGTCGGCGAAGATCACCTCGTGGCGGCCGTCGCCGAGGGCACGGGCGCCACCGGCCTTGCGCCCCCACCGGACGGTGCCGGCCGGGAGCGATTCGAGCAGGATCCGTCGCAGCTCGGCACGCTGGACCTCGGGGCGTCCGCCCGTGCCGTCGTCGGCTTTCTCGAACAGGACGGTCCCGTCCGGGTTCAGGATGCGCATCGCCTGGCGGCCCTCCAGGACGAGGCCACGGAACTCGTCCATCAGGCCGGCCGCCTCGACGGCGAGTTGCCCGTTGTAGTCGTGGATGTCGAGCATCCCGCCCTGCGTGCGCGCCGCCGGGGACGGCTCCGCCTCATAGACCGTGGACGGGATGCCGTGGACGTGCAGCACGCGGGCCAGCGTGAGCCCGCCCAGTCCGGCGCCGATGATCGTGACGGGAGTGCGCATGGTGGCTCCTTCGCGATCGAGGCCGCCCGGCGAGATCCGGCACGGCCTGTCTGGGCGTCGTTCCCCCGTTGGAACAGCGCTCCACTATGGAACAGTGCTCCATGTTGGAACGACGCTCCAGATATGTCAAGATGGCGGCATGGCCACGCGAACGCGCCAGTCACAGCGGCGCACAGACGCGCTCTCCCGTGAGCGCATCGTCGAGGCCGCCGTCGAGCTGCTCGACGCGGCCGGCGAGACCGGGCTGACGGTCCGGGCGCTGACCGAGCGCCTCGCCACCGGACCCGGGACGATCTACTGGCATGTGGGGAACAGGGGCGGGCTGCTCGACGCCGCGACCGACGCCGTCGTCGCCGCCGCTCTGGCCACCGAGCCCGCGGGAGCTCCGGACACGCCCCAGGACGAGATCCGCGCCGTCGCGCTCGGCCTGTTCGACGCGATCGCCGCACACCCGTGGCTCGCCACGCAGCTCGCCACGCAACTCTCCCGCAGCCCCTGGGGAGCGGTGACGCCGCGGATCTTCGAAAGCATCGGCCGGCGGGTCCAGGCCCTGGGCGTGCCCGAGGGCCACTGGTTCACGGCGACCTCGGCGCTGGTGCACTACATCCTCGGCGCCGCCGGCCAGAACGCCGCCAACGCCCGCGTCCTCGGGTCCGAAGCGGACCGCGCCGAGTTCCTCGACGCCGCGTCGAAGGCATGGGAAGAGCTCGATCCCGACGACTACCCGTTCATCCGGGCCGTCGCGGACCAGGTGCGCGAGCACGACGACCGCGAGCAGTTCCTCGGCGGGATCGATCTCATCCTGACCGGCGTCACCACCCTCCACCTGCCCGCCCACGACCCCGGCGAGCCAGGGCGCCGGCCGTCCCCGGAGATCAGGCCCGGCGCAGCCGGCGGATCGGGGACGTCAGCAGCAGGGCCGCGCAGACCGCGAAGCTGACGCCGGCGGAGACCAGCAACAGGTCCCGGGGGGCGACAATCTCCGAGACCGGTCCCACCAGTGCCTGCCCGACGGCTATCCCGGACACCGATCCGGCGACCTCGTAGGCGGTGACCCGGTTGAGGACGTCGGGGGCGACCTGGGTCTGGACGCTCGTCGCCCACATCACCGACCAGAACGCCACGGCCATCCCGCCCAGCACGTGACCCGCCATCAGCACCGGCAGCGGCAGTTCCAGCGCCACCGTCAGCGGCATGAACCCGAACCCGAAGATGGCCGCGCCACCGGCGGCGAGCGGCCGTGACGGCCGGAGCCTGATCGCGATCAGCCCGCCGATGACCGTGCCGGAGCCGAGGCCGGCCATCACCCAGCCGTAGGCGGCGTCGCCGAGGCGGTCGCCGATCAGGCGCGAGCCCAGCGGGATGTAGGGGCCGAAGACCAGGACGCCGAAGAACACCCAGATGAGGATCACCGACCACATCCAGCTCCGGGAGCGGAACTCCAGCCAGCCGCGGCGCAGGTCCACCAAGACCGTCGAGCGCATTTTGGCCCCGGCGGCCGGAGCCAGCCGGATGAGGGCCAGGCACAGGCCGCTGAGCAGGAACGTTCCCGCGTCGACCGCGTAAACCGCGCCCGCGCCGGTCAGCGTCATCAGTACGCCCGCGAGGACGGGCCCGCCGAGCTGGGTGGCCGCGTCGGCGATCTTCAACGTGCCGTTGGCGCCCTGCGGGTCCTTGGCGACGAGGGGGACCATGCCGTTCACGCCGGGCTGGAACATCGCGGTCGCCGTACCGGCCAGGAACGAGGCGGACAGCAGCAGCCACAGCGGCGGGGCGCCGGTGAAGAAGGCGATCGCCACCGCGGTCTGGGTGACGATCCGGACGATGTCCGCGCCGACCATCATGGTCCGGGCGCCCAACCGGTCGGCGAACACTCCGCCGAACGGGATGAAGAGCACGACCGGCGCGGTGTAGATGGCCAGCACGTAGCCGACGCCGGCCACCCCGTGAATCGCGCCGACGGCCAGCGCGGTCGCGACGGGCATCATCGCGTCACCGAGCAACGACACCGCTCTGGCGCCGAAATACAGGACGAAGTCCCTGGTCCAGAGCCTGGCCGGTGCGGTGAGGGGTCGTTCGCACTCGGAAAGTGCGGTCATTTCCTGAACTCCATGACCATCTACTCTGGACATCCGATAAGCCCGGCACAGGTGTCCACAATGACATCATTAGGTACATTCATGCCATGAAGCACCGCGTGGTCGCCCTGCTCAGTTCACTCCAGGAGATGTATCCGGTGACCAGCGCCTCCGCGGTCTTCGGCTACCACGGCCCGGACATCCCCGAGCACTACGACTTCACGCTCTGCGCCGAACACCCGGGGCCGATCCGGACCACCATGGGCGTCGACATCATCGTCGAGCGCGGGCTGGAGGCCCTCGCCGAGGCCGACACCCTTCTCATCGCCGGCTGGAGCTCGCCGGTCACGGTCTCCCCCGGCCTCGGCGCCGAGGTCGCCGCGGCCCACGCCCGCGGCATGCGGATCATGGCCATCGCCTGCGGGATCTACGTCCCGGCGAGCCTCGGCCTCCTGGACGGCCGTACCGCCGCCGCCCACTGGGAACTGACCGCCGATCTCGCCGTACGCTTCCCCCGCATCCGGCCCGACGCGTCCGTGCTCTACGTGGACCACGGCGACGTGGCGACGGCCGGCGCCACCGCCACGACCATCGACCTCTGCCTCAACCAGGTCAGGCGCGAGCACGGCGCCGCCCTGGCGATGCGCATCGGCCGCCAGTTGTCGGCCGCCCCGCACCGCGAAGGCTGCCAGCGCCAGTACCCCGAACTGCCCACCACCGGCCCCGTGCCCGACTCGCTCGCCCCGCTGCTGGACTGGATCACCGCCAACCTGGACCGGCCGCTGACGGTCGAGGACATGGCGACCCGTTCCGGGCTGTCCTGCCGTACCTTCAGCCGTCACTTCACCGACCAGCTCGGCATCTCCCCCGGCCGCTGGCTACTCGACCGCCGCCTGGCCCGCGCCCGCGCCCTCCTGGAGGAGACCGACCTCTCCGTAGAGACCATCGCCCAACGCGTCGGCCTGTCCTCCGCGGTGAACCTCCGCCGCCGCTTCCACAACGCCCTGAACACCACCCCCGCCGCCTACCGCCGCTCCTTCCGCTGAACGGCACCCCCATTGCGTCTCCCCACCTTTGAGGGGCGAACCCCGTCGGTCCGGGAATGCATACAGGGTGACGAATCGAAGTGAGGAGCGGTTCCAGCTGGTGGCGTACGGACAGAACGCCGAGGACGTCGTACTGATGCGGGCGTTCGCGCACCGACGGAACGGATTCTTCGTGGATGTCGGGGCCGGTGAGCCGGTCCGTGGGTCATTGACGAAGAACCTGGTCGACCGGCTGGGGTGGCAGGGGGTCAACATCGAACCGCTGCCCGAACGGTTCGAACGGCTGCGACGCGAGCGGCCGACCCAGGTGAACCTCCAGGTCGCGATCGACAGCGAGCCGGGAACTGCGACGTTCTACCGCATCCTCCCCGAAGGGCAACCCGTGGACATGCTGGGGTTGAGCACACTCCAAGCGGCGATCGCCGAACAACACGCCCGACGCGGCGCCCGTGTGGAAGAACTGGAGGTCAGCGTGGAGACACTGGAGTCGGTGCTGGCCACGCACGCGACCCCAGGGTTCGATCTCCTGAAGGTGGATGTGGAAGGCCGGGAGGCGGCGGTGCTGGCGTCAGCGGATCTCGCCTTCTGGCGGCCCCGGGTAGTGGTGGCCGAAGCGACCGTACCGGGATCGCCGGAGCCGAACCACCAGGAATGGGAACCGTGGCTACTCGCGGCTGGATACGTGCTCGCGCTGTTCGACGGGCTGAACCGCTTCTACACGCGTGCCGACGAGCCCGAGTTGCTGGCCCGGCTATCGGTACCGGCGAACGTATGGGACCGATGGATCCCCTGGGCCTGTGCGCGGCGCGGGGGACTGGAACCCTGATCAGCCTGGGCCCGCCACTGGTGCGATCAGAGACAGCAGGTCAGGAGCGTTCATGGACAGCCAATTCGCGAGCCATCGCGCATCCTTGATCTGCCCCTCGGCCCGGACGTCGATCAGCCTGCGCAGGACCATGAGAGGCAACAGAGCGTCCAGCGCCTCCTGCTCGACCGCGGCGGTACCGTACCCCTCCAGCAGCCACTGTGGATGAGCGCCGTGTGGCAAGTCGACGGCAAGGCACCAGGCCAGGTCGAGCATGGGCGGCCCGACCTCCACCGCACCGGGGTCGAAGAAGGCCCGCAGTTCGTCGCCTTCGAACAGGGCGTTGTGGCCGAGGGCCACGTCTCCATGGATGGCCGTCATCGGCTGCCCCGTGCACACCTGGTCGAATAGTCGGGAGAGGCTCGGGTAGGCATGCGGAACAAGGGTTCGTGCAGAGCCGAGCATCACCCCGAGGGCGCCGGGGTCGTCCAGGCGTAACCCTCCCTGATCCCCGGCGTCGTGCCAGCGGCGGATCTGCTCACCCATCTGACGCTGCCGAGCAGGTGTGGGATGGTCACCAGGGAAGCCATCGACCCGTTCCAGGACGAGCCACCAGACGGCCCCGGACGCGGTCTCGAGCGTGCCCGCGTCCAGCAGCGCGGGAACCGAAACTCCCGCATATTCCCGCATCGACTCCATCCGCAGGGCGGTCTCGAACCGTTCATGGAGCCGATGCTGCACTTTGACGATCGTCCGGTGGCCGTAGACCACTGTCGCCTCGAGGTCGTGCCGGTCGCCGAAACCGTCGAATGCCGGACTCTTCAGCGCTGTGGCTCTGGCTTCGGCGACCTCGTTCGGTGGGACCCTGCCGGTGGAGACGATGCCTCGTCTATCGCCAACGTCCAACCGGCCACATGTGGAAGGCGAACTCCGCACCACGTTCATGCTTCGTCTCCCGGCCGCAACCGACGCAGTGGCCGCAACCACCTTTCCTGGGTTGTTCCAGGAAGATCCAGCCATCCTATGCCTGTGAAGTCGTACAGTTCCGGCTGTTCGGTCCAGAGGGCGGTGACGGCTGCCCACGCGGGCAGGAAGGGTTCCTCGACACTCGCCGCCTCGGCGAGGCGGCGAGTGAGATCCCGCGCCTGCTCGTCGCGGCCTCGCGCGATGAGCTGGATGACCTCGACCACGTCGATGGGTAGGAGTTCGGCGGTGGCGCCAACGGTTTCGAAGGTACGGCGGGCCGCGCCGAGGAGGTATTCGGCGCTGTCCCACTCACCCCGCATGGCGTGGGCCATGGACGCGGCCATGTCGCACTGGGCCAGTCCCACGACCTCGCCAAGCGACTGGTTGAGTTCACGGGCCTCCGGAACGATCTGCAGAGTGCGGTCGGGGGCGAACCACATGGAAGCGAGGGCCAGGTGGCGCGCGGCTCGCGCGGCCCAGAGCGGCGCGTCCGCCTGCCGGGCTTGGGCCAGCACCTCCGTGAAGAGTTCCGCAGCCTCCGGGAAACGGGCATTGTGGAGATGCACGTGCCCCAGCAGGTCTTGGGCACCGATACTTTGCAGCCGCGTTGCCGCCGACCAGCCCTCGATCCGCTTCACGACGTCGGTGTAGCGACTGCGGCGGAAGGCATTGCCCGCCAGATCGAACCGGGCTGCGACACCGATCGGCGTGCGCGCCTCGGCGACCACCGTGAAGTGACGGTCAGAGTCCGGCAACGCTCCAGTGAACTGGGCGAGGTCACCGAGCGCGAAGTGAAAGTAGTCGGCGTACGGGCTGGCGTCGATGTCCTCGACTGCGGCTCTCATCGCCGCGTAGCGTTGCGTGGCCTCCTGTCCTGCCTGGGCGCTCAGCCTGGCCACTGCGGTGAGTTCAGCCAGCACGGGTGACGTGCCCTCCGTCAGTTCCGGCAGGGACGCCAGTACCTGCCAGTGCCCCAGGTAGCGGAGTGTGTAGGCCATCTGGCCCAGGCTGGGAGGCAGGACACCGTGCTCGGCCGCGCCGTACAGGGCTAAAAGGAAGGCGGCGACGGTACGGCGGCTGTGGTCGGCGGGGCTAAGATCGGCCGGCGAGTCGTCGCTCCAGATGGAGAGCGTGAAACCGGTCAGATACTCGATGGCCTGAGACACCCGGGCCTGCCGTTCCCGGACGGTCCACCCGTCCAAGGTGTGCGCGTCACAGGCGGTGACACCGCGGCGAAAATTCCCATGCAGGCGGCAAGGCGGCCACACGGTCGGGTCGTAGCGCACGAACCTTCGGGTGAGGAAGTCCTCGATGCGCCTACCGCGTGCCTCGGGCAGGATCGCGGCCAGCAACCGGTCGTCGAATGCTTCCAGCAACGCCGCCGCACGCAGCAGATCTCTGTCCTCCGGCGACAGGTCTCGCATCATCCGCAGGACCAACTCCGGGAACGGCTCGCCGAACACTTCCGGAGCAGGCGTCTCCCCTCGGACCATGTAGCGCTCGAACAACCCCGCCGACAGTTCAAGGTACAGCGGGGAGCCTCCCGAACCGGCGACGATGCGCTCTCGCAGAGGACGTCCGATGGCAGGTGCGTCGTCAACGGTCAGCCGCTCGCGCAGGAAACGGTCGGCATCCTGCGACTCGAGACCGTCGACAGGGAACTGATCAGGCTGATCGTCGGTGTCGGCCATGCCCGGCCACCGGCGTGCCCCTCCGTAGGTCAGTCCGACGCTACGCACCGGATCATGCCATTGCAACGGGCGTCGGCTTCCGACGAGGAAGAACACGTTCGGCATCAAATAGGCCATCCGGGCAACCAGGTCCTCCAGGCCGCCCCGCTCGGATGGCAGCGATTGCACGTTCTCGAACGTGTCCAGGACGCAGAGCGCCAGTACCGGCCTCCTCTGGCGTATCCGTTCAAGGTCCGCACCAAGCAGAATCGGCAGGTAGCCGAGCATCTTGTCCGGGTCGGCTTCCCGGAGGATCGGATCGAACGCCGGCAGGCCGCGGCGAAGTCGCTTGAGGGTGACCGACTGCCGTGCGGAGGTGCCGACCACATCGAGAACCCTGTAGGCCACCGAGACGGCGCCAAGACCGGCGAACAGGCCGTCGACGCTGGAGGCGACCTGCTCTGATAGGCGCAGCGAGTCGGCGACCGCGCCAATCGACGATGACCTGTCCAGGAAGCGGACCAGGGACTCACCGGGGTGCTTACGCTCCCAGTACGCCGAGAGCGCGATGTCGAACGCCGGCCACGGTTTGCCCAGCCGTCCGAGCGCAGCACGTACCCGCAACATGACGGTCTCGAAGCTCTGGCTCGACAGGTCGGCAAAGTCGATCACAGCGACCGCGCAGTCCTCCGGCATACCATCGAGATCGCGGTTCTGCGCGAGCCCCGCGAGGTGGCGGATCAGCGTGGACTTTCCGATCCCGCCTTCCCCGCTCAACACCATCACGTTGTGGGCAGGACGCTGGAAGTTCATCACTTCCGTGGTGGGCCACTCCATGGCCAGATGACCAACAACCCGTTCCTGAAATGCCCGAATGTACCCCTCACGGTTAGTAAAAACCCTATTCGCCTTAAACGGAACCTCAGGCCCGAGTGCGAAGAAATTGTCAAGGTCCACCCACACAGGGGATCATTCGAAAGGCGAGAAAGTAAAGGTAGGTCGCAAAAGACCAGGCTCCTTCAAGGCCGAGCAAGCGCATGGCTAGATGGGCATGGTGACCCGTGACATCGCCTATCGCCCTAATGCTGCTGAGTTGCGATACGAGCCAAGGTCTTCGTAGCTTGTCATGCTTCGACCTGCGCCCGCCTCGGGGTCGAAGGGGCGGAGCCCCTGGGAAAAACAGCCCGGAGCGGAGCGGAGGACCATTTCGGGGATGACCTCCGTCCGCTCCACAAGAGCGGCCTTCGCTGTACAGCCGTGTGCTGAGGGGGGCGGGTGGCCCCCCTCAGCGGGAGTGACGAGAGGTCAGCGGGTGGCGCGGTTCACTGCGGAGAGGATGGCTTTCAGGCTGGCGGTCACCGTGTTGCCGTCGACGCCTACGCCCCACAGGACCTGGTCGCCTACCTGGCATTCGACGTACGCGGCGGCGCGGGCGTCGCTGCCGGCGCTCATGGCGTGCTCGGTGTAGTCGAGGACGCGGACCTCGACGCCGACGCTGCCCAGGGCGTCCACGAAGGCCGAGATGGGGCCGTTGCCGACGCCCTCGACCTCGCGGATCTCGCCGTCGAGGCGGATGTCGGCGCTGATGGCGTCCTTCTCGTCCACCTGGGAGACGTTGCGGTGGGCCAGCAGGCCGAAGCGTCCCCAGGCGTTGTCGGGGTTGGGGAGGAACTCGTCGGCGAAGGCGTCCCACATCTCGGCGGGGGTGACCTCGCCCCCCTGGGCGTCGGTGCGGGCCTGGATGACGCCCGAGAACTCGATCTGCAGGCGGCGCGGCAGGTCGAAGCCGTACTCGGCCTTCATGATGTAGGCGACGCCGCCCTTGCCGGACTGGCTGTTGACGCGGATGACGGCCTCGTAGGTGCGCCCGACGTCCTTGGGGTCGATGGGCAGGTAGGGAACCTCCCACTGGAAATCGTCCACGGGCACCCCGGCGGCGACGGCGTCGCGCTCCAGGGCCTCCAGGCCCTTCTTGATGGCGTCCTGGTGGGAGCCGGAGAAGGCCGTGTAGACCAGCTCGCCGCCGTAGGGATGGCGGGGGTGGACGGGGAGCTGGTTGCAGTACTCGACGACGCGGCGGATCTCGTCGATGTCCCCGAAGTCGATCTGGGGGTCGATGCCCTGGGAGAACAGGTTCATGCCGAGGGTGACCAGGCAGACGTTGCCGGTGCGCTCGCCGTTGCCGAACAGGCAGCCCTCGATGCGGTCGGCGCCGGCCTGGTAGCCCAGCTCGGCGGCGGCGACGGCGGAGCCGCGGTCGTTGTGGGGGTGCAGGGACAGGACGATCGACTCACGGCGGGCCAGGTTGCGGCTCATCCACTCGATCTGGTCGGCGTAGACGTTGGGGGTGGCCATCTCGACGGTGGCGGGCAGGTTGACGATGACCTTGCGCTCGGGGGTGGGCTGCCAGATCTCGGTGACCGCGTTACAGATCTCGACGGCGTACTCCAGCTCGGTGCCGGTGAAGGACTCCGGCGAGTACTGGAAGTAGATCTCGGTGCCGGTCATCTGCTCGGCGAGCTTGCGGCACAGCTTGGCGCCCTCGACGGCGATGGCGGTGATGCCGTCCTTGTCCTGGCCGAAGACCACGCGGCGCTGCAACGTGGAGGTGGAGTTGTACAGGTGGACGATGGCCTGCTTGGCGCCGCGCAGGGACTCGAAGGTGCGCTCGATCAGCTCGGGACGGGCCTGGGTCAGGACCTGGATGACCACGTCGTCGGGGACGCGGCCCTCTTCGATGATCTGGCGCACGAAGTCGTAGTCGGTCTGGGAGGCGGCGGGGAAGCCGACCTCGATCTCCTTGTACCCCATGCGGACCAGCAGCTCGAACATCCGCATCTTGCGGTCGGAGTCCATGGGGTCGATCAGGGCCTGGTTGCCGTCGCGCAGGTCCACGGCGCACCACTGGGGGGCGCGGTCGATGACCTTGTCGGGCCAGGTGCGGTCGGCCAGGCGTACGGGGGTGAAGGGCTGATGGCGGTGGAAGGGCATCGGGGACGGCTGCTGCTGCGGGTACTGCGAATGCATGGACATGCTCCTGGTCGGTGTGGGACCGGCGGCGGCGCGCGTCAGGACGGCATGCCTGAACGTGCTGGTCTCATGGGTTCCGTGGACGTGCACGGGATGGGGGTCGCCACCGGGATTCTCATCCTCGATCGGCCGACGCGCATGGCTCGCTCCGCGGCGAGGGAGCCGGCCTCTTACAGGCCCTCGCCGCGGCGGCTAAGAAGCAGCCCACGCAGCATAGGCATGACCGTACCAGACGGCGGCCGTCCGGCGTGACGGCGGGGCCCGATCAAGGGTCACCCCTGTGCGGGCGCCCACGCCGTAAGCTCCGGGAGGGACATCGAGGAGGTTGGGACATGCAGGACGGCCAGATACTCGCGAAGATCAAGGACCTCATCGCCGAGGAGCACGATCTCCGGGACCGTACCGCGACGGGGGAGGTCTCCTCGCAGGAGGAGCGGGCGCGGATCAAGGAGCTGGAGGATGCGCTCGACCAGTGCTGGGACCTCCTCCGGCAGCGTAAGGCCCGCAGGGAGTTCGGCGAGGACCCGGACTTCGCGAGCCCCCGCCCGGTCAACGAGGTGGAGGGCTACCAGCAGTAGCCCGCATGGCGGACGCCGGCGACGGCCAGGGTTGTCAAAGAAACCCTGGCCGTCGCCATTTGTGTCTTTGCTCGTCGTTTCTCCGTTATAGGCGTTTTGCGCGTTGTAATCGGATTAAACGGAGTAAGCGAGCGGCTCGACGTCGGCGGGGGTGGCATGCGAACGGTACGCGCCCAAGGGCGCCCGCGAACCGGCCCCGCCGAAACCGGGGAAAGCGGCGGGACATCCCGCGTTGTACCGTGGCGATCGGGCCGTACGGCCGGCGCCGCACGACGGCCCGGCCGTACGGTTGGGGGCGCCTCGTGATCTACACGAAGGAGCCCGAGGCTCCCACCGCCAAGCAGGCCAATCTGGGCCGGCTGCTGCTCCGATGGGCGAGCACGACCGACCACAAGGTGATCGGCAACCTCTACCTGGTCACCTCGTTCGTCTTCTTCCTCATCGCGGGCGCCATGGCGATGCTCATCCGCGCCGAACTGCTGCAGCCCGGCATGCAGCTCATGACGAACAAGCAGTACAACGAGCTCTTCACCAACCACGGCGCGCTGATGCTCCTGCTGTTCGCCACCCCCCTGTTCGCCGGCTTCGCCAACGCGATCATGCCCCTGCAGATCGGCGCGCCCGACGTGGCCTTCCCCCGGCTGAACATGATGGGCTACTGGCTGTTCCTGTTCGGCGGCCTGATCGTGCTCTCCGGGTACCTCACCGCGGGCGGGCCCGCCGACTTCGGCTGGACGGCCTACGCCCCCATGTCAGAGGCGACGTACACCTCCGGGGTCGGCCCGAGCCTGTTCATCATGGGTCTCGTCCTGTCGGGCCTCGGCACGATCCTCGGCTCGGTCAACTTCATCACCACGATCATCTGCATGCGCGCGCCCGGCATGACCATGTTCCGCATGCCGCTGTTCACGTGGAACACCCTGTTCACCAGCATGCTCGTGCTGATGGCGTTCCCGGTGCTGGCCGCCGCGCTGCTCGTGCTGGAGATCGACCGCCAACTCGGCTCGCAGATCTTCCGGGCGTCGAGCGGCGGGCCGATCCTGTGGCAGCACCTGTTCTGGTTCTTCGGCCACCCGGAGGTCTACATCGTCGCGCTGCCCTTCTTCGGCATCATCACCGAGATCCTGCCGGTCTTCAGCCGCAAACCCGTGTTCGGCTACATCGGGCTGGTCGGCGCGACGATCGCCATCACGGGCCTGTCGATGACGGTGTGGGCGCACCACATGTTCGTGACGGGAGTGGTGCTGCTGCCGTTCTTCTCGTTCATGTCGTTCCTCATCGCCGTTCCCACCGGGGTGAAGTTCTTCAACTGGGTCGGCACGATATGGCGGGGCCAGCTCACCTTCCCCACCCCGATGATGTTCGCCATCGGGTTCCTGGTGACCTTCCTGTTCGGCGGGCTGACCGGCGTCATCCTGGCCTCGCCGCCGCTGGACTTCCAGGCCAGCGACACCTACTTCGTGGTGGCCCACTTCCACTACGTGCTGTTCGGCACCGTGGTGTTCGCGATGTTCGCGGGCTTCTACTTCTGGTGGCCGAAGTTCACCGGCAGGATGCTGAACGACCGGCTCGGCAAGGTGCAGTTCTGGATGCTGTTCGTCGGCTTCCACACCACCTTCCTGGTGCAGCACTGGCTGGGCGTGCAGGGCATGCCCCGCCGGTACGCCGACTACGCGGCCACGGACGGCTTCAGCACCGGGAACCTGGTCTCGTCGATCGGCGCGTTCCTGCTCGGCGCCTCGACCTTGCCGTTCCTGTTCAACATCTGGTGGACGTGGCGGCACGGCGCCAAGGTGACCGTCGACGACCCCTGGGGGTTCACCAACTCCCTGGAGTGGGCGACCTCCTGCCCGCCGCCCCGGCACAACTTCATCTCCATCCCTCCGATCCACTCCGAGCGGCCCGCGTTCGACCTCCACCACTCGCACCTGCCCATCAACGCCGTACACCCGGCACACCGCGAACGCCCCTCCGACACCGGGAAGGACCGGTGACGGCGCACGTCTGCAGCCTTTGACGCCTCACCGGCCGGGGCCGACCAGGCCGCTCTCGTAGGCCAGGATGACCAACTGGACCCGGTCGCGGACGTTCAGCTTGGCGATGGCCCTGGTGATGTGCGTCTTGGCGGTGAACGGGCTGATGACCAGGCGCGCCGCGATCTCGTCGTTCGAAAGGCCGAGCGCCACGAGCTTGACCGCCTCCCGTTCCCGGGACGTGAGGCCGGCGAGGCGCCGCCCCGCGCCGGGCGAGAGGTCCTGCCGGTGGGCGAAGTGCTCGACGACGCGGCGGGTCACGCCCGGGGACAGCAGCGCGTCCCCGGCGGCGACCGCGGCGACCGCCCGGCGCAGTTCCGCGGGTTCGACCTCCTTGGTGAGGAAACCGCTGGCTCCGGCGCGCAGCGCGGCGAACACGTGGTCGTCGGTGTCGAACGTGGTGAGGATGATGACGCGGCAGCCGGGGCCGGCCGGGTCAACGATGCGGCGCGTGGCGGTGATGCCGTCGGCGCCCGGCATGCGGATGTCCATGAGGACCACGTCGGGACGGGCGCTCACGGCCAGCCGTACGGCCTCGTCGCCGTCCTGGGCCTCGCCGACGACCGTGATGTCCCGGGAGCGAGCCAGCAGGCTGCGGAAGCCCGCCCGGACGAGCGCCTGGTCGTCGGCGATGAGCACCCTGATCGTCATGGGGTCGAGCGTGCCACAGGGATGTCGGCCCGCACGGCGAAGCCGCCGGGGACCGGCCCCGCGGTGAGCGTGCCCCCCAGCGCCTCCACCCGCTCGCGCATGCCGGCCAGGCCATGGCCTTCGACGACAGGCGCGCCGCCGGGGGTGACGCGGCCGTCGTCGGCGACCTCGACGGTGATCGCGCGCGGCCCGTAGCCGATGGTGATTCCGGCCGTGCCCGCCTCCGCGTGCTTGAGCGTGTTGGCGAGGGACTCCTGGACGACGCGGTAGACGGCGATGGCGGACGCGGCCGGGACGGACGCGGGGTCGCCGTGCTCGTCGAGGGTCACCCGCAGGCCGGCGGCGCGCGCGTCGGCGATGAGGGCGCCCAGGGAGGCCAGGTCAGGCTGGGGCGCGGTGTCGCCGGGGGCGTCGCGCAGCACCGCGATGAGGGAGCGGAGGTCGGTCATCGCCCGGTTCCTGACGTCCTTCGCCAGCTGTAGCGCGGCGGCGGCCGCGGCCGGGTCCTCCTGCAGGGTGTCGGCGGCGACGTTGAGCTGGACGCCGACGACGGCCAGCGTGTGGGCGATGATGTCGTGCACCTCGTGCGAGACCCGCAGCCGTTCCTCGGCGGCGCGCGCACGGCTGTCGGTCTCGCGCAGCCGCTCCCGCCAGCGCATCACGGCGGCGTACGTGAGGCCCGCGGCGATGAGGACCGCCAGGAGCAGCCCCTCCCCCGCGACGTGGATCACGTAGCGGGGCACGTTCGTGTCCAGGACCCGGCGGAAGTCGACCGCCGAGTAGACGAGCTGCGCCAGGCCGATGGCGGCGACCCAGCGCACCCGCGGCGTGGTGGCGGCGGTGAAGTAGGCGACCGCGGCCGGCCAGATCCAGCCGGCGGGAGACACGCCTCCGGTGAGGCGGTAGGCGAAGATCCCGGCGATCGACAGCAGGAGCACGGTCATCGGCCGGCGCCGTCTGAACAGCAGGAGCGCTCCGAGAAGCAGAGCGAGGGGGTTCGCGCCGGCCCATGGATTGTGTATGCCGGTGGCCTGGGCGACCGCGACGAAGAAGGCCGTGGTGACGACGGCGAGCGCGACGTCGATGATCCGGGTGAAGTGCCGGACGGGAGCGGGTTCGCGTCGCGGGGGCGATTCGGACATGCGGACGTCCTTCTTGGGGGGTGACGGCGTGACGCCGGGGCCTGGTCGTGCCGAGAAGCTCTGGTCAGACATGGGTGACCATCGGGACGAGGAAACGCTAGGCCGGGCGGCGGGGGGAGCGCGTCGTCCGCCGGCCGTCACTTGGCCGTGCGCGATTCGCGGTACGGACTACACCGAAGGAAGTACAGGACAGGAGGCGCCGACCAGGGCCGGCATGACCATGACCACGGTCATGGTCATGGTCACGGTCACGGTCACGGTCACGGTCACGGAATGATTTTCACGTCGGGGTGGCGCGGCGTGGGGCCGGTGAACAGGGGCGTCGATCGTCCCTTCAGGTGCAGCTCGAAGAACGCGGTGACGTAGGCGCGCTGGGCCGCCACCGAGCGGGCCGGGGCGATCGTCCCGATCAGGTCGCCGGAGGGGATCTTCCCCGACTTCGCGGCGAGCTGGGGCAGGATCACCTGCAGGTCGGTGAACGAACCGTGGCCGGCGCCCGCGAACCGCAGCTCGCGCTTCCAGCCGCGTGAGGCGGTCCAGAACGATCTCCAGGTGGGGTCGGACCGCCGGGTGTGCGCGCCGGCCGCCAGGGCCAGGAAGGGCTTGGACACCCCGGTGCGGGCGACCGGGCCGACGTAGCTGCCGTCGAGGTTCACCGCCGCGTCCACCCGGCGGTCGTCGTGGGCGAGCTGCGCGGCCACCGACCCGCCCAGAGACTGCCCGACCATTCCTACGCGGGACAGGTCCGGCGCGCCGGTCAGCCCGGCGGGCAGCGGAGACGCGTCGGGGCCGCGTCCCCGGCCGAGGTCGGCGAGCCGGTCGAGCACGAACCGCATGTCCGCCAGGCGCACCCGTGCGTGCTTCCTCAGAAGCTTGTCGATCGCCTTCGGGGTGAGCTTGCCGGGGAGAGGCGCGGCCCGTTCGACGCGCCCGCCGGGGAATTCGACCTGGTCGGCCTCGAAGGTGTGGTCCACCGTCACCACCAGGTATCCCCGGGCGGCCAGTTCCTCGACCAGGACGGTGCCGAGGCTGCGCGGGCCGCCGTCCCCTGAGGCGAACAGCACCACCGGCAGCGCCCCCGCCCGCCGGTCGACCGGCGCGCCCAGGCGGGCGTGGGTCCTGGTCGCGGCCCAGTTCACCGTGCCCGGCGGTATCTCCAGTCCCGGCGCGGAGTGAACGTCCCAGTCGGCCGCGGCCCGAGGCGCCATGTGCGGCGCCAGGGGAAAGCGGGCGGAGGGGTGGGCGGCCGGGTACCAGAGGCTCACCATGAGCTCGCGGTAGGGCCGTGACGTCACCAAGGGGTCCCGCCGCGACCGATCCACCAGACGCAGCGCCACCGTCCCGATCGACCGCCGCACACTCGGCGCGGGCAAGACCAACCTGACCGGCCCCTCCCCCGCCGCGTTGAACGTGCCGGTCGAGCCCGACGTGCCTGACGTGTCGGAAGTGTCGGAAGTGCCTGACGAACCAGACGTGCCGGACGTGCCCGGCCTGCCGACGGTGCCCGACGTGCCCGAGCTGCCGGACGTGCCGGTGATGGTGGCGATTTCCGGCGTGCCCGTGGTCGCGGCGGCCGAAGCGGTGGTGAGGGGAGTCGCCAGGGCGGTGGCCAGCCCCAGTCCGGCGGCGACCGAGATGGACGTCATGAAGGCTCTTGGCATGGGTGCTCCTGAAGGTCGTGGTCGGGGGACGTGGTTCAGGAGCCTTTCAGCGGCCTGCGGGCGCGACGAGCGTCCGAGGGATGATCCTTCCGATACAACCCCAGGTTGACCTGCCAGAATGTTCATCCTGCGGGATGACGGCACGCGCGGGGACGGCCACTATGGTGAGCGGCATGAACCGGCCTGACCGCCTCTTGGCCGCGCTCGCCGGCAGGCCGTGGGCGCTCGACGCGCTGGTGGCCGCCGTGCTGTTCCTGGCCACCCTCGGCCCCGGCCGGGTGCCGGACGGCCCTCCATGGCTTCTCGCCTTCCAGGCCGCCCTGGTGCTGCCGCTGGTGTGGCGGCGGCGCGCGCCGCTCACGGTGTTCGCGGTGATCGCCGCGGTGGCCGGGGCGCAGTGGCTGGCCGGTGTCCAGCTCCCCGCCGACGTGGCGTTGCTGGTGGCCCTGTACACCGTCGGCGCGCACTCGTCCTGGCGGCGCACGCTGGCGGCCTGGGTGGTGCTGGAAGGCGGCGCCGTGCTCGCCTCCGTCCGGTGGGCTCCGGAGGGGCGCCTCCTGCCGTCGGTCGCGGCGATGACGGCCTTCACCGTCGCGGCGGCCGTCATCGGCACGAACATGCGCACCCGGCGTGTGTACGTCGCCGGGCTGGAGCGCGACCGGGACCGGCGGGCGCGCCTGGCCGTCGCCGAGGACCGTGCCCGCATGGCCCGCGACATGCACGACATCGTCACCCACAACCTCTCGGTCATGGTCGCGCTCGCCGACAGCGCCCGGTACGTGCGCGACAGCTCGCCGGACAAGGCGGCCACGGCCATGGAGCAGATCTCCGCCACCGGGCGGCAGGCGCTGGCCGACATGCGGCGCTGCCTGGGGGTGCTCCGCCCGGACGAACCGGACGCCGAGCGGCATCCGATGCCCGGCATCGCCCAGCTCACCGCCCTGGCCGACCAGCTCCGCGCGGCCGGGCTGCCGACCCGCGTCCGACTGGACGGCGACGCCGACGGGATCCCGGCCACGGCTCAGCTCACCGTGTACCGCCTGGCCCAGGAGGCCCTGACCAACGCCCTCAAGCACACGACGCCCGGCACCCGCGCCGAGGTCAGCCTGCGGATGTCCCCCGAGGGCGTCACCCTGGAGATCACCGACGACGGCCGCCCCGCCCCGGCCCCCGGCCACGCGCCCAGGCACAGGCCTGGGGACGGGCCGGGGCACGGGATTCCCGGGATGCGGGAGCGGGTGGCCGCGTTCGGCGGGACGTTGCGGGCCGGGCCGCTGCCTGGGGGCGGCTGGCGCGTGGTGGCGCGGCTGAACCTGGAGACGGCCCGGACGGGGGCGCCGTGACCGTCCGCGTCCTGCTCGCCGACGACGAGTCGCTGCTGCGCATGGCCTTCACCATGATCCTGGACGCCCAGCCGGACATGACGGTCGTCGGCGAGGCCGGGGACGGCGCCGAGGCCGTGCGGCTGGCGTCGCGACTGCGCCCGGACGTCGTGCTGATGGACGTCCGCATGCCCGGCATCGACGGCATCGAGGCCACCCGCCGCGTCGTCAGGGAGTCCCCGGCGTCGCGGGTGCTCATCCTGACGACGTTCGACCTGGACGAGTACGCCTTCGCCGGGCTCAAGGCCGGGGCGTCCGGCTTCCTGCTGAAGAACGCGCGACCGGAGGAGCTGCTCGCGGCCATCCGCAGCATCGCCTCGGGTGACGCGGTGGTGTCGCCGCGGATCACCCGTCGCCTGCTGGAGACGTTCGCGCCCCAGTTGATGAACGGCGGCGGCCCGGGGGACGACACGCGCCTCGGCCGGCTCACCGCCCGCGAGCGTGAGGTGCTCGTCCAGGTGGCCCGCGGGCTGTCCAACACCGAGATCGCCGCCGCCCTGCACCTCGCCGAGGCCACGGTGAAGACCCACCTCAGCCGCGTCCTGGACAAACTGGAGCTGCGCGACCGGGTGCAGGCCGTGGTGTTCGCCTACGAGGCGCGGCTCGTCCGGCCGGGCCATGTCCGTGACGAGGGCGGGGCCGGGCGGGGTCAGTCGTAGAAGCCGAGGCGGCGCAGCTGTTTCGGGTCGCGCTGCCAGTCTTTGGCGACCTTGATGCGGAGGTCCAGGTAGACGTGGGTGCCGAGCAGGGCCTCGATGTGCCCTCGCGCCCGGGTGCCGACCTCTTTGAGCCGCGCGCCCTTGGGGCCGATGACGATGGCCTTCTGCGAGGGGCGCTCGACGTACATCTGGGCGTACACGTCGAGCAGGTCGTCACGGCCCTCGCGCGGCACCATCTCTTCGACGACGACGGCGATGGAGTGCGGCAGCTCGTCGCGAACCCCTTCGAGAGCGGCCTCGCGGATCAGCTCGGCGACGAGCACCTGCTCGGGTTCGTCGGTGAGCTCGCCCCCCGCGTACAGCGGAGGGGACTCCGGCAGGCGCGCGGCGAGCAGGTCGCCGAGCAGACCGAGCTGTTCCCCCGACTCCGCCGACACCGGGATGATCTCCGCGAACTCGCCGAGCTTGGAGACGTCGAGGAGCTGTTTGGCGATCTGCTCGCGGCTCGCCAGGTCGCACTTGGTGACCACGGCGATCACCGGGGTCTTCTTCACGGCCGCGAGCTTCTCGGCGATGAAACGGTCGCCCTTGCCCACGGGCTCGTTGGCCGGGAGGCAGAAACCGATGACGTCCACCTCGGTCAAGGTGGACAGCACCAGGCTGTCGAGCCGCTCGCCGAGCAGCGTGCGCGGGCGGTGGAGGCCGGGCGTGTCGACGATGACGAGCTGCGCGTCGGGCCGTGTGACGATGCCCCTGATCGCGCGGCGGGTCGTCTGCGGCTTGGAGGAGGTGATCGCCACCTTCGCCCCCACAAGCGCATTCATCAGCGTCGACTTGCCGACGTTGGGCCTGCCGACGAAGCAGGCGAACCCGGCGCGGAACTCAGCGGCTGAGGAACTCACGCCCCCATTGTCCCCGATCAGATGTAGCGGCCTTTCACGGCGCCGTCGGGGGCCGCGAGGAACAGGACGGCCTCCCCCAGGTCTTCGACGGCGGCGAGGTCGGGCCGCCCGGGCTCGTCCGCGTCGGTGACGAGCGCGGCGGCCTCCAGCGAGACGGCCCCGCTGGACACGGCCATGGCGACCGCGACCTGCACCGCGGACAGCTTCAGGGAGGGCAGGTCCACGTTGGTCGCGGTGTAGGTGCGCCCGGTCTCGTCGCGGACGGCGGCGCCCTCGGCCGTGCCGTTGCGCGCGCGGGCGGCGCGGGCCAACGTGATGATCTTGCTGTCCTCGGGGGCGAGGGAGGTCTCGGTCACGGGCACCAGGCTACTCGGCCGCCTGCCCGACCTTCGCTGCGAGCGCGGCGGCCAGGCGCTCGGTCCGCGCCGGGTCCAGCTTGGCCAGGCCCGTGTGCACGAGCGAGATCAGGACGCCGCCCGAACGCACCACGACCAGGTGCATCTCGTACGGGTAGCCGCCGACCCTGCCCTTGTAGCGTCGCGCCTCCACACCGTCGCCGAGGGCGCGCATGGGCAGCGGCGAGCCGACCAGCCGGTCGCCGGCCCCCGCCGTCCGGACCGAGGCCACCCGGCAGTCGCGCATCAGTCCGCCGACGTTCCGCAGCGCGTCGCGGGCGCCGCCCGGGGCGTACGACGACAGGACGACGCCGGCGGTCTCGCCGAGCAGGTCCCCGCGGAACGTCACCGCCTCCGCCTCGCCCCGCCCGTCCTCGTGCCTGCCCTCGGCCAGGTCGAACAGCTTGCCGCACTGTTCGCTCGCCGGGCGGAACGGGCGCTGCCACGCGGCGGCGGCGCGGTCGGTGAAGCCGTACGAGGGGTCGTCCACCGCGTTCAGCGCCTGGCGTGCCCGCGACATCTCCTCGCGGGCCCGGTATCCGCCGAAGAGGCCGCCCGGCCCGCACGCCGCGGTCGCTCCGGCGATCAGGGCGCAGGCCAGGAGCACGCCGGTGCCGCGCATCGTCCACCCCCGATTCCCCGATATCCCCCGCCTTGACCTGCGGGTTTTCTGCCCGATCACGCAAAGGCGCAATCTCCTGACAAGGCGTGAAGAAGGTGAGGGAACGGAGAACGGCTCGGCGGAGGACGGGAACAGGCGGACGCGAACCGGCACCGTATGATCCGATATTCGCCGAAATATGCGACGGCACAGTGACTAGGCTTCTCGCGCGCGCAACGAATGAGCAGGACGGGGCTGAGCGAATGGCAGGACGGGGTGTCGTCGCCGTCGCGCTGGCGTTCGCGCTCGCCGCGGGCCCGAGCACGGCCGCGGCGGCCGCCGCCGAACCCCAGAGGTGTGCTCCCCCGCGCGGCGGCGTGGAGGTGGGCGAGTCCTGGGCGCAGCGGCGGCTGGCCTTCACCCGCGTCTGGCCGCTCACGCGCGGCGAGGGCGTGACGGTCGCGTTCGTGGACAGCGGGGTCGACACCCGTCACCCGCAGGTGCGGGTCGCCAAGTCCGTCGACCTGACCTCCACCGGCCCCCTGGACTGCGTCGGCCACGGGACGGCGGTGGCCGGGATCATCGGCGGCGCGGACATGAAGGACATCCCCTTCGCCGGCGTCGCGCCCAAGGCGCGGCTCATCTCGATCAAGCAGTCCAACGCCGAGAACGGGGACGTGGCGCTGCTCGCCGAGGGCATCCGCCGGGCCGCCGACCTCGGCGCCCAGGTGCTCAACATCTCCATCCAGACCGGCGACCAGCCCGTCCTGAAGAGCGCCGTCGAGTACGCGCTCGCCGGCGACGTGGTGATCGTCGCCGCGGCCGGCAACATCCGCAAGGAGGACGGCACGCCTGCCCCGTCCTACCCCGCCGCCTATGAGGGCGTGCTCGCGGTCGGGTCCGCCGGGCCGGACGGCAAGCGGACGGACTTCTCCAACGCGGCCACCCCCGTCTCGGTCCTCGCGCCGGGGGCGGCGATCACCAGCACCTGGCCGGGCGGCGCCTACCGCCAGGACCTGGACGGCACCAGCTACGCCGCGCCGTACGTCGCCGGGGTCGCCGCGCTGGTGCGGGCGCGCCATCCCGAGCTGGACAACGTCCGCGTGCGGCGGCGCATCGAGCTGACCGCGGACGGCGCGTCGGGCGCGGGCACCGGGGCCGGCATGGTGAACCCGCTGCTTGCGGTGTCGCAGATCCTCCCCTCGGAGGTCGTGGCCCTCGCGCCGGCGCGGCCCGCGCCGCTGCCGTCCGGGGTCGTCGCCCGGCCGAAGCCGCCGGACACCGAGACGATGACGCGGGCGGGCGGGATCGCGCTGGCCGCGCTGCTGGCCGCCGGGCTGGTGACGGCGGTGAGCGTCGTGATCCCTTTGGGGCGGCGGCGCGGCTGGCGGCCGGGGCGTGCCGCCGTTCCCGGCGATTGAGGTTTGTCCGGGTTTGCAGGGATAAAGCGGGAAATAGCCGTTTCTGGTTACGCGGCGATTCTTCGCGCCTACCGCCCGCGTTCGCCGATGAATGAACTTCTTCCCCATTCATTCGGACATGATTCACGGAAACGTAACAAGTGATGCACGCGTGACAAATTATGTCATGTGGTTCGTGATCATGTGGTGTCATGATGCGCGATGGCGAGCCGTAGGGGAAGGCGATGAGACGAATGCAGCCATTGCTTCCGGGGGATCCCGAGCGAATCGGCGAATACACACTTGTCGGACGCCTGGGCGAAAGCCCACGCGGAACCGCCTACCTAGCCCATCCAACCGCGGCAGGCGCCGCCTCCCCGCCCGGAGAGGAGCCCGCGCCCTCCTCCGAAGCGACCGCTGAGGCCGGCGCGCCCTCGCCGGGCGTTTCCGAGCCCGGCGGCGCCGAGACGGCCGGGGGGCGGTTCGTCGTCAAGCTGCTCCCCCGCCGGCCGGAGGCCGACGAGGAGGCCCGGTCCCGGGTCCTCGACGACCTGTCCGCCGCGCGGCGGGTGTCCAGCGCGTACGCGGTGCGCGCCGTCGACGCCGGATGGGTGGACGACCGCGCCTACGTCGTCCGCGAGTACGTCGAGGGCCGGTCGCTGCGCGAGGCCGTCGAGGCCGACGGCGCGCTGACCGGCGACGCGCTGGAGCGGATCGCCGTCGGCACGCTGACCGCGCTCACCGCCGTCCATCTGGCCGGCATCTCCCACCGCGGCCTCACCGCGGACAACGTCCTCCTCGGCGCGGACGGGCCGCGCGTCGCCGACTTCGGGCTCGGCGAGACCGGCTACCGCTCCCCCGAACAGGTGCGCGGCGAGCCGGCCGGCCCGGCGGCCGACGTCTTCGCGTGGGCGCGCGCCATGGTCTACGCCGCGACGGGCGCCGAGCCGTTCGCCGACGACCCGCGGGCCATCGCCACCACCGCCCCGGACCTCGGCGCGCTTCCCGCGCCGCTGCGCGACGTGGTCGGCGCCTGCCTGTCCAAGGCCCCCGCCAAGCGCCCGACGGCCCAGGGCGCGATGCTGTGGCTCCTCGGCGACGACAAGACCGCCTCGCCTCCGCCCGCGCTCCCCGCCGCCCCGCTGCCGGCTCCCGAGGCCGTCGTGCCCGGGCAGGTCGTCGTTCCGGGACCGGCCGTGGGAGGCCCGGTCATCTCCGGCAGCGTGGAACCCGTCGTCCCTGAGGCCGTCGTCCCCGAGGCGCCGGACGGGCCGGGGCGGGACGTCGCGGCGTCTCAGGCCGGGCCCGCAGCGGTGTGGGAGGTTCCCGCCCAGGCGCAGGCGCCCGCCGAGCAGGTCTGGAGCGCGCCCGCGCTGCCGTCCGAGCCCGGCGCCGCCGCTCCGCCGCGCACGCCCGCCGCCGGGGAGTCCGAGGCGCCCGCCGCCGCCCCGCGCAGGAAGGCGCACTTCCCGGTCGGTCTCGCGGCCGGTGTGGGCGTCGTCGTGGGGCTGGCCGGGCTCGGGCTCTGGGGCGCGGGACACTACTCGGCCACGCAGCAGATCGGCCGGGTCGCCGCCGAGGGCCAGGCGCCGGAGCCGGAGCCGTCCGACGGTCCGGTCGCCCCCGCCGAGGTCGGCGGCACGACCGCGCCGCGCCCGAAGGTCACGGCGCCGTGGGCGACCTCGCCGGCCCCGCAGGACACCGGCGTCTACCCGATGGAGATCACGACGGCCACGCCGTCGGCCGTCGTGCCGACGCTGTCCCCCCCGCCGTTCACCCCGCCGCCCATCCCCACCCAGACGGGTTCGCCCACGCAGGGCTCGCCCACGCCGCGGGCGACGGTCACGGTCACGCAGACCCCGACGCCCACGCCGACCCCGACGGTCGCCCCGTCCGGCGAGCCCTCTCCGAGCCCCTCCGGCCCGTCGCAGACGCCCGACCCCTCGGCGTCGCCCACCGGCTCTCCCACCGGGTCTCCGACGGGATCGCCCACCGGCTCGCCCAGCACCACGGCCGTCCCCAGCGCGACCGCGAGCCCCACCTCCTCCGGCACGGCGCGGCCGACCGCCTCCGGCCCGGTCTACCCCAGGCCCACGGCCTCCCGGAGCGTCACGCCGCCCCCGACCGTCACCCGTCCCCGGCTGACCGTGACCCCGCGCCCCACCACGACCCGGCCCGCGCCCACCGTGACCAGGACCGTCACGCCGCGCCCGATCGTGACCGGCACCGTCGCGCCGCGGCCCACCGGCGCGCCGCTGACCCGCACCACCCCGACGGCCACGACGCGGCCTCCCGCCGCCAACCCCTACACCCCGCAGCAGGTCTGCGGCGCCGGGTTCGCGGTCCAGCGTTCGACCGCCTTCAACGGCGGCGTCGTCCACCAGCTCCGTAACGCGTCGACGGGCGCGGTGTGCGTGGTGACGATGAAGACCGCGCGGCTCGGCACCGCCTCGCCGGTGTCGGCGACCCTGGAGGTTCAGGGCGTGGGCGCCCGCACCGACAGCGGCTCCTACGCGTACTACGCCGGGCCGGTCATCATGCAGGCCAAGGGCAAGTGTGTCCGCTTCTCCGGCACCACCGGCGACGGCTCGGGCGCCGCGCCGCTCGCCTGCGGGTAGGCGTCCCGCGCCATGGCGGACTGGCGGCCCGAGGGGGCGTTCGAGGAGGCGCTCGGCGCCGCGTACGCCGCGGGCGACCTGGCCGCGTGCCTGGCCCTGCTGCGCGAGGCCGAGCTCGCGCTCCCGATCGGGCCGGGCGCGGCGGCGGGGCACGAGCCGGTCGCCTGGCCCACGGTGACCGGCGAGGCGCGCACGTGGATCGTCGCCTGCACCTCCGCCGGGGCCGTACGGGCGGTCGCCGGCGACGCCACCCGGAGCTTCCGCGTCGTCTCCCTGCCCGAGCTGGCCGCGGGATGGCCGGACGCGCGCTGGGGGCTGGCCGTCAATCCCGGGCTGGCCGTGAGCCTCTACCTGGAGCCGGGGACGGTCGCGCGGCTGGCCGCGCCGTCGCCGTCCGAGGACCGCCGCGCCGTGCCGGAGTCCGGCCCGCCGATCATGCAGAAGGCGCTGGGAGCGGCCGGCCTGCGCGATCTGCTGACGGCCGGCGTGTCCCGGGTCTCGGGGTACTGCCACCAGGCGGTGGACGTGGCGCACATCGCGACCCCCGCCGTGCTGGCGGACGCGCTCGGCGCCGAGGGGACGGCCGGCGCGGACGGCTCGGTGAACCTGCTGCGGTGGCGCGCGGCCGGGCTGAACCTGTACCGGCCCCCGTACGGCGGCGCCGACGAGGAGTCCATGGCCGCCGTGGCGGGCTGGGTGATCGAGGAGCCACCGTTCACCGGCATGGGGTACGCCCCGAACGTCGATCAGGTGATCCGCGAGTACAAGATCAGCGGGGTCGGGCTGCCGCACGGCGCGGAGGTGTGGGAGCTGACGGCGTCCGGCGTCGAGCACCGGCGGGCCGTGTTCGACGGGGACCTGGGGCGGTGGCTGCTGGTCCACGTCGTCCCCGCCGGCTCTCCGCCCCCTGGCACGGATGAGCAGCACGGCACGGAGCCCCCGGTCCCCGATCTCGCCCCCGCGGAGCCGTCCCAGGACGCGCCGGCGGCGTGGCATTCGTACCGCGCCCGCCTGGGCGGCGTGGAGTACGAGGCGAGCCCCGAGCCGCGCGCGGACCGGCTGTGGATGCGTCTGAGGAGCGACCGGCCCGCGGCGGGCTTCGTCCAGGTCTCCCCGCGACGGTTCGTGCGCCCGGTGCCCGCGGAGGAGTGCGAGGCGGTGCGCTTCGTGACGACGGTCGCCGAGTGGCGCGGCGCCCCGTGCCAGGTGCACGGCGAGCACGATGGTGAGCTGCTGCTGGAGTACACGGGCGGCCTGCTGCCGGTCGCGCGGCGGCTCGGGCTGGAGCGGGTCGAGCGGGGCGTCCACCGGAGGTGGGTTCCCCGGGACGAGGCAGGCGACCTGCGGGACCAGGCCGTCGACCTCGATTTCTGACCACGGCGTGCCGCACGCGACGAACCGGGCGATTCACCTGCTTGTGACCATCTTGCTTGCCCGCCATGAACGACGGATGCCACACTGATCACTCAAGTACGACTGTTTCCCTGAAGTTGGACCATGGTCGTGGCGCGGTTCAGCGCCGCGACCCTCGTGGGCAGGTACTCGGGGGAGGGTACGTGGAGCCTTTCGGGCGTCCGGACGCGGCCGAACTGCGCGCCTACGCCGACGAACTGCGGGCGACGTTCACACGCCTGCACGAGGAGGCGCCCGCGCTGCACGAGAAGGCGCGCGCCGTCCAGGTCACGGAGAAGTCCCGGGACGGCCTGATCTCCGCGACCGTCGGCCCGCGGGGAGACCTCATCCGGCTCGACATCGACCCCCGCGTCTACCGGCGGCCGGACTCACGGGAACTGGCCGACTCGATCACCGAGACCGTCCACCGGGCCGCCGAGAAGGCCCGGGCGAAGGTCGTCGAGCTGTTCGAGCCGCTCATCCCGGCGGACCAGATGGCGGCGCACCTCGACGGGGACCTCGAACGCGTGCTGGACCAGATGGCCGGCCGGATGCTCGGGAAGGGGTGACCCGCCATGTCCGAACATGTCGACATCCACGCGCCGGCGGCGCACAGGGGGCTCACGCAGTGGGACACCGCGACGAGGGGACTCGCGGCGGTCTGGAAGGACGGGACCGCACGCATCAAGCGGCTCACCGAGGCGGCGCCGTGGGGCGGCGACTCGGCCGGGGCGGCGTTCCTGGCCGCGTACCAGAAGGACGGCGGCACGGAACGCATGATCACCGAGGGCGACAAGGTCATCAAGGGCGTGGACGAGCTCGGCGGCAAGGTGCGCCTCGCCGTCACCAGGACCCGCGGGACCGACGCCGGACAGGCCAGGACCATACAGAGCATCTGACGGTGGCGTCCGCGCGCTCCTGCCGCGCCCCGGCGGTGGCGAACGGGGTGCGGTGACGTGACGATCGACGTGAATCCGAACACCTCGCCCGGCGGATCGACCGCCGGCGGGGGAAGCTCCACCACCGACATCACGCCCGCGTGGGGCGAGAGCCTCCCCGGCTGGGTGGACACGCTCATCGCGCTGATCGTCTCCGGGCAGAGCTGGCCGGAGGCCAGCGAGCGCCTGCTGTGGGAGCTCGCCAAGGAGCACCAGGCGCTCGGCGAAAGCCTCTACGGGGCCGTCGAGCCCGGCGTCACCGCGGTCAGGACCGTCCTCAGCGGGTGGGACGTCCCCGCGACACCGGGCTTCGTCACCGAGGCCGACCGGCTGTTCGCCGAACGGACCGGCGTGGCCGGGCTCGGGGTCCAGAACCTCACCAAGGCGTTACAGGCCGACAACTTCGCACGCGAGACGCAGTACTCGAAGATCTCCATCAATGTCGCGTTCTGGGTGGCGGTGACCGCCGCGTTCATCGCCCTGGTCTCGGCGTTCTTCACCGCGGGCGCGAGCACCCCGATGATCGGGCCCATCGCCGCCTCCGCCCGCGCCACCATCGGGCGCATCCTGCAAAGGCTCGCCGCCGTCGCCGGACGCGACTTCGGCTCCACCATGGTGACCCGGCTCGCCGCGACGAGGGCCGCCCAGGCCGGCGGCGCCGGCCTGTTCCGTACGGCGCTGAGCGGCCACCTCGGCAGGGAGATCATCGAAGAGGTCGGCGAGGAGGTGTTCATCGACGCGTGGACCCAGCGGGAGCAGATGAAGCTGGGGACGCGCGACGACTGGGACTGGAAGAAGACCGCGGCCTCGGCGGTCGGCGGGGCCGGAGGCGCGGTCATCGGCATGAAGGCCGCCGGGCCGATGTCCCGGTTCGGCGACCGGATCCCGCTGCTCAGGGCCCTGAACAACGCGGGGGCAGGGCCGGGCGTCGCCAACGCCTTCGCGCGGTACCCGGGGCGGGCCATCCAGACCGGGCTCAACAACATGGCCGCGTCACCGGGCGGCAGCATCCTGGCCAACGGGCTGGTCTACGGCCAGTGGGAGCTGCCCAACGCGGAATCCCTGCTGGGCGCCGCCATGGGCGGTGCGGGCCGCACCAACACGATCAGCCCCTTCAGCCCCGACGTCCTCAGCGCCGTGACCCACCCGTACACCACCCTCTCCACGGCCACCGCCACGGTCGCCGCGAACGACGCCGCCGCCGCCGCGGACCCCGCTGCCGCCACCGCAACGGCGGGCGTGAACACCACTTCCGCCGCCGACCCCGCTGCCGCCGCTCAGGCCCAGCAGTCCTACCAAGACCCCCGCGACGGCAGCCATCCCGGCATCCCGTCCGCGCAGCCCGCCCAGTCCGTCCCTTCGTCGGACCCCTCGCGCTCCCAGAACCCGTCCGTGCCGACGGGATCCCCCAACGCATCGCAACCCGCTGGATCCCAGCACACCTCCACCCCAAGGGGATCCACCGGACCGCTGCCGCTCTCCCAGCCCACCGGCTCCGGAGGAACAACGGCCGGCCTCGGGGAAACGACCACGACCTCCCCAGCCCCTCACGACCCGCCCCGCTCCTCCATCTCCACGCCGCCCCCTACGGCGGCCAACCCCGGCGCACCTCCCAACGCGAACCCCACGACCCCCGACTCCGGTGCCACGAGCACGAACAACGCCCCCGGCGCGACGACCACGACCGGTGCAAACGGCGCGACGGGCCCCGCCACCACAAGCACCACGGGAGCAACCGGCTCAGGGACGAACAGCACGGGTCCGAACAGCACAGGACCCGCCGGCACAGGTCCGAACAGCCCAGAGCCGAGCACGGGAACAAGCGCCACGGGCACGAGCAGCACGGGTACTACGTCGATGTCGCCCGCCCCGGCGAACGCCGACTCATCCCACAACCCGTCGAGCAACGCGTCGCCCGGTCCGGGCGCGACCACCCCGACCCTGACGCCTCACACCGTCCCGACCACCTCCCAGCCGCACCCGATCGTGACCGGCGCGCTTCCGGCGGCTTCGGTACCGGCTCCGGCGAACTCAGGCCCGGCGCAGGTCTCCGGCCCGGACACACGGGCCGGGGCGGACACGCGGGCCGGGGCGGCGTTGGTCCGGGTGGTTCGTGTCACGGCTCCGGACGCGCTGCCGTTGCAGGACGGCGGCCTGCGGCTCAGCGCGCACGACGGCACGACCGTCCATCTGCCCGGGGAGCGCCTCACCGCGATCCACGAGCACCTGACGGTACGCGCGGGCGACGGCGCGACGTCCCCGCGCCTGGAGGCGGAGGCCGCCGCGCTGCTCGGCATGGAACTCGCCCGCCTCAGCGGCCGGCCTCCGGTCGAGGGAGCCCTCAACACCCTCGCCCAGATATCCGAGGGATCACCCGATCACAGTGATGCCGTCGTCGCGGTGACCCGTGAAGTGCTGGCCGACAACACGACAAGCCGGCCCAATGATCGCCTCACCCCCGCGGCAACCCACCTTCTCACCCTGTCCGCCGCATCCCCGGCACCCGCCCTCTCCGCCCCCGCCCCCGACCACGTTCTGTCGCTGAGTCCTGAAGCTTTGGGCAGGAGGGCCGGGGCGATCGTCCAGGAGGCCGACGCCCTCCCCCTGGCCCTGCGCCTCGACGCCGTGTCGCCGACGGGCAAGCCTCCAACGGGTGGCGAAGATCCGAGCCTTGTCTCGACCAATGCCTCCCAGCCTTCCGGCACGGAGGGTGGGACGGTGCCCGCGCGGCCCATCCGGCGGACGGCCTTCGTCGCCGACGGTCGTCCCGCCCGCGTCGCGGACCTCGACGTGGACGAGACCCGCGCCGCCACGGCCGACCTGCGGGCCACCGATCTGGGACGAGGAGTCAGGGACATCACCTGGCCGCCCGAAAGCGCGACGCTTCGGGTGGAGACCGTGGACCACGGCGTTCAGCACTTCACCTCACGCGTTCGGAACGTGCCCCGCGGACGGCTGGCACGGACCGAGTTGCACACCGGGACCGCCGACGACCCGCACGTCGTCTCGTTCCCTCCGAGAGTGGCGGCCGACCAGGTGCCCAGGGTCTGGGTGCATGAGATCAGCCACACGATGCGGCGGCTGGCGGCGCGCGAGGTGGGCGCGGAACCTCAGGGCGTCGTACGGCGGTATCTGTCCGCGATGAACCCGGCCGCGCCCGTGCGTGCCTCCCGCGACGAGTGCGTGGCGGCGCGGTACGACGAGCACCGGTGGCTCGCCCGGAAATGGGAGTCGGCCCCGACCGAGGAAGAGCGCCTCACCCACCGGGCCGAGATCGAAGGCGTCGCCCGCGAGATCGCCCGCCGCGGCCACGTCCCCCCCACGCCGCCCTGGTCTCCGACCCTCTTCAGCGCCCACGCGACGCCGCCGACGTCCGTGACGGCTCAGACGTCCGCGAACGTGGCCCCCTCCCATGGCTCGACTCCGCGGGCACCGGGGTCGGCGGGCACGGCCGAGCCGGCAGGCGCGCCGTCGTCCCGTACGCCCGATGAAGCGCCCGTGCCGATCACCTCGCTGGCGACGCAGGTACGGCGGCTCGCCGAGTCCCTCGAACAGGCCGAGACGGCGTCGAAGGAAGCAGAAGCGGCGAAAAGGAAGAACGCCGCGGAGGCGCTGGAGCACGCCACCGCCGCCGAGGAGAAGGCCAGAAAGGCGGCAGGTCAGCGTGACCAGGGCGCGGGCGAGCGCCGCCGCAAGGCGCTGGCCGAAGCCGAAGCGGAGAGAGAAGCCGCGGCCCGCTACACGGACGTCGCGGAGGCGTTCCGGCGCGCGGGCGAACGCGCCGCCGAAGCCCGCACCGCCTACGAGAAGACCCTGAACGCCCTCGACGACCTGGCAACGCACACCTCCTCCCGTGCAACCCCCGATCCGGCCGCCCGCACCCCGCAGGAAGGCAAGGGGAGCGCGCCCGAGGCGGAGCAGGTCGCGCGGACTGTGCGGGAAGCCGAGGAGACCGCGCGGGCGGTGGAGAAGGTCGTGCGGGCCGCGCGGGACGCGGAGGGGCTGCTGGAGGCGTATCGAAGGGCGCTCAAGGAGACGCTCCCGCCGGAGATCGCCTTGTCCAGTGGCGTCCCGACGGGACGGCTTCCGCACCTGGGCAGGCTGACCGAGGCGATCAACGCGGAGGTCGGCCCCGATCACCGCTTCACCGAGGACGAGCTGAACTTCCTCCTCCGCGCCGAGTACCGCAGGATCGTCTCGGAGGACGGCCTGGTGCTGCGCCGGGGCCCGCACGAGATCAACATCAGGCTGCGGCCCGGGGATCCCGTCGAGGTCCTGGACCCCGCGGTGAAGGTGTCCGAGCTGATGGTGGGCACGCTGCCGCAGGGCGGCGCGTCCGTGGCGGCCACCTTCGCACGGGCCGTCGGCCTGTCACGCGAGGTGGACGTGGCGTCGCTGGCCAAGCTGGTCGGCGCGGACCATGGTGTCTGGGCGTTCATCAAGGCGGTCGCGCCGTTCGCCATCCTCAAGGGCGGGTACGCCCGCGGCCGCCAGGCGTCCACGACGGGGAGCGCCGCCGAGTACGCCCTGGCCGGCGCGGTCGAGGACAACCGCGGCGAATCCTCCTTGTTCGTCGCCCCCGCGAGCTGGAACCTCCGCGTCCGCGCGACCCCACCCGCCCAGACCACGAGCACCACCCCGTCCGTGGAGAGCACCCCCGAACCACGCGCCCTCCCCGCGAGCGCCCCTGCCCCCAGCCCCACCGGCCACGAGAGCGCTTCCCAGCCGGCCCCCGGCGGACGCGAGAACGTGCGCCGGTGGGAGGGGTTGCCGGTGTGGAGGGACGTCGCTTCCATCTCGTCCGGTACGGCGGAGGATGCGGGGATCCTGCGGCTCTGGGTGTCGCACGCCTACACCCGGCACACTCCCGAGAGCGTCGACCGGCTCCCTCCCGGGCAGCGCGGCAAGACGCCGTTCCCCGAGCATGTCGTCACCGGCCTGACCGGGCTCGAATCACTGGCCGACCGTGTCGCCGCCGCCCTCGGGCGCGCGCCGATCGGCGGTGACACCCGCGACCAGCTCCGCGTGATGCTGACCGACGAGCTGCCGTCCAGGCTCGGCGAGGCGATCAACGACCCGCACGGCTTCCAGCGCGTCGTCACTGGGAACGGCCGCCCGCTGGCGAACATCCGGGTCCGCACCGAGGTCGTCCTGGAACCGGCCCGCGCCACCCCCGACCACCCCGCGCAGGACGGCCCCGAGGCGGTCGGGACGGCGAGCGTCAAGCACCACCAGGAGCGGCTGCGCGTCGGATTCTCCGGCGCGTCCGGAGCCGAGTCGGCCGGCCGTTCGACGAGCGTCAGCGTGAACGCCGGGGCGAAGGCCAAGGCGAACCTGCTCCTGGACGCGACGGGCGCGGACGAACTGCTGGACGCCGCCGGGGTGGACGATTCGGGCGCGGACGGCTGGACGCCGAGGCTCGCCGGGAGCGTCGGCCGGGCGGCTTCGCGGTCCGAGGGGCAGAGCGCGGGCGGCATGGCCATCCACCCGAGCGTACAGCGGTGGTCGGGGCACACGCAGGGGTACCGGATCGCGCTGCGGCACACGATGACCGTCCGCGTGCTCGGCGACCGCGCCGCGCTGCCGCCCGTGCACGGCGCGAGCGAGGGCCTGTTCCGGATCCCGGAGCCGGACGCCTACCGGTACGGCCTGCCGGTGGACGCGGCGGCGGTGGTCCGTGACGAGGCGGGCGACCCGCTCACGAACCCGGACGGTTCGGTGCGGCTGCGCGACGACCCGTCCTTCGACCCGCCGCCGGGGCGCAGGCCCGTGCTGCCGCAGTGGCTCGGCGCGGGTCCGGGCCAGGCACGCGGGGCGGGGCCGGCGTTGGTGCAGCGGGTCACGGGCGTCGACGCCGTCCGCGCCCAGGTCGAGGAGCGGCTGCGCGCGATCGGTGTGCTGCCCGCGCTGGACGCGGACGGCGTCCCCAGGCCGTCCCGTGACCGGCTCGCCGCGGCGGCGCAGTCGCGCAACCTGCGGGAGGTGGCCGAGCAGTTCTCGGCGGCGCGGCTGGAGACGGGCTACGACCAGGCGACGCAGGACGGCATCCTGCTGGACCTGGTGCGCCACAGGACCGGCCAGGCGCCCCGGCACATCACGCTGCGGATCCGCCTGGAGCAGCACACCGAGGCCGCCCGGTACGCCGGGGTGACACCGGCCGAGACGGTGGTCAACCTGGACATCGGCTCGGACACCTCGGCGCGGTCGTCCGGCAGGACGGTGACATGGTCGGGGCGGGGCGAGGTGGGGACCGGCCACGATCCCGCCGGGCCCGGCGACTCCGGCTGGATGTTCACGGGCGGCGCCGCCGGCCGGCAGGTGGCGCACGGGCGCAGCACGGGATGGTCGGCAGGAAACACGGTCAACCAGGTGCGGCTGGCGGAGGCCACGGTCCCGGCGGCGGCCTTCGAGGTCCCGCACACCGTGCACGTCGACCGCCTGCTCACCGGCGGACGGACCAGCCCCTTCCTCGACGAGGACCCGGCCACCCGCCGGATCTCGGCCCGCGTCCTCCTGGCGAGCGACCTGCTCCCCGAAACGACCCCCCATCCGGCGGCGCAGGAGCGGCCGACGTCTGAGGCGGTGCTGGCGCGGGCCACGTTCCTGCACCTGGACGCGGGGGACATGCCGGCGGCCGTCCGGTCCGTCCTGCCGCGGGGGGCGCGGCCGGACTCGGCGGCGCTGCAGCATCTCGCGGCGTTCTCCAACGTCCGTGGCCTCATCTCGCACCCGTGGTGGACCCACACCCCGTACGAGACCGAGCTCGCCGTACGGCCCGGGGGCGTCCGCCCGGTCCGCTCGACGTTGTCGATCCGCGGCGAGCCGGGGACCTCGCGGTTCGTGGGCGCGGTGGACGCGGTGAACGGCCACATCAACCTCACGCTCGCCGGCAGCACCACCTCGGCGGGCCGCCAGCGCACCGTGGCCTGGGACGGCTCGGCGGGGGCGGGCGTGAACCAGGCCGGGGACCCGAAGGGCGGCCTCGGGCCGGGCGGCTCGGCGTCGCGGACGGACGGCTCCTCGCGGTCCGACACCGCCATCTGGGGCAGGGAACGGCTGACGATCGAGGTCGGCAAGCAGTACGTCTTCCAGATGGACGTCGGCTTCACGGTCACCGGCTCCGAGCGCGGCACCCGGGGCGCGCACACCGTCACCCCGGAGAAGCCCGGCGGCGGCACGGTCGTCTACATGCTCCCCGAGCGCGACGCCCTGCTGCTGTACGCGGACGGCACGATGCCGTTGCCGCTCCGCCAGGTGTCCGACGCGGTGGAGCGGTTCGTGGACGGCACGCTGACCCTCGACCCGGTGCTCGCTCCCCTGCTGATCCGCCGCTATCTGACCGACCTGCACGCCGCCCGCACCTCGGGGGAGCCGCTGAGCCCTCTCGCCGGACGGCACACGGCGCGGCTGCTGCTGGCGAAGCTGACCCCGATGTTCGGCACGGACGCGGTCGTGCAGAAGGGTAAGCCGCGGAACAAGCTGTCCCGTCTGCTCACGCACGCCTCCGCCCTGGAACGGACACAGGTCGCGCTGCCCGACCACTACCGGCGCGCGATGGGGCAGACCACGTTCGAGAGCGTCACGCTCCTGGACGGCGAGGGGAGGAAGGTGGAACTGGCCGCCGCCGTGATGGACGCCGTGCGGGCCGTCTCACGGAAGGCGCTGGACGCCGACCCCGCGCTGCGCCGCGCCCTCATGGGCCAGTTCGGCGGGCAGAACTGGTGGGGCTCCGTCGACAACATGATCGACAACGTGACCGGTGACACGGCCCCGGACACCTGGTTCGCCACCGAGTACACCGCGCGGATCGGCGCGCAACGGTCCGAGAAGATCGTCGTACGGGTGCGGGCGCGCATCGACGAGGGCACGCCGGTCCTGGAGGGCCGCAGCGACGAGGTCGGGCAGATCATCCAGAACTACGACTACGCGCAGACCGAGACGTCCCGTTCGACCGGCCGCTCGTTCGCGGGCGACACGGGCGGGGACGGCGTGGTGGGCGACGAGTCCGGGAACGGCAGGGTCGCCACGCACCGGAGCCACGCCTCCACGGGGTCCACCGGCGAGCAGCTCACCCACCTGCAGCGGGTGTCGTCGTTCGACGGCGCCGACCGGGTCCGCCACCCGATCAGGATCAGCGTCGAGGCCGAGCGCATGCCCCTGGCCGGCGGGAGCCCGCGAATCCTCGCCGCACGGGCGGGGACGCTCGTGCGGGGCCCCCGCGTGCACCGGGCGCCCGACCTGCGCGGCGAGGCGGTCCGGCTGGTCCCGGACGGGCTGACGGCGCGCGCCGACCTCGTGTCCGCCCCTTCCCCCGCGGCCCCCGACCCGCGGCCGGCGCCGCGGCCGGACATGTTCCACGTCGACTCCACCGAGGCTCCCACGCTGCTCACCGAGGTGGCCGGCCGCCTCTCGGCGCGGGACATGCTCGGCCGGGCCGGGATGCGGGAGCACCGCACGCATCTGGCCCACCAGCTCTCCGCGATCGCCCGCATGGCGTCCTTCACCTGGATGACCGGGCAGGACGGGCATCGCATGGCGCGCCTTCCCGTCCCGGGCACCCGGGGCGAGGTCGTGGACGTGTGGGTGCGGGCCGTGCTGTCCGAGCCGCACGTCGTCGTCGGCGACCGGGAGAACGTCGAGATCGGCGAGGTGTTCCGCCGCCAGGAGACCACGACCGTCGCCACGAGCCGGAGCCGCGTCACCCCGCTCGGCGGCTCCGTGGGCGGCGGGCACGGTCCCGCGGGCGTCGGCGGGGGTCTGTCGGCCGGCGACCAGGCGTCCGAGCGCGACTCGGCGTCCGGGGGGAACCGCAACGAGACCAGCAACTTCGAGAAGGGGACCGCGGTGACCACGCGGTGGCGGGTGGACTACCACGTCCGCCTCGTCCGCACGACGCTGGACCCCGGCGGCGGCGAGCGCCCCGGACGGACGGTCGCGCTGCCGTCCTCCATCGTCGGCAGCGCCCACCTCCAGCTCATGCGGGACAACCTCGCGGACGTGCTCACCCGTATGGAAACCCCGTCCCCGGCCGGATCCGGCTGGCACGTCCCCGGCCATACGGCGACCACACCCGCCCCCCTGGGGCCGGTCGCGGTTTCTCTGGACGAACTGCTGGCCGAGGCGCAGGGGCGGCCCTCCTTCGCCTCCGACCCCGGCGGGGCGATGGCGGACGCGCTCGGCGATGCCCGAGGCCGCCCAGGGACGCCTGTCCGGCTGCACACGGCCGACGCGGGCGCCTCTCCTGGGGTGGAGGCGGTCACCCACGCGCAGTTGCTGGCACGCGCGCTGCGCGCCGAGGTCCACCTGGACGTGTACGAGACCGACCGTGACCTCCACCGGAGGTACATCGCCTCCCCGGACGGCGCCCTCACCGGCGACCGCCCGGACGGCGGCTTCGCCCCGGCCCTCGCCACGCTCTCCCCGGCCCTGCGCACGGCGGCACGCGACGCCGGCCTCGACCTGCGCGCCCTCCACGCGACCCCGGACGGCCCGGGCACGTTCGCCGACGCGGTGCGGGACGCGCTGGGGACGGGCAACGTGCCTCAGCCGGAGAAGCCGTTCTGGCCGACCAAACTGTGGGGTCCGGGACCGGAGGCGAGCACGGGCTCCTACCTGGGCGGCGCGGGACCGATGACCGCTCCCCCGATCCCGGGGACGGCGTTCACGGCGGACGGGCGGGCCGCGGACCTCTCCGACGTCAGCCCGAACGAGCTGAAGTCCGCGCTCACCGGCGTCACCGGCGCGGACATGCCACGAGGTGTCGGAGCGCCGGTCCTCTCCCCCGACGGCACGACGGTGTCCGTCACCGTGCCGGGCCGGGGCGAACAGCACTTCGGCTGGGAGGTCGGCCACGTGCGGGGCGGCCGGCTCGCCAGGACGATCAAGGGCGACGGCACTCCCGGGAAACCGCATGTCATCCGCGTCGCCCCGAGGGTCGCCCCCCAGCAGCTCCCCCGCGTCTGGGTCCACGAACTCGCCGAGATGACCTACCACCTCGCCACGACACCCCCCGAAGCGCTCGCCACGACACCCCCTGAAGCGCCCGACGCCCCCACGCCCGAGTCCTCGTCCGCAGCCGGAACCCCCGAGACCCAGGGCGCAGGGACGCGAGGCCCCGGGAGCACCGGGAATCGTCCCGAGCAGGGCGTGGTCCGGTTCGTCGGCCAGAGTGCGTCGCCGGACCCGGAAGGCGGCACGGCGGCACACCCGGCGAAGAGCACGTCAGCGAGCACGACGGAGAGCACGGCGGCGACGTGGGACGCGTGCCTCGTGGCGCGTTACGCCGAGCATCGGTGGCTGGTCCGCAAGCTGGGCTCCGCGCGCGGCGACACCGAGCGCGCCGTCTGGACGCACGAGATCGAGGGCGTGGGCCGCGACATCGAGGCACGCGGCGCGGTGCCGCCCGCCCCCTCGTCACGGTCCGGGGAAGCGTCCGTCCCCCCGTCGCCGCCGCCAGGTCCCGCGGGGCCGCCCCCGCCGCCCGGTGCGCCGCCGCCGGGCTCGGGAGACGTTCCCTCCCCCGATGGCGGCCGCGACACGGATGAGGAGTTCTGGGCACGTATGCGGAAGTTGAGCAACTCCACCGGCTGGATTCCCCCAGAAGAGTGGCGCAGGGGCGGGCGGCACGACACCGGCCCGCAGCCGGGGGCAGAGGCTCGTGACGGAGCGGACGGAGCGGTTCGCCGTGGGGCGGAGGGATGAGGATGGCGATCTCTGTGGCGCGGACCAGGGACGAGGCGCACCTGTATCTGGACCTTCATCCCTGCGGGTCCTGCGGCTCGGTGGACACCGAATGGGACGACGGGCTCGTCAGCCTGGACGGGGAGCCGGTCTGCCATTACGCGGGCACGTGCGCGGGCTGCGGCGGGGAGCGGGAGTTCCTCTTCGGTCTCCCGGAGCGGGAGACGGCCGCCGCGCGGTTCCCGTCCTTCGGCGGCCCGGAGCCGTCCGAGCTGCTCGACCCGGGCGAGTGGCTGTGGGTCGCCGACCTGACCGCGGGGAACGTGCCCGCCGACGACCCGCCCGCGGCGCGGCGGGCCCTGACGATCGCCATGGCGGCGGTCGAGGAGGTCGTCAAGTTCATTCCTCCGGGCCGGGAGGAGGTGCCCGAAGAGGCGTTCTGGTCGGACACGGGCCGCCGGGTCCACCACGAGGAGCCGGGGCGTTTCCGCCTCGACCGGCTGCTGGTCGTCCGCGACACCTACCGCTCACTCGCCGCCCGGGAGGAGGAGCGGCTTCCCTGATCGCTTTCCGTGACCGATAGGCTCGAAGGGACCCGCGTGGGACGTGCCGGCTCCGCCGGGACACGCGCACCCAGGCACCAGGAGGCGGCTGAGATGACGGGCGACGTGCCGGTCCTTCGCGCGCGGACGCTGGTGGAGGCGTACCTCTACATCAACCTCACCGTCGCGGCCGACGCCGTGGCCCCGCCCGACGACGAAGAGGCCGTAGAGGGCTCCGAGGGCGAGGAGGCGGCGCGGGGGCGGGCCGCTCGCCGTGCGATCGACTACGAGCGCTGGACGACGTTGACCGAGGGCCGCACCGCCTGGTCGCTGCTCTTCGACGGCCCGGACACCGGCCCCCGCCACAAGATCATCCTCGTGATCCCGTACGACACCGAGTTCGCCGCGCGTCGCGAGGAACTGCGCTTCGGCCCTGGGCGCTCCGAGATCATCGACCCGGGGCAGTGGCAGCTCGTCGGCGCGGGGTACGCGCGCCGCGCCATGCGCGACGACCTGCTGTACGCCGAGAACCCCGGCGACCGGCAGCATTTCCACGAGGTGATCGTGAACTGGACGTACGCCAGGGACGCGGTCGCCGAGGCCGCCAAGTTCCTCCCCGAGGACGGCGACGAGATCCCCGAGAGCGCCTTCTGGTCGGAAGAGGGCGCCGCGACCCGCCGCGACGAACCGGAGCGCTTCACCCGCGAGGGCCTGGAAAGCGACATCGCCCTCTACCAGCGCAACCTCGACCATTTCCTCTCTCTCCACGGCCCGCACACTCCCTGAACGCCCCGCGATTCCCCGTCCATACGCGATGATGTGCGGCGAAGGCGACGGCGGGACTGGGGCTCCTCCCCGGCCTGCTGCCCCCGAAAGGAACCCAGAGCCCCCCGGAGTGGGAGATCTCCGCCTGGCGGAGGCGCGGCCGAGGTCGCGTTCGACGCTGGCGGTGACGCACACGGACCAGCGCGTCCCGCCCGGGGCGCGTCAGTAGCCGACGTAGCCGGAGCCGTTCTTCCTGCCGACGACGCCGGGGACGTTGGACACCGAGCCGTAGCGCTCGATGGCGTAGCGGACGCCGGCGATGATGTTGTCGATCGGGTCGTAGATGTTCTTGTGGCCGGGCAGCGACCAGCGGGAGAAGGTCGGGTCGATGGTCTGCATGAGCCCCTTGGAGGGGTGACCGGCGGCGGCGTTGGAGTCCCAGTTGTTGATGGCGTGCGGGTTGCCGCCGGACTCGTGCTGGATGATCATCCAGATGTCGTTCATGTTCATCTTCTCGACCGGGTAGCCGTGGGCCCTGAGTATCTCCACGGCCTGGCGTATCCACTCGGCGACCTCCCCCTTGGGGGCGGGCCCACCGCCCGGGGGCGGCGGGCCGCTCGGGCCGTACCCGCCGAAACCACCGCCCGAGGAGGGCCCCCCGCCGCCACCGCGCAGTGCCGGGTCGATCTCGCCGGCGGGGACCGGTGTCCACTCGGTGTCGTTCCCGGGGAGGGGGACGAACGTCTGGTCCCCTGCGGCGGGAATGGACGCGAAGGTGGGCGAGGCGCCCTTGAGGTGCTCGCCGATCTCGCCGGACGCCGTGGACAGCGCGGTCTCGGCGCTCCGGACGTACCCCTTGGCGAGCGACACGGCCTTGCCGACCTGCTCGGAGATGCCGGCCTTGAGCTGCTCCTCGGTGGCGTGCGGGTTGCGCCGCCGGTAGTCGGCCACCCAGGCGAGCAGGTCGTCGCAGACGTCCACGACGTCGCCCCGGGCCCGCTCGACCGCTCCCGCGACGGTGTCGAGGGAGTTGGCGCAGGCGCCGAGCGCGTCGTGCAGCGCGTCGCCGGCCCGCACGTACCGCCGCATGTAGGTGACGAAGGCGTCGGCCGAGGCGCCCTTCCACGCCGCGTCCACCCGGGTGACGGCCGCGCCGAGCGTCTCGAACGGTTCGGCGCAGCCGCCCGCGGCCTTGCGCCAGCGTGCCGCGATGCCTCGGATGGCGGCCGGGTCGCCTTTGGTCTTGTCGGCCAGGGCGACGAGTTCCTGACCGCCGGGGAGCGCCGCTACGGCCCCCATGTCGGTCATAGCGCTGGAAGTCCCTTCTTGGTGGCGTGGTGCGCCTTACGGACGTTCTCCTCGATGAGGTCCAAGGCCCGCTCCACGCCGTCGAACCTGCTCGCGACCGTGCCCAGCTCGCCGTCGGCGTGCCCGTCGACCCGTCCGACGGCGCCGACGAGGGCCTCGGCCCCGGCCAGCGTGCCGAACAGGGACGCGGACGGGGCGTCCTTGGGCGGGAAGCCGTCGCCCACGGCGGCGAGCCGGCCTCTCTGGGTGCGCACGGCGCCGCGCAACTTCGCGAGCGCCTCGCGGTTGAGCTCGATACCCGACACCGGAACGGCCCCCTCCCGATGCGACCGGACCCCGTACCATCCGACCCACCGCCACCTTACCCACCACACCGCCCATACGCGATCATTTCCCGCCGTCCCCGCACACGGGGCGTATGCCGATCTCTGCGACGGTGATTGACGGGTTTCGGACGGCAGAAGAGGATGATTTTCGTGACAGAGGGCACTTCCCCCAAGCTTGATCAGAGTCGTCCGAATTCCGCGCGGATGTGGAACTACTGGGTGGGCGGCAAGGACTACTACCCGGTCGACCAAGAGGTCGGCGACAAGATCATCGAGGTGTTCCCGAACATCCTCGACGTCGCCCGGCATTCCCGGGCCTTCCTCGGCCGCGCGGTGCGCCACCTGGCCGGCGAGGCGGGCATCCGGCAGTTCCTGGACGTCGGCACGGGGCTTCCCACGCACGACAACACGCACGAGGTCGCCCAGCGGATCGCGCCCGAGAGCCGCATCGTCTACGTGGACAACGACCCTCTGGTCCTGGTGCACGCGCAGGCGCTGCTGACCAGCAGCCCGCAGGGCAGGTGCGCCTACATCGACGCCGACGTGCGCGACCCCGCCAAGATCCTCGCCGGGGCGGCGGAGACGCTGGACCTCGGCCGCCCGGTGGCGCTGATGATGCTGGGCATCATGGGCAACGTCACCGACGATGAGGAGGCGTACCGGATCGTGCGCCACCTGCTGAACGCGCTCGCGCCGGGCAGTTACCTGGCGCTCAACGACGGCACCAGCGTCGTCCACGGCTCGGCCCGCGACGACGCGATCGAGATCTCCAACGACGAGGGCGGCGAGCCGTACGTGTCCCGCACCCCCGAGCAGATCGCGCGGTTCTTCGACGGCCTCGAACTCCTGGACCCGGGCGTGGTCCCGACCTCCCGGTGGCGCCCGGAGAACACCCCGTTCGGCGTCCCCGACGCCGTGGACGCCTTCTGCGGCCTCGCCAGGAAGCCCTAGACCCCGGAGACGCGAAGGCGCGCCCGGCCCGGCGGAAAAGGTCGCCGGGCGGGCACGCCCGAGGTGCGAGGATTACTGCTTTCTTTGCAGAGCGCGGTGCAGCTTGAGCAGGTTCGAGATCAGCTTGGCGACGTCGTTGTTCTCGGCGTCGGCGGAGTACTGACGGGACGAGTTGATGTCCTCGGTGCGGAGACCCCACTCCTTGGCATGTGCCGGACCAGCCAGAGGCGAGTACGTCTTGCCCTGCCACGTGTGGCCGTATTGCGCGAAGAACTGGTCCATCAATTGTGGTATGACCCCGGCGACCGCCGCGGCCGAGGGAATGGCCGTCCCGAGAACCGCTTCCACGTCGGTGGTCTCAAGGCGGCCCGCGCCGAACCTGGCGATGCCCGCGTCCCCGATGAGCTGCCTGAGCAGCGCGAGGACCAGCTCGGCCAGTCTCGCCCGGGGTACGGTCACCGGCTCCTTCGTCTTCTTCTCGGGAGGAGGCGGCGGCTTGTCTCCGCCGCCCGCCCCCGAAGCCGCCCCACCTTCTGGCAGTATTTCCGTCATGTGACCCCTTCTCGGCTTTTTGGCATTCCCCTGAAGTCCCACAAGTAAACAGGCCCTCAATAAAGAGCGCCAACTTACCTTTGAGTCACATGTAGCATACTTCAAGATACGATATGTTAATAATGCGGCATTAAAGAGCTTTAGAGGGGTATGCCGGATTTACTCAAGGGAAATTCACCCCCATACCCCCCGAAAAGCCCGCACAGCTGAATCCCGGGCATGCCAGGCGAATGGGTCAGCTCTGGGGAGCCGACGGGGCCAGGAAGGCGGTCTGGATCAGGCGGCTGCCGGAGCGGCGGTCCACGTAGTACCCGCGGCCGGGCGGCAGCGCGTGCGGGCGGACGCCGAACAGCACGCCCTCGTCACGGTCGCCGGACAGGATGACGGCCGGGCTGGCCATGTCCTTGAGGCGCTGCATGACCGGGTCGTACATCGCCCGCCCCGCGCCGCCCATCGCGCGGGCGAGCACCAGGTGCAGGCCGATGTCGCGCGCCTGCGGCAGCAGGTCCAGCAGCGGCGCGATGGGGTTGGCCCCGGTGGCGACCAGGTCGTAGTCGTCCACGACGAAGTACAGGTCGGCGCCCTTCCACCAGGTGCGCGAACGGAGTTGGTCGGGGGTGAGGTCCGGCGGCGGAAGCCGCTTGGTCAGCGCCTCGCGCGCCTCCAGGACCATCTCGGCCGCCGTGGTGCTGGAGGCGGCGTAGCCTATGCGGTGCTCGGTATAGGCGGCGTCCAGCAGCGAGCGCCGGTAGTCGATGACGATGAGCCGCGCCTGCGCGGGAGTGTGCCGGGCGACGATCCCTTCCGCGACCAGCCGCAGCAGGTTGGACTTGCCGCTCTCGGTGTCGCCGATAACGGTCAGGTGCGGGTCGGTCTCGAAGTCGGCCGAGACCGGGGACAGGGTGGCCTCGTCGATGCCGATGGGGACGCGCGCCCCGGTCTGCTCCGGCCCCGGCAGCGCGTCGGCGGGCAGGACGGCGGGCAGCAGCCGGACGCGCGGCGCGGGCGGCCCCTGCCACGCCTCGCGGACGGCGTCGACGAGCGCGCGGACGCCCACGGTGAGGTCGTCGGTCTGCCGGACGCCGTCGATGCGGGGCAGCGCGCCGAGGAAGTGGAACCCCTCGCGGGTGAGTCCCCGCCCCGGCATGCCCTCGGGCACGGCCAGCGCCGTCTTGCGGTTCACCTCGGACTCGTAGGCGTCGCCGAGCCGCAGCTCCAGCCGGGAGCCGAACAGGTCGCGGATGCCGGGCCGGAACTCCGACCACTTGTTGGTCGCGGCGACGACGTGGACGCCGTAGCCCAGGCCGCGGGCGGCCAGGTCGGTGATGGTGGGCTCCAGCGCGTCGAACTCCTGGCGGACGGTCAGCCAGCCGTCCACGACCAGGAAGACGTCGCCGAACTCGTTGCCGGTGATCGCGCCCTCGGCGACCATGCGCCGGTAGGTGGCGAAGGAGTCGATGCCCCGTTCGGCGAACTCGCGCTCGCGCCGCTGCATCAGCGCGGTGACCTCGGCGACGGTGCGGCGGACGCGGTCGCCGTCCAGGCGGTTGGCCACGCCGCCCACGTGCGGCAGCCCTTCGAGGGAGGACAGCGTGCCGCCGCCGAAGTCCAGGCAGTAGAACTGCGCCTCGCGCGGGGTGTGGGTGAGCGCGAGCCCGGCGATGAGCGTGCGCAGCAGCGTGCTCTTGCCGCTCTGCGGCGCGCCGACGACGGCGAGGTGGCCGGCCGCGCCGGACAGGTCGACGCCGAGCGGGTCCCGGCGCTGCTCGAAGGGCCGGTCCACGATGCCGAGGACCGCGCGCAGCTTGCCGCGCCCGGCCCAGCCGGTGGTGGACAGGCCGTGCTCGCGGGTGATGCTGAGCGGCGGCAGCAGGTGGCTGAGCGTGAGCGGCTCGGCCAGCGGCGGCAGCCAGATGCGGTGTGCGGGCGGGCCGTGCCCCTGGAACTGGCGGACCATGATGTCGAGCAGGCTGTCCCTGCCCACCGCCGGGGGCCGCGGCTCGGGCTCGGGCCGCCGCACGGGCGTGGGCACGGGGATGTGGGAGGTGCCGTAGACGACGACCTGGCGGCGGTCGGCGGGGGCGCGGCGCTCCTGGCGGCTCTCGGGGGCGAACGCGCCGGAGACGTAGGCGGCCTTGAAGCGGGTCATGCCGCTGTTGTCGAACTTCAGGTAGCCGTTGCCGGGCGCGGGGGGCAGCTCGTAGGCGTCGGCGACGCCGAGCACGACGCGGCTCTCCATGGCCGAGAAGGTACGCAGGCCGATCCGGTAGGACAGGTGGGTGTCCAGGCCGCGCAGCCTGCCCTCCTCCAGGCGCTGCGAGGCGAGCAGCAGGTGGACGCCGAGCGAGCGGCCGAGGCGGCCGATCATGACGAACAGGTCGATGAACTCGGGCTTGGCCGACAGCAGCTCGCTGAACTCGTCCAGGACGACGAACAGCGTGGGCATGGCCCGCAGGTCGGCGCCCTGTTCCCTGGCGCGCTCGTAGTCGCGCAGCGAGGCGTAGTTGCCGGCGGCGCGCAGCAGCTCCTGGCGGCGCACCATCTCGCCGTTGAGCGCGTCGTACATGCGGTCGACGAGGGGTAGCTCGTCCTCCAGGTTGGTGATGACCGCCGAGACGTGCGGGAGCGTGTCCAGGCCGAGGAAGGTCGCGCCGCCCTTGAAGTCGACGAGCACGAAGTTGAGGATCTCGGAGGAGTGGGTGGCGGCGAGGCCGAGCACGAGCGTGCGCAGCAGCTCGCTCTTGCCGGAGCCGGTCGCGCCGATGATCAGCCCGTGCGGTCCCATGCCGCCCTGGGCGGACTCCTTGATGTCCAGCTCGACCACGCGGCCGTCGGCGCCGAGGCCGATCGGCACCCGCAGCCGGTTGCGCGCCGCCCGCGGACGCCACAGCCCGGGGATGTCCAGGCGCAGCGGGTCGGCGACGCCGAGCAGGTCGGTGAGCGTCATGTCGGCGCCGAGGACGTCCTGGCCGTCGCCGCTCTTGGCCGGGGAGGCGCGCAGCGGGGCGAGCTGGCGGGCCAGCGCGTCGGCCTGCAGGTACGTCAGCCGGTCGGGGCGGCCGAGGCCGTTGACGATCTCCTTGCCCGCGTGGTCGAGGACGACGCGGTTGAACCGGTCGGACAGGACCTCCAGCCGCAGCGTGGCGCCCTCCTCCACCGGCGCGGCGGCGCCGCCGAGGTCGATGACGGTGACGCCCTGGATGGCGTCCGCGCCGAGCTGGGAGTCCTGCGGGACGTACCCGCCGTCCAGGATCACCACGTGGTAGGGCAGCGACTCGGCGGAGGCGCCGGGCCGGAACCGGCCGCGGTCCTTCAGCTCGCCGCCGAGCAGCCGGTCGAGGTCGCGCAGGTCTTCGGCGATGAGCCGGACGGGGCCGGCGGCGTCGATCTCCTCGGAGTGCAGGGCGTGCGGCAGCCATTTGACCCACTCCCACTGGGCCAGCCATTCCTTGCCGGCGCACACGGCGATCCGCATGTCCTCCGGGGAGTGGAAGACGGCGAGCTGCCCGATCAGCGCCCTGACCAGGTCGCGCGCGGCGGCGGGGTCGCCGGTGGGCAGGATGCGGGCGAAGGAGTGCAGGGCCAGCGCGATCGGCAGGTCGTCCACGGAGGAGTGGGCGCGGACGAAGCGGCGCAGCGCGCCGGCGGCCATGGCGTCGAGGTCCTCGACGGGCTTGGAGTCGGGCGGGATGAGCTGGACGGCGAGCCGCTGGGTGCCGGTGCCGGCCCGCACGGTGGCGAAGTCGCCGTCGCGGGGGCGCCGCTCCCACAGGCGGGGGCCCATGACGAACGACCAGAGCGCGTCGGGGTCGGGGCCGTTCCACTGGAGCGCCTCGCGCTGCTGCCGCGCCGCCCTGCGCACCTTCCTGCGGGTCTGGGACAGGTAGCGGAAGTAGTCGCGGCGCAGGCCGTTGAGGCGGGACTTGCGCTCGCCGGAGGCCCGGCCGAGCTGGCTCAGGCTCATGCCGACCATGGACAGCGCGAACATGCCGCTGGCGACGTACATGATGGGGCTGCCGCCCGCGCCGGCGGTGAACATCAGGCCCATGGCGGCGCCGCCGGCGACCATCGGCATGAAGGTGAGGATCTGCCCGAACCCACCGGAGGTGGTCTCGGGGATCTCCGGCGGGGACTCCAGCAGGATCTCGCCGCGGGGCGGCGCCGGAGGCGGCCGGCGCTCGGGACGCCGGACGACGACAGTTCCCACGTCGCTCCCCCTGTGTCGCGGACCTGGTCCTCCGCGGCCTCCGTGCCGCGGCCCGGCCGCGGGCCTTCCGGAGACCTCGTGTCTGGGCCAACCGTAGCGAATCCAGATCTTCGTCCCCGCCCGATCTCCAAGAAAGCGCGCATCACTCCCAAAGATGGAAATGTCGGCCATCGCCGAGCCGGTGGGGCCGCTACGGTATTGCGCGTGATGAAGGAGTCGGCGTGACGCTGAACCCCACGGCGGGACCACCCCCCATACCGGGACCGCCGGCCGGACCGCCCGCGCCGGACGGGGCGCCCCGCGCGGCCGTCCTGCATCCGCCCGGCCCGGCCGTGGCGATGAGCCGGGTCACGATCGTCACCCCCCGCAAGCGGGTCGACCTGGCGATCCCCTCCGACCTCCCGCTCGCCCACCTGCTGCCGAACCTCCTGGCCGCCGCGGGCGAGAGCCCCGACCAGGCCGCGTTCACCACGACCGGCTGGGCGCTCCAGCGCGTGGGCGGCAGGCCGCTCAGCCTGGACGCGGGCCTGTCGGCGCTCGGCGTGCGCGACGGCGAGGTGCTGTACCTGCTGCCCCGCCCGTCCGAGCTGCCCGAGGCCGTCTTCGACGACGTCGCCGACACCATCGCCACCGGCATCAAGGAGAGGTCCGGCCGCTGGCAGCCCCGCCACACCCGGGCCACCGGTCTCGGCGCCACCGCGGCCTGCCTGGTCGCGGGCGCGCTCGCCCTCACCGTCGCCGTCGCCGGTCCGCCGTGGCGGCTCGCCACGATCGTCGCGGGCGCGCTCGCCCTGCTGCTGGTGGGCGCGGGGGCCGCGCTGTCGCGGGCGCTCGGCGACGCGGGGGCCGGAGCCGTCGCCGGGTACGCCGCCCTGCCGTACGCCTTCCTGGCCGGGCTCTTCGCCACGGGCGGGGACGCGGGCCTGACGTGGTTCGGCGCGCCCGGCCTGCTCGCGGCGTTCGCCGTCACCGCGCTCGCCGCCACGATCGCCGGCTGGGCCGTCGCCGAAGGGCTCCCCGCCTTCTTCGGCGTCGCGCTCGCCTCGATCACCGGGGCCGCGGGCGCCGCCGCCGTCATGGTGTGGGGCGTGCCCGCCCCGGGCGTCGCCGCGCTGACCGCCGCCCTCGTGCTGGCCTGCACGCCGCTGATCCCCACGCTGTCGTTCCGGCTGGCACGGCTGCCGCTGCCGTCCGCCCCCAGGAACGCCGACGAACTGCGCGCCGACGACCAGGAGCTCGACGGGCCCGACGTCAAGAGGCGCGCCGTGGACGCCGAGCGGTTCGCCACCGGCCTCGCCGCGGGCGTCGCCCTGGTCGCGGTCGCCGCCGAGCTGCTCCTGCTCGGCTCGCCCGGGTGGACCGGCGTGGCCATGCGGGTCACGCTGGCCTTCGCCCTGCTGATGCGCGCCCGGGTCTTCCTCGGCGTCGGCCAGCGCCTGTGGCTGATCGGAGCCGGGCTCGCGGGCCTGGTGCTCCTGCTGGTCGCGGTGGCGCTGACCGGGACCACGGCCGCGCTGCTCGTCCTGCCGGGGCTGCTCGTCATGGCGGCGATCGCGGCGGGCATGGGGCTGTTCCTCCCCCAGCGCCGCCCCACGCCGTTCTGGGGACGCGCCGGGGACATCGTGGAGTTCGTGCTGATCGCCGGGATGTTCCCGCTGGCCCTCGGCGTGCTGGACGTCTACTCCTGGGTGCGCGGCCTGGCCGGGTGACCCGGCGGCCCGCGGCCTCAGCCCGGCCGGTGGTCGTCCATCACGCGGGCGGCCTCCTCCAGCCACGCCCGCACCCGCCGATCATCGTTCACGCACGGGCACGCGGGGTGATCCATCGCTGTAGGGTCCTCGATGTCGGCTTTGCCGCGGCGGCGAAGGAGAGTGGCGCATGACCGAGTTCGGCGACTTCGCCGGCATCGACCTGGAGAAGCTGCTCAACCAGGCCCAGGAGCAGTTCGCCCGCGTCGAAGGGCTGCAACGGCGGCTCGCCGAGCTAGTGGGCCGTGCCCAGGACAAGGACCACCTGGTCACCGTCGAGTACGGCGCCGAGGGGCTGCGCGAGCTGGAGCTGAACCCGCGCGCCATGCGGCTGGCCTCCAACGACCTGGCCGCGCTGATCAAGACGGTGTCCGGGGACGCGGCCCGCGACCTGCGCGAGAAGACGGACGAGGCCATGGCGGAGGTCTTCGGCGCCGAGGACGACCCCATGCGCCTGCTGGAGGACCCCGAGGCCGCGATCGCCCGCGCCAAGGAGGCCGAGGACGCCTACAACCGCGTCTTCGACGACGTCATGTCCGAGCTGGACCGCGTCCGCCGCCGCCTCGACCTCTGACGGACCCGGCGCGGCCCTAGCTCACCCGGGGAGCGCCGGGGAGGGTGCCGTCGGCGGGCAGCCCGGGGACGCCGGGGAGGGTTCCCGTGCCGGGGAGGGCGCTGTCGCCGGTGGTCAGGTTCAGCGTGGCGACCTGGGTGAACATCGGCTGGCCGCCGCCGCTGGGGTTCATCCCCTTCTGCTGGAGCTCCCCCTGCTTGCTCTGGTTCCACATGTAGACGGCGTACATCAGGCCCGACGCGACACCCAGCGCGAGCAGCTTCTTCTTCTGGGCCGCGGCGACCACCCTCTGGAGCCCCGTGGCGATGGCACCCGCGGCGGCCTGCGCCGGGGCCGCGCCGACCCCGGTGGCCATCGCGGCGGCGACCGCGCCGACCAGGGCCAGCAGGATGCCGCCCACGGAGAACACCACCAGCGAGAAAGCGTAGTACAGCTTGGCCAGGTTGTCCATGCTGTCGCCGACGCCCCCGTGGACGTTGCCGCTCTTCTTCAGCTCCTGCTTGAAGGCCGCGACGCTCGCCTCGAACGCCTTGCGGTCCTCGGCGGTCCACTTCTCGTCCGGCACACCGTTGGTGAGGTTGGTCAGCTCGGTGACCAGGCCGTCGAAGTCGGCGGCGACGCTGTGCCAGTCGCGCGCGGCCTTGTCCATGCCGCCGGGGTTGGCGAGCGACGCGCCGGCCATGAGGAAGATGGGCCATCCGCGCGGGTTGAGCGCCGAGAACGCCGCCATGCCCGCGAGCCCGATGGTGTGCAGCGTGACGCCGTTCTCGTAGCTCATGGGGGCCTTTCGCTAGGTGCCCTTGGTGGTGCTGGCCTCCTCGGCCAGCGTCCAGTACCGGGCCGAGGTGTGCAGCATGTCCTTCCACTGGGTGAGGGTCTCCCGCCCCTCCCGCAGGTGGCCGGCCGCGCTGTCGCGGACCTGCGTGTGCGCGCCGGCGATGCCCATGCCGATCACCCCGAACGCGGGGAAGCCGACGTGGATCTGGCTCGTCTTCTGCCGCGAGCCGTCCATCTTGCCGCCGGCCTGGGTGTCGATGGTGTCGCCGAGCCCGCGCAGCGCGGCGGGGTCCGCCTTGCGGGTCTTCCCCGCGTCGGCGGGCAGCGCGGGCCCCTGCGAGGTCCCCGGCTGCTGACCGGGACCGGCCGGCGCCGCGGGGATCGACGGGAAGCCGCCTCCCCCGCCCGACGGGCCCCCGCCTCCGGGCCCTCCTCCCCCGCCGGGCAGGTCCGGCACCGCGGGACCCGAGCCGACGGGGTTCGCGCCGCCCGGCAGGTTCGGGTCCGGGATGGACGGAACCTTCGGATCCGTGCCGGGCACGCTGGGGTCGGGCAGCTTCGGATCCGGGACGGTCGGACCGGGGACGTTGGGGTCGGGAACGTTCGGGCCGGGGATGTTCGGATCCGGGACGGTCGGACTCGGCACGTTGGGGTCGGGGATGATCGGATCCGGTGACGTGGGCCCGGGAACGTTGGGGTCAGGGATGTCCGGGTCAGGGACGTACGGACCCGGATCGCCCGGTTGCCCAGGCTCATCTGGCTGCCCGGGGTCGCCGGGCTGTCCCGGATCACCCGGTTGACCCGGATCACCGGGGTCGCCGGTCACCTCGAACGCGTGCGGCCACCGCGGCTCCAGCGGGTCGATCGGCCCCCCGTCGTCGGGGTCGCCGCCGTTCTGATAGATCAGGTCACGCGTCTCGGGCCGTGACGGCCCCGTCACCTGGAAGAGTGGCCCGCCGCCGTCACCGGGCGGGCCGGACCCGACGGGATCGCCCACCCCGAACGGCATGCCAGAGCCGACCGGCGCCTCGTCTCCGTAGGCGAATCCCTGACCGCCGGGTGTCGCCGGACCGTCGGGCGAGTAGGGGCCACCCTGGAGCCCGCCCTCGGTGGCGGGCCCCCCGTGCACTGGTGCGGAGGCCGCCATACCGGGGTCGTCCCCGTTGAGCAGCGCCTCTATGCGTCGTTCCCCGCTCACTCGCGCCCCCCGTGTCCGCAGGCCCGGTCTTGATCGGTGGATTCGCAGACTAGTCGACGCCCCCGCGCGCCGCACGCGCTTCTATGCTGGCGGCCATGATCCGCCAGGCAAGGCTGGGGTGACATGCAGACCCGTCGCGATCTCTACCAGGCGCACCGGCTGATGATGCAGCGGCTCGGGACGGCGCTGCTCCAGGGCGAGCCCGACGTCCCCGAGTCGCCCATGCGCCGGCACAACGTCGCCATGTTCTGCGGCGTCCTGCTGGCGGTGCTGGTGACGGCCGCGTTCGGCATCTGGGGGCTGATCAGGCCGGGCGGCGCCACCGCGCTCACCGAGCCCGGCACGCTGATCGTCGAGGAGGAGACCGGCGCGACGTACGTGTACAGCGAACGCGAGGCCAGGCTGCTGCCGGTGGCCAACTACGTCTCGGCGCGCCTGCTGCTGGACGCCCCGCAGGTCACGGTGCGCACGGTGTCGTCGGCGTCGCTGCAGGGGTTCTCGCGCGGGGCGCTGGTGGGCATCCCGGGCGCGCCGGACTCGCTGCCCCGGCCCGAGCGGCTGGTCCACGGCCCGTGGTCGGCGTGCGTCGCCGAGGCCGTGGAGCCGGACGGCACGCGCAGGCCGTACAGCACGCTGGTGGGCGGCATGGACGTCGGCGGCAGGCCGTTCGGGCCGGAGGCGATGATCGCCGACGACGGGCAGCAGTCCTGGGTGGTGCTGGCCGACCGCCGCATGCGCGTGCCGGACTCGGTCGTGCGCGCGCTGGCCGAGGGCCGGGACCGCCTGGTGCCGGCGAGCTGGCTGAACGCGCTGCCCATCGGCCCGGACTTCCGGGCGCCCAAGATCCCCGGGCTCGGGCGCGCGACCCGGGGCCCCGACGGCCGGGCGTCGGCGGCCGGGCGGGTGTACAAGGTGCCGGGCGTGACCGGCGGCGGGGACCGCTGGTACGTGCTGCTGCGCGACGGCCTCGCGACGCTGACCCAGACGCAGGCCACCCTCCTGCTGGAGGACCCGGCCACCAAGGCGGCGTACGGCCGCGCTCCCGTGGAGCCGGTCGAGGTGGACGCCGCGCACGCCAACGCGGCGCCCCGGTCGGCCACCTCTCTGGCCGCCGAGGGCCTGCCCGCGACGATGCCGGTGATCGGCGTCCCGGACCGGTCGGCCCCGCTGTGCGCGGTGTACTCCGACACGCGGAAGGGGTCCACGCGGGCGCGGCTGACGATCGGCGGGCGGCTGCGGATGCCGGCGCCGGCCGCGGCGGGCTCCGACCAGGACCATTTCGACCAGGTGCTGCTGCCGCCGGGGGGCGCGGTGCTCGCGGGGCTGCTCCCGGGCGACGGGCAGCTCGACGCGGTGCGGGACTACTCGCTGGTCACCGACCAGGGCCGCAGGTTCCCGCTGGTCTCGGCCGACCTGGTGGCCAAGCTGGGGTACGGCGACACCGACGTCGCGCCGGTGCCCGCCCACCTGCTGCACCTGATCCCCGAGGGCCCCGTCCTGGACCCGGCCGCCGCGCGCACGCCCGTGCCGATCACCGCGACGGACGTCTCGACGGGCACCGTCAGGCCGTGAGACAGGCGAGATAGTTTTTAGTCAGATGTACGGAAAACCGTTATTGACTCGCAATACGACAGATGGCCACCCTGTGGTGATTGATCCTAGTGTTTCAGGCGATCAGCATCGCGGGGGCACGACGATGCGTTATCCGCATTGCGGGCCGCCGTGGGCATGGCCAGGCCGTACTCCATGGAGGTAACCCGTGGGCCAGCAGACCGCTGCGAATCTCCCTCAGATCGTCGAGGCCGCCAAGAAGACCGACACCGCGCACTCCCTGATCGGCGGCATCCAGACCCAGCTCCAGGGCCACGTGACCGACCTGCGCGCGGGCTGGGGCGGCCAGTCGGGAATGGCGTTCGAGTCGGTGTACGACCAGTGGAACACCGAGCTCGGCATCGTGCTGCGTGAGCTGCAGGAACTCGCGAGGAAGCTGCACGCCACCGAGTCCCAGTACCGCAGGACCGAGGACGCGCAGGCCGCCACGGCCCAGCGGCTCACCGCCGACATCAACGGCTGACCCGCCGGCGCGACCGCGACCTGAACCGGAACTCCACGAACGGAGAGCATCATGGCTGGCATCAACAACGACGTCGACCGCACGCTGGTCAATTTCGGCACGATGGCCACCGGGCGCCAGGACTTCGCCCGCCAGTGGCAGGCGATGGAGGGCACGCTCCAGCAGCTCGAAACCGACCTCGACCGCCTGCTCGGCGAGTGGGACGGCGACGCGCGCAACGCCTACTGGTCCGCGCGGGCGCAGTGGGACGCCGCCTCCGGGCGCATGGCCGCCCTGCTCCAGCGGCTCGGCGCGGTGATCGAGCAGGGGCACGAGAACTTCTCGCTCGCCGAGAAGGCCAACGTCGCCATGTTCGACGGCAAGTGACGGGAACGCGCGCTCCCCGGCCGTCCCGGACGGGGCGGTCGCCGAGAACCTAGGGGACAAATATGGGCGAGTACGGAGAGAGCGGCTTCGTCTACAACGGCTTCAAGCTGGACGACAAGTGGCCGGGCCTGGAGCCGCCCAAGGATGGCGTCGACATCCACCATCCCACCGTGAAGAACCTGATCAAGGCGCTGGAGAAGGACATCGAGCGGCTCAAGGGCTACGCCTCCGGCACCTCGGCGCACCTCAAGGGGCACGGGCAGGTGACGTCGGGCCACCTCGGCGAGTGGGACGCGGCCCAGCAGCTCGCCGTGGTCTTCGGCAAGGGGCACACGGCGATCACGGTCAGCTACGACAAGCTGATCGCCCAGTACGAGGCCGCGGTGGTGGCGGCGAAGGCGGCGTTCGCCAACATCGGCAAGGCGGAGACCGCGAGCACGACCGACACGTGACGAGGTCGTGGCCGGCGGCGTGTGAGCGACGCGGCATGTGATCGACAACGAGGCGATGGGTTGGCATGAACCGGATCAGCGACATTCAGCCGATCAAGGCGGGGACGGCGGCGCCGCACGGGGACTCCGGCTCCTACGGGAGCGTCGAGAGCGTGCGGAACAAGCTCCAGAACACCGACCCCGACGGCGTGGCCACGGCGGGCGCCGCCTACATCCGCGCGGCGGAGGTGCTCCACGACACCATGTCGCTGCTGGAGTCGGTCGCCGGCACGATGGCCGGGGACTGGAAGGACAAGTCGTCCGCGCAGGCCCAGCAGGCTCTGCGGATGCTGCACGCGTCCGCCCGCGAGCTCTCGGAGCGGGCCAGGCAGGTCGGCGCGGCGCACAACCTCTACGCCGACGAGCTGCGCAAGGCCAGGGCGAACCTGCCAGAGAGCGGCTGGTTCACCTGGGACGACGACATCGGCGCGAACTGGAAGACCATCTCGCCGATCACCATCGTCTCGGACGCCATCGCCGGGGACACCGACTCCGACAACGACAAGGCCCGCAAGCACCTCGAAGAGCTGAACAAGCAGATCACCGCGGTCTACAACAAGCTTCCCCCAGACGTGACGACCGTCCTGCCCGCGCCGGGGCCGCCGATCACCGTGCCGGTGACCCCGGTGGTCGACCCGTACACGGGCTCGCCGTACACGGGTTCGCCCTACACCGGCGGCGCCGGCATGCCGAAGTTCTCGGGCACGGGCCTCGACGGCGCGCTGCTGAACCCGGACGGCTCCACCGGCGGGCCGAAGGTGCCCGGGCCGGACGTGACCGGTCCCGGCACCGGCGGCCCGGGCGGTCCCGGCACCGGTGCCCCGCCCTCGACCGGCGGCCCCGGCGACCCGGGTACCGGCCTTCCCGGCGGCACGCCGCCCGGCTCGGTTCCGAACGGCGGCCAGCCGCCCGTGCTGGACCCCAACGACCCCAGGTCCACCAACCTGGCGGGCACGAACCCGACGACCATGCCGCCGGGCACGACCCAGCTCAACACGCCTCCGGGGCTCAACCCCAACGCCGTCCCCACCCTCACCAACCCGACGGGCACGATCCCGCCGGGCGGCTACACCGGTCCCCTCGGCACGGTCCCGTACGGCGGCGGCCCGCTCGGCGCGGGCGGCGGGACGTCGTACGGCGCGCCGGGCGGCGGCGGGGCCGGGGCGGCGGGGGTGAACGGCCGCGCGGCGGCGGCGAACGGCGCCATGGGCGGCATGCCGTTCATGCCGATGGGCGGCGCCGGCGGCGAGGCGAACCAGGAGCGCGAACGCTCCACCTGGCTCACCGAGGACGAAAGCGTCTGGGGCGGCGACGGCCCCGTGGCCCCCACCGTCATCTCCTGACCGGCTCCGTGACCACCAGCGTCGTCTGCTGACCGGCTCCGACGCCGAGCGTCGTCTGCTGACCGGTTTCGAACGGAAAGCCCAAAAGGGCGCCCCACCCACCCAGCCCGGGTGGGGCGCCCTTTTGGCGTGGCGCGCCCCGGCCGGTCTCCCGGCCGAGGCCGTCACGCCATCCCCCCGGCTCTGACCGGCCTGCCGCGAACCCCTCCCCGGCACACCGGCCCTCCCCCTTACCGGCGCCCCGAGCCGTTGAGCGCCTGAGAAAAAGATCCCACGCCCCACTTGCAAGCCACTTAAAGGATGCTTGCCGCCAACCACCACATAAGCCGCAACCCACCCGCGTCTCGGGGGGACACCAGCCCTCTGAACAGCACGAATAGGCCCGGGAGGCCCGGCGGACGACGGAAGCCCGGCGAGCGGAACAGGTGACGGTCGTGGACGCGCGGAAGCCGGGCGGCGCCCGGCCCGCCCCTCGGGCGCGGTCAGGTGCCGGACTTCTCCGGGACCTCTTCGGTGGGCTCGGCCGGGTCCTCGGGTGGGGGGACGCGGTGGACGACGACCGTGCTGATGCGGTTGCGGCGGCCGGCGGTGCTCTCGGCGGTGAGGGTGAGGCCGTCCACGGTGGCGCGGGAGCCGGCGATGGGGACGCGGCCGAGGGCGTGCGCGAGCAGGCCGCCGACCGTGTCGACGTCCTCGACGTCCAGCTCGACGTCGAACAGCTCGCCGAGCTCGTCCACCGGCAGCCGGGCGGTGACGCGGGCGCCGCCGTCCTCCAGCCACTCCACGCGCGGGGCCTCCTGGTCGTACTCGTCGGTGATCTCCCCGACGATCTCCTCCAGGACGTCCTCGATCGTGACCAGGCCGGCCGTGCCGCCGTACTCGTCGATGACGATCGCCAGGTGGATCTGGCGCGCCTGCATCTCGCGCATCAGCTCGTCGATCGGCTTGCTCTCGGGCACGTAGGTGGCGGGGCGCATGAGGGAGGAGACCTTCTCGCCCTCCGCCTCGCCGTCGCCGCCGGCCTCGTGGACGCGCCGCACGATGTCCTTGAGGTAGGCGATGCCGACGACGTCGTCCTCGTTCTCGCCGACCACGGGGATGCGTGAGAAGCCGCTGCGCAGCGCCAGGGAAAGGGCCTGGGACAGGGTCTTGCCGCGCTCGATGAACACCATGTCCGTGCGGGGCACCATGACCTCGCGGACCAGCGTGTCCCCCAGCTCGAACACCGAGTGGATCATCTGGCGCTCGTCGGGCTCGATGACCCGGCGTTCCTCGGCCAGGTCCACCAGCTCGCGCAGCTCGGCCTCGGAGGTGAACGGGCCCTCGCGGAAGCCCTTGCCGGGCGTCAGCGCGTTGCCGAGGAGGATCAGCAGCTTGGGCAGCGGCCCGAAGATGCGGGTGAGCCCGTAGACGATGGGGGCGCTGGCCAGCGCGATCGGCTCGGCGTGCTGGCGGCCGAGCGTCCGGGGCGAGACGCCGACGATGACGTAGCTGATCACGATCATCACGCCGGCGGCCACGGCGTACGCCTGGCCCTCGTCGCCCAGCCAGTCGATGAACAGCAGCGTGGCGACCACCGTGGCGACCAGCTCGCAGCTCAGCCTGAGCAGCAGCACGAGGTTCAGGTAGCGGGGCGGGTCGGCGACGATCGCCTGGAGGCGCTCGGCGCCGCGCCTGCCCTTGCGGACGAACTCCTCGGCGCGCACGCGCGAGATGCGCGTCAGCGCCGTCTCCGCGCCGGCCAGCAGGCCACCGACGACGATCAGAAGGGCGGCGGAGATCAGCCACCCACCGGGGGAACTCACGGCTCCCGCCGCACCTCCCGCCACGCGTCCAGCAACTCACCCTGGATGCCGAACATCTCCGCGTGCTCCTCGGGCTCGGCGTGGTCATAGCCGAGGAGGTGCAGGATGCCGTGGGTGCAGAGAAGCTCCAGCTCGTCGGCGGTGCTGTGGCCGGCCTCCGCGGCCTGCCTGGCCGCGACCTGCGGGCACAGCACCACGTCGCCGAGGAGCGCCGGGTCGAGCGGGGCGTCGCCCTCCTGGCGGGATCCGCCGGGGCTCGGCCGCAGCTCGTCCATGGGGAAGGCGAGCACGTCCGTCGGGCCGGGCTCGCCCATCCACTTCTCGTGCAACTGGGACATCGCCGGCTCGTCCACGACGAGGATGGAGAGCTCGGCGAGAGGATGGATGCCCATGCGCCCCAGCACATGACCGGCCAGCTTCGCGAGCGCGGTCTCGTCGACCTCGACGCCCGACTCGTTGGCCACCTCGATACTCATCGCGTTCTCTATCTCTCCCGCGGGCGCTTGCCGCCCTTGATGGCGTGGGGCTCGGCGGTCGCGAGGTCGTGACGGCTGTAGGCGTCGATGATGTCGCTCACCAGCTTGTGCCGCACGACGTCCGCGCTCGTCAGCCTGCTGAAATGGATGTCCGGAATGCCATCCAGGATATCCTGGACGACCTTGAGGCCGCTCTGCTGCCCGCCCGGAAGGTCGATCTGGGTGACGTCGCCGGTGACGACGATCTTGGCTCCGAAGCCCAGGCGCGTGAGGAACATCTTCATCTGCTCGGGCGAGGTGTTCTGCGCCTCGTCCAGGATGATGAAGGCGTCGTTGAGCGTGCGCCCGCGCATGTACGCGAGCGGGGCGACCTCGATCGTGCCAGCGGCCATCAGGCGCGGGATCGAGTCGGGGTCGAGCATGTCGTGCAGGGCGTCGTAGAGCGGGCGCAGGTAGGGGTCGATCTTCTCGTAGAGGGTGCCGGGCAGGAAGCCGAGCCGCTCGCCGGCCTCGACCGCGGGACGGGTGAGGATGATGCGGTTGACCTCTTTGGCCTGCAGGGCCTTCACGGCCTTGGCCATGGCCAGGTAGGTCTTGCCCGTGCCGGCGGGGCCGATGCCGAAGACGATGGTGTGCTTGTCGATCGCGTCGACGTAGCGCTTCTGGTTCACCGTCTTGGGGCGGATCGTGCGGCCGCGGGAGGACAGGATGTCCAGGGAGAGCACGTCGGCGGGGCGGCCGGAGCTCATGCGGAGCATGGCGATGCTGCGCTCGACGGCGTCGGTGGTGAGCTGGGCCCCGGACCTGACGAGCTCGACCATCTCTTCGAACAGCCGCACGACGAGGCTGCTCTCCTCGGGGCTGCCGCTGATGGTGATCTCGTTGCCGCGCACGTGGACGTCGGCGCGGAAGGCGCCTTCGATGACCCGCAGGAGCTCGTCACGGGAGCCCAGGATGGTCACCATGGAGTGATCGTCCGGGATCACCACTTTGGCCTGGGTGCGGGACGGGCCCTTGGCGCGTGGAGGTTCGGTGGCGGGTGCGCCGTTCCTGGCGGCACCGCGGGGTTCTTGTGACTCGGACATGGGCGGCCCTTGCGGCCTGCTCGCCTCCCGGTCTGGATGTGCTGCTGTCTGCGGGTTCGAAGTGGATGCCTGGTCGCGCTCGCCCGGATGACCGAGATGTCCGTCGATGACGCCCTTCGGTGACGTCTCGCACCCGGCCCGGCCGCGCCGCTGACCAAGGCCCATCGTATCCGGGACGCGCCCTTCCCGCAGGCCAGGTGCGCGCCCCTCGGAGCCCCGGGAGGATCAGCCGGGAGGCCAGTGCATCGTCCGGCCGCCCAGCACGTGTCCGTGCACGTGGAACACCGTCTGACCCGCGGCGGGGCCGGTGTTGAACACGAAGCGGTAGCCGTCCTCGGCCACGCCTTCCTGGACGGCGATCGCGTGGGCGGCCGTCAGGACCTCGTCGGCGAGGCCGTCGTCGGCCGCCGCGAGCGCCGCGGCGTTCTCGTAGTGGCCCTTGGGGATGACCAGCACGTGCGTGGGCGCCTGCGGGTTGACGTCCCGGAAGGCGACCGTGCGCGCGGTCTCGTGGACGATCGTGGCGGGGACGTCCCCGCTGACGATCTTGCAGAACAGGCAGTCTGTCACGGCGGAATGGTAGTCACCTCCGTTGCCAATCGGTAATCCCGCGGTGGTCCCGCCGAAAGATCCTCCCGGCTAGGGTTGATGTGCGACACTTCAGCGGCAGACAACGTTCAGTGTCGGCGAGGCCACCGTCGAGGACACAACTGGGTCATGCCCCCTAAAGAACCGGCAGAGCGTAAACCCTCTGGGAAGGCCGCGCGTCCAACAGATGTGACCACCGAGACCCTCGTGGCCGAAAGGTCGATGGGGGCGGTGCCCGTCGGGTGGGACGCCGACACGGCCGTTACGGCGCTTTACAGCGCCCACTATCGGTCGCTCGTGCGTCTCGCCGTGCTGTTGGTACGCGACACCGCGACCGCGGAGGAAGTCGTCCAGGACGCCTTCGTCGCCCTCCACGGAGCGTGGCGCCGCCTGCGCGACCCCGACAAGGCACTCGCCTACCTGCGCCAATCGGTCGTGAACCGATCCCGCTCCGTGCTGCGCCATCGCGCCGTCGTGGAGAAGTACGCTCCCAAGGGCCTGCCCGACGCGCCGAGCGCGGAGAACGGGGCCATCGGCGAGCTTGAGCGGTCGGCCGTCATCGAGGCGCTGCGCGGCCTGCCCACCAGACAGCGCGAAGCCTTGGTGCTGCGGTATTACGGCGACCTTTCGGAAGCGGAGATCGCTGATGCCATGGGCATCAGCAAGGGTGCGGTGAAGAGCCACACAGCCCGCGGAATGGCCGCACTACGCACTGTACTGGAGCAATTGTCATGACCGAGGCCCCCGACGAGTCCGGCGAGATCTTGCGCCGTGTCTTGCGCGCGGAGGCGGAGTCTGTCGTCCCGTCCGCGGACGGACTGGAGATCATTCGCACCCGCATCGAGCAGCGCGGCACGCGCGGCCTGCGAGGCGTCTTCTGGTGGCGTGCCGGCGCGTCGGCGCTGGGCGCGGTCCTGGTGGCCGCCACCGTGGTGATGCTCGTGCCCAACCTGCGCGAGCAGTTCACCCCCGACCAGCACCCCATCGTGCAGGTCGAGTTCACCACCGACCCGCCCGACGAGTCGAGCACGCGCAGGCCCTGGGTCGATCCCAACCGCCGGCCCGTGACCGGCACGCAGCCCGCGGTGCCGGGCGCGACGACCTCGGCGGCGCCGACTCCGACGATCAAGCCGACGCCGTCGCCCACGCCGGGCTCGGACTGCCCGACGGCGGTCCCGCCCCCGGCGGAGCCGGGCGCCCTGGAGTCGGTGGGGCCCTGCGCCTCGCCCTCGCCGACCGGTGGGTCTCCCGAGGAGACCACCCGGCCAGGGCCGTCGCGGAAGCCCACGCCGACTCCGACGCCGACCACGACCAAGGTGCCGCCGCCCACGCCGACGGCGACCACGACCCCGGAGCCCTGCCACAGCTGCACGCCGACCCCGACGGCGAGCACGCCTCCCTCCGCCACCCCGCAGATGACGGCGGAAGGCTCCACGGGGACGCTCACGTCGGAGACCCTGCAGAGCTGACGCGAAAGGCCCGCAGGCGCGCTCCCATCGCCCCCAGGGGGCGTGGAGCGGCGCGTGCGGGCCCTTTCGCGCTTCGGTGGCGTCCTTGTGCCTACCAGCGGCCGGTGCGGGCGAGCAGCACCGCCGCCGCGGCCACGCCCGCCGTCGAGGTGCGCAGGACGGTGGGCCCGAGCAGCGCCGCGGTGGCCCCGGCCTCCTGGAACGCGGCGATCTCGTCGTCGGTGACGCCGCCCTCGGGCCCGACGACGATCACGATGTCGCCGCCGTCCTCCGCCGACGGCACCGGCAGCCGGGACAAGGGCTCGGCGGCCTCCTCGTGCAGCACCGCGGCGGCCGAGGCGTCCTCGATCAGCCGCGCGACCTCGGCGGTCGTGGCCTGCTCGGCGACCTCCGGCAGGTGGAAGCGCCTGGCCTGCTTGCCCGCCTCCCTGGCCGCCGACCTCCAGCGGGCCAGCGCCTTGCCCGCGCGCTCGCCCTTCCACTGCGTCACGCAGCGCGCCGCGGCCCACGGCACGATGACGTCCACCCCGGCCTCGGTCATCATCTCGACGGCCAGCTCGCCCCGGTCGCCCTTGGGCAGGCCCTGCACGACGACCAGGCGCGGCGCGGGCGCGGGGACCTCGTACCGGCCGAGCACCCGCAGCCGCAGCGCGTCCTTGCCGGCGGACTCCACGGCGCACTCGGCGACCGCGCCCCTGCCGTCGGTGAGGTCGACGCGCTCCCCGGCGCGCAGCCTGCGGACGGTGGCGGCGTGCCGCCCCTCGGGGCCGGACAGGAGGATCTCGTCGCCGGACAGGTCGCCGACGAGGAACACGGGGACGCTCACCCGCAAACCTTAGCCGCGCTCCTGCGCCTCCCGGGCGCCACGGGGGCCCGGAAGGACCGGGCCCGCGTCAGCGGCCGTTGAAGGCGTCCCTGAGCCGGGAGAAGAAGCCCTGCTGCCCGGGCGCGAACTTGCCGGGCGGGCGTTCCTCGCCGCGCAGCTTGGCCAGCTCTTTGAGCAGTTCCTCCTGCGCGGGGTCGAGCCGGTGCGGGGTCTCGACGTTGACGTGGATCAGCAGGTCACCCCTGCCGGTCTCGTTGAGCCGCTGCACACCCCGGCTGTAGAGGGGGATGACCTGCCCGGACTGGGTGCCGGGGCGCACGTCGATCTCCTCGGCGCCGTCCAGGGTCTCCACCGTGAGGATGGTGCCAAGGGCGGCGGCGGTCATGGGGATCTGGACGGTGCAGTGCAGGTCGTCGCCGCGGCGCTCGAAGGTGGAGTGCGGACGCTCGACGATCTCCAGGAAGAGGTCGCCGGGGGGGCCACCGCCGGGGCCGACCTCGCCCTCGCCGGCGAGCTGGATGTGGGTGCCGTCCTCGACGCCGGCGGGGATGCGCACCTTGATGGTGCGGCGGGTGCGCACGCGGCCGTCGCCGGAGCACTCCTGGCAGGGGTGGGAGATGATCGAGCCGAAGCCGCCGCACTGCGGGCACGGCCGCGACGTCATCACCTGGCCGAGGAACGACCGGGTGACCTGCGAAACCTCGCCACGGCCGTGGCACATGTCGCAGGTGTCGGGGTGGGTGCCCGGCGCGGCGCCGGACCCCGAGCAGACCCCGCACAGCACGGCGGTGTCGACGACCAGCTCGCGCGTGGTGCCGAACGCGGACTCCGACAGGTCCAGCTCGACGCGGATGGTCGCGTTGCGCCCGCGCCTGGCCCGGGACCGCGGCCCGCCGCGCGTGGCGCCGGCCCCGCCGAAGAAGGCGTCCATGATGTCGCTGAACGGGAAGCCCGCGCCGAAGCCCGCGGCGCCCGCGCCCGCTCCCCCGCCCATCGGGTCGGCGCCGAGATCGAACATCTGGCGCTTGTTCGGGTCCGACAGGACCTCGTACGCCTGGTTGATCTCCTTGAAACGCTCCTGCGTCTCGGGGTCGGGGTTGACGTCGGGGTGCAGCTCGCGGGCGAGCCGGCGGTACGCCTTCTTGATCTCGTCCTGACTGGCGTCACGGCGGACCCCGAGGATGCCGTAATAGTCGCGGGCCACCTAGGACCCCGCCAGGATCTGGCCGACATAGCGCGCCACCGCGCGCACCGCTCCCATAGTCACCGGGTAGTCCATTCGCGTCGGGCCCAGCACTCCGAGCCGAGCCAGTTCGTTGTCGCCCGAACCGTATCCTGCGGCGACGATCGAGGTGCCGTGAAGACCCGAGTACGGGTTCTCCGAACCGATGCGCACCATGAGCGCGGAATGTTCGTCCGCCTCGCCGAGCAGCCGCATGAGCACGACCTGCTCTTCCAGGGCTTCGAGAACATCGCGCAGGCCGACGGTGAAGTCGCCCGCGAGGTTGGCCGCCCCGGCGAAGATGATCTTCTCCTCGTGGCGGTCGACCAGAGTCTCCAGCAACACCGACAGGATAGTGGCCGCCACCGGGCGCTCTTCCTCGGGAAGCCGCTCGGGCAGATCGGCGATCGTGTCGGGCACGCGGTTGAGCCCGCACCCGTCCAGCGAGGCGTTCAGCAGCGCCCGCAGATGCGCGATGCGATCGTCGCCCACCACCTCGGGAAGGTCGACGACACGCTGCTCCACCCGGCCGGTGTTGGTGATCAGCACCAGCATGATGCGCCGCTCGGCGAGCGGCACCAGCTCGACATGGCGCACCGTCGAGCGGGTCAGCGAGGGGTACTGGACCACCGCGACCTGACGGGTGAGCTGGGCGAGCAGCCGGACCGTGCGCGTGACGACGTCGTCGAGATCGACGGCGCCGGCGAGGAACGTCTCGATCGCCCGGCGTTCCGCGGCCGACAGCGGCTTGATCTGGGACAGCCTGTCGACGAACAGCCGGTAACCCTTGTCGGTCGGCACGCGGCCCGCGCTGGTGTGCGGCTGCGTGATGTACCCCTGCTCCTCGAGCACGGCCATGTCGTTGCGGACGGTGGCCGGGGAGACGCCCAGATTGTGGCGCTCGGCCAACGCCTTGGACCCGACCGGCTCGTTGGTGGACACGTAATCTTCGACAACGGCGCGCAGGACGGCCAGCTTACGGTCGTCGAGCAACGTGCTCACCTCCTGCCTCGCGATCGTGCCTGCGTGCACAGCTGGCTGGCACTCTGTGTTCCTGAGTGCCAAGTGTACGGCCCCGGCCGCCGGCGTGCGATAAGACGATGGCACGACCTCACCCGGTCAGTGACAAGCCACTTGCTATCTGATGACAAGGCCCGTCGTCCACACTGGGATCATGACCGAGAAAGAGCCAGGTCCGGGCGGCCCGGCACCCCGGATCCCCCACCAGGGCCCCCCGGAACACCACGGCCGGCCCCCTGTTCCCCCGCCCGGCGGCCCCCGCCCGCACGGCGGTCCCCTCCCCGGCGGCCCCGCGTACGGCCCTCCCCCGGCGGGCGGCCCCACCGCCCCGCCCCCCGGCGGCCCGCCGCGGGGTCCCGTGCCGCCCCCGGGCGGCCCCGTCTCCGGACCACCGCCCGGCGGCCCGGCGTACGGCGTCCCGGGCGTCCCGCAGCCGGCGGCCCCGCTGCGTCCCCGCAGGCGGTGGATCCCGCTCGCCTGGCTCGTCTTCGCCCTCAGCGTCGTCGTGGGCGTCTGGGCGGGTTTCAGCGGCTTCGTGGGCGCCGTCGAGCAGATCGCCCCGACCCATGTCTTCCAGAGCGGCGGCAAGGTGTCCGCCCCCCTGAACCCGCTGGACCAGCCCGTCCTGTACGCCTCGGCGTCCGGGCCGACCAACGTGACCTGCCTCGCCCAGGACCTCACGGGGCAGCCCGTGAAGCTCACCCCGACGACCATCCGTCAGACGATCACGGCGAACGGGCGCACCTGGGAGGGCATGTTCGACATCACCGTGCCCGCGGCCGGCACCTACCAGATCAGCTGTGAGACCCAGGGCGGGAAGGTCCTCTTCGGGATCGGCAAGCGCCTGACCGCCAGCGCCGGCGGCTTCGCCAAGGGCGCGGCGGCCCTGTTCCTGATCCCCCTCGCGGGCTTCCTGTTCGCGTCGATCGTCACGATCGTGATCGTCGTCCGGCGCCGCCGTGCCCGTGCCGCCCGCACCGCCGAGACGCGCGGCGCGTGGCCGCAGGCGCCCCAGGGGCCGCATCCGCGGGTCTGATTTTGCTAGCGTGCCCGGTTATGCGGGACTACGGACGTGACGTGCTCGCCGGCGACTGGCGCAGGCCCCTGCGCGGGAAGATCCCCCAGGTGCCCGCCGAACCCGGCCTCGTGGTCGAGGACGCCGGCGGCGGCTTCTGCGGCGCCGTCGTGGCCTGCGACAAGGAGGCCGTAACGCTGGAGGACCGCTTCGGGCGGCGGCGGCTGTTCCCGCTCGCCCCCGCGGCCTTCCTGCTGGAGGGCGAGCCGGTCACGCTGGTGCGCCCGGCCCCCTCCGCCGCGTCCGGCCCGGCGCGCAGCGCGTCGGGATCGATCGCGGTCGCCGGGCTGAAGGCGCGGGTCGCCAAGGAGAGCCGCATCTACGTCGAGGGCGTCCACGACGCCTCCCTGGTCGAGAAGATCTGGGGCCACGACCTGCGCGTGGAGGGCGTCGTCGTCGAGTACCTCGAAGGGGTGGACGACCTGCCGGCGATCGTCGACGAGTTCGGCCCCGGCCCCGGGCGCCGCCTCGGGGTGCTGGTGGACCACCTGGTGGCCGGGTCCAAGGAGAGCCGCATCGCCGCCGAGGTCACCTCGCCGCACGTGCTCGTGGTGGGCCACCCGTTCGTGGACGTGTGGCAGGCCGTCAAGCCCTCCGTGGTGGGCATCCCCGCCTGGCCGCAGGTGCCGCGCGGCATCCCCTGGAAGGAAGGCGTGATCGCCGCCCTCGGCTGGCGCGGCGAGCCCGCCGACGCCTGGCGGCGCATCCTCGGCTCCGTACGCGGCTACGCCGACCTGGAACCCGAGCTGCTCGGCCGCGTCGAGGAACTGATCGACTTCGTGACGGCCGAGAACGCCTCCTGACCCTCGCCCGGCCTTTCCGGGGTCCCACGGGCCCGCTCAGGTCAGGTCGCGGACCAGCGCGTCGGCGAGCAGGCGGCCCTTCAGGGTGAGGACGGCGCGGCCCGCGCGGAACGGCCCCGGGTCGAGCAGGCCGTCGCCGAGCGCGCGGGCGAGGGCCGTGCGGGCGTCCGGGCCGATCTCCGCCACGGGGAAGCCCGAGTCCAGCCGCAGCTCCAGCATCAGCCGCTCCACGTACCGGTCCTCGGGGGCCAGCACCTCGCGGGCGTGGGCCGGGGAACGCCCCTCGGCCAGGCGCGCGGCGTACGCGGCGGGGTGCTTGACGTTCCACCAGCGCGTGCCGCCGACGTGGCCGTGCGCGCCGGGGCCGACGCCCCACCAGTCGCCGCCGGTCCAGTACAGCAGGTTGTGGCGGCAGCGGGCGGGCTCGGAGGCCGCCCAGTTGGAGACCTCGTACCAGGAGAAGCCGGCCGCCGCGAGCATCGCGTCGGCGATCAGGTAGCGGTCGGCGGCCACGTCGTCGTCGGGCATGGGCAGCTCGCCCCTGCGGATGCGGGCGGCGAGACGGGTGCCGTCCTCCACGATCAGCGAGTACGCCGAGACGTGGTCGGGACCCGCGTCGATCGCGGCGGCCAGCGAGGCGCGCCAGTCGTCGTCGCTCTCGCCGGGAGTTCCGTAGATCAGGTCCAGGTTGACGTGCGCGAACCCGGCGGCGCGGGCTTCCCGGACGGCCTCGGCGGGCCGGCCGGGGGTGTGGCGTCGGTCGAGGACGGCCAGGACGTGCTCGCGCGCGCTCTGCATGCCGAAGCTGATCCGGGTGAAGCCCCCGGCGCGCAACGCCTCCAGCGCGGCCGGGCCGACCGACTCGGGGTTGGCCTCGGTGGTGACCTCGGCGTCCGGCGCGAGCCCGAACTCGTCGCCGATCGCGCGCAGCACCCGCGTCAGGTCGCCGGCGGGCAGCAGGGTGGGCGTGCCCCCGCCGAAGAAGACCGTGCGGACCGGCAGGTCGGCGTCCCCGAGCACGCGGCGGGCCAGCCGCACCTCCTCGACGGCCGTGGCGGCGTAGTCGGCACGCGAGGCGCCGGGGCCGAGCTCGGCGGCGGTGTAGGTGTTGAAGTCGCAGTAGCCGCAGCGCGTGACGCAGAACGGCACGTGCACGTAGAACCCGAAGGGGCGCGTGCCGAGCCCCTCGCGGGCGCTGTCGGGCAGCGCCCCCGACGCGGGGACCGGGTCGCCGTCCAAGAGCGCGGAAGGCACGGGACTACTTCTTGCCGGCCTTGTCGGCGGCGGAGCCCTCGGTGGACAGCGCGGCGACGAACGCCTCCTGGGGGACCTCGACGCGCCCGACCATCTTCATGCGCTTCTTGCCCTCCTTCTGCTTCTCCAGCAGCTTGCGCTTCCGGCTGATGTCACCGCCGTAACACTTGGCGAGGACGTCCTTGCGCATGGCGCGGATGTTCTCGCGGGCGATGACCCGGGCGCCGATGGCCGCCTGGATCGGCACCTCGAACTGCTGCCGCGGGATCAGCTCCTTGAGCTTCTTGGCCATCTCGACCCCGTAGGAGTAGGCCTTCTCGCGGTGCACGATCGCGCTGAAGGCGTCGACGGCCTCCCCCTGGAGCAGGATGTCCACCTTGACCAGGTCGGCCTCCTGCTCGCCCGAGGGCTCGTAGTCCAGCGAGGCGTACCCGCGGGTGCGGGACTTGAGCTGGTCGAAGAAGTCGAAGATGATCTCGGCGAGCGGCAGCATGTAGCGGATCTCGACCCGGTCCTCCGACAGGTAGTCCATGCCGAGCAGCGAGCCGCGGCGGCCCTGGCACAGCTCCATGATCGCGCCGATGTGGTCGGACGGGGACAGCACCGTCGCCTTCACCACCGGCTCGAAGATCTGGGCGATCTTGCCGGCCGGGAACTCCGAGGGGTTGGTGACGACGAGCTCCTTGCCGTCCTCCATGACGACCCGGTAGATGACGTTGGGCGCCGTGGAGATCAGCGACAGGTTGAACTCGCGCTCAAGCCGCTCGCGGACGATCTCCATGTGGAGCAGGCCGAGGAAGCCGCAGCGGAAGCCGAAGCCGAGCGCCGCCGAGGTCTCGGGCTCGTACACGAGGGCCGCGTCGTTGAGGCGCAGTTTGTCCAGGGCCTCGCGCAGCTCGGTGTACTCGTCGCCGTCGATCGGATAGAGGCCCGAGTAGACCATGGGCCTCGGGTGCTCGTACCCGCCGAGGGCCTCCGCGGCCGGACGGACGACGGAGGTGACCGTGTCGCCCACGCGGGCCTGGCGTACGTCCTTCACACCGGTGATCAGGTAGCCGACCTCGCCGACGCCGAGCGAGGCGGCGGGCACCGGCTCGGGCGAGATGACGCCGATCTCCAGCGTCTCGTGCGCGGCGCCGGTGGACATCATGATCGTGCGCTCGCGCTTGGAGAGCTGCCCGTCCACCACGCGGACGTAGGTGACCACGCCGCGGTAGGTGTCGTACACCGAGTCGAAGATCAGCGCGCGGGCGGGCGCCGCGGCGTCGCCCACCGGGGCGGGGACCTGCGCCACGACGTGGTCGAGCAGCTCCGCCACGCCCACGCCGGTCTTGCCCGACACCCGCAGCACGTCGGACGGCTCGCAGCCGATGAGGTGCGCCAGCTCCTCCGCGTACTTGTCGGGCTGGGCGGCCGGCAGGTCGATCTTGTTGAGCACCGGGATGATGTGCAGGTCGGCGTTCATGGCCAGGTAGAGGTTGGCCAGGGTCTGCGCCTCGATGCCCTGGGCGGCGTCGACCAGCAGGACGGCGCCCTCGCACGCCTCCAGCGACCGGGACACCTCGTAGGTGAAGTCCACGTGGCCCGGAGTGTCGATCATGTTGAGCACGTGGCCGTCCCATGGGAGGCGCACGGCCTGCGACTTGATCGTGATGCCGCGCTCGCGCTCGATGTCCATGCGGTCGAGGTACTGCGCGCGCATCTGCCGGTCGTCGACCACGCCGGTGAGCTGCAACATCCGGTCGGCGAGCGTGGACTTGCCGTGGTCGATGTGCGCGATGATGCAGAAGTTGCGGATCAGCGCGGGGTCGGTCTGGCCAGGCTGGGTGCGCACCGGGGTCCGTTTCGGCAGGTAGACGATGATCGGGCGGCTGGCGGGCCAGCCGGTGTCCTTCGTGACGCGCCGGGTCGTCCCCGGGGGCGTCATCCCGGACAGCAGAGCAGCGCGGTCGCACACCGGCGTCGCATCGCCGGAGCGCCGGGGCCGCGCTCTTCCCCCCAGTTTACCGGGCACCAAGAGCGACAAGCTCGTCGCCGGGTTAAGATGGACGGCGCAGGTGTGTGCCGTGGTCTCTCGGGTCGCTGATTTGAGGGCTCACTCGGCATGTTGGTAGCCTGTTCCTCTGCGTGTGGCGCGCCCTCTCTGCCCGCGCGCCCACCAATCCGACCGACTTTCACCGAGGCTTCTTCGTGGCGAACATCAAGTCCCAGATCAAGCGCAACCGGCAGAACGAGAAGGCCCGGCTGCGTAACAAGGCCGTCAAGTCGTCCCTGAAGACGGCCGTCCGCAAGTTCCGCGAGGCCGCCGACCAGGGCAACGCGGAGGAGGCCGCCACGCTCATGCGCGCCGCCGCCCGCCAGCTCGACAAGGCCGCCAGCAAGGGCGTCATTCACAAGAACCAGGCGGCCAACCGCAAGTCGGCCATCGCCAAGCGCGCGGCCGCCCTGCAGGCCGCCAAGTAGTTCCACAGGCAGGCCAATCAGGCCGAACAGGCCGAATTCACACGAACGCCGCGCCCATCACGGACGCGGCGTTTCGTCATACCCTCACCCGGCCACGCGAAACCACAGGTCGGAGGAGGCCGATGACGTGGTGCAGAAGACGTTCCTCCTCGCGTGGAAGAACGTCCGCGGCTTCGAGGGGCGCTCGACCTTCCGGGCCTGGTCGTACCGGCGAGCCGAGCATCTGCTAAAAGTGCACCCGCAGTTCCGCCCGGTGGCGCGCGACAAGCACCGCGAACGCGTTCTCCTCCCCCGCCCGCGCGGCGGCCACCACCACGCTCTCTCTACCACCTTCCTCCCCCTCATCACCATCACCGACCGGCGCTGACAGGCACGCTACGCCAGCCGGACGACAGTCACGGAGGGGCCACGTCGTCGCAGCGCCCCCCGGGGGGTGTCCACGGCGGTGTACGACAAGTCTGATCAGGCCATCGAATCGCTGCTGCCACGGACACCTCGACCGGAGGGGAGGTCCGCCTGTCTTCTCTGGGCAGGCCAGTCCGCGCGAACAACGGGTGTACGCCGAGCTGAACGCGCATGATGTGGCGCGTGACGGCCATGGAGAGCGCCCTACATGGTGCAAGAGGGGTTGTTCGACGAGGTTGAGCGGGCGGCGATTCCTGAGCCCGTGCTGATGGCGCTGCACGCCGAGTTCTTCGATCTGATCTGGCAGGGGCTGAAGACGCACGAGTTCCGGCGCCGCTTCCTGGAGGGGCGACCGACTCGCTGGTCCGTCTATCTCAATGCGCCGGTGTCTCCGCTGGCGGCCGTGATCGACTGGGGCCCGGCGGCTGTCGATGTCCCTGAGCGGATCTCCGCCATCGCGGAAGAGGCGCGGATGGGGAACGGCGTGAGCGTGTTGGAGTACGTGAAGGATCTCGAGCGCGCGTACGCGATTCCGATTCTGCGGGTCGTGGAGTATCCCGGTATGTCGGCGGACGAGCTGCGGCAGGTGCTTGGAAGGTTATACCGCCGTAGGGCTATGCCAGGCTCAACCAGCATCCGGAGCTGTTGCCCGCGTGCGAGAGAGTCGCCGCGGACTCCCCCGAAGGAGCAAGTCAAGCCCGTGGCGGTAGAAGGCTCCGTAGTAGGCCATCCAGTCCCGTACCACCGGATTGATCATCTGGGCGAGGTCCGCCCCGGTGTTGTTGACCCGGCGGTGCAACCGCCAGGACCGCGCCTTCGCGCTCATCTTCTTCAGGGCGTCCTTGCTGACCGCCGGGGGAAAGGACGTTGGACTACTCCCGAGTTCGTAGACACCTATATGCCCGACTTCAGACTCCCGCGAAAGGTGGACCACTCGGCGGCAGGGAATCGCAGGACCGGACACGGCGAGTATCGAGTCGGCTCAGGTGAGACGATCGTCCCCGAAGGAACAAGCGTCTATGTCTACGCGGAGCACGGCGGAAAGATCCCTGACATCGTCGGGCTCGGCATCGAGACAGGAACCGGCCGAAAGCCAGTGCGGATCTACGGCCCCGGAGAGTCGATACCCAACTACACTCTCAAACCCCCCGTGGGACTTACCATTCGCCAAGGATCTCACACGGTTGATACTGCGACCAGCCTGAGCGAGCTACTCAAGCGCAAAATGGGCGCCTGCCACTGGGCCGCCTGTCAAGAAGTGAGATAGATGACCGAGTATTCAGATCTTTCGCCGTACACGTACTGGGAAGATTCGGGATGCGGATCCACCCCGAATCCGACTCCAACAATGCTCAACATCGGATGGCTGGGAAGAAATCAGCAGTTCAATACAGGGCCATGCCCTCCTGAAGTTCTCGAGGTTCTGCACCGTCTCGCTGCCGAGCCGAAGAACGTGATGCGAGGACTTCATTACTGCGAGTTCTGCGACGTGGAGTCGCCCATCAAGATCCCATCATCAGGTAACAAAAAGGGGTTCGCCTGGCTGGGAACCGGCGAAATCCACATCGCGACGACAGGGAACGTGACATACGTGGCGCCGACCCTCGCGATCCACTACATGGAGGCGCATTCGTACTCGCCTCCCATCCAATTCATCGAGGCAGTGCTGCGTTTGGCATGACCTTCGAATTCAAACTCCGCAGCACTGGCCTGCAAAAACAGGCCAGTTGGTGATCACGGTCTAATGGGCGTCCTCGGCGTCCCGCCGGAGACGGCGGACGACGAGGACGCCGCATTTCGCCCAAGGCGCATGTGCGCCAACTGGTGTCCGGTCCCACTGCCGAGCAGTCGCACGGGATGCCTGACGCACAGCAGATACGTCTCGTTCGCCTCGTCGCAACCTGAGCATCGGGCGCTGCAACCTCGCTATCGAGTGGTGCCTCCTCCCGACGGCCATTGTTATCCTGTGACGATGGCTGGTCCCGTGAACCGTCCAATACTGTTCCTCGACGTCGATGGGCCGCTCATTCCATTCGGGGACCCCGGACTGCGTCCAGGTGGACACTCAGGCATATCAGTAGGGCCACGGTCACTGCCGACAGGATCGAATCCGCTGCTCGCCAGGATCGATCCTCGACACGGATCGCAGTTGTCGGGGTTACCGTGCGACCTCGTGTGGGCGACGACATGGATGGCCGAGGCGAATGAAGTGATCAGTCCGTTGCTCGGCCTGCCCGAGTTACCCGTCGTGGACTGGGCGGACGCGGAAGATGAGGGGCCTCTGCACTGGAAGACCCGGGGCCTGGTCGACTGGGCGGCCGGCCGTCCGTTCATCTGGGTCGATGACGAAATCGCTGAGGCTGATCGCGCCTGGGTAGCCGCACACCACGGCCGCCAGGCTCTCCTGCATCGCGTTGACCCGCGCCGTGGCCTCACGCACACCGACTTCGCCATCATCGCCGACTGGTTGGCCCAGCTATGACCGGCAGAGCCACTGTGCCGGATGTGAACCGAACGCAGCGCAACGCGGATGGCTGAATTGATCCGTAGTGTCGAGGACGAGGTGCCGATCTCCTACGGCCGTTTCGATCTGTTCGACGGATTCGGTGGTGACCATGTAGTCGAGCCGGAGGTCGAGGCGGGTGCGTTGCTGGTCGAGCCCGACCAGGTCGCCCTGGGGCAGGTCGGCATGAAAAGCCAGGATGGGCGAGAAAGGCGCACGTGTGGATGGAGGCCTGGGACGCCGAGCCTCCGGCACCTGGCGACCCCTGGGCGGAGGCCGGACAGGTGATCTATCTGAGTCCGGGCGGCATCGTGCTCCTGTGCGGCCCCATGCACAGTCCCTCAGGGCAGATGCTGCTGCTGGGGCCGCCGTTCTTCGCCTACGGCCTGCGTGCCTACGCCGGCACCGTGCGCACCCAAGCTGCCGACTACGACGAGACCGTGACCGAAGCCGTCGAGGAGTCCTGGCTCCTGCGGTTCTGGCCGCTGGCCGACGCCGCCGGTCCGGCTCTACGCGCGGAACCGGAGGGGGACGGGCGGGTCCTCGCCAAGATGGGCGAGATCCTTCCGCTCGAACCCGGCTCCGCCGCACCGCAGACTGTGCCATGGCCCGCGCTGCACCCGCTGCCCGAACCGGTCCCCCCGACCGGAGTGCTGGTCAGGTTCTCCCCACCCGCTCAACCGGAGCGCGTCCCGAGCCGTGAAGCCCCAGGCAGCATCAGCCTCCCCCGGGAAAGGCTCGACCTGAGTCAGCGCATAAAGGACACACTGGCCGACCTGCAGCACGACATGCTGGGGAACCCCCACCCTCCGCTTGGAGGCTTCGAGCGTACGCACGGTCCTGAGCGGACCCGATCGCGGGTTCAGCGGCCGTGCCTGGGTATGGGCGAGCGACGGGAACGCCCACGCCGACGTGTTATCGGTCGATCGACAGGTCATCGCCCGTGACGTTCTCCGCCAGAGCACGCTGCTCACCGGAATCGTCACCATCCTGCGCAACGAGAATGACTTCGTCCAGGTTCGCGCGGCGACCGAGGCGGAGGCCGCCCGCGTGTTCACCGTTGAGCCACTGCGGGACTGACATCGTAGCCGGAGCACTCTACCGAGAAACTGGCAGAACGTATCCTAAACGGTCTCATTGATAGGACATGGCTGCGTGGGAATGTTCAACAGGTTACGGCTGCCCGGGTCGGCGCGTTGTGCGAGTTGTGGTAGTGATGTCGATCGCTGGGTGCAGTTCAAATATGGCGAGCTTGATCTGTACAGCTATGACATCGGAGATGCCCTCGCCTGGCGGGGGGATCAGTACGACGAGGGTGTGCCTGGTATGGCGCATGTTTACATTTTCGCCATTGCGGAGCCATGTCGGGCGTGTGGTTTCGAACCGGAGGTCGATGAATACGACATCGAACTTCGGAAGGATGTCGTATACGGCGTGTCCGCGTCGGCGTACTCCATTGACTACGACATGGAGGGCTGGGTCGTCGTACAAGAATGACTCGGCCGTTTTGATGCACCGACGGGCAAGTAGAAGCCGCTGGTCAGTGATGTGGGGTGACGAGGCCGGAGTCGTAGGCGGTGATCACCAGGTGGACTCGGTCGCGGGCGTTCAGCTTGGTGAGGAGGCGGGTCACGTAGGTCTTCACGGTGGCGACGCTGATGTACAGGTCGGCGGCTATTTCGTGGTTGGAGAGGCCGCGGCCTACGAGGGTGAGGACTTCGCGTTCGCGGTCGGTGATGCCGTCGAGGGGGCGGCGCGGTGGGGGCGCCGGGGGGCGTTCGGCGAAGACTTCGATCAGGCGGCGGGTGACGCTGGGGGCGATCAAAGCGTCGCCGGCGGCCACGACGCGGATCGCGGTGAGGATCTCTTCCAGAGCCATGTCCTTGACGAGGAAGCCGGAGGCCCCGGCCCGGAGGGCGCCGTAGACGTAATCGTCGTCGTCGAAGGTGGTGAGGACGATGACGCGGGCGTCGGTGGGGCCGCTCATGATCTGCTTGGTGGCGGCTACGCCGTCCATTCCCGGCATGCGGATGTCCATCACGACGATGTCGGGCCGGGTCTTCTCGGTGAGTTCGACGGCCTCCGTACCGGTTCCGGCCTCGCCGACGACATCGAGATCAGGGACATCGGCGATGACCATGCGCAGGGCGGCCCGGACCAGCGGTTGGTCATCGACGAGCACGACGCGTACGGTCGTCGGAGTCGCTTCGGTTTCAAGCATCGGACCTCCGCCACTGCCGGTCACCGGCCCCAGCCTGCGGTCACCGCACCTCCATCGCTACCCGCCACCGCACCCCCGCCACTATGGGGCAGCTGAGCCACCCACGGCCATCGGTCACCGTGCCTCCGCCGCAATCGGTCATCGGACTCCTGCCGGTGCGGGGAGGTTGGCCGTTACTCGAAAGCCGCCTTGGGGGCAGGGGCCTGCCGAGAACTCGCCGCGTAGGAGGGTGACGCGCTCGCGCATTCCGACTAGGCCGTATCCGCGATCGGGTAGTTCGTATCCGACTCTGGGCGCGTCTGCGCCGCCGGTCTGCCATCCGGGTCCGTCCGCGGCCACGGCATGCGCCGTGTGCCCGTTCGGGGGGAGAGGGATGTTGGCGGCGTCGTTGTGGACTTCGATGGAGAGGTCTTCGGGGTGGTAGGCGATGGAGAGCCGGCAGGTTCGAGTGTGGGCATGGCGGATGACGTTGGTGAGCGCCTCTTGGATGATGCGATAGGCGGAGATGTCGATCTCGGGAGGCAGGGGACGCCGTTCGCCGTGCCACTGGACGTCGACGTGAACGCCGGCGTCGGTCGTCGTCCCGACAAGGCGCGTGACGTCCGCGAGGCCGGGGGCCGGGGAGAGTGGCGCGACGAGGTCCGCCGCTGCTTGTGGGTCGGTCTGGTGGAGCGCCGCCATGGCTGCTTTCCGGTCGGTCTGGCCGAGCGATGACGCCGCCGGTTCCGTGTCGGGCTGGCGGAGGGCGCCGAGCATGCGTCGCAGGCCGGACAGCGCCTCACGGCCGACGGTTTCGATCTCGCCGAGTGCCTCACGTGCCCGGGGCGGCTGGGTGTCGATGACTCGGCGTGCCGCGCCGGCCTGGAGGGCGATGATGCCGATGCTGTGCGCGACCATATCGTGCAGTTCGCGGGCGATGCGGAGGCGCTCGCCGGTGACGGCCTGGGCCGCGGCCTGGGCGCTCAGCCGTTGGGCGTACTCGCGGGCCTGGCGCGTCGAGTCGCCGGCCAGCCAGGCGATGACGGCGGTCAGTGCGACGGCCAGTTCGGCGGAGGTGCCAATGGTCCAGCCGAGCAGCAGCCGTACGGTGACGTAGCAGGCGAGCGTGGTGAGGGCGACGGTCACGGCGAGGACTCCGGTCCGGCGCGGGCGAGTGGCCGCGATGAAGCACAGCACGACGTCCACGGCCAGGAACTGGGCCATGGGGATCTCTCCCACGCCCAGCGGGAGCGTCGCGAGGGTGGAGGCGGTGAGTTCGAGGGCGAGCGCCGAGATCGGCCGGGATCGCAGGAGGACGGCGCCGGCCAGGGCGAGGGCGGTCGCCACCACGAGGAACGTCAGGCCGTCCCATCGGTAGAGCAAGTAGCCGGCCCGGATGGCGGGCTCCTCCTCGCCGGGCAGCCTGACCCGCATGAGGAAGGTGAACACGACGCCCGCGCACCAGGCGAGCGCCGTCCAGGCGGCCGGCGGCACGCGCTTCAGCAAAGGAAGCTGCGGGGTGACGTGCATGGACGCATCGTAGGCGCGCGGCTTCGCGTCGGGCATCAGACCACGGTCGTACACCCGTGGCGTACCTGCGGGCCGGTGAATGCAGGCGACGGTCCGATGTGCCGGAGAACCGCCGCGCGGCACTGTCAGTCAGGTGACCAGTACCAGTACAACGGCCTGGCAGAAACTGGCTGGGCTCGTTTCGGCGCTGCTCGGTATGGCGCGGGTTGGCGGGGTGCGGCTCGTTGGTGGGCGGCTGGGGCGGGCGTTGTTGGGTGGGGTTGTGGTGGCGTCGGTGGCGGTGCCGTTGACGGGCGCGGCGCGGGCCGCGGGTGTGCGGGCGCCGGTACCGGCCGCGGTGCCGCCGTTGCGGGCCGCGAGTCCTACGGCGCTGGCGGAGCGGTACGCCGTCAGCCGGGGGTCTATTCGGGCGGCGGAGCGTATGGCGGCCGGGGACGGTAATCGGTGGCGGGCCTCGATGCTGCGGGGGATGGCGGATCCCGCGCGGGCGTTCCTGTCGTTCGACGGACGTGATGGGGGCCGTGCCGTCGAGGTGTTCGGTGATCTGTCGCGGGCCGAGCGGATCGCCGTGATCGTCCCGGGGGCGGATACCAATCTCGACAAGTACGGACTTTTGCGCGGCGGTTCCCTTCGGCTGCAGGCGCGGCTCGGTGACCGGTCGGCTGTGATCGCCTGGCTCGGGTACCGCACACCGAGCACGGTGAGCCTCCCGGCGGTGACCACCGGGCGCGCGGACGAGGCGGCGCCCGGCTTACGGTCCTTCGTCCGCGAACTTACCGCGATCAAGCCCGACGCGCGGATCTCCTTGCTGTGCCACTCCTACGGGTCCGTCGTCTGCGCCCGGGCCGCCGACGGGCTCGATGTCGCCGACATCGTCCTGTATGCCAGCGCCGGCGTCGGGGTGGACGACGTGGCCGCGCTGCGCACCCGGGCGACCGTCTGGGCCGGGCGAAGCCTCGGCGACTGGATCGGGGGCGTGCCGCACACGCGATTACCCCTGCCCTTCGTCACGGTCGGATTCGGCGCCGATCCGGTCTCCCCCGAGTTCGGCGCGAGGGTGTTCGCCGCCGGAAACGACGGCCACAGCGATTACTTGAGACCTGGTGTGGCCCTGGAGAACATCGCCAGGATCGTCTCCGGCCGACTCCCGCCGGAATAGACAGGTCAAACGCCGTGGCGGGAGAGGTGGTCGGCGTGGCGGAGGGGGGCGGGGATGCGGTACTTCGGGGTCAGGGTGAGGAGGTGGTGGCAGGCGATGTCGAGGGTCATGCGGTGGCCTTGGGAGACGAAGATCGGTTTGACGTTCTGCCTTGTGCGTAGTGCTCTGCCGAGGGTCTCGTCATCATCCCTGATGGGGGACCATGCGCCTCGGGATGGGGCGGGCATCTCGTAGGCGCCGATGAACGCGGTCTTGGCCACGCCGATGGTGGGCAGGTCGGCGAGGACGCCGAGGTGGCAGGCCAGGCCGAAGCGGTGCGGGTGCGCGACGCCGTAGCCGTCGCAGAGGAGGAGGTCCGGCGTCGTCTGGAGCTTCTCCAAGGCGTCCACGAGGGACGGCAGCTCGCGGAAGGCGAAGAGGCCGGGGACATAGGGGAAACGGACGCGGCCGGAGACGGTGACGCGCTCGACCACCTCCAGCGTCGAGACGCGGAGCACGGCCACGGCGGCCGTCAGGTGATCGCCGTCGGCCGCGTACGCGACGTCCAGACCCGCGACGAGTTCAACGTCGCGCGGGCCGAGGTCGGTGAGGTCGGCCAGAGGGCGCAGGCGCTCCTGCACGGCTCGTGCCTCGGGGATCGTCGCAGGCCAGTCGTGAAGTCTCCGGACGCGCACCCATGGAGCATAACGAGATCATCCGTGCGACCTTCTCCAGCGCACATCGAAGATCCGTCCCGCGTCACGGTGCCAGGGCGACCGACCGGGGACGACCTGCTCGCGGGGGCTGTGGTGTGGACCGTCCGCAGCCTGCCCGCGAGGTCGCCGGTGTCGGTGGTCGCCGGATGGCGTCACAGCGTCTCGTCGCGGCCGAGGATCGCGTTGTGGACGGTGGGGGGGACGGACAGGCGGGCGTCGTCGTGGTAGAGGGCGCGGAGGTCGGTGAAGGTGGAGTCGGGGGTCCGGGTGAGGGTGGCGAGGTGGTCGAAGAGGGACAGCAGTTCGTCCTTGATGGGGGTGTGGGGTTCGGGCATGGCGCCCCAGACGTCCCATGGGAGGAGTTCGACGCTGAGCAGGGCGGCGGTGTCGCGCATCAGGTTGCCGGCGATCCACCAGTCGCCCGTCTCGTTGATCGCGGACAGTCCGAACCTGGCCGGATCGAGCGCGCCGGCGCGGCACTGGAGCCAGGCGTCGCCGGCCGTGAGGAAGCGGTCGCGGGGGACGTCGGCGACGTCGAAGTCGATCGGGAACATGCCGAGCTGGAGGTCGTCGATCTGCGGATCGACCAGGACCCACTGCCGCCGCCCGGCGTTCCAGTACTCGCAGACCCAATGGTCCTCGAACGCGCCGTCGACGAAGTAGGAGGCGAAGCCGCAGCGCGCCCGCGCCGGGACTCCCCTGGCCCGCAGCATGGCGACCATCAGCACGGCGAAGTGGCGGCAGTTGCCCGCGACGCGCATGGCGGGGGGCCGGGCGATGGCCAGGGGGCGGTCGTCGCGGGCGACGATCTCGTCCAGCAGAAGCTCCACCGGGCGGATGTGGACGGGGGCGCGGTCCTCGTCGGACAGCTCTACGCCGTAGAGGGGAGCGATGTGCTCGTGCACGAGCAGGCCGTGCCCGACGGCGGCCAGCCCGGTCATGTCACGGGGCGACATGGCGTCGAGCAGCGGCTTGTGGTGGCCGATCGACGTCATCACGCCCGGCATCGCGTGGAACGTGGACGTGTCCTGCTCGTGGACCTGCATCCTTCACCTCGGGTGTGAGAGAGACGTGGGAGAGGAGAGACAGCGGGGTGCCGGGAGCTCCGTCGCCGCCGGCGAGTCTGCCAGAGAGCTCCGACATTTTCGGTGGACGGATTCAGCGGACGAATTCGGTGGCCCGATTCGGTGGACGGATTCACGACGACTCCACGGACGGCACAGGCCACGGAACCTCGTGGACGCCACAGCGGGCAACCCCACTGAGAACACGGAGCGAGGCGGCGAACGGCACAGGGTTCGCGCGGCGGGTGGCTCCATTGAGAACACGGAGGGTGACGGCGGGCGGCATGGGCTGTCTTGGGCGGCGGAGGGGACGCTGAGCGGGCGGGGGCGGTGAGCGGGCGGGGTGGTGGGTGGGGTGGCCGTTCGTCGCGGAGAGTCGACCGCTCGTCGGGGGGTGGGGGCGCTGGTCGCTGACGCGGGACCGTCCGCCGATCCGCGTCTTTCAGTCAGGGAGTACTCAGCGGATGCTCAATAAATCCGCACAAGCACCTTAAGACGAATAGAGACGACATTCCTCCATAAAGTCGTCTATTTCCTGATTTATCATCACCGAATTTCCATCCGACCAGCTCCCTGACCGAGCCGCGTGGCCTTGCTCCTTTGTTCCGTTCCCCGCAGATCCGCCGTGCAAGGAGGTCCCCACCGGATGAGAAGATCCAGAACAACGACAGCACTGGCCCTGGCCGCCCTGGTGACGGCCACGACGGTGGCGTCGCAGTCGCACGCGTCCGCCGGTCAGACGGCCAAGGCGAGCCAAGCGGCGCTGACCTACGTCCCCGACGAGCCCCTTCCCATCGAACCCGTCCCGCCGCAGCAGTCCCTCGACGGGCTCGGCATCAGCGGCTACCCCGACCGGCTCAGCGTCAGGCCGGGCGAATCCGTCAAGATCATGGTGAGCACCAAGTCGCCCACCTTCACCTCCTCCATCGTCAGGGTGACCCACGGCGACGCCGACCCCGCCGGGCCCGGGCTCAAGGAGAAGGTCGTCGACTCCCCCGTCAACAAGACCTACCCCGGCTCCGACCAGCGACTGCCGCTCGGCTCGTACGTGACGGTGCCGGACGACCGGCGGCTGAACCCTTCGGGCGACTTCACCATCACCGCCTGGATCGCGCCGTCCACGATCCCCGGTTCGCCGTACAACCGGACCGCGCTGAAGCGCACCCCGGTCGGCACGCCGCGGCTGCAGGGCCTGGTGACCAAGTGGTCGGAGGCGGACAAACGCGGCTACGGCCTGTTCATCGACGAGCAGGGCGCCGTCGCACTGCGCCTCGGCACGGGCGATGGGCGCGCCGAGACCGTGACGACCGGGGTGAAGCTCAAGCCGTGGGCCGCGGCGATGGGCGGCCCCGAGGCGTACTTCATCAACAGGCCCCGGCCGCAGCACGTGAACAACTCCGGCTGGTACTTCGTCGCGGCCTCCTACGAGGCGAGATCCCGTACGGTGACCGTGACCCAGCAGCCGGTCTCCACCATGCCCGACGACTCCGGCGCGACCGTCACCACGCGCGTCGCCTTCGGGCAGGTCCGGCCGTCGAACGACCCGCTGCTGATGGCGGCCTACTGGAACCGCTCCGGCGACGCCCATCCGACGGGCTTCTACAACGGCAAGATCGAGTCACCCGCCGTCTACGGCCGGGCGCTGAGCACAGGCGAGCTGAAGGCGATCAGCGCGGGCAAGGGCAGGAACCAGCGTCCGGTGGCCGCGTGGGACTTCTCCCGGGACATGTCCGGCGACCACGTGGCCGACGAGGGGCCGAACCGGCTCGACGGGCGCGCGGTGAACCTCCCGGTCCGTGCGATGACCAGCCACGACTGGGACCGCAAGACGATGGACTACCACCAGGCCCCCCGGCAGTGGGGGGCGATGCACTTCCACGAGGACGACCTGGGCGACGCCGGGTGGAAACCCGCCTTCACCTGGAAGGTCCCGGAGAACGCGCGCAGCGGCGTCTACGCCGCCCGTCTGGAGGCGGCCGGCAAGGTCTACCACGCGACGTTCGTCGTGCGGCCGAAGAAGGCCACCGCCAAGATCGCGATGTTGGTGCCCACGCTGACGTACCTGGCCTACGGCAGGACGGGCGCCACCCTGAGCCAGTACTCCAACCACGCCGACGGCAGCGGCTACGTCTACTCCACCCACCGGCGGCCGATCGACAACCTGCGGCCGCTGACCACCGGCCCCACCGGCGCGGGCAGGCCGTGGGCATTCGAGGCGGACACGCACATCTTCGACTGGCTGGAGACCAAGAAGTACGAGGTCGACTACATCACCGACCACGACGTGGACCGTGAGGGCCGCGAGATCCTCGACCCCTACCGGACCGTGATCACCGGCACGCACCCCGAGTACATCTCCACGACCGAGTCGGAGGCGATCAAGGACTGGCTGGGCGACGGCGGCCGGCTGATGTACCTGGGCGGCAACGGCTTCTACTGGGTCACCGCGCTGGACCGGGCCAGGAACTACACCGAGCTGCGCCGGCACGACGGCACCGAGGCGTGGCAGGCCGCGCCGGGTGAGTACTACCACAACACCGACGGCGAGTACGGCGGGCTGTGGCGGTTCCGCGGCACGCCTCCCCAGGAGCTGGTCGGCGTCGGCTTCACCGCGCAGGGTTTCGGCCACCCGAATGGCAATGCCAACTACAACAAGCCGTTCGACCGCACCGAGGCCAGCTACTCCGACGCCGCGGCCTGGGTCTTCGAGGGCGTCACGAAGAAGGACGGCATCGGCGGCGACATGCCGAGCCTGCAGAGCCTGGGCGGTCCGATGGGCGAGGAGGTGGACCGGGTGGACTACTCGCTCGGCACACCGGCCAACACGATCCTGCTCGGCAGGTCCCAGCCGTTCGGCGAGCAGTACATGCACGTGGTGGAGGAGATCAACACCTCGGCGCTGTTCGAGGGCGGCGACACCAACCCGATGGTGCGCGGCGACATCACGCTCATGCACTACCCGAACGGCGGCGCGGTCTTCTCCGCCTCGTCGATGGTGTGGAGCGGTGGCTTCTTCTACAACGACTACGTCAACGACATGACGCGGATCACCGAGAACGTGCTGAACAGGTTCACGTCGGGGGCCCCGCTGCCGGGCGCGCAGGCCCGCTGAGAAGGACGGCCCCGGACCGGGGGTGGTGTGCGGACCGGCCGCACGCCACCCCCGGCTCCCGGAACTCGACGCGAGAGAGAGGCACCGTGTACATATCGGTTCGCAACATCCCGTCCGGCACCGGTTCGCGTCCGGCCGGGCGGGTGGCGAAGACCGTCGTCGTCCTCGGAATGGTCAGCCTGCTCACCGACATCTCCACCGAGATCGTCACCGCGGTGCTGCCGCTGTTCGTCACGGTCGGGCTGGGGTTGCCGGCGCTGGCCTTCGGCGTGCTGGACAGCGTCTACCAGGCGGGCACCGCCGCCGCCAGGGTCGCCGGCGGTTACGTCGCCGACCGTTCCCGCCGGCCGAAGGCGGTGGCCGTCGTCGGGTACGGCCTGGGTGTGGCGTCCAAGGCGCTGCTGCTCCCGGCCGCCGGGGTGGTCGCGCTGTCGGCCGCGATCGGCGTGGACCGGGTCGGGAAGGGGCTGCGGACGGGGCCGCGGGACGCGCTGATCGCCGGGTGCAGCGAGCCGGGCATGCTCGGACGGTCGTTCGGGGTGCACCGCGCGCTGGACACCCTCGGCGCGGCGATCGGCCCGCTGGCGGCGTTCTACCTGCTCATGGCGATGCCGGGCGACTTCGACGCGGTCTTCACGGTGTCGCTGTGCGTGGGGGGCCTGGGCGTGCTGCTGCTGGTGAGCAAGGTCGCCGAGGCCCCGAGGGCGCCGCGGCCCGCGCGGATCACCCTGGCGGGGGCGGGGCGCCTGCTCGCGGGGCGACGGCAGGTGCGCCGCCTGCTGGTGGCGGCGACGGCCCTGTCGGCGCTGACGGTCAGCGACGCGTTCCTCTACCTGGCGCTGCTCGACCGCGGCGCGGTGCCGGCGCACCTGTTCCCGCTGCTGTTCCTGGGCACGAGCGTGGTGTACCTGGCTGCCGCGGTCCCGTTCGGGCGGCTGGCCGACCGGCTCGGCAGACGCCGGGTCTTCGTCGCCGGGCACGTGGCCGTCGTGGCGGCGTACGGCGTCACCGGCCTGGCCGGCGGGGCCGCCGCCGTCGTGGTGACGCTGGCCCTGCTCGGCCTGTACTACGCCGCGACGGACGGCGTGCTGCCCGCGGCGACCTCGGTCCTGGTCCCGGCCGAGTGGCGGGCGACGGCGATCTCGGCCCTGCAGACCGGCGTGGCGCTCGGCCGCAGCCTGGCGGCGCTCGCCTTCGGCGGCCTGTGGACGCTGGCGGGGCCCTCGGTCGCGCTGGGGACGTTCGCGGCCGGACTCGCCGTCGTCCTGCTCGCCGTCGCGCCCGTGCTGCTCCGCACCCGATCGGAGGTCTCAGATGCGTAGATCATGGATAACGCCGGCGCTGGCGGTCCTGCTGGTGGGGGTGGCCGTGGCGACCGTCCTCGTCTCGGTCCTCGGAGGGAGGACGCCGTCGGCGGCGGGCGAGGTGGACGCGGGGCTGTTCGGGTCCGAGCACGTGGTGTTCCGTTCGCTCAGGCCGGGCGCCGACCTCGGCAGGATCGGGTACGTGGCGGTGACCGGCGGCGCGCCGGGCGCCCCCCGGCTCGCGGGCCCGCGGTGCCTGCGGGTGGCCGCAGCGGCGGGACAGGCGATCTGCCTGAGGGCGGGGCGCGTGCCGACCCGGCCGTACGAGGTGGTCCGGCTGGACGGGCGGCTGCGCGAGGCCGGGGACGAGCCGTTGAACGGCGTGCCGAGCAGGGGACGGGTCGCCCCCGACGGCCGGCGCTTCGCGACCACGGTGTTCGTCAGCGGGCACGACTACATCTCGCTCGGGTTCTCCACCGAGACCGTGATCTATCAGGGCGACGGCGAGCCGCTGGCCGACCTGGAGGACTTCACGTTCCTCATCAACGGGACGAAGGACGAGAGCGCCGACCGCAACGTGTGGGGCGTGACCTTCGCCGCGGACTCGACCACCTTCTTCGCCACCGTCGCCGCGTCGGGCCGCACCTATCTCGCCCGGGGCGACCTGGCCGCGCGCACGCTGACCGCGTTGCAGGACAACGCCGAGTGCCCGTCGCTGTCCCCCGACCAGACCAAGGTCGTCTACAAGAAGCGGGTCAACGAGACGTCCGACGACGCCTGGCGCTTCTACTCGCTGGACCTGCGGACCGGCCGGGAGAGCCCGCTGGGTGAGAAGCGCAGCGTGGACGACCAGGTGGCCTGGCTGGACACCGGGCACGTGATGTACGCCGTGCCCAAGGTCGCCGCCGGCCGTACGGCGGCCGACATCTGGGTCGCCCCGCTCGACGGCGGGCCGCCGCGGATGTTCATCCCGGACGCCGACTCCCCCACCCTGGTCGGCACGTCCGCCGACCAATAGCGGCGCGGCCGGTGGGGCTCTTGGAGGTGACCGAAAAACGAAGACGCTGCAATGTCACAGTTTCGATATCACACGGTAGTTTCCGCTGCATATCGGCTATATCACCGTGATCCCCGGCCTCTTCCCTCGCCCGAAACCATAACTAGGGTGTGCGAAACGGGATAGGGCGGCAGGAGGCGGTTCATGCGGGGGCGAACACCGCTGGTGCTGAGACGTGCGTTCAGCGAGCCGCTTCTCATCTTCGCCGCCTTCGGCTCCATCCTCCTCGCCACGACCACCCTGGTCGCGCTCACCATGTACGCGTCCTCGGTCGCGGACGTGGGCGTCCGGCGGGCGATGGAGACCGCCTCCGCCTCCGTCACCGCGACGAAGATCACCGTCCCGGTGCGGCGCGGCGCCTTCGCCGACGTCGAGAAGGCGGTCCTGAGCCGCGTCGACGCGCTGAAGAAGGACCAGACGGTCCCGCACCAGGTCACGCTGAGCGCGCGCTCGGACTCCTACGCCCTGCCCGGGCAGGAACGCCTGAACCACCCGGAGCTCACCCGATTCGGCACCTACGGCGGCCTGGAGGAGCACGCGCACCTCCTCCAGGGACGCTGGCCGCGGGCCGCCACCGGCGGCACGGTCGAGGTCGCCGCCTCCCAGACCGTCGCGCAGGCGTTGAACCTGGCCGCCGGGCAGACGTTCACGGTCACCGGCCGCCTGGACCGCAAGCCCGTCCGGGCCACGCTCACCGGCGTCTTCCAGATCAACGACCCCTACGCCGAGCGCTGGGACGGCGAGGAACTCCTGCGCAGGGGCGTGGAACGCGGCGACTACACCACCTACGGCCCGCTGATGGTGCCGCGGGAGACGTTCCTGGCCCGGTTCACCTCGGCGTCGAGCGTCACGATGAGCTGGACCGCCGTCCCCGACCTGCGCGACCTGCGCCAGGACCGCCTGCGCCCGTTCGCCGCCCAGGTGGCGGGCCTCGGGCAGGACCTCAGGCGCGACTGCCCGTCCTGCGAGACGTCCAGCCGCCTGCCTGAGATGCTGACCCAGCTCGACCAGGCCGCTCTGGTGGCCCGCTCGACGATGCTGGTCCCGGTGCTGCAACTGCTGCTGCTCGCCGCGTACGCGCTGATCCTCACCGCGCGCCTGCTGGCCGACCACCGCCGCATGGAGGTGGCGCTGCTGCGCTCGCGCGGCGCGGGCAGCCTGCGCCTGGCCGTCCTGACCGGCACCGAGGCGCTGCTGGTCGCCGTGCCGTGCGCGATCGTGGCGCCGTTCCTGGCCCCGCCGCTGCTCACGCTGATCAACTCGCTGCCGTGGATCCAGGCCGCCGGGGTGCGCATCACGCCCGAACCCGGCCCCGCCACCTTCGCGGTGTCGGCCTCGGTGGCGCTGGCCTGCGCCGTCCTGCTGGCGCTGCCCGCGCTGCGCGGCGGCCGCAGGACCTACGTCGAGGAGCAGTCGGCGCGCGGCCGCGGCGACAAGCAGGGCCTGCTGCAGCGGGCGGGCGGCGACGTCGGGCTGCTGGTCGTGGCGGCGCTGGCCATCTGGCAGCTCCAGCACTACGGCGCCCCCGTGACCGCGACGGCGGGCGGCGACCTCGGCATCGACCCGCTGATCATCACCGGGCCCGCGCTGGCGCTGCTGTGCGGCGGCATGCTCGGCCTGCGGCTGGTCCCGCGCGTCTCGCGGATCGCCGAGCGCTTCACCTCGCGCAGGCCGAGCCTGGCCCCGGCGCTCGGGGCCTGGCAGGTGAGCCGCCGCCCGCTGCGCTACTCCGGCCCCGCGCTGCTGCTGACCATGGCGGTGGCGATCGGCGTCGTGTCCATGGCCACGGCGGCGACGTGGCGGGGCTCGCAGACCGACCAGGCGCGCCACCAGGCCGCGGCCGACCTGCGCGTGTCCGGTCCCGTCGAGGGCGCGGAGCTCGGCCCGCTCGGCAGGGGCGGCGCGTACGCCGCGCTGCCCGGCGTCACCGCGATCACCCCTGTGTACCGCGGCTCGGCGACGTACGCCGGCGGCACCGGCACGCTGCTGGCCGCCGACGCCACCAAGCTCGGCCAGATGCTCATGCTCCGGCCCGACCTGGCCGACGACACGCCCGGCGCGCTCGCCTCCCGGGTCGCCGCGGGACGGCCGGACACACGGGCGATCCCGCTGCCCGGCACCCCGTCCAAGCTCACCATGGACGTGCGGCTGCGGTTCGACGCCGCCACGCCCAGCTCCGACTACCAGGAGACCCGCCTGCGGATGGTGGTGGCCGACGCGCTCGGCGTGCAGCGCGAGGTGACGCTCGGCCCGCTGGTCCCGGACGGCCGGCCGCACCGGGTCACCGCCGACCTGTCCGCGCTGGCCGGGCGGGCGGGACGGCTGAGCCACCCGCTGGCGATCCGGGGCTTCATCCTGCAGGTGCCGGTGCCCGCGCGCGGCGGCAGCGGCCTGCAGCTCGCCGTCGAGTCGCCGGCCACCGACACCGGCGCCAAGGTGACGATGCCGGGCGGCGTCCAGTGGGGGCACATCGTGCGGGGCGAGGGCAACCTCACCGGCGAGCGGGTCGCCACCGGCGCGTCGCTGTTCACGCTGACCGTGCCGCCGCCGCCCGCCGTCGACGGCGTGGCCGACCCCGAGTTCGTCGCCCTGGTCGCGGCGCCCGCCGGCGTCGGCGACCAGGAGCTGTTCCAGCCGCTCACCTCGGGCGGGCCAGGGGCGTCCCTCTTCAAACCGCTGCCGGTGGTGGTCACCGAGGACATCGCCGCCAAGGAGCGGCTCGTGCCGGGCAGGAACGGCACGCTCACCCTGGACGGGCAGCCCGTCACGGTGCGCGTCGCCGGAGTCGTCCAGGCCATGCCGGGGACGGCGCCCGGGGTGCCCGCCGTACTCGCCGACCTGCCCACCCTGCTGACCCGCGACCTGGGCGCGGCGCGGGAACCCCGGGCACCCGGCGAATGGTGGATGTCGGCGCGCGGCGGCGACCCCGCGCCGGCCGCGCGGGAGCTGTCCCACCACCCCGAATGGGACCAGACGGTCGTGGACCTGGCCTCGCTGACCCGGCAGTTCCGCGACGATCCGCTCGCCAGCGGCCTGCAGGGCGCGCTGATCCTCGGCTTCGTCGCCGCGCTGATCTTCGCGGCGCTGGGCTTCCTGGTCAACGCGGCCGTGGCGGCGCGGGAGCGGGTGTCGGAGTTCGCGATCCTGCGGGCGCTCGGGCTGAGCTTCCGGCAGATCTTCGGGCTGCTGGCCGTGGAACAGGCGTTCCTCATCGGGTTGTCGCTGGTCGGCGGCACCGTGCTCGCGGTCGCGGTGGCGGCGCTCGTCGTCCCGCACATCGTGCTCACCGGGCAGGCGGCGGCGGTGACCCCGGACGTGCTGCTGGACATCCCGTGGCCGGCGACGCTGGCGATGCTGGCCGGCATGGGCGCGGTCCTGTTCGCGATCGTCGCCGGGCTCGCCCGGTCGCTGCGGCGCCAGGGACTCGGACGGGCCCTGCGCATTGGGGAGGACCGATGAACCCTCTGCTCCTGCTCAGGGTGCACCGGGGCGCGGTCGCCGTGCTCGCGCTGCTGACGCTGAGCGCCTCCCTGCTCGTCGCGGGCCTGCCGCGCGGGTTCGAGGCCGCCTTCGACGAGGCGCTGCGCGGGATCGTCGACGACACCGGCGCCAACCAGACGGACCTGGCGGTGCGGCTGCGGGCGGGAGCCCCCGACCAGTCCATGGCCTCCGAGGACGACTTCCGCGCCAAGGACGTGTGGTGGCGCTCGGCCGTCCCGCCCTCCCTGAAACCGGTGCTCGCCACCGGTCCCGGCTCCGACAGCCACTTCTCCGCCAAGACCGTGGGCACGCCGGTGGCGGGACGGGTCGAAGGCGGCGAGATCCCGCGGCAGTACGTCAACGTGGGCTGGCTGTCCGGGACCGCCAAGCGGATCCGTTACGTGGAGGGGACTCCCCCCGGCGACCCGCGGCGGCTCGCCTCCGTGCCCGGCCACCCGGAGATGAAGGACATCGACCTCTTCGAGATCGCGCTCGTCAGGAGCGCCTCGGAGAAGATGCGCATCCCGGTCGGCACCACGCTGATCCTCGGCAACAGCAGCCCCATGCTGGCCAAGGTCACCGGCCTGTTCGAACCGGTGGCCCCGTCGGACCGGTACTGGGGCCACAACCTGGACGCGCTCAAGGTCACCGTCCGCCAGGACCCCGGGTCCGACACCGAGGAGAACCACATCACGGCGATCTCCTCGGAGAGCTCGCTGGCCAGGCTGAACAACACCGCCCGCGACCTCACCTACAACTGGGTCATCGGCGTCTCCCCCGCGGCGCTCGACGCCCGCAACGCGGTAGACGTGATCAAGGGCGTGGACGACTTCGAGCGCGAGGTCAGAGCGGTCGTCGGGCGGTCCATCGGCTCCTACACCCAGCTCAACGCGTACGCCCCGTTCCGGGTGGACACCGGGCTGCGCGAGGTGCTGGGCGGCTTCCTCGGACGGCTCGCCACGGCGCAGAGTCTGATGGTCCTCATCCTGGGCGGGCTGGCGGTCGTCGCGGCCGGGGTCATCGCGCTGGCCGTCCAACTCCTCACCGAACGCATGCGCGCCGCGCTGTCCCTGGCGCGGGCGCGCGGTGCGTCGCTGGCGCAGGTGGTGCGGACGGCCGCCGGGACCGTCGCGCTCACCGTCTTCCCCGCGGCGCTGATCGGGTACGGCCTGTCGTACCTGCTGCCCGGCCCCCTCACCCCGATCGTGCACCTCGGCCCGGTCGCGGCCGCGGCGTTCGCGACCGTCTTCGCCGCGGCCCGCGTCGCGCTCTCCCACCGCACGCCGCTGCGCGAGCGCCGCGACGACGTGGTGGCCCGGCGGGCGTCGCCGCGCCGGACCATGCTCGAAGTGCTGGTCGTGGTCCTGGCACTGGCGGGCGCGTACCTGCTGCGCACGCGGGGCCTGACCACCGAGGTCGCCGCGATCGGCGCCGACCCGTTCCTGATGCTCGTGCCCGCCGCGCTCACCGTGGCCGCGGCGCTGATCACCCTGCGGTGCTACCCGTACCCGCTGCGGCTGGTGGTGTGGCTGGCCGGGCGGGCGCGCGCCGCGGTGCCGTTCGTCGGGCTCACCCTGGCGGCGCGGGCGCGGTCGGTCACCGCGCTGCCCGTGGTGATCCTGCTGCCCGCCCTCGCCGTGTCGGTGTACGGGGCCGTGGTCGGCGGCACGCTGGACGCCACGCAGCGGCTCGCCGCCTGGCAGGCCACCGGGGCCGACGCCCGCGTCGAACGCGGGGCCGAACTGCCGGCCGACGCCGACGCCAAGGTGCGGCAGGTGCCCGGCGTCCGCGCCGTCGTCCCCGCCGACAAGGGGTCCGCGCAGATCGGGTACACCGGCAAGAGCGCGACCATCGTCGCCGTGGACCTCGACGCCTACCGGCGGCTCGTCGCGCACGCCCCGTTGACCGTGCCCGGCCCGCCCCCGGACGCGCCGGCGCCGTCCATCCCGGCGCTGGTCTCCCCCGACCTGGCCCACCTCAGCACGGTCGAGATCGGCTGGCACGTCCGCATGAAGATCGTCAAGACCGGTGTGATCAGCGGAGGGCTGCCCGGGGTCAGCCTCAGCGCGAACAACCTGATCGTGGTCCCCTACGACGCCTCCCAGCGGGCGGGCTCCCGTATCTACACGAACCTGCTGCTCATCGGAGGCACCGGCTCCGACGGCGGCGGCATCGACGCCCGCGCGCTGGCCGCCGCGACCGGCAACCGGCCGGACGTCCTCGTCGAGACGTTCGACCGCGCGCTGGAGCGGGTGACCAAGACCCCGCTGACCGGCACGATCAAGAGCAGCTTCCTGATCGTCACGATCGCCCTGGCGGTGTACGCGCTGCTGACCGTCGTCATCGCGCTCGTCGTCGGCGCCGCCGACCGGGCCAAAGTCCTGTCCTACCTGCGCACGCTCGGCCTGTCCGAACGCCAGGCCGCCAGGCTCACCGTCCTGGAGATCGCGCCGCTGATCCTGCTGACCGCGTGCGCCGGGCTCGCCCTCGGCCTCGCCCTCCCCTCGGCCCTCGGCCCCGGCGTCGACCTGAGCGCCTACACCGGCGACATCGCCGTCGGCGACTACCGTCTCGACCCGACCACACCGATCCTGCTGGCCGCCGGCCTCGCCGTCGTCGCTTTGGCGGGGGCGTTCATCCACGCCGTGATCGGCAGACGCCGGTCCCTCGGCTCGACCCTGCGAGTGGGTGACTAAATGAACACGCCGACCCTGTCGGAGCTGGAGGCGCGGGCCGGCAAGGCCCAGCCCGCCTTCGGCGAGAGCGCGCACATCCTGTGCGACAACCTCGTCCGCATCTACAAGACCGAGGGCGTCGAGGTCGTCGCCCTCCAAGGGCTCGACCTCCTCATCGAGGAGGGCGAGCTGATCGCCATCGTCGGCGCGTCAGGCTCGGGCAAGTCGACGCTGCTCAACGTGCTGTCGGGGCTGGACGTGCCCACCGCCGGGCTCGCCCGGGTCGCCGGGACCGACCTGCTCGCCATGTCCGCCAAGGACCGCCTGCGCTACCGGCGCGAGGTCGTCGGATTCATCTGGCAGCAGACCGCGCGCAACCTGCTGCCGTACCTGACCGCCCGCGAGAACGTCGAGCTGCCGGTACGGCTCGCGGGCGTGCGCGACCGCAAGGCCGCCGCCGCTGACGACCTCCTGGAACTGCTCGGGGTCGGGTACTGCGCCGACCGCAGGCCCGCCCAGATGTCGGGCGGCGAACAGCAGCGCGTCGCCATCGCCGTCGCGCTCGCCAACGCGCCGCAGGTCATCCTGGCCGACGAGCCCACCGGCGAGCTCGACAGCGAGAACTCCGAGCAGGTCTTCGCCGCGCTGCGCCGCGCCAACCGCGAGCTCGGCGTCACCGCCGTCGTCGTCACGCACGACCCGCTGGTGTCGGAGCAGGTCGACAGGACCGTCGGGATCCGCGACGGGCGGACCAGCAGCGAGACCCTGCGGCGCGAAGGCTCCGACGGCGGCATCATCGCCGAGGAGTACGCGGTGCTCGACCGGGTCGGACGGCTGCAGTTGCCCAGAGACTTCACCCAGGCGCTCAACATGGAGCGCCGCGTCCGGCTTGAGCTGGAACGCGACCACATCGGCGTGTGGCCCGACAGGCCACGGGCGGAGGACGAGGAGTGAGCGAGCAGGTGGACACCACGGCGCGTCCCGAGGCGGCGCCCGACGGCGAGCCGCTGGTCGTCGTACAAGGACTGCGCAAGGTGTATCGGACCGGCCCCAAAGAGGTCGTGGCGCTGCGCGATGTGTCGTTCGAGGCCTACCCCGGGCAGCTCATCGCCATCAGGGGACGCTCCGGGTCGGGCAAGACGACGCTGCTCAACCAGGTCGGCGGGCTCGACCGTCCGGACGCCGGGCGCGTGCTCGTCGCGGGGCGCGCGGTCACCGAGCTGCCCGAGGCCGGGCTGCTGGAGCTCCGGCGCGACGTGATCGGCTTCATCTTCCAGTCGTTCGGGCTCATTCCCGTGCTCTCGGCGGCCGAGAACGTCGGCGTTCCCATGCGCCTCACCCGCACGCCCGTCCCCGAGCGGGAGGAGCGCGTGCGCATGCTGCTCGCCATGGTCGGGCTGGACAAGCACGCCAACCAGCGTCCGTACGAGCTGTCGGGCGGGCAGCAGCAGCGGGTCGCGGTCGCGCGGGCCCTGGCCAACCGGCCACGGCTGCTCATCGCCGACGAGCCGACCGGTCAGCTCGACTCCGGGACCGGGCGGCAGATCATGGAGCTGCTGCGCGCCGTGGTCCGCAGCGAAGGCGTCACCGCCCTGGTCGCCACCCACGACCCCAACCTGATCTCATTGGCCGACACCGTCCTGGAACTCCACGACGGCACCCTGACCCGCACCCCCAACCCCGCAACAACCTGACCCCACCCCTCCCCGGCAACCTCCGCCCCCGACCATCACGAACCGATCCCGGCCTCCTGGCCCTGCTGTGTCTCCCATCCAGGCATTGCCCGCGAGATCACGTGTTCCCGTCCACCGTGGTCAGCGGCCTGCGTAGTGCGGCATGTGCGCGGTGCGGCATGTGACCGTTGCCCACGTGGTCGGCCACCGATGCGGTCAACGGCTACCGCGATCGATGACCACTGCGCGACGGCCGGGCGGTCAATGATCGGTACGGTCAGAGTTGGTGATCAGGGGTTGGTACGGTCAGCGGCCGGTGCGGCTGGCGACGATCGTGTGAATTGTGCGCTCCAGGGCGTAGGCGGGGTCGGTGCCGCCGCCCTTGACCTGCTCGTCCGCCACGGCGACGGCCTGCATGGCGCGGGCGATACCCTCGGGGCTCCAGCCGTTGAGCTGGCGCGTCACCCGGTCGACCTTCCACGGCGGCATGCCCACGTGGCTCGCCAGACGGCCGCCGCGCAGGTTGCGAGGCGCGCTGCCCACCTTTGCCAACGATCGGACGCCCCCCGCCAGCGCGCTGACGATCAGCACCGGCGCGACCCCGGTCGAGAGCGCCCATCGAAGCTGTTCGAGCGCCTCGCCCAGCCGTCCCTCGACGGCCGAGTCGGCGACCGCGAACCCGTTGACCTCGGCGCGGCCCCGATAGTAGCGGGCCACCGCCGCCTCATCCACGGTCTTGCCCGGGGTGTCGAAGGCCAGTTGCGAACAGGCGGCGGCCAGCTCACGAAGATCGTTGCCCACGGCGTCCAACAGCGCCTGGGCGGCGTCCCCGCCGATGGAACGGCCGGCGGCGCGCATCTCGCCCCGGATGAAGTCCAGGCGTTCACCCATCTTGGTCAGCTTGGCGACCGTGATCACGGCCGCTCCGGCCTTCTTGACCCCGTCGACCAGGGCCTTCCCCTTCACACCGCCCGGGTGGACCAAGACGACCACGGCGTCCTCCGACGGCGTCTTGGTGTAGGAGACGACCTCCGCCACCACGTCCTTGCCGAGATCCTGCGCGGACCTGAACACCACCACCGCGCGATCACCGAACAGCGAGGGGGACGTCAGCCGGGTCAGCTCGCCCGGCTCCACCTTGCCACCGAACAGGTCGTGCACCTTGGCCTCGGGGTCGGTGGCGCGCGCCGCCGCGATGACCGAGGTCACCGCGCGGTCGGCGAGCAGCTCCTCGTCACCGATCACAAGCGTCACAGGGGCTGGTTCGGTCGCCATGCGAGCAGCATGCCACGTCCGGAGACTCCCACGGCAATCCACCGACGAACCGGGCAACGTGCTCAGTAACCCCATCTCCCCCATGCGACACAAAAGTTAACGGCTGGTCAGACTGCAAGTAACCAGCAATCCAACTGCAGGTATGCTCTGGGAGTCTTGAGGCACGAAGCACAAAAGAGGAGGTGAGACCCATAATGAAGACCAACCCGCGCAGCCACGACTGTCCGCGCTGCGGAGCGATGCTCGACGAAGGTCCCATCCTCTTCCGCTGCGCCGTCTGCTGCCGCTCCCTCTACGCCGCCGACCTCGACACCGAGTTCCGCACCCACCGCTCCACCTCATCCCGCTGACCCGCGCTCCACAGGTGCCGCCGCACCCAACTGACGCCCCCTGAGCCACAACGGGACTCCCACCACGCCGAGCCCCACCGCCCGACATGAACCTGGGCGCAAGGGCCAAGGTCAGCGGCGCCTCAGGCTTGTCGGGTACTCTCAGCGCGCCGAGCCCCACCGCCTCACATCGAGCTGGGTGCGAGGGCTGGGTCAGTGGTGCCGGGGGACGATGGATAAGTGGTTCTGGGCGGTTGTTACGGCCAGGTCGCCTTGGGTGTCGGTGCGGTAGACGTGGATGCCCAGCGTGCGCAGGCGGGTCAGGGTCAGCGGGGCCGGGTGGCCGTAGTCGTTGTCCTCGCCGACGCTGATCAGCGCCGCGCTCGCCCGGACCGCCGCGAGGAAGCGCGGATCCTGGCGAGCGGAGCCGTGATGAGGGATCTTGAGAATGTCGGCCTGTGGGAGGCCGTGCTTCAGCAGGGCGTCCTGGGCCTCGGTCTCGACGTCGCCGCAGAGGAGCGCGGACCCGGCCGGCCATCGGGCGTGCAGGACGATGCTGGCGTTATTGGCCACCGACCCCTCCCCGGGGCCCGCCATGATCGCCTCCTCGGAAGGCCCCAGGACGGTGAGGGTCAGTGGACCGAGACTCCACGCCATACCAGGTGTCGCGATCCATTCAGGCGTCCGGCGCTGCTGAAGCGCCGCCGTCACCCGGCCCGCCTCCCCTCGTGACCGCTCACCCGGGCTGACCAGGACGGCGCCCACCTGACGTGCCCGGAACACCCCGTTCAGGCCGCCCACATGATCGAAATGCGGATGGGTGAGCACCAGCAGCGGCACCTGTTCGACGCCCAACTCCCGCAGACACCTGTCCACGAACGCCGGTTCGGGCCCCGTGTCCACGACGACCGCCCGGCCCGGCCCCGCCGCCAGGACGAGCGCATCGCCCTGGCCGACGTCACAGGACACCAGCAGCCAGCCGTCCGGCGGCCACGACGCCACGACCGGACGCACCACGAGCACGGCGACGATCGCTCCGCCGGCGATGGCGCACATGGCCAGACGCAACACCGGGCGCCGCAGAAGCAGCCAGAGCGCCACGGCCGCGACAGCCAGCAGAAGCAGCCCCACCGCTCCCCCAGGCCATGACAGGGTGGCCGCGGGCAGACCCGCCGCCTGCCGGGCCACCCAGATGATCCAGCCCACGGCGTACCCGGCGGGCCACACCAGCCAGCGGGCGATCTCGACGCTGACGGGCGCCACCAGCGAGGCCGCGAAGCCCAGCAGCGTGGCCGGGGCCACGGCAGGCCCCGCCAGAAGGTTGGCCGGGACGGCGACCGGCTCCACCTGGCCCGACATCAGCACGAGAAGAGGCGTCACCGCCACCTGGGCCGCACAGGGCACGGCTATCGCCTCGGCGGCGATCGTGGGCATGCGCCGGGCCATGCGGTCGCGCCACCGCGGCGCGAGAACCAGGATGCCTCCGGTGGCGAGCACCGACAGCGCGAAGCCGTACTCACGCGCCAGCCCCGGATCGAAGAGGACCAGTGCGAGCACGGTCGCGGCCAGGGCGGCGAGGCCGTCCCTGGAGCGGCCGGTGCCGAGCGCGACGGCCGCCACACATCCCATCACCAGGGCCCGCAGCACGCTGGGCGAAGGGCGGGCGACCACCGCGAAGCAGAGCATGCCGGCGATGGCCGGCACGGCGCGGGCCGCGAGCGGCAGCCCGGCCAGGCGTCCCATGACGATCACCGCGCCCGCGACGATCGCCAGATTGGCCCCGGACACCGCGGTCAGGTGGCTCAGCCCGGCCGTGGCGAGGTCCCGCCTCACCTGCTCGTCCATCAGAGACAGATCGCCGACGACCAGCCCGGGCAGCAGACCCCGCTCCGCCGGGGGGAGGATGCCCGCGGCCTCGCGCAGGCCGGAGCGGAACATGCCCGCGATGCGCTGGGGTGTGGACGGCCCGGAAAGCACGTCCGGCGCTTTCGAGGCCAGCAGCACCGCGGCTGTGAGCGTCCCCGGCTCGGCGGGGCCGAGCCTGCCACGTACCCGCACACGCTGGCTGGGCAGCAGCGCGTTCCACCCCGGCCCGTTGGCGAACACGACGACCGGGGAATCGGTTCTGGTTCTCGTCCCTGAGGCGCTCTCGACGACCTCGACCGAGCCTTGCACGATCACACGCTCGCGCCGTCCCGCCCCGTGATGTCCCGGCAGCCTCTTGGGGTCGCCGGTAAGCCTCATCTCGACCGTCACGGGAGACCGCGTGACGGCGAGTGCAGCCACCGGGCTGGTAGTGACACTGTGAACCCGGAACCCCACCGCACACGCCACCGCCGCGACACACCCCAGAGCTCCAACGGCGACACTCCCCCACCATGCCCGAGCGCCGTAGCCTCGCGGGGTTTGAGCGACACAGCCCCGCGCGGTCTGAGCGACACAGTCAGACCCCCTATGAGCGACACTCCGCAGCCCGGACTGTCTGAGGACGTCCCGCTCCCCGGCGCATCCGCCGGCGACCGGGATGATCGCCCCACCGTGTCGATGAGGACCGGCAGCAGCCGGATAGCGAGTCACACGCCCCACACGGCAGAACACACCAGCCATGTGACCGAGCACACGACCGACGTGATCGAGCACACGCCCCAGGCAGCTGAGCACATGCCCCAGGTAGCCAAGCGCACAAATCAGGTGACGGGGCGCATGAGCCAGGTGGTGGAGCACGCGATCCAGACGGCCGAGCAGACGGCCCTGGGGAAAGCGCACCAGGCCCATGTGGTGAAGCGCACGACCTTCGCGGTGCCCTATACGACCTGGGTGGCGAGCCGTATGGGCCTCGTCGCCCGCCATGCGTATGAGAGTGATCGCAGCCACGGCCGACAAAGCCGTGACGGCCGTGATCACGCACGTCCGCACAGAGCAGTCCAGCAGCACAAGTGACGTCACCCAGGTGGTAACGGCAGGCGCGACGAGCCGAAGATCCCCGACACTGCGGCCTTTCTCTACCCCTGAATCAGACTTGGATGCCGGTCCGGACCCCATCGAAGTACGCGAACTCCACGACTCAGACGACACCATCGTCCGAATCCTCCGGCCCCACGTGGACACCACCCGAAAGCCGCGTGCCAGGTCGAACGACTCAGCCCACCACCTCACGTGCCCACCCCCTCGACGAGGCGGACCGATACGTCCAAGCGAAGGAGATCGCGCACTTGCACACGGCATGCGTGAAGGCGGCCGTTCTTACGGCCGACCCCACGGCGCAAGTCGTCGGAGAGCACCTGAGCGATCGGAGACTCCACGATGGAGAGGGGCGCAGAGATGTCGGACTGGAGGGCTGTAGCGTCCTTGGGATATGAGGTGACTCGGGAGACTTGGGGCGCCGGTTCGCGGGATCGGGACACCACCGGTTCACCGGGTCGGGGGCACCACCGGTTCACGAGATCGGGGCACCACCGGTTCGCAGGACCACGTGCTTGGGCGGGGTGGTGGGTGGTTCTGCGGCGGCGTGGTCGTGCGTTCTCAATGCGGTGTGTGGGGCGGTAGCGGTTCATACGCGGACCTTGTCGCGGAGCGCGGCGAACTTGCGGTCGCCTATGCCCGATACGTCGCGGAGTTGCGTGATGCTGCGGAAACCCGCGTGGGTTTGGCGGTACTCGATGATGCGTGCGGCGAGGACCTCGCCGACGCCGGGCAGGGTTTCCAATTGGCTTGGTGTCGCCGCATTGAGGTCAAGTGGTTCGGCTTGAACGGCGGTCGGGTCGGCCGGCGGTGATACAAGGCCCTCGCCTGATGCCCCGGTACCGCTAGAGGCATAGTGAACGCCTTGGCCACGGCCGCCGACGACGATCTGTTCGCCGTCGATGAGCTTTCTCGCCAGGTTCAGGGGGCCCGTGCCGCCGGATCTCACTCCGCCGGCTGCCTTCACCGCATCGGCCACCCGGGATCCGATGGGGAGGAGGACGATGCCCGGCTTCTTGACCTTCCCGGTGACATGGACGATCACCTGCGCCGTAGGCGACGGCATGGGGAAGGCACCCGGGGCCGCCGGTTGTGTACCGCCCGATGGGAAGGATGCCTTGGTGGCCGGGAGTGGAGAGCCGGCCATGGGGGACGGCGGGGCAACCGGCTCGGCGGACGGCCGCGACCGCCAGGCGTAGATACCCCCGGCAACTGCCGCGAGCAACCCCAGAACCAACAGCAAACGCAGCCCCTTACGCCCCGGATCGAGAACGGAGCCATACTCGGCCACACCGTTCACCCGGCCACGAAGAGAGTCACCGACCTCGCCATGAACAGCGCCGTCCCTCCGAGCGCGCAGAGGGTCATTCACGCGATCATGCGGGGAATCACGCACCCCACCAGGAATGGTGTCCTCCATCCGGCCGCGTAGGGGGTCATTCACGCGACCATGCAGAGACTCACTCACCTGCTCGTGAGGAGTGCCGTCCTCCCAGCCATCCAGAGGATCGTTCACCCGACCGTGCAGAGAAGCACTCATTTCGGCATGGACAGAGCGGACCATCCGGCCGTGCAAAGGGTCATTCACGCGACCGTGCAGAGAATCATTCAGCCGGCCGCCGGGAGAGTCATCCACCTCGTCGCGCGAGGGGTCGTCCACCGGGTCGTGGAGAGAATCGTCCCCCTGGACGCGGAGGGAGCCGTCTACTCGACTGCTGGGAGAGTCATTGACCTGGCTGTGTAGAGGGGCGGTCGTCAGGGATTTGTTTGTTCGGGTGCGGAGGAAGTTGGTCAGTTTGGTGTGGAGAGGGCGGGGTGGGGTGGGTTCGGCGTGGATGCGTGTCGCGGGGGGCGGGGCGTGTTCGGGATCGCGTGCGCCGGTTTGCGGGACGTCCTCGTGATCGGGAACGTTTTCGTGGGCGGGCCACAGGTCGGATCGGCGTCTGCGGGCATACGCGTCGGGGCCCGATATCTCCTCGACCTCAGGCGCGTCGTAAGGGCGTGCCATGTCCTCCCCCGAGGGTGTCGGATGATCTGCGTGGACGTGTGTGCGGGGCCGCCAGGGCGCTCCTAGAGGAGCGAGCGCACGCAGCCGGGACACCGCGGCGTCGCTCTCCTGAACAGACCTGCTGACCGTTCCCACGAGGGCGAAATTACGTGGGCGTGGACAGCCCTGAATCGGCCGAAGCCGGTTCTGTGGATAACCGAGCCGCTGTATGGAGGGCCGCGCCGCGGAGAACCTCTACGGAGGAGTGACCACCGCTACGTACGCCCGACTGTTCCTTCAGCGGATCCGGGCCGTGTACCTCGACGGGACGACGGTCGGCCAGGTGAACGTCTGGCTCGACCAGCGACTGCGCGCCCTGCACGTCCTGAACGGCTCTTCACGCGGTCCGGGCGTATCCGTCGTCGGTCAGCCCTAACAAAGAAGCAGCCCAGACCGGCAAAGGGCGGTCCTGGCTATAGACGGCGTCTCTGGCCATGGCGGCCACTCCTAGACCGCCCATTCGGTAGAGCCGTCCGCGTGAGGTGTCTGAGCGATCTGGGTAGAGATGCGCCCCTCATCCGCTGCTCGCGCCTTTCGTTCGCGCCTTGCGCTTGTGCCCTTCGTTCGCGCCTTGCGTTGGCTGGTGGCGCAGGTGGTGGGTGGGATCGCGGTGCTTAGCCACGATGGCGGGTCACGGGTGGGCTCAACTCACCTCAGCCATTGAGCCTTCTCTTTGGGCGGGATGGTCTGATGTTTGCGGCGGGGATGCCTGGGCGGTTCGCGGGCGTGAATCCGGCGGGGTTTGCGCCTCGGGTTCGCTGATGGCGCAGGTGGTGGGAGCGATCTGGGTAGAGATGCGCCCCTCATCCGCTGCTCGCGCCTTTCGTTCGCGCCTTGCGCTTGTGCCCTTCGTTCGCGCCTTGCGTTGGCTGGTGGCGCAGGTGGTGGGTGGGATCGCGGTGCTCGGCCACGTAGGCGGGTCACGGGTGGGGGCAACTCACCTCGGCCGTTGAGCCCTCTCTTTGGGCGGGATGGTGTGGGGTTTGCGGCGGGGATGGCTGAGCGGCCGCGGGCGTGAGTACGGGTTCGTTCGTGTTTTGGGTTCGCTGGTGGCGGGTGGTGGGTGCGATCACTGTGGTGGGGCGCGATGGCGGGTCGGGGGTGGGTGGTGGGCTCGTTGGTCGGCGTGCCTGGTTCTGAGCTTTCGGCTTGCCCTCCGCTTTCTGTGGCCGGCAGTTGCCGCTGGCCTGGCCTCATCGTCCGCGCTGGCCTTCAGCTTCGCCTTGGCCCCGTCTCCGCCTTGGCCCCCTATCCGCCTTGGCCCTCTCTCCGCCGCCCTGGCTCCATCTCCGCCCTGGCCCGGTCCTCTGCTCTGGCCCTGGCGCTTTCCTGCTGGTCTGGGGGAATTCAAAGGCGGGTGTCTGGGTGTCTTGGCGGGATTGATAGTGGGGGTAGGGGGGTCTATTCGGCTAGGTGGTTACTGAGTGTGTGTTTAGGGGGTTTAGGGAGGTGGATCGTCTATTGGTGGGTTATTTGGGGGCGGGGGCGTGGTGGGTTGTGTGGGAGGGCTATCTGGGGGCGGTTAGGTCAGCGGGGTTGGGGGTTGGGTGAGGGTGAGGTGGGGTGGCTAGGGGGGAGGTGGGTCAGGGTAGGGGTGATGGCGACGCCGAGCATGCCGGGGCCGACGTGGACGCCGACCACCGGGGCGACCTCCAGGACACGGATGCCGGCCAGGGCGGGGATCCGTTCGGTGAGGTGCTCGGCGACCATGGCGGCGCGAGCGGCCGCGGCGAGGTGGTGGACGGCCACGTCGGCCGGGGTGTCGCCCGCGGCGCGGACGGCGAGTTCCTCGAGGCGGGCGATCGCCCGGCCGGCGGTGCGTACCTTCTCCAGGGGCGCGATCGTGCCCTGGGTGATGTGCAGCAGCGGCTTGATGGCGAGCGCCGAGCCGAGCAGGCTCGCCGCGGAGCCGATGCGTCCGCCCCGGCGGAGGTACTCCAGCGTGTCCACGTAGAAGTAGGTCTTGGTGGCGTCGGCGCGGGCGCGGGCCACGGCGGCCACCTCGTCATGGGAGGCGCCCCGGCGGGCGGCTTCGGCGGCGGCGAGCACGGGGAAGCCGAGTCCCATGGCCAGGGATCCGCTGTCCACGACGTCTACGGGGATGGGGGCGTCCTTGGCGGCTATCCGCGCGGCGTCCACCGTGCCGGACATGTCCCCGGAGATATGGATGGAGACGACGCTCGCGGCCCCCCGCGCGGCTGCGGCCTCGTAGGCGTCCTTGAAACGCTGGGGCGCGGGTCGCGAGGTGGTCACCGGCGACCGTGCCCGGAGCGCGGCGGCGACCCCTTCCGCGTCGATCTGAATGGAGTCATCCAGGGTGCGCCCCTCGATGACGACCTGTAGGGGGATCACGGTGACGCCCAGCCGCGCGGCCTCCGCCCGATCGAGGGAGGAGGTGGAGTCGGTGACCACGACGACCGGTTGCGACATGCCCGAAGGCTACGCGACACGTCACCGGCTGCTCGCCCCGCCTGGACCCGGACCGGGGGCGTCGGGCCCGTGGACCCAAGCCCGCCGGGGGCTTGGGCGCACGCGAGTCGAGGTGGGTGAGTGGTTCTTACTGGACGGGGGTGCCGCCGCGCCAGACGCGGCGGGGCTTCAGGCCGAAGCCCCAGGCGAAGGCGCCCTCGTGGTCGGCGTCCCACTGGACGATGTCGGCGAGGCGGCCCGGGGCGAGGACGCCGCGGTCCGGAGCGCCGAGGACGGTGGCGCCGCCGAGGGTGGCGGCGCGCAGGGCGTCGCCGACGCTGATGCCGAAGGCGGCGACGGCGAGGCTGATCACCAGGGACATCGAGGTGATGCCGCAGTGGCCGGGGTTGTGGTCGCTGCCGAGGGCGATGGTGACGCCCTGGGCGAGCATGCGACGGACCGGGGGCAGGTTGCCCTGCTGGAGGGCGGTGCCGGGGCAGACGACCGCGGGCACGCCGTAGCGTCCGAGGAGGGCGATGTCCTCGTCGGAGGTGTTGTAGAGGAGGTCGGCGGAGGCGCAGCCGAGCTCGGCGGCGAGCTGGACGGCGCCGCGCCGCTTGTGGGCGCCGGCGTGGATACGCGGCAGGAGGCCGACGTTGCGGCCGGAGGCGAGGACCCAGCGGGCCTCGTCGGTGGTGAAGTGGCCTTCGTCGCAGTAGACGTCGACGCTGTCGGCCCCGGCCGCGGCGGCGTCGGCGCACCACGAGCCCACGGCTTCGACGTAGTCGCGCTGGCGGCCGAAGTACTCGGGCGGCACGACGTGGGCGGCGAGGAAGGTGACGTGCACCCGCGGCATCATCGGCTCTTTTTCCAGCTCGCGCAGGAGCCGGACGTCGGCGAGCTCGCCGTCGCGGGTGAGGTGGTAGCCGGTCTTGGCCTCGACGGTGGTGGTGCCGTTGAGGAGCCAGTCGCGCAGGCGCTCCCTGACGCCGTTGCACAAGGTCCACGGGTCGGTGCCGCGGGTGACGGTGACGGTGGAGCCGATGCCGCCGCCCGCCGCGGTGATGGCGCTCAGCGTGGAACCGCCGGAGCGCATGGCCAGCTCGGCGTAGCGGTTGCCCGCGTACACCGGATGGGTGTGGGCGTCGATGAGCCCGGGCGTCACGAGGGCGCCGCCGAGGTTCTCGACGTGATCGACGTCCACGATGTCGTCGACGACACCGGGGACGCTCTGCGGCAGGTCGGCGGCTCGTCCGACCCAGGCGATCCTGTCGTTGTGGACGAGGATCGCGGCGTTGCTGCAGACGTCGTTGCCGGTCCAGAGCCTGCCGATGTTGGTGAGAAGCCGCACCGTCATGGCATCACCACCCGGTTCTTGGCCACCGGAGCCCGCTCCGGGGCGGCCGCGGGGACATTCCAGAACGCGAAGAGGCCCCAGCGTGAGCCGGGCGCCACGCCCGCTGGGTCCGCTCCGTTTCCGGACGTCATTGGGGGGTCTCCTGATCTCATCCGCACGCGATGTGCGATGACGGTACCGTCCGGATCATGGCCGGGCGATTTCAGTTCAGTTACGTTATTTCACAGGTCGGCTCGCTGTACAGGCTTATTGAGAAGAACGCCGGTTCGTCATCCCCTGCGTCAGGTCGGCGATCTCCACACCCCGCGCGTCGATATCTGCCCAAGGGTCACGCCTGGTGTCGACCTAGCCTCTGCTGCACCAGCAGTCACACACGTCATCATGCGAAACCAACGCCAGAATGTCTCGTCAGGGTTTCCATATCGTAGCAATATTCAAGCCTCGCGGGCCACAGCGCTTTTCCTGCACCGATGCGAGGTTTTGCCCACCACATGACGGTTACCGCCTGCTTTGCCCTGATCATCCTGATCTAGAACGGGTGTCGCATATGTCCGGAAGGTGGGATGATCTTGGTCTACCCAGTGTAGCCTCTCTGGAGAACACCGTATTCGCTAGCCACACTGTGGGTTGGCCGGGGAGCCATCTTGACCGTCCAGGACAATACCAGCAGGCATCACATCGAACAGCTGCTTCGTGAGCACGAGAGCCGCATCCTCGACCGCTGGGTGAAGATCTCGAACGAGCCGCTGCTCGGCCGTGTCAACGAGACCGAGACCCGGAAGGAACTGCAGGAGCTCTACCGCGCCTTCCTGCAGACACTGGTCCAGCCCGAGACCGTCTCCGAGCTGCGGGGCCTGCTGGGCGAGCTGTCCCGCTCCCGCGCCCGCCAGGGCTTCACCCCCAGCGAGACCGCGGTCGCCGTCTTCGGGCTCAAGGAGGCCGTCTACGAGATCGTCGAGGCCGACGGCAGCGAGCAGGCGCTGCGCGGCTTCGTCTGGCTCTCCCGCACGATCGACGGCCTCGGCCTCAACACCTTCGAGGCCTACACCGCGGCCCGCGACAAGATCATCACCGAGCAGACCGAGCAGCTCCTGGAGCTCTCGACCCCGGTGGTCAAGCTGTGGGACGGCATCGTCTCGGTCCCCCTGGTCGGCACCCTGGACTCCGCCCGCACCCAGGTCGTCATGGAGAAGCTGCTCCAGATCCTGGTCGACACCGGCTCGGAGTACGCGGTGATCGACATCACGGGCGTGCCGGCGGTCGACACCCAGGTCGCCCAGCACCTGCTCAAGACCGTGATGGCCGCCCGCCTGATGGGCGCCCAGTGCGTCATCTCCGGCATCCGCCCGCAGATCGCCCACACGATCGTCACCCTGGGCATCGAGTTCGGCGACATCGTCACGAAGGCCACCCTCGCGGACGCGCTGGCGTACACGCTGAAGCAGAGCGGGGTGGAGGTCGTGAGCAAGAAGCAGACCCGCGTGGCGATCCGGGCCGAGGAGGCCTGATGGACCGCGTGCCCATCCTGAAGATCGGTGACATCCTCCTCGTCTCGATCCAGGGAGATCTCGACGACCACGCCGTCCTCACCCTTCAGGAGGACCTGGCGGACCGCGTCGTCGCCACCAGCGCGGTGGGCGTGATCATCGACATCACCGCCGTCGAGATCGTCGACTCGTTCGTCGGGCGCATGCTGTCGACGATCGCCGGGATGGCCCGCATGCTGGACGCCGAGACGATCGTCGTCGGCATGCGCCCCGCCGTGGCCATCACTCTGGTCGAGCTCGGGCTGTCGCTCGGCGGCCTGCGCACGGCGCTCGACCTTGAGAAGGGCATCGCCCTGCTCGGCCGCCATGCCCGTGGGGCCGCGGACGAGCTGTCGCCGGTGGGCCCGTGAGCCACCCCCCGCCCCGCATCGTGGAGCCCACGGAGGAGCTCACCATCACGTCCAACGACGAGGTGGTGATCGTCCGTCAGAAGGTCCGCGCGGCGGCCATCGAACTCGGCTTCTCGCTGATCGACCAGACGAAGGTCGTGACGGCGGCGAGCGAGCTCGCCAGGAACACCCTCGTGCACGCGGGCGGCGGCCATGCCCGCATCGAGATCCTCGACCGCGGCGGGCGTCGTGGGCTGCGCCTGGTGTTCGGCGACAACGGTCCCGGAATCGCCGACCTGAACCTGGCCCTGACCGACGGCTGGAGCAGCGGAGGCGGCCTCGGCCTCGGCCTGAGCGGCAGCCGCCGTCTCGTCGACGAGTTCGAGCTCGATTCCGAGCCCGGCCGGGGAACGGTCGTGACGGTGACGAAATGGACCCGCTAGGCCCCGAGCGGGAGGACTCCTGGCTGAGGCTCGAAGACGCCAGCGCGATCGGCGCGGCCCGCAGGATGGCCACCGCGCTCGCCCGGGACAGGGGGTTCGACGACGAGCACGTCGGCCAGGTCGCCGTGGCGGTGAGCGAGGCCGCCTCGAACCTGGTCAAGCACGCCCGGGTCGGCTTGATGCTGATCCGCCCGCACCCGGGCGCCCTCGGGACGGTCGAGGTGATCTCGATCGACAGCGGCCCCGGCATGTCCGACACCGTTGGACCGATCCGGGACGGCTATTCCACCACCGGCACGCTCGGCATCGGCCTCGGCGCGATCACCCGTCTGGCGGACTCCTACGACATCTACTCCCAGCCGGGCAAGGGAACCGTCCTGACCATGCTGTTCACGGCACGTGGCACGTCCGTCCCCGACACCGTGGCGTGCGGGCTGGGACGGCCCGTGGGCGACGAGATCGTGAGCGGTGACGCGCTGGCCTTCGAGGAGACCCCCGACACGGTGACGGCCATCGTCTGCGACGGCCTCGGCCACGGCATCGGAGCGGCGGAGGCGTCGCGCGAGGCCGTCCGGGTCTTCCGCGCCGCCCCGGAGGTCACGCCGGTCTCGATGATCGAGCGCGTGCACCGCGCCCTCGGGCACACCCGGGGAGGCGCCGTGGCGGCGATCCACGTCGACAGGAGGTCGCGCGCGGTGACGTACGCCGGCATCGGGAACATCTCCGGGTGGATCGTCACGCCCACCGGGCGCCAGGGGATGCTGGCCATGCCGGGCATCGCCGGGCACAACGCCCGCCACATGCGGGAGTCCCGCTACGAGCTCCCCCCGCACGCCGTGATCGTGCTGCACTCCGACGGGCTCACCGAGCGCTGGGACCTCGCCGCCTATCCCGGCCTGCTGCGCCACTCGGCGCACGTCATCGCCGGCACGCTGTTCCGCGACTCGGCCATCCGCCGGGACGACGCGAGCGTGCTCGTCATCCGGACCGGCCCATGACCCGCGAGCTGATCACCGTCGTCCTGGAGGACGACCACGCCGTGTTCGCGGTCCGGCAGGTGGGCCGTGACGTCGCCGAGGCCGTCGGCCTGGACGAGCTGGACCGCATCCGGGTGGGCACCGCGCTCAGCGAGGTGGGCCGTGAGATCGTCGCGGGCGGGCGCCGGGCGACGATCACTTTCCGCCTGGACGAGGGCGTGGGCCTCGTGCTGGAGCTGTCCTACTCGGAGGGCCCGCGCAAGGTCGCCGCCGCGGGGATGCTGCTCGCGGGCCGTCTCATGGATACGGTGGACCACGATGACGGGACACGCCGGATCACCATGGTGAAAAGGGTTCCCGGGTCTCGCGACCTCGCCGAGGGGGCGCTGGGAGAGATCCGGGCGAGGCAGGGCGAGCTGACGCCCGCGGGCGTGCTGGAGGAGCTCCGGCAGCAGAACCGCGAGCTCGCCGCCGCGCTGGAGGACTCCCAGGAGCAGCGTCAGAACCTGCTGCGGCTCAACGCCGAGCTGGAGGAGACCAACCAGGGCGTCCTCGCACTGTACAACCAGCTCTCGGAGGAGCTGGAGGAGACCAACAGGGGCGTGGTCGCGCTGTACGCCGAGCTGGACGAGAAGTCCGCCCAGCTCCGCGAGGCCAGCGAGGCCAGAAACCGCTTCTGGGCCACGATCAGCCACGAGCTGCGCACCCCGCTGAACTCGATCATCGGCCTGGTACGGCTGCTGCTCGGGCCGGGCGGCGAGGATTTGAGCCAGGAGCAGCAGCTCCAGGTCGAGCTGATCGGCGGCTCCGCGCAGACGCTCCTGGCGCTGGTGGCCGAGCTGCTGGACATGGCCAAGGCCGAGTCGGGCCGCCTGACCCCGCAGCCGGCGGCCGTGGACGTCCCCGCGCTGGCCGACCGGCTGCGCATGACGCTGAACCCGACGAGCGCCGACCGGGTCCGCCTCACCGTCGACGTCCGCCGGGCGCCGCAGACGCTGACGACCGACGAGGTCCTGCTGTCGCGGGTGCTGCGCAACCTGATGTCCAACGCGCTGAAGTTCACCGAGGCGGGCGAGGTGAGCCTCACGGCCTACACCGACCACGGCGAGGTGGTGTTCGTGGTCGCCGACACCGGTATCGGCATCCCCGACGAGCTCCAGCAGCGCGTGTTCGAGGAGTTCTTCCAGATTCCCGGCCCCGTGCAGACACGGGCGCGCGGCACCGGACTCGGCCTGCCGTACGCGCGCAGGCTGGCCGAGGCGCTGGGCGGCACGCTGCAACTCACCAGCGTTCCGGGTGAGGGCACGACCGTCACCGTGCGGCTGCCGCTCGCCCCGGAAACCGAGACCCCCCAGACCGGTTAGCCTCGGCGTTCCGGAGGCAGAACCCACCCGGACGCCACTCGGTGGCCGGTCTCAGGTACGCCCCGACCCGGTGCTATCAAAGAGGAACGATGACTGAGAAACCAGGAACCATCTTGGTGGTGGACGACACCCCCACCAAGCGGTACATCCTGGGCAGCTGGCTGCGCAGGGCCGGGCATGACGTCGTGGAGGCCACCTGCGGCGAGGAGGCCCTCCGCCTGGTGCGGGCCGTCTCGCCCGACCTGGTGATCCTCGATGTGCGACTGCCCGACATCGACGGGTACGAGGTGTGCGAGCGGATCAAGGCCGACCCTCTCACCATGGCCATTCCGGTCATCCAGATCTCGGCGCACGCCATCGCCGTGGCCGACCGCGCGCACGGGCTCTACCGGGGCGCCGACGCCTACATGGCCGAGCCGATCGAGCCCGAGGAGTTCCTCGCGACCGTGCAGGCCGCGCTGCGCTACTACCGGGCGCGCCAGCGGGCCGAGCGCATGGCCAAGCGGCTCAGCGAGCTGACCAACGTCACGCTGCAGATGAGCGCGAGCACGACGTTCGACAGGCTGCTGCGGGTGGCGGTGGAGGGCACGTCCCAGATCCTGGACCGCAGGGCCGGGGCGCTGGCCATCGCCCTGGACGGCCGTATGCGCCGCTACACCGCGATCGAGCCGGGCGGCATGTCCAGGAGCCGCGGGGCCCCCGACGACAGCCTGGACAAGGTGACGGCCGCGACGCTGGGCACCTCGGCGGGCACGGCCGAGTTCACCATGGCGCGGAACGACTGGCTGGGGATCATTCCCGACACCGACGTCGTCACGGGCATCACCGCCGTCGTCTCGCGCACCCGGTCCGAACGCCCGGCGGTGGTGCTCGGCGTGGACCGCTCGGAGCCGCTGGACTCCGACGAGCTGGACATCCTCAAGCAGCTCGGCCAGGCGCTGACGCTGGCCGTGGACGCGCTCCGCGCCTACGCCGAGGAGCACATGATCGCGCTCACCCTGCAGCGCAGCTTCCTGCCCTCCCACATCCCGCCCACGCCGGGGCTGGAGGTGGCGCTGCGCTACGAGCCCGCCATCGACAACGTGGAGGTGGGCGGAGACTTCTACGAGGTCATGCGCCTCGGCGACCGGCTGCTCGTGGGCATCGGCGACGTGCAGGGGCATTCGCTGCACGCGGCGACGGTGATGGCCGAGCTGCGGCACGCCCTGCGCGCCCTGGTGGTGGAGGAGCAGGATCTCGGGCGTCTCATGGGGCGGCTGAACGACGTGCTCCGCCGCTACCACCCCTCGATGACCGCGACGGTGTGCCTGCTGCTGATCGACGTGGCGAGCGGCGTGGTCGAGATCGCCAACGCCGGGCACATCCCGCCGATCATCGTGGCCGACGGCGAGGCCCACTACCACGACTGGGGCAACCTGCTGATCGGCGCCGCCCCCGAGGAGTACCGGGTGGACCGGCTGAAGCTCCCCGGGAACGGCGCCCTTCTCATGTTCACCGACGGCCTGATCGAGGACCGGGACGTGCCGCTCGACCAGAGCCTGGAGGTCGTGCGGAGCATCGCCGAGTCCTTCGACCGGGACCTGGAGATGTTCTGCGACCGCCTGATCGCGCACTTCGGGGCCCGGGAGGACGACGTGGCCATCGTCGCCCTCCGGCGGACCGGCTGACGGCGGGTCAGACGACGGTCTCGACGGGCTTTCCCGTGCGGTCGAGCTCGGAATAGAGACCGGCCGGAACCCGGGCCCGCAGCACCGTGCCGTCGGCGGTGTGGTCGATCGACAGCACCTCGCCCTCCTTGTGCGCCCGGGAGATGAGATCGCCCCGGTCGTACGGCACGAGCATGTGGACCTCGTGGTCCAGGTGTGGCAGTTCCCGCTCGATCACGGCGAGCAGCTCGTCGATGCCCGCCCCGGTGCGGGCGGACACGACCACGCTGTGCCGCTCGCGGGTGGCCAGGCGGGCCAGCACCACCGGGTCGGCGGCGTCGGCCTTGTTGACCACCACGATCTCGGGGATGTGGCTCACGCCGTCGAGGTCGGCCAGGACCTCGCGGACGGCGGCGAGCTGGGACTCGGGGTCCGGATGCGAGCCGTCCACGACGTGCAGGATCAGGTCGGCGTCGGCGACCTCCTCCAGCGTGGAGCGGAAGGCCTCGACGAGCTGGTGCGGCAGGTGGCGGACGAAGCCGACGGTGTCGGCGATCGTGAACAGCCTGCCGTCCGGCGTGCGGGCCCGGCGGACGGTCGGGTCGAGGGTGGCGAACAGGGCGTCCTCCACCAGGACTCCGGCGCCCGTGAGACGGTTCAGCAGCGAGGACTTGCCGGCGTTGGTGTAGCCGGCGATGGCCACGGCCGGGACCTCGCGCCGCGCCCTGCGCGAACGCATGGTCTCGCGGGCGGTGGACATGCCGCCGATCTGCCGGCGCAGCTTGGCCATGCGCTCGCGGATGCGGCGGCGGTCCAGCTCGATCTTCGTCTCACCGGGGCCGCGGCCTCCGATGCCCACGCCGCCGGCGGCGCGGCCGCCGACCTGGCGGGACAGGTTGCCACCCCAGCCGCGCAGGCGCGGCAGCAGGTAGCTGAGCTGGGCCAGCTCGACCTGCGCCTTGCCCTCGCGGCTCTTGGCATGCTGGGCGAAGATGTCGAGGATCAGGGCCGTGCGGTCGATGACCTTGACCTTGACGACCTCTTCGAGCTGGCGCAGCTGACCGGGCGTGAGCTCGCCGTCGCAGATCACGGTGTCGGCGCCGCTGGAGGCGACGATGTCGCGCAGCTCGGCGGCCTTGCCGGATCCGATGTAGGTGGCGGAGTCGGGGCGCTGGCGCCGCTGGATCAGGCCCTCCAGGACCTGCGATCCCGCGGTCTCGGCCAGGAGCCTCAGCTCCTGCAGGGAGTTCTCCGCGTCGACGACGGTGCCGGTGGTCCACACCCCGACCAGGACCACCCGCTCCAGGCGGAGCCGGCGGTACTCGACCTCGGTGACGTCCTCAAGCTCGGTGGACAGTCCGGCGACCCGCCGGAGCGCCTGCCGGTCGTCGAGGTCGTAGTCGCCGGCGGCGAGGTGTTCGTAGGACTCGTTGGACATATACGTCTTCTCTGTGGTTATGGTCGCGCTCCTCGGCGCTCGTGGGGCTCACCGTTACGCACAGTTCAACACGGGGACCCCGTTGTTGTCTTCCCTTACGATCGTGCCACGCGGACCTCGTCGATTCACCTTGTTATCCGCACAGATCACCGCGAAGCAGACGTTACCCACCGACCACCGAGCATTCCCCCCGGCGGAGCACGGCGCCGCCGCGTCAGCCCTTGAGCACCTTGGCCTCGCCGGACCCCGTCTGCACCATGATCCTGCGCGGCGACGCCGGGTCGTTGGCGACCTGCATGGTGTGGTCGCCGGAACCGGTGGTGAGGCTCACGTGGTAGGTGTTCTGCGGCACGTGCACGATGCCGTCCCCCGAGCCGGTCCCGATCCGCACGTACTCGGGGACGCTGGTGAAGCGCAGCTCCACGTCGCCGGACCCGCTGTCGGCCTCCGCGTACGTGGCGCCGAGCCCGCGCGCGTCGACGGCGCCGGATCCGGTCTTGGCGTCGACCCGGCCGGACAGGGCGCGCAGGGTGATGTCGCCCGACCCGGCCTCCAGCTTCACGTTGAGCCCGCGCGGGACCTCGACCTTGTAGTCGACCCCGCACGTCCAGCCGCCGTTATCGCAGGTGAAGCCGAGCTTGAGCGTGTCGCCGTCCATCGGGTGCTTGGTCTTCGGCTTCTCGCTCTTCCAGTGCAGCGTCTCGGTGACGCGCACCCCCGTGCGCGCGGACTCGGTCACCACGATGTCGCCCGCGCCCCCCTCGACGCGCAGCAGGCCGATCCGGCCGGTCACGTCGTAGGTCTCGGTCGCCTGCTTGGTGGGCCCGGCGATGTTCTCCAGGCCGCAGGCGCCGAGCAGCAGTCCCGCGCCGAGCACGAGCCCGGCGGCCATCATCGGCCGCGCGCGTCCCCGCGGGGGGCGCGGCCCCCGTCCGGAGCCGGGGGAACCCTCCGGGTCGCCGGGGGACTCGGAGGACGGCTCGGAGGACAACGTCTTCGTCATGCTCCAAGCCTGCCGCCCGGCGTGTCCCGCGCCCATCGGGGAACGCCCCGAGACAGCCCTTAGGGATCCCTCAGGGGCACCCGGCGTTGACCCCTGAGCCGTCGCTCGGTAGCGTCGATTCCGTAATTCAGAACTCTTTTTCCATATTGTGGAAGTCCTGGAAAGGATGGCCATGGACGGCGTTGAGATCACCGGCCCTCGGCTGGACCGCTTCGACGAGATCCTCTCCCCCGAGGCCCTGACCTTCGTCGCCACCCTGCAGCGCGAGTTCGACGGCCGGCGCCGCGAGCTGCTGGAGGCGCGGCAGGCACGCCAGGCCGAGCTGTCCTCGGGCGGCACCCTGGACTTCCTGCCGGAGACCAAGGCGATCCGCGAGGACGAGGCCTGGCGCGTGGCGCCGCCCGCCCCCGGCCTGGTGGACCGCCGCGTCGAGATCACCGGCCCCGTCGACCGCAAGATGACCGTCAACGCGCTCAACTCCGGGGCCAAGGTCTGGCTCGCCGACTTCGAGGACGCCAACTCCCCGCTGTGGGAGAACGTCGTCAACGGCCAGCTCAACCTGCGCGACGCGCTCGACCGCACGATCGACTTCGAGACCGGCGGCAAGCGGTACGCGCTGCGCCCCGACGACGAGCTGGCCACCGTCGTGGTCCGCCCCCGGGGCTGGCACCTCACCGAGAAGCACGTCCTGGTGGACGGCGCGCCGTTCTCGGCCTCGCTGTTCGACTTCGGGCTCTACTTCTTCCACTGCGCCCGCCGCCAGCTCGACAAGGGCCGCGGGCCGTACTTCTACCTCCCCAAGATGGAGTCCCACCTGGAGGCCCGCCTCTGGAACGACGTGTTCACCCGGGCGCAGGAGCTGCTCGGCGTGCCGTACGGGACGATCCGGGCGACCGTGCTGATCGAGACCTACCCGGCGGCGTTCGAGATGGAGGAGATCCTCTACGAGCTGCGCGACCACTCGGCGGGCCTCAACGCGGGCCGGTGGGACTACCTGTTCAGCGTGATCAAGAAGTTCCGCACCCGGGGCCGGGAGTTCCTGCTGCCCGAGCGCAACGCGGTGACGATGACCGCCCCCTTCATGCGCGCCTACACCGAGCTGCTGGTCCGCACCTGCCACCGGCGCGGGGCGCACGCGATCGGCGGCATGGCGGCGTTCATCCCCTCCCGCCGCGACCCCGAGGTCAACAAGGTGGCGCTGGAGAAGGTGCGCGCCGACAAGACGCGCGAGTCGGGCGACGGCTTCGACGGCTCCTGGGTCGCCCACCCCGACCTGGTGCCGATCTGCCGCGAGGTGTTCGACTCGGTGCTCGGCGATGAGCCCAACCAGCTCGGACGGCTCCGCGAGGACGTCTCGGTGTCGGCGGGCGAGCTGCTGGCGGTCGCCGAGACGCCGGGCGACATCACCGAGGCCGGCCTGCGCAACAACGTGGACGTGGCCCTGCGCTACCTGGCCGCCTGGATGGGCGGCAGCGGGGCGGTCGCCATCCACAACCTGATGGAGGACGCCGCCACCGCCGAGATCTCCCGCTCGCAGATCTGGCAGTGGATCCACAACGGCATCGAGCTGGCCGACACCGGCGAGATCGTCACCCGCGAGATGGCCGAGCGCGTCATCGCCGAGGAGCTCGCCAAGATCGGCGAGCAGCCCGGGTTCGACGAGCCCCTGTACCGGCAGGCCGCCGAACTGTTCCGGGAGGTCGCGCTGGACGACGACTTCGCCGAGTTCCTGACCCTGCCCGCCTACGCCCGCATGCCATGACCACCGGCCCCGCCGCCCTGCCCGGCCTGACCGCCCGCCTGCTGGAGCTGCTGGGCCCCGGCGGGGTGATCACCGACCCGGTGCGGCTGCGCACCTACGAGTGCGACGGGCTGACCTACCACCGGGCCACGCCGGGCGTGGTCGTGCTGCCGGAGACCGCCGCGCAGGTCGCGGCGGTCGTCCGGGCGTGCCACGAGACCGGCACGCCGTTCGTCGCGCGCGGATCGGGCACCGGCCTGTCCGGCGGCGCCCTGCCGCGCACGGACGGCGTGCTCATCGTGACCTCGCGGATGCGCCGGATCCTGGAACTGGACATCCCCAACCGGCGGGCCGTCGTGGAACCCGGCGTCACCAACCTGGCGATCAGCGAGGCGGCCCGGCCGTACGGCTACTATTACGCGCCCGATCCGTCCAGCCAGCAGATCTGCACGATCGGGGGCAACGTCGCGGAGAACTCCGGCGGCGCGCACTGCCTGAAGCACGGCTTCACGGTCAACCACGTGCTCGCGATCGAGCTGGTCACCCCCGAGGGCGACATCGTGACGCTCGACGCCATGGACCCCGGGTACGACCTGCTCGGCGCGTTCATCGGCTCGGAGGGCACGCTCGGCATCGCCACGAAGGTCACCGTCCGGCTGTCGCGCGAACCGGAGACCGTGACGACGCTGCTCGCCGCGTTCCCCGACGTGGAGTCCGGCGGGGTGGCGGTGTCGGCGGTCATCGGCGCGGGCGTCCTGCCGGCGGCGATCGAGATGATGGACGCGCTGGCCATCGAGGCGGCCGAGGCCGCGGTGCGGTGCGACTACCCGCCCGGGGCCGGGGCCGTGCTGATCGTCGAGCTGGACGGCCCCGCGGCCGAGGTCGCCCACGAGTTCGCCCAGGTGGAGCGCCTGTGCCGCGAGAGCGGGGCGTTCGAGATGCGCGTGGCCGACGACCCGGCGCGGCGCGCGGCGATCTGGAAGGGCCGCAAGTCGGCGTTCGCGGCCGTCGGGCGGATCAGCCCCGCCTACCTCGTGCAGGACGGCGTCGTGCCGAGGACGGCGCTGCCCGCGGTGCTGGCGGGCATCGAGGAGCTGTCGGCGCGGTACGGCATCCGCGTGGCCAACGTCTTCCACGCCGGGGACGGCAACCTGCACCCGCTGGTGCTGTTCGACGACGCGGAGGAGGGCGCGGCCGAGCGCGCCGAGATCGTGTCCGGGGAGATCCTGGACCTGTGCCTGCGGTACGGCGGGTCGATCACCGGGGAGCACGGGGTGGGCGTGGACAAGTCCCGATATATGCCGAAGATGTTCACCGCGGAGGAGCTGGACACGATGCAGCTCGTCCGCTGCGCCTTCGACCCCGCCGGCCTGTCCAACCCCGGCAAGATCTTCCCCACGCCCCGGCTGTGCGGGGAGGCCCCCGGGGTGCGTAAGGGCGTACACCCTCTGGTGGCCTCCGGAGAGGCGGACCTGTTCTGATGCGGCCCCTCCCCCCGTCCCCCGGTCCCGCGCGCGGCGGGAGCCGGTCATGACGCCCGGCGAGTCCCTGGTGACCACCGGCGTCGCCGTCCGCCCCGCCGAGCCGGGCGACGAGGTCGCCGGCGTGGCGCCGCGCTGGGTGGCCACGCCCGAGACCACCGGCGAGGCCGCGCTGGTGATGCGCGCGGCGGCCGATCACGGCCTGGCCGTCACCCCCGTGGGAGGCGGCACCAAGCTCTCCTGGGGCCACCCCCCGGCCCGCTGCGACCTCGTCCTGGACACCCGGCGCCTGGCCCGCGTGCTGGAACACGAGGCCGGCGACCTGGTCGCGCGCGTCCAGGCCGGCATCACCGCCGACGCCCTGGCCGCGGCGCTCGGCGCGGCGGGCCAGCGGCTCGCCCTCGACTTCACCACGGGAGGCTCGACCGTCGGCGGCGCGCTGGCCACCGCCGCGGCCGGTCCGGGCCGCCTGCGGCACGGCACCGCGCGGGACCTGCTGATCGGCGTCACCGTCGTGCTCGCCGACGGCACCGTCGCGCGGGCGGGCGGCAAGGTCGTCAAGAACGTCGCCGGCTACGACCTCGGCAAGCTGTTCACCGGCTCCCTGGGCACGCTCGGGCTGATCACCGAGGCCACCTTCCGGCTCCACCCCCTCCCCACCGCCCGTGCCTGGATCACGGCGACCTCCCCCGGCCCGGGCGTCGTGGCGGCCGTCGCGCGGCTCGCCACGTCGCCGCTGGAGCCGAGCGCGATCGAGCTGGACAGTCCCGGCGTCCGCGCGCCGGTCACCGTGGCCGCGCTCGTCGAGGGCGTCGCCGCGGGCGAACGGGCCGAGGACGCCGCCCGGCTGCTCGGGGACACCGCACGGATCTCGGCGGACCCGCCGGCCTGGTGGGGACGCCTGCCCGGCCAGGCCGCGCCCGGCGCGGGCCCGGCGGGCTACCTGCTGGAGCTGCGCGTCCCGCCCGCGGCGGCCGTCACCGCGCCGGCCGCCGCCGGACGCGCGGCCGGCGCGGCGGGGCTGGACGCCCATATCCGCGGATCGGCGGCCACGTGCGTCCTGTACGCCGCGCTGCCCCCCGACACGCCGCCCGGCGCGGCCGAGATCTTCGTGACGTCCCTGCGTACGGAGCTGTCCGCCGCCGGCGGCAGACTGGTGGTGTGGACCGCGCCCCCGGAGGCGGCCCGGATCGACCGTTTCGGCCCCGTCGGGTCCGCCGCGCTCATGCGGCGCGTCAAGGAGCGCTTCGACCCCGAGGGGCGCATGTCCCCCGGACGGCTGACCGGCGGCGCCGCACGGGCGGGCGCGTGAGGAGGCGGACGTGGACCCCGAACTGATCAAGGACTGTGTGCACTGCGGGTTCTGCCTGCCCACCTGCCCCACCTACGGGCTGTGGGGCGAGGAGATGGACTCCCCGCGCGGGCGCATCCACCTGATGAAGCAGCACGTCGAGGGCACCCCCCTCACGCCCGAGATGGCCGGGCACTTCGACGCCTGCCTGGGCTGCATGGCGTGCGTCACCGCCTGCCCGTCCGGCGTGCGCTACGACATGCTCATCGAGCAGACCCGCGCCGAGGTGGAGCGGGAGCACCACCGCCGCTGGGACGACCGCGCCTTCCGCGCCCTGGTGTTCGGCCTGTTCCCCTACCCCCGGCGGCTGCGGGCGCTGCGCCTGCCGCTGCGGCTCACCGAACGGCTGCGGCCGCGCCTGGGCCCGCTGCTCGAACGCCTGGACCCCCGCCTGGCCGCCATGGCCGCGCTCGCGCCCCCGACCCCCCGCCGCGTGCGGATCCCGGGTCTGGTGGAGGCGCGCGGCGAGCGGCGGGCGACGGTCGGCATGCTCACCGGCTGTGTGCAGTCGGAGTTCTTCCCCTCGGTCAACGCCGCCACCGCGCGGGTGCTGGCGCTGGAAGGGTGTGACGTGGTCGTCCCGCCCGGCCAGGGGTGCTGCGGCGCGCTGTCGGTCCACTCCGGGCGCCCGGAGGAGGCCGCGCGGTTCGCCCGGCGCACGATCGCGACGTTCGAGCGGGCGGGCGTGACCACCGTGGTCGTGAACGCGGCCGGGTGCGGGTCGAGCACCAAGGAGTACGCCGAGCTGCTCGCCGGGGACCCGGCCTGGGCGGAGCGGGTGCGGGCGCTGCGCTTCGTGGACCTGGCCGAGTACCTGGCCGAGCTCGGCCCGCTCGCCGAGCGGCATCCCCTGCCGATCACGGTCGCCTACCACGACGCCTGCCACCTCGCGCACGCCCAGGGGGTGCGGGCCGAGCCCCGGGCGCTGCTGGCGGCCATTCCCGGACTGCGGCTCCGCGAGATCCCGGACTCCGCGATCTGCTGCGGGTCGGCGGGCACCTACAACCTCTTCCAGCCCGAGGCCGCCCGGGAGCTGGGCGAGCGGAAGGCCGGGCACGTGCTGGGCGTCGGCGCCGACCTTCTCGTCTCGGCCAACCCCGGCTGTACGATGCAGATCGCCTCGGCCGCGCGCGGGCGGGGCGAGAGCCTGCGCGTCGCCCACACCGCCGAGGTCCTCGACGCCTCGCTCCGCGGCCTGCCCGCGTCGTCCCTGGGCAGCCCATGAACGCCGCCGCGCGATTACGGACCGACCGCCGCCACGACCCGGGAGAGGAGCGCCTGAGGTGAGCACCGTGCAGAGCGTGGACAGGGCGCTGGACGTGCTGGAGGCGCTGGCCGACCGGGGCGGTGAGGCGGGGCTGTCGGAGATCGCGGCGCGGACCGGGCTGCCGTACGGCACGATCCACCGGCTGCTGCGGTCCCTGCTGGCCCGGGGGTACGTCCGCCAGGAGTCCGACCGCCGTTACGCCCTCGGCAGCGCGCTGGTGCGGCTCGGCGGCACGGCCGAGCGGATGGTCGGGGTGTGGGCGCAGCCGTACCTGGAGAAGATGGTGGCGCTGTCGGGCGAGACCGCGAACCTGGCGATCATGGAGGGCGACTTCGTGATCTACCTGGCGCAGGCGGCGTCGCCCCGGCGGCTGCGCATGTTCGCCGAGGTCGGCCGCCGGGTGCTGCCGCACAGCACGGCGGTGGGCAAGGTGCTGCTGGCCGACCGCCCCGACGCGGCGGCGGTGCTCGGCCGCACCGGCCTGCCGCGCCGCACCGACCACACGGTGACCACCGTCGAGGGCATGCTGGCCGAGCTGGACGCGGTGCGGGAGCGCGGGTATGCCGTGGACCTGGGCGAGGAGGAACTCGGCGTCCACTGCCTGGCCGTGCCGGTGCGCGACGGCGGCCGGGTGGTGGCGAGCATGTCCATCTCCGGCCCGGCCGAGCGCATCGAGGCACTGGACCGCGACCGGCTGGCCGAGGGCATGCGTGAGATCGCCGGCGAGTTCGGCGCCGAACTGGGTCCGGGGCACTGAGGCACTCCGGACCCAGCGAGCGGGAGCGCTTTTCGCTCCGGTGATCGTCAGCCCCGATTACTTGTAGTTCTGCACCCAGTACTCGACGGTGTGCTTCTTGGTAACGCTGAAGCTCGCGTAGTACTTCGAGTGCCCGGCGTTGTGGATGCGGGCGTAGATGTACTTGCCGTTGCAGGGCCCCTGGGCGTTCTTGGCGACCCCATCGCCGGCGCCCCACTTGCGCAGGAACATGAGCGAGATGTACAACCGCGCGTTGTTGCCCCAGCAGCGGGCCTTGACCTGCATCACCCGAACACCCGACGGCCGCTTCCAGAGACCGGTGTCCCCGGACCGGAACGGACCCAGCGCTTCGTGTCGTTGAGTCCGCCATTGTGCCCGAGCCGCCGCGCCCGCGCCGGTGGAGCCCTCGGCGTGCGCGGCCGGCACCGGTTGGGCGGCGGCCGGGGCGAGGGCCGCCGCGGCCGCGGGGCCCGTCGTCACCGCGGGAACGAGCGAGAACGCCGCCGCCGCGACCACGGCGCTGACTCTCGGCGTGAGTTTCATGTCCCTTTCCTTTCGTCGGCCTAGGAATCGGCTCGCTCCCGACCATGCGGGTGGCCGCGTGAGCAGCGCTTTCACCGCGCTTTAGCGGCAGGTCAGTTGTGGCGGGCACGGTGGGTCGCGCGCCGATATAGGCAGGTCTGGGGGGTAAGCGAGGTCGGACGAGTCGGATGCGGGAAACACTTCCGGAGACGTTCGCCTGCCAGCTGCACACCGAGGACCTGTTCGGCTACGAGTCCGAACAGGCCGGGGACGGCGTCGACGTCGACTACCTGGTGTGGACGATCGACCGGCGGCCCGCGTGCGGACGGCTGCGCGTCCCGTACGACTCGCTCGGCGACGAGCCGCGCTGGACGCTCTACCTGAACGTGCCCGACTGCGCCGCCGCCCTCGCCGACATCGTCCGCGCCCCCGCCCACGGCCTGCCGGGGCGGCGCGTGACCGTCCGCGCGGCGGCGGGTCAGTCGTCGTGCTCCTGACGGAACTTGACGATCTTCCCGGTGCGCGCCGAGACGTAGACGTCGTACTCGGTGTGCCGCTTGGTCAGCTCGACCTTCCAGACCCGCTGCCCGTGCTCCCACTCGCGCTCCACCTCGGTGACCCGCGCGCCGGGCACGCGCTTCTTGGCGATCCTGACGGCCTGCCGTGCGGAGATCGCCGCGCTGCCGGTGACCGAGGAGGCGACGGCCATGGTCGTGGCGGGGACGGCGGCGCGTGCCGTGGCCGGGAGGGCGCCGGCGCCGAGGACGGCGAGCGCGCCCGCGCCCGCGAGGATGAGCCGGGCCGTCCTGCCGATTCGTTCGGTGCTCGTGTTGTTCGTCATGGCCCAAGGCTCGCCCCGGCAGCGCTAAGGCCGCGCTGCGGCGTCGTTAACGGCGTCCTAAGAGCAGGACGACCAGCGCGCCGCCGCCCGGCGCGGCGGCCACGGCCATCGACCCTCCGGACCCCTCCGCCGTGCGCCGCGCGATGTCGAGGCCGAGCCCGGTCGACCCCGCGCCGCTGCGTCCCCGCGCGAGGGATCCCGCGCCGAACCCGGGCCCGTCGTCGGCGACCTCCAGCCGCGCCCCCTCAGGGACGGCCGTGAGCCGCACCGCGAACCCGGCGCCCTCGGGGGTGTGGGCGAAGACGTTGCCGAGCAGGGCGTCCACGCAGGCGCCCAGGTCGGCGGCGCCGGCCGCCACGGTGAGCGGCGCGGGCGGAAGCCGCAGGTCCACCGGCCGGTCCTGGTCCTCGGCCAGCACCGACCAGAACCTGACCCGCTCGCCCACGACCGCCGCCGCGTCGCACGATTCCTGGTCGCGCGAGCGGCGGCGCACGTCGTTGATCACCGAGCTGACCGCGCGCTCCAGGGCGTCGACGCGGGCGCCGAGCCGCGCGGCCTCCTCGGGGTCGGCCAGCGACTCGGCCTCCAGCCGCAGGCCGGTGAGAGGGGTGCGCAGCCGGTGGGAGATGTCGGCGGCCGTCTCGCGCTCCTCGGCCAGCAGGTCGCCGATGCGCCCGGCCAGGTGGTCCAGCGCGAGCCCGACGTCGCGCACCTCCGGCGGGCCGCCCGGCGTGGTCCGCGCCGTCAGGTCGCCGGCGGCGAGCCGGTGGGAGACGCGGGCGAGCCCGCTCATGGGCCTGGTGAGGGCGAGCGCGAGGCGGTCGGCGACCAGGATGCCGACCCCGATCAGCGCCAGCCCGAGAAGAAGCATGCCGAGCCACGCCTCGCCGACGCCCCGGCGCAGGTCGGCCTCGGCCAGGCCCACGCGGACCACGGCCGTGCCGCCGGGCAGGCCCTGGACGCTGACCAGCACCTCAAGGCCGGACGGCGTCTCGGCCACCAGGCTGCGCCCCCGCGCGGCGTACTCCACGGCGGGCGACCTCGGGGCGGCGGAGCCGAGGACGCGGCCGTCCGGCAGGAACACGGTGACCGGATGCCCGCCCGACGCGGACGCGCGTTCGGCCGTGATCGTCAGCGCGGCGGCGTCGGCCGTGCCCACCGAGGCCGCCACCGACTGCGCCTCGGCGGTGGCCTGGTCGACCGCGCCGCTCTGCGCGAGCGCGCGCACCAGCAGCGCCATGGGGACGAGCAGCGCGATGAGCACCAGCGAGGTCGTGGCGGCCACCAGCACCGCCAGCCAGCGCCTCACGAGGGGTCGACCAGCTTGACGCCCACGCCGCGCACGGTGTGCAGGTACCGGGGCTCCTGGGCGGTCTCGCCGAGCTTGCGCCGCAGCCAGGACAGGTGGACGTCCACGGTCTTGTCCGCGCCTCCGTAGGGCACCTGCCACACCTGCGTGAGCAGCTCCCGCTTGGTCACCACCTGGCCGGGGCGGGCGGCCAGGTAGTGCAGCAGGTCGAACTCGCGCGGGGTGAGGTCGAGGACCACGCCGCCGAGCGCCGCCTCGCGTCCGCGCGGGTCCAGCCGCAGGCCGCCCACGGTGATCGACGGGTCGGCGGGCCCGCCGTCGGCGCGGCGCAGCACGGCGCGGACCCGGGCGTCGAGCTGGGCGGCGCTGAAGGGCTTCACCACGTAGTCGTCGGCCCCGGCGTCCAGCAGGCGGACCATCTCGGCGTCGCCGTCCCGCGCGGTGGCCACGATCACGGGCACGCGGCTGACGGCCCTGAGCATCCGCAGCATCTCGGCGCCGTCCAGGTCGGGCAGGCCGAGGTCGAGCACGACCAGGTCGGGGCGGTCGGCCACGGCCTGCCGCAGGCCCTCCAGCGCGGCGGGCGCGGAGGTCACGGCGTGCCCCCGATCGCGAAGTCCCCGGATGAGCGCGGTGCGGATCGCCGCGTCGTCCTCGACGATCAGGATGGTGGCCATGTGCGGTTACGCTAATCGGTCAAAGCCCAGGACATAAGTCCGTTATCGCGCTCTTAACCCGGCTTTAGCCGTGGGCCAGGGAGGATCGGCGCATGAAACGGCGCCCGCTGCTGGTCGTCGCCGGGTGGCTGGTCGTCGCGCTCGTGGCGACCGGCGCCGGCGTCGTCGTCACCACGTTCCTCGGCGAGTCGGTCACCGGGGCGGGCCGCGTGATGTCCTCCGCCGACGTGCGGCGCGCCCTGGAGGTCACGCCGCCCCCGGGCACGGCCGTGCCGGCCCCCACGATCCCGTCCCCCGCCGCCGGGACGCCCGCGCCCCGGACGGACCCCGACGCCGGCCGGGCGTTCCGGGGACGGGGCGGGGTCGTCGTCGCGCGGTGCTCCGGCGGGCTGGTCACCCTGCTCACCTGGACCCCCTCCCCCGGATACGCGGTGAAGGACGCCGAGTCCGGGCCGCGCGACAAGGCGCGCGTCAGGTTCGAGGCCGGGGACGACGAGGAGACCGAGATCGAGGTCCGCTGCTCCGGCGGCCGGCCCACCGCCTCCGTGGAGGACGACTGAGACGCCCCCGCCGTCAGCGGCACTGGGCGAGCATGGCGTCCTTGTCCGGGGCCGTCACCGGCAGGTCGTACTTCAGCGCCACCTGGGCGAAACGCACCGCGTACGCGCAGCGGATCGTCTTGGACGGGGGAAGCCAGGTCGCCGGGCCGGAGTCGCCCTTGGAGGAGTTGGCCGAGCCGTCCACCGGCAGGAGGTTCAGCGGGTCGTTGGCGATCCGCATCCGCTCGGCCTTGCTCCAGCGGGACGCTCCCATCTGCCAGTCGTAGGACAGCGGCATGACGTGGTCGATCTGGACCTCGGCGGCGTCGCTCTTGCTCCACTCGATGGTCTTGCCGGTGTAGGGGTCCTCAAGGGTCATCGAGACCAGGACGCAGTTCGAGCCCGACCGGTACTTCAGGTCCTTCCCGTCCCGCTTCAGGATGTCGTTGCGGGTGTCGCAGCCGTTGCGCGCGAAGGGGATGTCCTCCGCGTTGTCCGCCCAGGCGTACCCGAAGTCCTCGCGGTCGTAGCCGGTCTTCGCGCCGCGTCCCTTGGTCGGCACCTTGTCGATCAGCTTGACGGCGGCGGCCCGGTCCTTGCCCGAGCTGATCGCCCCCAGGCCGCGTTCGGTGCCGTCGGGATTGTCGAGCGGGCTGACCCCGGTCGAGCCGCCGCCCTTGCCTCCGGACCCGGCACGGCCGCCGGTGTCCCCGAGGCCGCCGGTCTCGACCGGTCCGCACCCGGCCAGCAGGGCGACCGCGGCGACGCCCGCCATGATCGTGCGAGATCCACGCAGACCCACTGCCACCCCCAGGTAAAGAAAATGCAATGCCTAGGTATAGCAACTACCCCCGAAAAACGCGATCACCGCAGACGTCACCAACGGCCCACGTCAATGCATCAAAGGGACAGGTCTGGTCGGCGCGCACCCACCGTCCACGGCCGAGACGGCGGGTGCGCAGGGTGAGAGGCGGCGGGCCGGAAACGGCGGCGGCGCCCGGTCCACCGGACCGGGCGCCGCGTTCTGAAGGCGGGCGGGCCGCCTACAGGCCGTACTCCTTGACGATGCGCTCGTGCCGCTCGACCTCGACGCCCACGGCGCGGGCCAGGTCCAGCCAGGCCATCGGGTGGCTCCAGCGCTCGGTGGCGTCGTCCAGGACCGCGTCCAGCTCGGACGGGTTCACCTGCGGCGGGACGGCGATCCAGCCGTAGACGCCCTGCAGGCGCTCGCCGGTCGACGGGTGGGCGATCGTGTAGTTCTCGTCGCTGTAAACCCACATCGGCCAGCCGCGCTCGGCCATGACCTCGTTGAACTCGGTCCAGTCCTCCTCGCTCGGGGCCGCGCCGTCGAAGAACCAGCTCGTGAAGCCGCCCGGGCGCAGCATGGACACCCCGGCGAACGGGATGACGTAGCCCTCCTGCGCCTCGGCGTCGTCGGGGACCGGCTCCAGGGGCCGCGGGTCGATGACGAAGACGTCGCCGGCGTTGTAGTCCATGCCGCGGGGCTGCGGGATGAGCAGGCGGGCCGTGGCCGGGCCCGTGCGCACCGACAGCACCTCGCGGCTGCTGCCGTCCGACACCGGGAGGACCACCCGGACCAGGTGCCATTCCTCCTCGATGGGGCCCTCGTCGGAGGCGAGGGGCATGCCGAGCTTGGCGGCGCCCGCGCGGACCAGCGGCCAGTCCTCGGCGGCGGTCGCCATGACGATCATGCGCCAGACGTCCTCCTCCTCGCCGGCCTCCGACTCGACCAGCTCGCGCAGGATGGCGGCGCCCTTGGCGTTGTCGCCGAGCTGCTGGGCCGCGCCGGCCAGCAGGCGGCGGGCCTCCAGCGCGGTGGTGCCCTCGGCGCCCGCCTCAAGGGAGCGCCCGGCCTCGGCGGAGGTCTCCTCCCAGCGCTCCCGGGCGCGGTGCAGCCGGGCGAGGGCCAGGTGTGCCGCGGGGGCCGGGAGCATGGCGGCGAAGCGCTCCAGGCGCTCGTCCTGACCGGCCTCGATGAGCACACCGGTGAGGTAGGCGATGTCCTGGTCCTCGGCGGTGGCCGGGTCGCCGCCCTCGACGACGGCCTTCCACAGGATGTCCGCGCCGACCGGGGCGTACCCGAGGAAGCTCAGCGTGGTCGTGTGACGGCGCGTGGCCGGCAGGTCGGTGCCCGACAGCGGCCACAGCCAGCCCACCCACCGCTCGGGGTCGGCGTTGTGGCCGTCGGCGGCGTCGAAGTACTCGACCAGCTCGTCCTGCGGGCCGGGCGCGGGCGGCGGCGTCACGGCCGCGGCGGCGGCGCGCAGCTCGGCCACGCGCTCGGGCAGCCCGTCGGTGACGCGCAGCGAGCCCAGCCACGACTCGGCCAGGTCGGCCAGGGCGTTCGCCTGCCAGGGGATCTGACGCTTGACGGCGAGGTGCCCGGAGATCAGGGCCAGCTCGACGCGGCCGCGGTGCACGCCCATGGTCTCGAAGTAGGTCATCCACTGGCGCATGACCCGGCCGAGCTGCCAGGTGTTGCTGATGACCTGGTCCAGGCGGCCGACCACGTGCGCCCACTCGACCCAGTCGCGCGGGTGGTCGCCGACGACGTCCAGGTCGGGCAGCGCCTCCAGCGCCTCGGCGGAGCGGCCGGCCGTGGCGAGCACCAGCGCGCGCAGCACGCCCTCGCGGTGGTCCTTGGCGACCGGGTCGTCGGCGGGGAACTCCTTGGCGGAGTCGAGCTCGGCCAGCGCCTCCTCGGCGCGGCCCGCGGCGAGCAGGGCGCGCACGCCCATGGCGGCGAGCTCCCAGCTCACCTGGCCCCCGGCGCCGCGGTGGCCGGCGGCGGCCGACTCGTAGTAGGTGACGGCCTGCTCGCTCTCGCCCGCGTCGATCAGCGCCGCGACGTACTGGCCGGCCAGGCCGCAGAACGCGGGAGAGCCGGGGCTCACGCCTTCGAGGGCGGCGCCGAGGGCGGCGAGGCGTTCCGCGGCGTACCCGGGGCCGTCGACGTTGGCCTGCGTGAGGGCCAGGGCCTCGGCGGCGGCCGGGACCGAGGGGCAGTCCTTGACGTCCTCGCGCGCGGCGAACTCGGCCAGCGCCTCGGCGTCGCCGAGCGCGACGGTGCCCTGGGCGCGGTCGCCGATTCGGCTGATCAGGTGCCAGTAGCGGGCGAACAGCTCCAGCCACGGCCGCTCCAGCGTGCCGGCCTGCTGGGCCACCGCGGGCGCCATGACGTCGAGCTGGGAGTACCGCCCCTCGAATGCCTGGGCGGGCAGGTCGCCCAAGGCGATGGCGAGCCCTGTGTCGCCTGCTTCGTGCAACTGCCGTTGGGTGTCAGCGACCCAGGCCCAGATGTCCACGTCCATGGCAGGCCAGTCTGCCAGTTCGGCGCTCGTGCCCCAAACAGGCGGCCACGCGCGGTGGGGTCTAGAGCCCCGTGACCTCGCCCGAGGCGACCAGGACCGCGGGGCCGGCCAGCAGGCTCGTGCCCGCGCCGAGGGTGACGGTGAGCACGCCGCCGGGAACCTCGACGATCCAGGTGCCCTCCGGCTCGTCCGCGAGCCGCGCCGCCGCGACCGCCGCCGCGACCGTCCCCGTGCCGCAGGAGCGGGTCTCGCCCGAGCCGCGCTCGTGGACGCGCATCACGACCCGCCGCTCGCCCACCACGTTCACCATCTCGACGTTCACGCCGGCGGGGAACACGGCGGGGTCGAAGCCCGGCTGGGAGCTCAGGTCCATGAGGCCCACGGGGTCGCCGGTGACGCAGGCGAGGTGCGGGTTGCCCATGTCGACGACCAGGCCGGTGTACTCGGCGCCGCCGACGGTGGCCCGGCTCTCGCCGCCCACCCGGGGCGCGCCCATGTCCACGGTGACGTCGCCGGTGCGCCCGAGGCTCACGCGGCGCACACCCCCGCGGGTCACGATGTCGAACTCGCCGGGCTCGGCCAGCCCCGAGTCCACCAGGTAGCGCGCGAAGACGCGCGTGCCGTTGCCGCACATCTCGGCCAGGCCGCCGTCGGCGTTGCGGTAGTCCATGAACCACTCGGCGCCGCCGCGCGGCGCGCCCTCGCGGTCCAGGATCTCGCCCGCCTCGGGGCTGAGCTTGGCGGGGACGACGCGGAGGATGCCGTCGGCGCCGATGCCGGCGCGCCGGTCGCAGAGCCGGGCCACCAGGGACGCGTGCAGGTCGAGGCCCGCGTCGAGATCAGGGAGGATGACGAAGTCGTTCTCGGTGCCGTGGCCCTTTACGAAACGCATGTCTCCAAAGCTTACGCCCCCGCGAGCCGGAGGGCCTGTTCGAGCAGGTCAGGGGCGTCGAAGGGCAGCCATACGACCCGGGGGTCGCGGCGGAACCACGACTCCTGGCGGCGCGCGAACCTGCGGGTGGCGCGGACCGTCTCCTCGCGGGCCTGGTCCTCGGTCCACTCCCCGGCGAGGTGGCGCAGCACCTGCGCGTAGCCGAGCGCCCGGCTCGCCGTGCGGCCGTCGGCGAGGCCGTGCCCGGCCAGGGCCCTGACCTCCTCGACGAACCCGGCCTCCCACATGCGGTCGACGCGCAGCGCGATGCGCTCGTCGAGCACCGGCCTCGGCACGTGCAGGCCGATCTGCGCACTGGTGTAGACGGCGTCGTAGGACGGCATCGTGGCGGAGAACGGCCGTCCTGAGATCTCGATGACCTCCAGGGCGCGCACGATGCGGCGGCCGTTGCTGGACAGGACGGCCTCGGCGGCCACCGGGTCGAGCTCCTTCAGGCGCTGGTGCAGGAGCTCGGAGCCCACGGCGGCCAGCTCGGCCTCCAGGCGTGCCCGCACCCCGGGGTCGGTGCCGGGGAACTCCAGGGCGTCCAGCGCGGCCCTGATGTACAGGCCGGAGCCGCCGACCAGGATCGGCACGCGGCCCTCGGCGCGCAGGGCGTCGATGAGGGGGCGGGCCATGCGCTGGTACTCGGCGACGCTGGCCGTCCGCGAGACGTCCCAGACGTCCAGCAGGTGGTGGGGGACGCCGCGGCGCTCGGCGGGGGTGAGCTTGGCCGTGCCGATGTCCATGCCCCGGTAGAGCTGCATGGAGTCGGCGTTGACGGCCTCGCCGCCGAGCCGCAGCGCGAGGTCCACCGCGAGGTCGGACTTGCCCGCGGCGGTCGGGCCGACGACGGCGATGACGGGCGGGCGCTCCACTACAGCTCCCAGTCCAGGGTGGGGGCGAGGTGGCCTTCGAGGGTGAGCAGCCAGCGCTTGGTCTCGATGCCGGTGCCGCTGAACCCGCCGATGCCGTTGCCGGCGACGACGCGGTGGCAGGGCACGATGATCGGGAGCGGGTTGCTGCCCATGACCTGGCCGATCGCCCGGGCGTCCACGCCCGCGCGGCTGGCCGCCCCGAGCTCGCCGTAGGTGATGACCTTGCCGTACGGGACGCGCGTATACAGGGTGCCGAGGACGCGGCGTTGCAGGGGGGACATCAGCCGCCAGTCGACCGGGACGGTGAACCGCTGCAGCTCACCGGCGAAGTAGGCGGCGAGCTCCTCGCGGACGAGCGTGGTGCGTGCCGGGTCGTCGGCCTCGGCGGCGTCGAGGTGCTCCAGCACCCGGCCGCGCGCCTCGGGGCCGTCACGGAAGGCGGCCGCGACCACGCCCGCCCGCGTCACGGCCGCCATCACGGTGCCGACGCGGGTCGGCACTCCGGCGAAGGCCACGTCCAGCATCCGCTTCCCTTCTTCCACGGGGTGCTCCGGTACGGGCGCGATGCCCGCCTTCTCACCGTAACCACGCCGGGCCCTCCCGGCGTCCCGATCTTGGATGTTCGCCGCGGTCACGCCTGGGACCAACTGGCGACGAGGTACCCGACGCCGTACGGCGCCTCGTCGTACAGCGCCTCTCCGGTCATACGGCGGTCCCCGGCCGCGCCGGCCAGCACCTGGAACGCGGCGCGCCCCGCCACCCACAGCTCCTCCGCCTCGGCGGGGTCGAGCGCGGCCAGGGCCCCGGCGTCGGCGCCGCCCAGGGCGCGGACGAGCGCCCGGTCGTAGCCGGCCGCGGCCGGATGGAGGTAGCCGGGGGACTTCACGGTGAGCCTGGCCGAGCCGTCCCCCATGACGAGCAGCGCGACCCGCTCACCCCGCGCCGCCAGGGCCCGGCCGAGCCGCGCGCACTCGCCGGAGGAAGCGTCCGAGGCCACGGCCTGGTGCGCGGCGGGCACACCGGCGCCGGCCAGGTCGAGCAGCCAGCGTCCGATGGTCAGGGACAGGGGTAACACCGGCGGGCCGCTCCCCACGCGGACGTCCCCGCCCCACGGGGCCAGGCCGCCCGCCGCGTCCCCCGCGTAGGAGCGGGTGGCGTCGGCGCCGCCCACCGTGATCAGCGTGTCGGGCCGGGCGGCGGCGAGCGACCGGACGGCCGCCACGCAGGCCAGGCGCAGAGGCTCCAGCTCGGGCGACGCCTCGCCCGCGAGGCCGGGCACGATCAGCGGTGGGTGCGGGCACACGGCCGCGGCGACTAGCACGCCAACAGGCTAGTGCGGCGCCCGCGCACGATGGTCCGACGCGGAGACGCGGAGACCCCGGCGCCGCCGCGGGCGCCGGGGTCTCGTGGCCCTCGTGGAGGGACGGGCGATCAGCTGCCGCCGAAGTCCTGGGTCCACCAGGGGCCGCCGCTGCCGAAGTGCACGCCGACGCCGATGGCCTTCAGCTTGCAGTTCATGATGTTGGCGCGGTGCCCGGGGCTGTTGAGCCAGGCCTTGACGACCGCCTCGGGGGTCTGCTGTCCCCTGGCGATGTTCTCCGCGTACATGTTCGAGGTGTAGCCGGCCGCCTTGATGCGGTCCCAGGGGGTGCGCCCGTCCTGGGAGTTGTGGTCGAAGTACCCCTTGGCCGCCATGTCGTCGGAGTGCCCGCGCGCGGCCTGGCGCAGCTTCTCGTCGATGCGCAGCGGCCCGCAGCCCTGCTCCTGCCGTGCGGCGTTGGTCAGGCGCGCCACCTCGTCCTCGGCGGTGACGATGCTCGACGGCCCCTTGCCCGTGGAGGTCGGCGAGGGCGCCGGCTTGGCCGGGCTCTTGCTGGGCGTCGCGGTCGGCTTCGCGGTGGGGCTCGCGGTCGGTTTGGCGGTGGGGCTCGCGGTCGGTTTGGCGGTGGGACGGTGCCGGGAGGTCGGCTTGGCGGTGGGCCCGCTCGGGCGGAGGTCACGGAAGAAGTCGGCGCCGAGGCCGGAGGCGCGGCCCGGCTGCGCCTGGTAGGGGGCGACGTATCCGACAGGGCCGTCGGGGCCCGGACGCGCGCCCTGCGAGTCGGTGGACTCCCCGCCCGGGTTCTTCTTGTTCTTGGCGCTCTCGCCGCCGGAAGGCCCGGCCGTCTTGGCGACGGGCGTCTGCTCCCGCGAGCCGCCGGACCCGCCCGAGTCGCCCGAGCCGCTTCCGGAGATGTCGAGCGCGCCCCCGGCGCCGCCGGACGAGCCGGGGTCCGCGGCGGCGGGCGCCTCGGCGGAGGCGTCGTCGGAGTCCAGCGCGGTGGCGTCGCCGTCGTCCGCGGCCTCGCCGGCGTCCTGCTCGGAGGCCCGCCACGAGGACTTCTGCGTGGACTGCTCGGGCGTGGAGCCGCCCGTGAAGACGATGACCCCGCCCGCGGCGACGGCGGCCGCGACCACGGCCACGGCGGCGCTCAGCGCGAGGGTGCGCCGGCCTGTGCGGGGACGGGGGGAATGTTCGGAGGAGAGGAATTCGGTGGGGGATGCGGGGCTGGACTCGTTGTAGCGGCCCGGCGACGGTCGGTCGTGCCGATCCATGTGGTGACTCCTGCGGCCAATCGGGGAGAAAGCGCTCCGGCTTCCGCGAGTGGTCGTTCACACTAGCCCCACAAGCCGAATTACCGCACCTCAATCACGGAAGAATCACGACTTGTCATCTCTTGGACCGATCTCAATTCGAACGGCGGCGGCCGTCGGCGGCGTGACGGCGCTCTTCGGTCTCGCGGGCCTGGCGATCACCTCGGGAACCGCTCCAGCGACGCCAGGATCGCCGCCCCCCGCGCGGGATGCGGCGGCACGGCACTCCCCCGCCGTGACCAGGGCGATCACCCGCTCGGGAGCGGAGTCCGGCCCCGGCGATCTCCCGGAATTCGAACACCCGAGCCCCGATCCTCCGGCGAGAATTTCTGACCCGGGTGATCGTCCCGAGGACGGCTGGACGGTCCTCGTCCCGGTGGCCCGCCCTCCCAGGGAAGCGCGACGTGACGGCGTGGGCGCACCAGGGGCGCCCACAGGATCGCGACGAGCGCCCGCGGGGACGCGAGGAGCGCCCACCGAGCCCCGTAAGGCCCCGCGAGCGCCGGGGCCGCCGTACAAGCGCACCCCTCGTCCCACCGCGCATCCCTCACCGCGGCACAGCCCGCCGGCAAGACCGCCCCATGCGACGCCCGCGCCCCCACGGAGCGAGGAGCGGCCTCCCTATCCGATGGGCGACGCGTGCGCGCGGTTCACCGACTTCCGGCGGTACTACTGCGACCGCCTGCTGAGCGGGCGGGGACGCTGAACCGCCTCAGGCGCGGCGCACGACGGGCATGCCCAGCGACACCGCGCCGGGCCTGCCGCCCCCGCCGGTGCCGCAGGCGGCGGCCTCGCGGGCCTCCCAGGCGTCGCCCGCCCGGGTGCGGCGGACCAGCGCCGGGCCGTCGGCCACCAGGTGGTGGGGCGCGGCGTAGGTGACCTCGGTGGTCACCATGTCGCCCGGCCGCGGCGGCGCGGCGTCCGCGGGCGGCACGAAGTGGACCAGGCGGTTGTCGGCGGCGCGGCCGGACATGCGGCGGGTGGCGTCGTCCTTGCGCCCCTCGCCCTCGGCGACCAGGACCTCCAGCGTGCGGCCGACCTGCGCCCTGTTCTCCTCCCAGGAGATCTCCTCCTGCAGGGCGACGAGCCGCTCGTAGCGCTCCTGCACGACCTCCTTCGGCACCTGGTCGTCCATGGTGGCGGCGGGGGTGCCCGGCCGGATGGAGTACTGGAAGGTGAAGGCGTTGGCGAAGCGCGACCGGCGCACGACCTCCAGGGTGCCCTGGAAGTCCTCCTCGGTCTCGCCGGGGAAGCCGACGATGATGTCGGTGGAGATCGCCGCGTCGGGGATGGCGGCGCGGACGCGCTCGATGATGCCCAGGTACCGCTCGGCGCGGTAGGAGCGGCGCATGGCCTTCAGGATCCGGTCCGAGCCGGACTGCAGCGGCATGTGCAACTGGGGCATGACGTTCGGCGTCTCGGCCATGGCGGCGATGACGTCGTCGGTGAAGGCCGCCGGGTGCGGGGAGGTGAACCGCACGCGCTCCAGGCCCTCGACGTCGCCGCAGGCGCGCAGGAGCTTGCCGAACGCCAGCCGGTCGCCGAACTCGACGCCGTAGGTGTTGACGTTCTGCCCGAGGAGGGTGACCTCCAGGACGCCGAGCTCGACCAGCGCGCGGATCTCGCCGAGGATGTCGCCGGGACGGCGGTCCTTCTCCTTGCCGCGCAGCGCGGGGACGATGCAGAACGTGCAGGTGTTGTTGCAGCCGACGGAGATCGACACCCAGGCGGCGTACGGCGACTCGCGCCGGGTCGGCAGCGTGCTGGGGAAGACCTCCAGCGACTCCTTGATCTCGACCTGCGCCTCGCGGGCGACGCGCGCCCGCTCCAGCAGCACGGGCAGCGACCCGATGTTGTGGGTGCCGAACACCACGTCCACCCACGGGGCCTTGCGGACGATCTCGCCCTGGTCCTTCTGCGCCAGGCAGCCCCCGACCGCGATCTGCATGTCCGGGTTGCGCACCTTGGCCGGGCGAAGGTGCCCGAGGTTGCCGTACAAGCGGTTGTCGGCGTTCTCGCGCACCGCACAGGTGTTGAAGACGACCACGTCGGCCGTCTCCTCGTCGTCCGCGCGGACGTAACCAGCGGCCTCCAGCAGCCCGGACAGGCGCTCGGAGTCGTGGACGTTCATCTGGCACCCGTACGTGCGGACCTCGTAGGTGCGGGCGCGCTCCTCGGTGACACTCATCTCAACAGACAAGGGTAGGCGCATCGGGACGCCCGCCGCACGCCATGCGCCCCCCACGGGTACTTCCCGATATCTTCCCTCCGTGACAAGGCCGTGATGCGATCGGTACCGCCTGGTTAGTGACAGGCGGCATTGACCACTTACGTTGTCCAGCATGACGGAGAACGGGGACGCGACTCCTCTCGTCAGAGTCGAGGACGTCAACAAAAGCTTCGGTGCCCTGCACGTGCTCAAGGACATCAACCTGACGGTCAACCGAGGTGAGGTCGTCGTCGTGATCGGCCCGTCGGGGGGCGGCAAGTCGACGCTGTGCCGCGCCATCAACCGGCTGGAGACCATCGACTCGGGGACCATCACCTTCGACGGCCGCCCGCTTCCCGCGGAGGGGAAGGCGCTGGCCCGGCTGAGGTCCGACGTCGGCATGGTCTTCCAGAGCTTCAATCTGTTCGCCCACAAGACGATCCTGGAGAACGTCACGCTCGGGCCGATCAAGGTGCGGGGCGTCGCGCGCGAGCAGGCCGAGAGACGGGGCATGGAGCTGCTCGAACGCGTCGGCATCGCCAGCCAGGCCGGCAAGTACCCCGCCCAGCTCTCCGGCGGCCAGCAGCAGCGCACGGCCATCGCCCGCGCCCTCGCCATGGACCCGAAGATGATCCTGTTCGACGAGCCGACCTCGGCGCTGGACCCCGAAATGGTCCAGGAGGTCCTCGACGTCATGATCGGCCTGGCCAGGGACGGCATGACCATGGTGGTCGTGACCCACGAGATGGGCTTCGCCCGCAGGGCCGCCAACCGCGTCGTCTTCATGTCGGAGGGCCAGATCGTGGAGGAGAACACTCCCGAGGAGTTCTTCACCAACGCCCGCACCGAGCGGGCCAAGGACTTCCTCTCCAAGATCCTCACGCACTGATCGCGTACCTCGACAGCCCCCTGCCGTACAGACCATCATCGCGATCCGGCGCGTACGCGGCGTCGCGGTGGACACCTACCGCACATCCAGCAGGACACCAAGAAAGCTGAGGTACACGCACATGCGTTCACGACAGATCGGAGCCACCCTCCTGTCTGCCGCGGCCCTGGCCGCGAGCCTCGCCGCCTGCGGCAACAGCGGCCCCACGTCGGCGATCGAGAAGGCCAAGAACGACAAGAAACTCACCATCGGCGTCAAGTACGACCAGCCCGGCATGGGCCTGAAGAAACCCGACGGCACCGTCGAGGGCTTCGACGTCGATGTCGCCAAGTACCTGGCCAAGGAGCTCGGCGTGCCCGAGTCCGGCATCACCTGGAAGGAGGCGCGCTCGGCCAACCGCGAGACGTTCCTCCAGCAGGGCCAGGTCGACCTCATCGTCGCCACGTACTCCATCACCGAGGCCCGCAAGCCGAAGGTCACCTTCGGCGGCCCCTTCTACATCGCCCACCAGGACACGCTGGTCCGCTCGGACGACACCTCCATCACCTCCCTGGACAGCCTCAAGGGCAAGCGCATCTGCCAGGTCACCGGCTCCAACTCGTGGAAGAACATCGCCGAGGGCACCAACAAGGAGAGCAAGAAGGTCGACGTCCAGCTCGTCCCGGCGAGCGCCTACGAGGAGTGCGTGACCAAGCTCAAGGGCAACGCCATCGACGCGGTGACGACCGACGACATGATCCTCGCCGGGTACGCCAAGCGTGAGGGCTCCTCGCTCAAGGTCACCGGCGCCCCCTTCACCGACGAGAAGTACGGCGTCGGCCTGAAGAAGGGCGACAAGGAGACCTGCGAGGCCGTCAACAAGGCGATCACGAAGATGTACCAGGACGGGACCATCAAGCAGCTCTTCGACAAGCACTTCAGCGGAACCGGTCTGCAGTTCACCGCGACCGGCGCGCCTCCCGCGGAGGGGTGCGCCTGACCTTGTTCCCCGCGCCGGTGAGGCCACCTCACCGGCGCTTCCCGTCTCCGGTGGAGCACGATGGAATCACTCTTCGACTTCAGTCCACTCGCGCAGGAGTTCGGCACGATCCTCACCGGGTTCTGGTCGACGATCCGCCTGACGCTCATGAGCGGCCTGCTGGCGCTGATCCTCGGCACGATCCTCGTCGCGATGCGGGTGGCTCCCACCCCCGTCCTGCGAGCCGCCGGCACGATCTACGTCAACATCCTGCGCAACACCCCGCTCACGCTGGTGCTGCTGCTGTGCGCGCTCGGGCTGAGCGACACCCTGCAGTACACGCTCTCGTCCGACTCGCCGACCAACTACTACTGGTGGGCGGTGCTCGGGCTGTCGGCCTACACCGCGGCCTTCGTCTGCGAGGCGCTGCGGGCCGGCATCAACACCGTGCCCGCCGGCCAGGCCGAGGCAGCGCGGGCGATCGGGCTCACGTTCACGCAGTCGCTGCGGCTCGTGGTGCTCCCCCAGGCGTTCCGCTCGGTCGTCGCCCCGCTGGGCAGCATCCTGATCGCCCTGACCAAGAACACGACCATCGTCATCGTGGCCGGGTACATCGAGGCGTCCTCGGTGATGAAGCAGATGTTCGACGACTACGGCGGCACGCTGCCCATCTTCCTCGGGTTCGCGGCCGGGTACATGGTCCTGACACTGCCGACCGGGTTCTTCTTCGGCTGGCTCGCCAAGCGCCTGGCGGTGAGCCGATGACGGCCGCGGACCAGCCGGAAGAGAAGGGGGAGGCGTGAGCACCGCCAGCGTCCTGTTCGACGCGCCGGGACCCCGGGCGCGTCTGCGCAACAACATCCTGACCCTGGTCTCGGTCGTCGTGCTGCTCGCCATCGCGTACGTCGTGATCAAGGGGTTGTCCGACAAGGGCCAGTTCGCAGGCAAGCTGTGGGAGCCGTTCCTGCAGGGCCAGGTGTGGACGGGGCAGATCATCCCCGGCATCGTGGCCACCCTTCAGGCGGCCGTGCTCTCGGCCGTGCTGGCACTGGTCTTCGGCGTCGTCTTCGGCCTCGGCCGGCTCTCCGACCACGCCTGGATCCGGGTGCCCGCGGGCGCGGTCGTGGAGTTCTTCCGCGCGATCCCGCTGCTCCTGCTGATCTTCTTCGCGCAGGCGGGCCCCGCGACGATCAGCGGCTACACCGTCAGCGTGCCGGCCTTCGCCGCCGTGGTCATCGGCCTGACGCTCTACAACGGCTCGGTGCTGGCCGAGGTGTTCCGCGCGGGCGTCCTGTCGGTGCCGCGCGGCCAGTCCGAGGCGGGGTACTCGCTGGGGCTGCGCAAGAGCGGAGTCATGCGGCTGATCCTGCTGCCGCAGGCCACGACGGCGATGATGCCCGCGATCGTCAGCCAGATGGTGGTCCTGCTGAAGGACACGGCGCTCGGCTGGGTCATCGCCTACGAGGAGCTGCTGAACTACGGGCTCAAGCAGATCCCGTCGAACTTCGGCAACCTCATCCCTAGCGCGATCGTCATCTCGCTCGTCTACATCGCGATCAACCTGGCCCTGAGCTACGTCGCCACCCGGCTGGAACGGCGCGGCAGGCGCAGCCGCCGCTCCTCGGCGAACGTGGTCGGGGCCCCGGCCGCCGTGGGCGTGCGGACCGGCGAGTAAAGTTTCGGCCCGTTCGCGGGCGAGCACGCCGCGGGGCGGCTCTAATACTGCACGTGACGCTCCCCGCCAGGCCATCGCCCGCGCGCCGCCGGCCGCGTGCCGGGGTGGCGGCGCTGGTGATGGCGCTGCCGACGGCCGCGGCCGTGCTCACGGCGTGCGGCGGCCACGGCACGCTGGTGGTCGGTGTGCGCGAGGGGCGTCCGGGGCTGGCCGAGCGGTCGGCCTCGGGGGTGTACGAAGGGTTCGAGATCGAGGTCGCGGGCTATGTCGCCCGGCGGCTCGGCTACCGCGACGACCAGGTCAGCTACGTGACCGCCCCGGCCTCGCCGCCCGCCGACCTGACCATGGGCGTCCCGGTGCCACGGGACGGCGCGGGCACGGTCGCCGGGCCGTACCTGGTCTCCGGGCAGGACGTCCTCGCCCCGGCGGGCGACCTGTCGGTCCGGGGCCTGCGCGACCTGTCCCAGAAGCGGGTGTGCACGGCCGCGCCCGGCCCGCTGGTGGACCGCTTCGGCGCGGCCTGGCAGCGCGCGTTCCTCATCACCTCGACGGTGGAGGACTGCGCCCGCATGCTCTTCTCGCGCCGGGTGAGCGCGGTCACCGGCGACGCCGCCGTCCTGGCCGGGCTCGCCGCCGCCTCGCCGGGGGCCTTCCGGGTGCTCGGCCGCCCCTTCACGCGCGAGAGCCAGGGCATCGCGGTCACCGGGGACGATCTCCGCCGCCGCGTGGAGGACGCCCTGCGCGCCATGTTCGACGACGGCTCCTGGCGGCGGGCGGTGATCCGCCACCTGGGGTCCCTGGCAGCGAAATATCCGTCCCCGCCCGCTCTGCGGCCCCACGTGGGTCCACGAGCGGCTCCGTAGCGACCACACCGCGTCGCGATTTCCGGCAGGATTCGGCTATGCCCCCCGAGCGCAACACGTCCGGGCGCCCCACTCCCCCGTTCGGTGGCCGGCCTTCGCCGATCTCCACCTCCGACGTCGTCAGGTCCGGCGTACGGCCCGGCTACCCGACCGTCCTGGGCGACGACCTCTGGTGGGAGGAGGACCGCCCCACCGAGGGCGGCAGGCGCACCATCGTCCACCGCGCCCCGTGCGGCGCGCTGCGCGAGCTGCTGCCCGCGCCGTGGGACGCCCGCACCCGCGTGCACGAGTACGGCGGCCGGTCCCACGTGGTCGCGCCCGGGGGCGACGTGGTGTTCGCCCACCACGCCGACCAGCGGCTGTACGTCCTTGCCGCCGGGGCGGCGGCCCCCCGTCCGATCACTCCCGAGCCCGGCGTGCCGTGCGGCCTCCGCTACGCCGACCTCACCGTCCACGACGGCGAGGTGTGGTGCGTCATGGAACGCCACACCGGGGACGGCCGGGTCACCCGGTCGATCGTGTCGATCCCGCTGGACGGCGGCGCCGTCCGCCGGCGGGTGGCGGGCGGCGACTTCTACGCCTCGCCCGTGGTCTCGCCCGACGGCGCGCACCTGGCCTACGTCTGCTGGGACCATCCGCGCATGCCGTGGGTCGGGACCGAGCTGCGCGTCACCCGGGCGGCCGACGGCGCGTCCTGGCGGGTCGCCGGCGGGCCCGAGGAGTCGGTGCTGTCGCCCCGGTGGGACGGGCCGGACGGGCTTTACCTGCTCTCCGACCGGTCCGGGTGGTGGAACCTGGAGCGGGTCGCGCTCGACGGCGGCGCGTCGCGGCCCCTGTGCCCCGCCGAGGAGGAGTTCGGCTGGGCTTCCTACGAGCTCGGCGGCGCGCCGTACGCCGTGCTCGCCGACGGCCGGCTCGCGGTGCTGCACGGCCGGGGCGACCTGCGGCTCGCCGTCCTGGACCCGCGTACGGGCGCCCTGGAGGAGCCCGGCCTGCCGTACGCCGGGTGGCTGCCCTGCCTGTCCGCCGACGGCTCGGTCGTCTGCGGCGTCGCCTACGCCCCGGCCGTCCCCCGGTCGGTGGTGCGGCTCGACACCGCCACGGGCGCCTCGCACTGCGTGCGCGGCGACATCCCGGTGCCTCCGGACCCCGCCCACCTGCCCGTGCCCCGCCCCGTGGAGATCCGGGGCCGCGCCGGGCGGCACGTCCACGCCCGCGTCTACCCGGCCGGGGAGGTCGCCGGCCCGTACGTCGTGTTCGCGCACGATGGCCCCACCACGCACAGCCTGACCGCGCCGGACCTGCACAAGGCGTTCCTCACCAGCCGCGGCATCGGCGTCCTCGACGTCGACTACGGCGGCTCGACGGGGTACGGGCGCGCCTACCGCGAGCGGCTGCGCGGACGGTGGGGCGTGGTGGACGTCGAGGACGTGATAGCCGCGGCCGAGTGGCTGGTGACGGAGGGCCTCGCCGACCCCGCGCGCATCGCGGTCCGCGGCGCCGGGGCGGGCGGGTGGACCAGCCTGGCGGCGTGCTGCGCCTCCGGCCTGTTCCGCGGCGGCGTCTCGATCGCGGGCGTCACCGCGCTCGCCCCGCTCGCCGCCGCCACCCACGACTTCGAGTCCCGGTACGTCGAGTGGCTGGTCGGCCCCGACTCCCCCGGGCTGTACGCCGCGCGGGAGCCGCTGTCGCGGGCCGGCGAGATCGACTGCCCGGTGCTGCTGATGCAGGGACAGGACGACCCGCTGGTGCCGGCCGCGCAGGCCGAGGCGTTCGCGGCCGTGCTCACCGAGCGGGGCGTCCCCTGCACGTACCTGTCCTTCGAGGGCGAGGGGCACGTCTTCCGCCGCGCCGAGACCAAGGGCGCGGCCCTGGCCGCCGAACTGTCGTTCTACCGGCAGATATTCGCGTGAGGCCGGGTCGGCGGTCTCGGTGAACCCGAGCCGGTGGTTCCGTGAGCCCAGGCCGGTGGCTCCGTCCAGCCCGGGCCGGTGGTTCCGTGAAGCCGGGCCGGTGGGAGGTCAGCGGGCGAACTCGGTGGCGCGGGACTCCCGGACGACCGTGATGCGGATCTGGCCCGGGTAGGTCAGTTCCTCCTCGACCTGCTTGGCGACGTCCCTGGCGATCACCTGCGCCTGGATGTCGTCGATCGCCTCCGGCTTCACCATCACCCTGATCTCGCGGCCCGCCTGCATGGCGAAGACCTTCTCCACGCCGTCGTAGGACTGCGCGATCTCTTCCAGCCGCTCCAGGCGCTTGACGTAGGCCTCCAGGGACTCACGGCGGGCGCCGGGACGGCTGCCGCTGATCGCGTCGGCCGCCTGCGTGAGGACCGCCTCGACCGTGCGCACCTCGACCTCGTTGTGGTGGGCCTCGATGGCGTGGACGACGTCCTCGTGCTCGCCGTACCGCCGGGCGATCTCGGCCCCGATCAGGGCGTGGCTGCCCTCGACCTCGTGCGTGAGCGCCTTGCCGATGTCGTGCAGGACCGTGCAGCGCTTGAGCATCATCGCGTCGAGGCGCAGCTCGGAGGCCATGATGCCCGCGATGTGCGCCGACTCGACGAGGTGTTTGAGCACGTTCTGCCCGTAGGAGGTGCGGTAGCGGAGCTGGCCGAGCAGCATGATCAGCTCGGGGTGCATGTCGGTGATGCCCAGCTCGACCAGGGCGTCCTCGCCGGCCCGCACGCACAGGTCCTTGACCTCGTCCTTGCTGCGCTCGTAGGCCTCCTCGATGCGCTGCGGGTGGATGCGGCCGTCCAGGACCAGCTTCTCCAGGGTCAGCCGCGCCGTCTCCCGGCGTACCGGGTCGAAACACGACAGGAGCACCGCTTCCGGGGTGTCGTCGATGATCAGGTTGACGCCCGTGGTGGACTCGAACGCCCGGATGTTGCGGCCCTCGCGGCCGATGATGCGGCCCTTCATCTCGTCGCCGGGCAGGTGGAGCACGCTCACCACCGACTCGGCGGTCTGCTCGGTCGCCACGCGCTGCACGGCCAGCGTCACGATCTTGACGGCGCGCTTCTCGCCCTCGCGGCGGGCCTCGCTCTCGATCTCCCTGACGATCAGCGCGGCCTCGCGCTTGGCCTGGTTCTCGATCGTCATGACCAACTCGGCCTTGGCCTGGTCCGAGGTCAGGCCCGCGACCCGTTCCAGGGCCTCGCGGCGCTGGTCCTCGAAACGGTCCAGCTCGGCCTGCCTGCCGGTCAGCTCGGTCTCGGCCTCGGTGAGCTTCCTGCCCTGCTCGGCCTGCCTGCGGGCCTCCTCGTCGAGGCGTTCCTCACGCTCGGCGAGGCGGTGCTCCCTGCGCTCCAGGTCCGACCTCAGCTCCTTGAGCTCCCCCTTGAGGCTGCGGGCCTCGTCCTCGACCTCCTTGCGCATGCGCAGGGCGTCCTCGGCGGCGGCCTCGGCCTTGCGCACCACCTCGCCGGCGTCGCTCTCGGCCCTGACGCGGATCTCCACGCTCTCGCGGCGGGCCTGCTCCAGCTCGGCGTTGACGCCGGCCAGTTCCTCGGGGGATGGGCCGCGCCGGAGAGAGCCGCCGTTGGTGCGCCGTATCAGTACGGCGAGTGCGACAATCGCGACGATCGCCAGCAGGACAACGGCTACCGCCAGCATGATCACGATCGTCGACCCCATGCGCGCCTACCCTCCTCGCGTCGCGAGCTTTGAGCACGCGAGGGCCACACACGCGGCACGGACCACCCGACCGGGCGATTGTTGTTCAGACAAATATGTCCCACGCCCGGACGCACGACATCCGGCCGTTGGGTGTGATCGGTCTTAATCGTCCGTCGTACACCGTTATGGCAATCCGCACTGCGCGGAGTAGCTCCTCACTGTGGTCGAGATTAAGCGTCAGAGAGGTAACGAGCAAGCAAAGTCCGCCCGTCAAAGCCGTCTGGCGCCCTCGGCCGTGGAGGCGGGGCGTCCGGGCCCCCGATGGGACGCCTGGTCAGTCCAGAAATGTCGCCAGAGGGGCGGAAAGTTACCTTAAATAGGTTTACGGGTGGTTTTCGGGCTTTCGTCTGGTCACCCGCCGGGTTGGGAAGATCTTCGGGGCAGGCCGCACGTTCGGCCGGCGCGGGGGTATGGGGGCGCCATGGCACAGATCGGTTACACGCTCATGTGCGAGCAGACCCCCGCCCGCCAGCTCGTCGAGGACGCCGTCGACGCCGAGCGCGCGGGGTTCGACTACGAGATCATCTCTGACCACTACTTCCCGTGGCTGGAGGAGATGGGGCACTCGCCGTACGCATGGTCCGTGCTCGGCGCGGTGGCGGCCCGCACCGAACGCGTCCCGCTGATGACCTACGTCACCTGCCCCATCATGCGCTACCACCCCGCCGTGGTCGCGCAGAAGGCCGCCACGATGGGCGCGCTGTCCCAGGGGCGGTTCACGCTCGGGCTCGGGGCCGGGGAGAACCTGAACGAGCACGTGCTCGGGCGCGGCTGGCCGCCGGTCAACATCCGCCACGAGATGCTCGGCGAGGCCGTCGAGATCATCCAGGCGCTGTTCGGCGGCGAGTACGTCAGCTACCGGGGCGACCACTACACCGTCGACTCGGCCAAGCTCTACGACCTGCCGGACGAGCCCATCCCGATCGGTCTCGCCGCCTCGGGCCCGCAGTCGGTCGACCTGGCGGCCGAGTACGGCGACGCGCTCGTCGCCGTCGACGCCGACCCCGGGCTGGTCGAGCGGTTCAACGCCTGCGGCGGCAAGGGCAAGCCCGTGTACGGCCAGGTCGGGATCTGCTATGACACCGACGCCGAGGCCGCCAAGGAGCGGGCCCACCGGCTCTGGAGGTGGTTCGCCGCCGACTGGAAGGTCCTCGCCGAACTGCCGGGCCCGGTGAACTTCGCGTCGTACGCCAAGTTCGTCCGTCCGGACGACGTGGCGCGGCAGGTCCCGTGCGGCCCGGACCCCGATCAGGTCGTCGAGGCCGTCAAGAAGTTCACCGACGCGGGCTTCACCCATGTCGCCCTCGTCCAGATCGGCGCCGCCCACCAGCAGGAGTTCTTCACCTGGGCGGAGAAAGAACTCCTCCCGCCCCTCCGCGCCCTCTGACCTCACACCGGCTTCCGCGCCTTGCCGGCGGGGTCCGTCCTCGGCGCGCTTGAGCAGGGACCGCACCGCCTCGACGCCGAAGGCTCCCCGCCCTGGAAGCCGCCGTCGACCAGGTCGTACGCCTTGTCGACGAACAGCACGTCACCGAACGCGCGGGCGACCGCCGATCCGCCGAAGTGATCGCTACCGTGCGTACCGGCAGGTCACTCGTCGAAGGTTTCGGGGAGGTCGTCGGTGGACTGGCCTTCGGATTCGAGGGCCTCGCGTACCACGCGGTAGGCCAGGCCGCCGGAGTAGCCCTTGCGGGCCAGCATGCCGGCCAGGCGGCGGACGCGGGCGGCGGGCTCCAGGTTGCGGGTGCCGGGCAGCTTGCGCGCGACCAGCCTGCGGGCGGTCTCCAGCTCCTGGTCGGGGTCGAGCTGGTCGATCGCCTCGCGGACGGTGTCCTCCTCGACACCCCGCTTGCGCAGCTCGGCGGCCAGCGCGCGCCGTGCCAGACCTCGCCCGGCGTGCCGCGAGCTCACCCACGCCTGCGCGAACGCCTCGTCGTCGATGAGCCCGACGTCGGAGAACCGGGAGAGCACGGCCTCGGCCGCGGCCTCGGGAACGTCTTTGCGCCGGAGGGCCTCGGCGAGCTGGGCCCGCGTCCGCGGCGCGAGCGTCAGCAACCGCAGACACACCGCCCGCGCGACCGCCTCAGGATCGGCCGCCGGCCCCTGCGCCGCCGGCGACCCCTCAACGGGCCCGTCGAACCCGAAAGCCCCGCGCCTCTCCCTCCGTCCACGCCCCCTGCGGCCCTCCCTCTCAGGACCGCCTGACGACTCCCGCGCGCCCTCGAAAGGTCCCTCGAACTCGGCCGCGCCCCGCCTCTTCTCCTGCCCACGAGCGCTACGGCTCCGCTGCCGAGAATCCGCAGGCGCCTCCTGCCCTCTACGGCTCCCCTGCCGAGGATCGGCAGGCGCCTCCTGCCCCGCCAACGCCTCGACCGGCCCGTCGAAGCCGGAAGCGCCCTGACGGCCTCGCACGCCCCGGCTTTCATGGTCGTCCTTCTCCAGAACGCCCGACGGCTCCTGCGCCGCCGACTGCTCCTCTAGAGCTTCATCGACCCTGGCCGCGCCCCATCCCTCCCGCTCTGCACGAGCCTCGTCCTGCCTGGGCCTGCCTGTCGGTGGGTCCGTGAACGGTTGGTCCGTTCGGGGCGGATCTGCGGGCCGTGGCGTCGAGCTTTGGGGGGCTTGTGGCACATCCGCCTGGGGGGAGCGGTGAGCGGCGGGCCGCCACGGGCCGGCTTCCGGGTCCTGGCGAAAGAACTCGTGCGTTCGACGAGGCTCTTGAGGACCCCAAGCCGGCACGTCCCCGGACTTGGCCCGCCGCCCACGAGACCGCGCACGCCCGGAAACGGAGTCAATGGGGCGATCGGGCTTGCCGGGGCGCGCGGATTCTTCGGAAGGCCAAGGCTCTGGGGAGTCCTCAGAAGACCGGGGCTCCCTGGATCGCCGGGGCCCCCTAGGCCGTGACTCTCTAGTGCGCCAGGACTCCTCAGAGGGCCAGCCGCCCTCGGAAGCCCCGGAACTCTCAGAAGGCCAGGCCCCCTTGGAAGCCTCTGGCTCTTCAGAAGTCCAAGGTTGCTCGGGCTCCTCGATCCAGGCTCCCCAGTCCCCTGGCCTCAGGTGGCCAGAGGACTCGTCGCTCGCAGGCATGGAATCGGCTCGATCAGACGTCACCCGGCTTGGGGGCCTTGGCACCGCGACCGGTGGGGGCCGAGCCCGCCGTGGCGCCCGCGGCGGCGCGCGCGGACGGAGCGGCGACGGGCGGCACCGCGGGAGCCTCGGCCGGAGTGTCGAGACGCGGCCCGACGCCGAGCTTCTCCTTGATCTTCTTCTCGATCTCGTTGGCGATGTCGGGGTTGTTCTTCAGGAAGTTGCGGGCGTTCTCCTTGCCCTGCCCGAGCTGGTCGCCCTCGTAGGTGTACCAGGCGCCGGCCTTGCGGACGAAGCCGTGCTCGACGCCCATGTCGATCAGGCCGCCCTCGCGGGAGATGCCGATGCCGTACAGGATGTCGAAGTCGGCCTGGCGGAAGGGCGGGGCCATCTTGTTCTTGACGACCTTGACGCGGGTGCGGTTGCCGACGGGCTCGGTGCCGTCCTTCAGGGTCTCGATGCGGCGGACGTCCAGCCGGACGGAGGCGTAGAACTTCAGCGCCTTGCCGCCCGTCGTGGTCTCGGGCGAGCCGAACATGACGCCGATCTTCTCGCGGAGCTGGTTGATGAAGATGGCGGTGGTGCCGGTGTTGTTGAGCGCGCCGGCGACCTTGCGCAGGGCCTGGGACATCAGGCGGGCCTGCAGGCCGACGTGGCTGTCGCCCATCTCGCCCTCGATCTCGGCCTTCGGCACGAGGGCCGCGACCGAGTCGATGACCAGCAGGTCGATGGCGCCCGAGCGGATCAGCATGTCGGCGATCTCGAGCGCCTGCTCACCGGTGTCGGGCTGGGAGACCAGCAGCGCGTCGGTGTCGACGCCGAGCTTCCTGGCGTACTCGGGGTCGAGGGCGTGCTCGGCGTCGATGAAGGCGGCGATGCCGCCGGCCCGCTGGGCGTTCGCGACGGCGTGGAGCGAGACGGTGGTCTTACCGCTGGACTCGGGGCCGTAGATCTCGACGATGCGGCCGCGGGGGTAGCCGCCGATGCCGAGCGCGACGTCGAGGGCGATGGCCCCGGTGGGGATCACCTCGATGGGGGCTCGTGCGTCATCGCCGAGGCGCATGACAGAGCCCTTGCCGAACTGCCGCTCGATCTGAGCGAGAGCAGTCTCAAGGGCCTTCTCGCGGTCGTTGGCTGCCATGGAGTGCCCCCTGGAGGGTGTGTCGAAGTCGTTTCCGTCGCTGGCAAGCTACGGGGTGCCACCGACATTTTCGCGGAGCGGGCCCACGGAGGTCGGCTTGTTTCAATATAGCCGAACGATTGTTCGATCTCAGCCGGACGCGGCGAAGCTCTCGTGCCGGGTCGCGGGAGCGTGATCAGCGAAGACGGGAGTCCACCTCGGTGACGCCGCAGACGGCGCGCCAGACCTCTTTGGCCGAGATGCCGTCGTCCAGGGCCTGGATCACCGTACGGCCTCCGAGCTCGGCGATCACGTAGTCACGCGCCCAGGACTCGGCGTATCTCTCACCGAAGTGGCGGTTCATCCGGTTCCAGAAGTCCGTCAAGCGCATGGTTCCCAGTATGGTCCCCGCTCCGGACGTCCCGGCCACCGCCGCGTCCGGGCCGGCTCACAGGACGCGGGTGCCGTACATCTCGCCGAGAGGATCGGCCAGCAGTTCCAGCCGGGCCCCGTCGGGGTCGCGGAAGTAGATGGAGGCGTCGCTCTCCAGTTGGTACGGGACGGCGGCGTCGTCCAGCTTGCCGCGGAGCCTCTCCCACGTGCCGCGCTCCACGGAGATCGCGATGTGGTGCAGGCCGCCGAGCACCTCCTTGTAGGGCTCCAGGTCGAGCCCGGGGAGGTCGAAGAAGGCGAGCAGGTTGCCGTTGCCGATGTCGAAGAAGAAGTGGCTCGACCCTTTGTAGTCCCGGTTCTCGAAGATCTCGGTCAGCGGGAACTCCAGCAGGTCCTGGTAGAAGGCGACGGTGCGCTCGACGTCGGAGCAGATGAGCGCGAAGTGGTGCAGGCCACGCGCGCTGCTCTCGGGCCGCCGCGCGTGGAGGTGCCGTTCGCGGATCCGGTCGCGGGTCGCCTCGATGGCCGCGTAGTCGATGTCCATATTTCAGGTGACTGCCCCGCGGCGGCAGATGTCAAGATTCGCTGATATTCGACTGCGCAAACAATCCGTGGTGCGAGGGCCGCCGGGTCAGGGGCACGCACGGTTTTGTCGGTGGCAGGTTGCATGATGAAGCGGTGACCGGATCCGCGCTCGACCACTTCACCCAGGTGACCAGGCAATGGTTCACCGGCGCCTTCGCCGCGCCCACGACGGCGCAAGAGGGCGCGTGGCAGGCGATCGCCCGCGGTGAGAACACTCTGGTGGTGGCTCCGACCGGCTCGGGCAAAACCCTGGCCGCCTTCCTCTGGTCCCTCGACCGTCTGGCCGCCGAGCGCGCCGCGGCCCCGCCGTCCGGCGCGCCCTCGGCCGGCGGGCGCGAAGCCGACCACAAGCGCCGCTGCCGGGTCATCTACGTCTCGCCGTTGAAGGCGCTCGCGGTCGACATCGAGCGCAACCTGCGGGCCCCGCTCGCCGGGCTCAAGCAGACCGCCCGCCGCATGGGCCTGCCGGTGCCCGAGATCTCGGTGGCGGTGCGCTCGGGCGACACCTCCGCCGAAGATCGCCGCCGCTTCGCCGCCCACCCCTCCGACATCCTGATCACCACGCCCGAGTCGCTCTACCTGATCCTCACCAGCCAGGCGCGCGAGGCGCTGCGCGGCGTCGAGACGGTCATCGTCGACGAGGTCCACGCGGTGGCGGCCACCAAGCGCGGCGCCCACCTCGCGCTCACGCTCGAACGGCTCGACTCCCTGCTGCCCGCGCCCGCGCAGCGGGTCGGTCTCTCCGCCACCGTGCGCCCGGTGAGCGAGGTCGCGACGTTCCTCGGGGGCGCCCGGCCGACGACGGTCGTGCAGCCGCCGTCGGAGAAGGTCATCGACATCGACGTGGTCGTCCCCGTCGAGGACATGACCGAGCTCGACCCCGCGCCGCGAAGGCCGTCCGCCGGGGACGGCTCCGAGGGCCTCTGGGAGCCGGAGCCCGCGCCCCGGCGCTCCATCTGGCCCCATGTGGAGGAACATCTGCTCGGCCTGATCGGCTCCCACCGTTCGACGATCGTGTTCGCCAACTCCCGGCGCCTTGCCGAGCGGCTGTGCGCCCGGCTCAACGAGCTGGCCTACGAACGCGCCGAGGGGGCGAGCCCCGAGGGCCCGCCTCCCGCCGGGAGCGTCCCCCCGGCCCTGTCCCCGCCCGCGCTGATGATGGCGCAGGCCGGGTCGTCCGGCGGCGCCTCCGCCGAGATCGTCCGGGCCCACCACGGCTCGGTCTCCAAAGAGGAGCGCGCCCAGATCGAGGAGGCTCTGAAGTCCGGCCGTCTGCCCGCCGTGGTCGCGACCTCCAGCCTTGAGCTGGGCATCGACATGGGCGCGGTCGACCTGGTCGCCTGCGTCGAGGCGCCGCCCAGCGTGGCCAGCGGCCTGCAGCGCATCGGCCGCGCGGGGCACCAGGTCGGCGCGGTGTCCAAGGGCGTCATCTTCCCGAAGTACCGCGGCGATCTGGTGCAGACCGCCGTCGTGGCCGAGCGCATGAAGGCCGGTCAGATCGAAGAGATGCGCTACCCGCGCAACCCGTTGGACGTCCTGGCCCAGCAGATCGTGGCGATGTGCGCGCTCGACGAGTGGACCGTCGACGACCTGGAGACCACGATCCGCCGCGCGGCCTCGTACGCCACCCTGCCGAGGAGCGCGCTGGAGGCCACGCTCGACATGCTGGCCGGCCGCTACCCGAGCGAAGAGTTCGCCGAGCTGCGCCCGCGCGTCGTGTGGGATCGGGTGACCGGCCGCGTCACGGGCCGTCCCGGCGCGCAGCGCCTCGCGGTCACCAACGCCGGCACCATTCCCGACCGCGGCATGTTCGGGGTCTTCCTGGCCGGGGCCGACACCGGGCGCGGCGGCCGCCGGGTGGGCGAGCTGGACGAAGAGATGGTCTACGAGTCCCGCGTGGGCGACGTCTTCGTGCTGGGCGCCACCTCCTGGCGCATCGAGGACATCACCGCCGACCGCGTGCTCGTCACCCCCGCCCCGGGGCAGCCCGGCAAGCTGCCCTTCTGGCACGGTGACACCCCTGGGCGGCCCGCCGAGCTCGGCCGGGCGCTCGGCGCCTTCCTGCGCGAGCTGTCGCGGGGCGAGACCGGCCGCCTGGCCGAGGCCGGGCTCGACGCCTTCGCCGCCGGCAACCTCCTCGCCTACCTCGCCGAGCAGCGCGAGGCCACCGGATACGTCCCCGACGACCGCACCATCGTGGTGGAGCGCTTCCACGACGAGCTGGGCGACTGGCGGGTCGTCGTGCACACGCCGTACGGGGCTCGGGTGCACGCGCCGTGGGCGCTGGCGATCGGGCGGCGCCTGCGCGAGCGCTACGGCATGGACATCCAGGCCATGCACTCCGACGACGGCATCGTCCTGCGCATTCCCGACACCCAGGACGGCGCGCCGTCCGACGTCGCCGTCTTCGATCCCGACGAGCTGGAACAGATCGTCGTGGAAGAACTCGGCGGGTCGGCGCTGTTCGCCTCGCGGTTCCGCGAGTGCGCGGGCCGGGCGCTGCTGCTGCCGCGCCGCAATCCCGGCAGGCGGTCGCCGCTGTGGCAGCAGCGCCAGCGGGCGGCGAGCCTGCTCGCGGTCGCGAGCAAGTACGGCTCGTTCCCGATCGTCCTGGAGACCATGCGCGAGTGTCTGCAGGACGTCTTCGACGTGCCGGGGCTCCTCCAGATCATGCGGGACATCGCCGCGCGGCGGGTGCGGGTCGTCGAGGTCGAGACCGCTCAGGCCTCGCCCTTCGCCAGCTCCCTTCTGCTCACCTATATCGGCGCCTTCATGTACGAAGGGGACGCTCCGCTGGCCGAGCGGCGCGCGCAGGCCCTGGCGCTCGACACCCGCCTGCTGGCCGAGCTGCTCGGCGAGGCCGACCTGCGCGAGCTGCTCGACCCCGATGTCGTCGCCGACACCGAACGCGAACTCGCCCGGCTCGGCCGTCCGCTCCGCGACGCCGAGGACCTGGCCGACCTTCTCAGGACGCACGGCCCTCTGCAGGCCGAGGACGTCACGATCCGCGAGGGCGATCCGTCCTGGCTGAGTGATCTGGAGGTCGCGCGGCGCGCGATCCGGGTGCGGGTCGCCGGGGTCGAGCAGTGGGCCGCCGTCGAAGACTCGGCCCGGTTGCGGGACGCCCTGGGCGTGCCGCTGCCGGTGGGCGTGCCGCACGCCTTCCTCGAACCTGTGGCCGATCCGCTCGCCGACCTGCTGGCCCGGCACGCCCGCACGCGCGGTCCCTTCCTCGCGGCCACGGCGGCGGCGCGGTTCGGCCTCGGCGTCGCGGTCGTGGCCGACGGGCTGCGGCGGCTCGCGGCGTCCGGCCGGGTGGTGGCGGGTGAGTTCCGGCCGGGCGGCTGGGGCGAGGAGTGGTGCGACGCGGGCGTGCTGCGGCTGCTGCGGCGCCGTTCCCTGGCCCGGCTCCGCAAAGAGGTCGAACCGGTCCCGCCCGAGGCACTCGGGGTGTTCGGGCCCGCCTGGCACGGCGTCACCGACGGGCGCGCCGCCCGGGGCATGGACGCCCTCGTGCACGCCATCGAGCAGCTTCAGGGCGCCGCCGTGCCGGCCTCCGCGCTGGAGACCCTCGTGCTGCCGAGCCGGGTGCCCGGGTACGAGCCGGCCCTGCTGGACGAGCTGACCGCGTCCGGCGAGGTCATCTGGTCGGGGCAGGGGTCGCTGCCGGGCGGGGACGGCTGGGTGGCCCTGTTCTTCGCCGACACCGCCCCGCTGCTGCTGCCGCCTCCCGCCGAGATCACGCTCACTCCCCTGCACGAGAAGGTGCTGGAGGTCCTGGGCGGGGGCGGGGCGCTGTTCTTCCGCGACCTGTCGAGCCGGGTGGGGTCCATGGACGACACCGCGCTCGCGGGCGCGCTGTGGGATCTGGTCTGGTCGGGGCGGGTCTCGGGGGACACGCTGGCGCCGCTGCGGGCGGCGCTCGGGTCCGGGCGGCCCGCCCACCGGGCGACGTCCACGCGCCGGCGCAGGGCCGTGCTGCCGACCCGGTCCGGGCCTCCGACGGTCAGCGGGCGCTGGTGGCTGCTGCCCGAGCCGTCCGCGGATCCGACCCAGCGTGCCCACGCGCGGGCCGAGGTCCTCCTGGAGCGGCACGGCGTGGTCACCAAGGGCGCGGTCGCGGCCGAGCGCCTCACCGAGGGGTTCGCCTCGGTGTACCCGGTCCTGCGCGCGTTCGAAGAGACGGGGCGCTGCCGTCGCGGCTACTTCGTCGAGGGCCTGGGCGGCGCCCAGTTCGCCCTCCCCGGCGCCGTCGACCGCCTCCGCGCCCTGGCCACCACCCTCACCACCCCCCCGCACCGCACCCACCCCGACCAGCCCTCCACCTCCCACGCCTCCCCCGAGGCCGACCGGACCGCCGACTCCGGACGGCCGGCGACCTGGTCGTCCGCCGGCTCACCGCCGTTTCCGGACCCCGGTGCCGCGCTGGCCCGGTACGCCGAGTTCAACCAGACGAGTCCGCCGAGCCCACACGCGCGACATGGCGATGCCGACGCGCGGCGTTCACGGGAACACCCGGATGCGCGAGACCCCGGAGAACACTCCGGCGAGCACCCCGACATGCGGCGTTCCGGTGAGCAACCTGGCGGCCGGGGCACTGGGAAGCCGGTTGACGCGCGGCGGTCTGGGGAGCGGCGGGCGGTGGTGTTGGCGGCGACCGATCCTGCCAACCCGTACGGCGCGGCGCTGGCGTGGCCGGAGCACCCGGGCGAGGTGGGTCACAAGCCGGGGCGCAAGGCGGGCGCGCTGGTGGTCGTCGTGGACGGCCGTCTGGTGCTCTACGTCGAGCGCGGCGGCAAGACCCTGCTGTCCTTCGCCGATGACGAACGCCTGCGCCCTGCCGTCGACGCCCTTGCGCTGGCCGTACGCGACGGCGCCCTCGGCAAGCTCACCGTCGAGAAGGCCGACGGCACGGCGATCATCGACTCTCCCCTCGCCACCGCCCTGGAAGCCGCCGGCTTCCACCCGACCCCCCGCGGCCTCCGCCTCCGCGCCTGACCCTGGTGACGACGGGTCGTGGCGCAGGACCGCCCACCCGACAGGCCGTCGCACAACGCGGCCTCGCCCGGTCGGCCCGCGGTGCGAGATCACGGCCGTCGGGCGACACTCGCCGCGGTTCGTCCCGTCAGGAACTTCAGCGGGACGGAAGGGGCAGGGGGCCGTAGAGGGCGGCGGGGGCGTTGGTGGTGTGGGACCAGTAGCGGTCGCCGTAGGACCAGTGCCACCACTCGGTGGGGTAGTTGACCAGGCCGGCGGCCTCCAGCGCGGCGGCGAGGATCTTGCGGTGGTCGCGTGCCTCGGTGGAGATGCCGGCGGCGGAGGTGTAGCAGGCGCCGTCGCTCTCCTCGGGGGTGGCGTTGACGCGGGTGCCCATGTCGAGAGGCCCGCCGTCCTCGGTGACGAGGGTCAGATCGACGGCGGCCCCGGCTGTGTGCGGGGCGACCTCGATCGGGGAGACGTACCGGCTGGCGGCCGCACGCAACTCGGCGGCGGACATGTGCGGAAACGCGGCCCGCAGTTCCTCCGTGTAGTCGTCGAAGATCCGCTGCTGCAGCGCGGGTGGCCGGTATCCCTCGACCACGAGCAGCCGGTAACCCGGCGGAAGCGCCCGCTGCGCGTCCACCAGGCGGGCCACGACCCCCTCCCGCAGGTAGGCGTGGGCATCGTCCGGAAGACCCTCGCGCGCGGCCGTGTACGCGCCGTCCGGATCGGCCAGCGTCCCGTCCACGGCCAGAACGCCCCGCACATCGACGAGCGGCTCGCCGTTCTCCTGGACGCCGATCGAGGTCACGCGACGGTCAGAGATCAGCACAATGTCATGCACGACGAGCAAGTCTCCCATAGCCCTTTCCCCATACTTCGACCAGAAAGGGTCGACAACCGCCCCACACTCCCACCAGCCGATGGCCATCCCATCCGCACCCACCACCGTCAACACGGAAACGGGGTCCAGCGCAGCGGAAGCGGCCCCTCCCGAACCTGGAAGGCTGGACCGCGGCGTCCCGGGGGGACGGGCTCTGGCGGAAGCGTGACCCGGGGCTCGGTGCGGGCGTGACTCCAGCGTTGGGAGGGCTTGGGCCCGGGGCTCGGTGGAGGCGTGGCCCCGGGGCTCGGTGGGGGTGGACTTGCGGGGTCAGGCGTCGATGGTGTTGGAGAAGACTTCTTCTCTTGCCTGTTCCAGGGCGGCGGTTACGGCGCCGCGGAGGACGGGGTTTCCTTTCACCTCGGTGACGGTGACGCGGGGGCGGCTGGGGCAGATCTCGGCGACGGCCTTTTCGATGCGGTCGGCCAGCGCACGGCCGCCGGCGCGGCCGACGTCGCCGCTGAGCACGACGAGGCCGGGGTCGAGGACCACGGTGACGGCCGCGACGCCGATGGCTAGCCGGCGGGCGAGCTCGTCGAGGAAGTCCTCCTGTCCCGAGGAGACGGCCCCGAAGACGATGTCGGCGGCCGAGGTCTGCGCGGGGCGGGGCCGGGACCCGGGCAGGCCGTGGTAGGTGGCGAGGCCGGTGACGGCCCCGGTGCCGACCAGGCGCTGGAAAGAGCCCGACTGCGGCTCGTTGACGTCTATGGGCAGTGGCTCGCCGGGTACGGGGAGCCAGCCGATCTCGCCGGCCCCGCCGGTGAAGCCTCGGTGCAGCCGGGAGCCGAGCATGACGCCGAGTCCCTGGCCGATTCCAGCCCACAGCAGGACGAAGTCATCGACGCCGCGCGCGGCGCCGTAGGCGTGCTCGGCGAGCGCGGCCAGGTTCACGTCGTTCTCGATCATCACCGATGATCCGAACGTGGCCCGGAGATCGGCCAGCACTCCGGCGTGCCACGAGGGCAGGTCGAAGGAGAACCGGACGTCTCCGGTGCGGGGGTCGACCACGCCGCGCGTCCCGATGACCAGCGCGCGCAGCCGGGACAGGCTGACGTTCGCGTAGTCGCACACGCGGCGCACCGCGTTGTGGACGGTCTTCACGGGTTCACCGCCCTCGCCGGGGTCCACGGTCACCTCGGCGATGATCTCGCCGGTGATGTCCGCGACTCCTGCGGTGACGCTTTCCGGTAGGACCTCCAGCCCCGCGACGTAAGCGCTTGACGGGACCACCGCGTACAGCGCGGCGTTGGGTCCGCGGCCGCCGGGGCGTTCCCCCGAGACGGTCACGAGCCCCCGGTGCTCCAGCCGCGCGAGCAGCTGGCCGGAGGTCACTTTGGAAAGTCCCGTGTACTCCCCGAGTTCGGCCCGGGTCAGCGGGCCTTTGGACAAGAGGAGCTCCAGCGCGGCGCGGTCGTTGAGCTGACGCAGCAGCCGGGGTGTCCCGGGGTGTCGTCTGGGCATGGGGTCGGGCCCCTCTCGTCACGATCCGCTAACGGGCGTTTCTTTTAAGAAAGTTTCTTGTTAGTTTAGCGGCAGTCACCCCGCAGGCAAGCGATCAGGCCTCGGGATGTCCAGCGCAGAGCACGAAATATCGCCTTCACCAGGGACACGTCCAGCGACGTGTGCCTTTAGATGAGCGCGAGCCCGACGCGAAAAAGCCGGGAAGGAGATCCAACGTGAAATTCGGAAAGATCGCTGCCGCGACGGCCACGACCGCCGTTCTAGCCATTGGAGTCGCCGCGTGTGGTGGCAGCGAGGAGCCCGCGCAGTCGCAGGCCCCGCAGGCGTCCGCCTCCGCGTCGTCGGGCCCGAAGTTCGCCGGTCAGAAGCTGACCGTGTGGCGGCTCGGCACGGCCAACGACGTCCAGACGAAGTACATGACCGACCTGAACGCCAAGTTCAAGGAGCAGACGGGCGCGGACGTCGTCACCCAGTACATCCCCTGGCCTGACGCCCAGAAGAAGTGGACGGCCGCGCTCGCGGGCGGCGAGGGCCCCGACGTGACCGAGTTCGGCAATGACCAGGTCGCCGCGTGGGTGGCCCAGGACGCGCTGACGGACATCACCGAGGTCGTCAAGTCCGCTCCGGACTTCCAGCAGATCCCGCAGAACCTCTGGGGTTACGAGACCATCGACGGCAAGATCTATGCCGCGCCGTGGGGGGGCGGCACCCGCGCCGTCCTGTACCGCAAGGACTGGTTCGACGAGCTCGGCATCCAGCCGCCCAAGACCTGGGACGAGCTGGTGGCCGCGGGCAAGAAGATCGTGGAGAAGAAGGGCAAGGACGTCGACGGCTTCGCCTTCAACGGCGGCTCCGACGCCAACATGTCCCTCTCGCCGTTCGTCTGGTCCGCGGGCGGCGACTTCGCCGTCTCCGAGGGCGGCAAGTGGGTCGGCAAGCTCACCGAGCCCGCCTTCAAGGAAGGCTTCCAGTTCTACACCGACCTGGTCGCCAAGAACGCCCTGTCGGGCAAGGGCCGCCTCAGCGACGACTCGGCGGACATCGCCCAGCGCTTCGCCGCCGGCAAGGTCGGCATGTACGTGACCGGTGGCTGGGACATCACCACCATCAAGGAACAGAGCAAGGGCAAGGTCAGCGAGGACAAGATGGCGTTCTTCTCGCTGCCGAACAAGGAGGGCACGGGCCCGGCCCCGGCGTTCCAGGGCGGCAACGACATCGCCGTCTGGAAGGACGCCAAGAACCCCGAGCTCGCGGCCGAGTACGTGAAGCTGGCCGCCGGCAAGGAGTTCGGCACCCGCTACGCCAAGGACGGCGGCCTGCTGCCGCTGTACCCCGAGGCCCTCGCCGAGTACGCGAGCGACCCGATCCAGGCGCCGTTCGCGGAGACCTTCAAGGTCGCCAAGGGCTTCCCGGCCGACCCGAACTGGGCCGAGGCCAATGACACCAAGGCCGTGCTGCAGAACGCGGCGCGCTCGGTCATCGAGGGCAAGAAGGACGTCGACAAGGCCCTGGCCGACGCGAACTCCGAGCTCGAGACGATCCTGAACCAGTCGTAACGATGGCGCAGACGTCAACCATCGCCCGGGGCGGAGGAGAATCCTCCGCCCCGGCGCGGCGCCGTTCTCCGAAGGCGCCGCGCCGGGGCCGCGGACTGCCCGACTGGGCCGTCCCTTACGCGTTCCTGCTGCCGGGGCTGCTGGTCATCGCGGTGCTGCTGCTGTACCCGCTGTACCAGATGATCGACATGTCCTTCCACAAGGTGGGACTGCGGCAGATCCGGCCCAACCCCCAGCCCGCCGAGTTCGTGGGCCTGCAGAACTACACGGACGTGTTCAAGTCCGAGTTGTTCTGGACCTCGCTGCGCAACACCGTGGTCTTCGCCGCGGTCACCGTCGCGCTCACCCTCCTGCTGGGTACGCTGGTCGGGCTGCTGCTGCACAGGCTCGGCAAGAAGATGTCGACCTTCCTGGTCATCGGCATCATGGCCGCCTGGGCGACCCCGCCCACGGCCACGGCCATGATCTGGAAATGGCTGTTCGACTCCGACGCCGGCGTGGCGAACTGGATGCTGAACCAGCTTCCCGACTGGCTCTCGAACGCGCTGTTCGGCCGGTCGGACTGGTCGGGCCAGCCCTGGCTCAACGACGCCATCACCATCTACACGGTGCTGGTCGTGGCGGTGGTCTGGGCCTCGTTCCCGTTCATCGCGGTCTCGGTGCTGGCGGGCCTCAAGGCGATTCCCTCAGAGCTGTACGAGGCCGCCCGCGTGGACGGCTCGTCGCCGTTCCGGACGTTCAGAAAGATCACCTTCCCGCTGCTGAAGCCGATCTTCTCCGTCCTGCTCGTGCTGTCCATCATCTGGGACTTCAAGGTCTTCACGCACCTGTACGTGCTGGCCGGCGGCACGACGAACAGAGACGCGTTCAACCTGCCGATCTGGGCCTACACCGAGGCGTTCAGCGCGCCTCCGAAGATGGGCTTCGGCGCCGCCATCTCGGTCGTCCTGACCGTGATCATGCTCATCATCACGGCCGTGTACGTGCGGCAGATCGTGCGGACGGAGGAGCTGTGATGAACCCCCAGAGCACGAAGCGGATCAAGGCGGGCGGCCTGAACGCGGCCGCGATCGTGATCTTCCTGTTCGCGGTGTTCCCCGTCTACTGGATGGTCGCCACCGCGTTCAAGCCCAACGACGAGATCTTCACGACCCGGTTCATCCCCTTCCCTCTCGCGCCCACCATGGAGCACGTCTCCCGGGTGCTGACCAAGGGCGTGGCCGGTCACTCCATCTGGCAGTACCTGTTCAACAGCGCCGTCGTCGCCCTCGGCACGGTACTGATCGGCGCGATCTTCGCCCTGCTCGCGGCCACCGCCGTGGCGCGCTTCCGCTTCCGGTTCCGCACCAGCTTCCTCATCCTGCTGCTGGTCGTGCAGATGGTGCCGGCGGAGGCGCTGACGATCCCGCTCTTCCTCATGATCAAGCGTCTCGGCATGTACGACCAGCTCGTCGGCCTGATCATCCTGAACATGGGCTTCACGCTGCCGTTCGCGATCTGGATGCTGCGCACCTTCGTCGCCGCGGTGCCCAAGGAACTGGAGGAGGCGGCCGCCATCGACGGCGCCAGCCGCTTCGTCACCTTCTGGAAGGTGCTCTTCCCGCTGGTGGCGCCGGGTCTCGTGGCGACCAGCATCTTCTCGTTCATCACCGCGTGGAACGAGTTCGTCTTCGCGCTGACCCTGATCAACGACCAGGGCAAGTACACGATGCCCGTGGCGTTGCAGTACTTCAGCAGCCAGCGGTCGACGGACTGGGGTGGCATCATGGCCGCCTCGACGCTGATGACCATCCCGGTCATCGTCTTCTTCCTGTTCGTGCAGCGGCGCATGGTCTCCGGACTGGTCGCGGGCGCCGTCAAGGGCTGAGATCCCGAGCCCTTCCCATCTACTGAGCTAAGGAGTCGAATACCGCCATGTCTGAGTTCTCCGCGGGCGCGTCCTCGCAGAGCGAGTTCTCTGTGGACGGCGATCGAGGTCTGGAACGCCTCGCGGCCGGAACGCTGCTCGCGGCCTTCCCCGGCACCACCGCTCCCGACTGGATCCTCCGTGAACTCGCCGACGGCCTCGGCGGGGTCACGCTGTTCGGATTCAACGTCGAGGCGCCCGAGCAACTGGCCGCCCTGTCCCGGCAACTCCGCGACGCGGGCGACCCGGTCATCTCCCTGGACGAGGAAGGAGGCGACGTCACCCGGCTCGCCTATCACGTCGGCAGCCCTTACCCGGGCAACGCGGCGCTCGGCGCCGTCGACGACGTCGAGCTGACCCGCCGGGTGTACCGCGCGATCGGCGACGACCTCGCACGCTGCGGTGTCAATCTGGACATGGCACCCGACGCGGACGTCAACACCGCCGACGACAACCCGGTCATCGGCACCCGTTCGTTCGGGTCCGACACCGACCTGGTGTCGCGGCACACCGTGGCCGCCATCGCGGGCCTGCAGCAGGCGTGCGTGGCGGCCTGCGTCAAGCACTTCCCGGGGCACGGCGCGACCCGGCAGGACTCCCACCTGGAGATCCCCGTGGTCGACGTGCCCCGCGAGGTTCTCTGGGAGCGCGAGCTGGCGCCGTTCAGGGCCGCGATCGCGGCGGGCACGAAGTCGATCATGACTGCCCACGTGCGCGTTCCCTTCCTGACCGGACCGGACCCCGCCACGCTCTCGGCCTCCGCGCTGACCGAGCTCCTCAGGGGCGAGCTCGGGTTCGACGGCGTCGTGATCACCGACGCCCTCGACATGCACGCGATCACCAAGAGTGTGGGCCTGGCCGGCGGCGCGGTCCTCTCGCTGGCCGCCGGGTCCGACCTTCTCTGCCTCGGCCCGCTGCCGACCCGCGAGGACATCCAGGAGGTCAAGGCCGGGATCGTGCGGGCCGTCCGCGAAGGACGGCTGCCGCTCGCGCGCCTGGAGGAGGCCGCCGAGCGCACCGCGCGCCTGCGCTCCTGGTTCACCCAGCCCCCCGAGGAGCCGAGGGACGGCAACGTGATCGGCCTGACCGCCGCCCGCCGCGCGGTCAAGGTGTCCGGCACGGCCGCCCCGCTGGTCAACCCGTTCGTGGTCGAGGTCGACACCCCGCCCACGATCGCCGTCGGCGACGTCCCGTGGGGGTTCGCCCCCTGGCTGCCGGACGCCGAGATCGCCCGGGTCAAGCCCGACGGCGCCGACGCGACCACTCTGCTGGAACGAGCCATCGGCCGTTCGCTCGTCATCGTGGTCAAGGACGCCCACCGCCACCAGGCGAGCCAGGACATCGTCTCGGCGCTGATCGCCGGGCGTCCGGACGCGACCGTCGTCGAGATGGGCCTGCCGATCTGGCGCCCGCCGGCGGCGACCTACATCGCGACCTACGGCGCGGCCCGCGCCAACGCCCAGGCCGCCGCGGAGCTGTTCACCGGCTGACGCGGCCCACCGGCCCGGCCCCGGCGCACATCGGGAGAGGTGAGCGCCGGGGCCGTTCCATGCGCGTCACGTTCACCGCGCGTCGCACAACCGCGCCGTGCAGGGAAAGAATCCGGCGGCACCGACCCGCGTCCCGGCGAGCGCGTTCTCCCCGACGAACTTCAGGAAGCCGTGCTTCAGCGAGCCGGGCTCGGGCGTCTCGCGCGAGTACAGGTACTCCACCGTCCAGAAGGGGTAGCCGGCCGGATCGGAGGGGTCGAAGTTCTGCCCGTCCAGGCTCAGCCCCTGAACGACGGTGTCGCCGCCGCTCTCCTGGCGGAGTGTCCTCAGCACGGACACGTCGGCGTAGCCGATCGCCCCGGGGGTGTTCTTGATCTCCTGGACGACCTTGACGTTCTCGTCGCGCTCGCACCGGATGACGCCGGTCTTCGCCGAACGCCTGTTCTTGCAGTCGTCCGAGGTCAGCGGCGGCTCGGAGCGGCCGCCGAGCACGTACCGCTCGAAGGTCCTGCGGGTGCCGGACTCCCCGCCGCGTCCCACGATCGAGATGGGCAGCGACGCGCGACCGCCGTTGGCCTGACGCCAGGCGGGCACCTGGTTCCAGTCGGTCCAGTCGCCCTTGTAGATCTTGCGGAGGTCCTCGACGCTCAGCGTGGTCAGGCCGACGCCGATGTTCACCACCACCTGGAACACCACGACCGCGATCTTCTGGGTGTACGGCGTCCGGCCCCTGAACTCGCCCATGCCGTCGGCCAGCGCGACCAGCCCGTCGGGCCCGTCCAGGCGGCGGAGTGCCTCGATGGAGCCGTTGGGGACGGTCGTGATCCGCGCGCCGGGGCAGTCCCGCTTGTAGGCGGCCGCGATCGCCGCCATGGTCGGCATGAACGCGCTGGAGCCCTCGATCCGCAGCTCGCCGGACGCGCAGGCGACCACCGTCTCCGGCTGCCGGGGCTGCTGGGCGATCTGGCTCAGCACGAGCACGACGGTCAGCACGCCGGCCAGCGCGCCGGTGACCCGGGGCAGGGTGACGCGGCGCCGCTCCCCCTCGTCCTTGATCAGGCCCGTCTCCTTGAGCCTGCCGCCGTGGCGCAGGCTCTTGGTGACCTCGTCGCTCCTGCTCTCGACCGGCTCACGCAGGACGACGACCAGCTTGGCCATCTGCCCGCGCCCCAGGGACATGCCGTCCAGCCAGACGCCGTACCAGCGGGGCTCCCCCGCGTCCTGCCCGGACGGGGCCCGCAGCAGGCGGCTCATCCTCTCGGTGAGCCGTCCCCGCACGGCGAGGAGGTTGTCGCGGCCGGTCCTCGTGTCCCCCGCGGCGAAGAAGCGCAGGCTGTTGCGCAGCTCCTCCCGCAGATCAGGGGTGCTGGCCTCGGAGATCCTGGCATTCCACACCACCCGCCCGCCGAAGGTGAACGACAGGGGCTTCTGGAAGTCGTCGGGCTCGATGTCGTAGCTGCCGCTGTTGCGGATGCGGATGACCACGACGCTCATCCGGTCCAGCAGGCGCACGACCTGGCGGAGCTGCCGGGGCCCGGAGTCGCTGGGGTCGGCGCCGTCGTGCAACCGTTCCGGCCCGATGCCGATCTTCGAGTTGTACAGCACCCGGAAGCCGAGCCGTTTGCGCCGGACTATCAGGCGGTCGAGGAACGGGGCGGCGACCAGCAGGACGATGCCGAACACCACCGGGCCCGCGCCGCCGAGGAAGTCGACCAGTCGCCCCAGCGCGTCCACCAGGTACCCCATTCCTCGTTACCTGGTTCAATTCTGGTCACAGCACGGCATACACCTCGGCCGATGGCGATCAGTTCACGCGGAGTTCGCCCGCCCGTCACCCGGCGACCTCCCGGCGGCCGCGCGCCGGCCGCCGGGCTCGAACGATCCACGGCACGGCCGGCGCGAGCCGCCGGTCAGGAGGCGAAGAGCTCCTCGCGGGCCTGGTCCAGCGCGGCCAGGATGGCACCGCGCAGCACCGGCCGGACCTTGACCTCGCTCACCACGACCTCGGGGCGGATCGGGCAGATGCGGGCCACCGCCTCCTCGACGCGGTAGGTGAGCGCGGCGCCGCCCGCCCGGCCGACCTCGCCGTTCAGCACGACCAGCGAGGGGTCGAGCACGACGCACACCGAGGCGACGCCGAGCGCCAGGCGGTGCGCCAGATCGTCCAGGAACGCCGAGCCGGCCTCCCCGCCCTCCACGGCCGCGCGGACGGCCTCGGCGCCGGCACGGCCGGGGAAGCCCTGCCGCTCGGCGAGGTCCGCCACCGCCTCCGCGCTGATCAGCGACTGCAGACCGCCCGCCAGCGACGGCAGCCGCCCCGGCAGGGCCTTGACGTCCCCGGCGAGGGGCACGCCCGGCACCGGCAGGTAGCCGATCTCGCCCGCGGTGCCCGAGCGGCCGCGGTGCAGCCTGCCGCCGAGGACGACGGCCAGGCCGACGCCGCGCTCCACCCAGAGCAGGACGAAGTCGTCGACGTTCTTGGCCGCGCCCTCGGACCGCTCGGCGATCGCGGCGAGGTTCACGTCGTTCTCGATCGTGACGGGCCGCCGCAGGTCGCGGGCGAGCGCCTGGTGGCTGCCCTCGTGCCAGCCGGGCAGGTCGAAGGAGAACCGCACGTCACCGCTGCGCGGGTCCACGACACCGGGCGTGCCGATGACGATGCCCTTGAGGCGGGACAGGGCCACCTTGCCCGAACGGCAGGCCTTCACGACCGCGTTGTGGACGAGCGCCACCGGATCGTCGTGGCCATTGGGGGACACCGTCACCTCGGCGACGATTTCCCCGTTGATATCGGCGATCGCGGTCGTCACCGAATCGGGCCCCACATCAAGTCCTGCCACATAGGCAGAAGATGGGATCACTCCGTAAAGGGCCGCATTGGGCCCCCGGTTGCCGGCTTGTTCGCCGACGACCTCCACCAGGCCGCGCTCTTCGAGCCTGGAGAGTGTCTGTGAGGCGGTGACCTTCGACAGACCGGTCATGTCGCCGATCTGTCCCCTGGTCAGCGGGCCCGAGGAGAGCAGCAGCTCCAGCGCGGCCCGGTCGTTGATCTCCCGTAGCAACCTGGGCACGCCAGGACGTCGCTCCATCGCATGCTTTCTTTGTCGTCGGTCCCCGTTGCGTTAATCACAATCCGGTCGACCGGTGTGACACAACCATTCGTCAGTAAAGCTTCCTGCCAGTTTAGCGGCACCGCAGGTGGGGGGCCGCTCGGCCGCGCACCGTCTCCTTCATACCCCACTCTTGCCCCACCGCTCAATTGCCCTCAGGATCACCTATGTCCTTACCGAGGAGCGTTCCATGGCGGAAGCCCCCACCCGATCCCCCTCCGAGACCGCCCTTCCGGGCGCGTTCTCGCCCCTCCTCCGCCGGCACGCGCCCGCCGCCGTGGCGGTCCTCGGCGTGCTGCTTCTGGCCGACCACCTGCGCGTCCTGCTCCCCTCTCTGATCACGCTGTTCGGCCGGGCGGGCGAGACCCCGCCGGAGCGCATGGGCCTGTTCGCGCTCCTGTGGTTCGTCCTCCCGTTCGCCGCGGTCCCGGCCGCCCGGGCCCTGGGCGCGCGGCGGGTCCTCGCGGGCGCCGGGGTGCTGCTGGCCGCCGCCCGGTTGGCGCTCCAGGCCACGGACGGGGGCGCGCCCCAGTTGTACGTGTCGGGGGCGGGCGTCGCCATCGGGATCGCCTTCCTGTACGGCTGCGCGCGGACGCTGCCCCGCGAGGTGGTCCCCGCGGCGCTCGCCGGGGGCCTGGCCGCCTCGACGATCGTCCACCTGCTGCTCGGCCAGATGGACCTGGCGTGGCGCGGGGGCCCGCTCCCCTGGTCGGGTGTCATTCTGGCCTGCGCGGCGCTCCTGGGGTGCCTGTGGGCCCTTCCAGGGCGAAAGGAGGAGCCCGCCCCCGCGAGGCTCTGGTTCGTCTTCGGGCCCGCCCTGGTGCTGACGGGCATGTACCTGGGGACGGCCGGCCTGGCCGACCCGCCCGCGCAGGGCGGGTCCGCGGGGTGGAACGCCGCGGTGGTGAGCGCGATGCTCGCCGTCTGCCAGATCGGGATGGCGTCGCTCGCCGCGCGCCCGCCCGCGCGCTGGTGGGTCCCCGTCGCCCTGCTGCCCCTGTCGGCGGGCCTCGCGATCGTCACCGAGACCGCGGCCCCGGCCGCGCTGACCGCGCTCGCCCTCGGCGCCTGCCTGGGACTCGCGGGGCTGCCCGCCGCCGCCTCGCCGGGCAGGAGCGGCCTGGCCGCGATCGGCGGCATGCTCGTGTTCCTGGTGGCCGTGTTCGCGTACTACGCGGCCTACGACGCCGACCTCGGCTTCCCCAACCGCCTGGTGCCCGGCGCACTGGCCGTCCTGGTCGCCGTCGTGGCCGGGGCCGCCGCCAAGGGCCGGCGGGTGCTCGCGCGGCCACCGCGCGGACGCGGGCCGGTGGTCCTGGCGCTGGCCGTCGCGGCGGCCACGGCCGTGGCGGCGTGGCGGCCCACCCCGCAGGTGCGCACCACGGCCGGACCCGAGTTCACGCTGATCACCTACAACATCCGCATGGGGTTCGGGCTCACGGGAACCCTGGACCTCGACGCGATCGCCGCCTGGGCGCGGACCAGAAACCCCGACGTGGTGCTGCTCAGCGAGGTCGACCGGGGCTGGCTGCTCAACGGCGGCCACGACGGGCTGGCGCGCGTCGCCGCGGGGCTCGGCATGACCTACCGCTTCGCGCCCGCGGCCGACGGCCTGTGGGGCGACGCGATCCTGACGTCGTTGCCGCTGCGCGGGGCCGAGTCCTTCCCGCTCGCCCGCCATGGCCACCCGACCGGCGCGCAGGCGCAGGCCGCGGTGGTCGTCGTGGGCGGCGCCGAGGTGGGCATCCTGAACACCCACCTACAGGCGCCCGCCGGGCAGGCGCCCGAGGCGGCCGCGCTGGCGCGGCGGCTCGCCGAGGGCGCCATCCCGGCGGGGGTCCCCGCCCGGCCCCGGCCCGTGCTGCTCGCCGGCGACCTCAACACCACCCCCGCCGACCCGGAGATGGCCGTGCTGGAGGGCGCGGGGCTCACCGACCCCCTGACGGCACTCGGGGACCCCCCTACCTCCCCGGCCGACGACCCGGTGGAACGGATCGATCACGTACTGCTCGGACGAGGGTTGAGCGTTGTCACGGCAGAGGTTCCCCGCGTACCTTTCTCAGATCATCTGCCTGTTGTGGTGCGGTTGCGCCTAACCACGCTTTAGCAGGCGGGATAATCGACAACATGCGTCTTTCTGCCCGTGTCGACTACGCCCTCCGCGCCGCCGCCGAGCTGGCCGCCTCCGGCAGCGGTCCCACCACCGTGGGCGAGCTCGCCAAGGAACAGGAAATGCCCCCCAAGTATCTGGAGAACATCCTGCTCCAGATGCGCAGGGCCGGACTGGTGCGCGGCCAGCGAGGCCCCGAGGGCGGGTACGTCCTGGCCCGGCCCGCGGCCGAGATCTCACTCGCCGACGTGATCCGCGCCGTGGACGGTCCCCTGGCCAACGTCCGGGGCGAGCGCCCCGAGCACGTCGGCTACCGCGGGGCCGCCCGCTCCCTCCAGCAGGTCTGGATCGCCCTGCGCGCGAGCGAGCGCGCGATCCTGGAGGAGGTCACCTTGGACCAGATCGCCACCGACACCCTGCCCACCCGCGTGATGGAGCTGGCCGCGGACCCCGCGGCCTGGGACTGACCGCTCCATGCCCGAGGGCGACGCCGTCTACCGCACCGGCGCCCGGCTGCGTGCCGCCCTCGACGGACGGGTGCTCACCCGCTCGGACTTCCGCGTGCCCCGGCACGCCACCGCCGACCTGGCGGGCCGTGCCGTCCTCACCACGCTGACCCGCGGGAAACACCTGCTCACACGGGTGGAGGGCGGGCTCACCGTGCACACTCACCTTCGCATGGACGGAAGCTGGCGCGTCCAGGCCGAGGGAACCCCCGTGCGCGCGGGCGACGTCGTCCGCCTCGTCCTCGCCAACGCCCGCTGGCAGGCCGTCGGGATCAAGCTCGGCGTGGTCGACCTGCTGCCCACCGAACGGGAGGACCGGGTCGTGGGCCACCTCGGGCCCGATCTGCTGTCCCCCGCCTGGGACGCCGCGCACGCCGCGACGGCCGCGGGGAACATCGCGGCGCGGCCGGAGGTGACGATCGGTGAGGCGCTGCTGGACCAGCGCAACGTGGCGGGCCTCGGCACCATCTGGCGCGCCGAGACGCTCTATCTGTCCGGGGTCTCCCCGTTCACTCCCGCGGGGGACGTGCCGGACCTGGTGAAGATGATGACGCTCGCCCATCGGCTGCTGGAGGCGAGCAAGGACGACCCGGGAGGCCCGATGACGACGGGCGATCCGCGCCCGGGGAGGCGCCTGTGGGCGTACGGGCGGGCCGGGAGACCGTGCCCGCGCTGCGGAGGACGGATCGTGGGCGGAGAGCTCGGGGCACAGCCGTACGAAAGACTGGTGTTCTACTGCCCCACCTGCCAGCCGCGGTGAGCGGGCGGCGCGCGGGACGACACGGGCCGTCGCGGGACGACCCGCGGGCAGGACCGGAACGGCAGGCCGGGGACCTACGCGGCGACCATGTCCTTGACCTCGGGGAAGCCTTCGAACTCGGGGCCCGAGATCGTGGTGGAGACGGTCTCGGAGATGGGAAGACGCTCGTGCTCGGGCACGTCGGCCAGCACCGGCGCGTGTTGCAGTTCGGCCAGCGCGAACTGGTCGGACACCTCGCGGAGCACCTGCGAAAGAGGCACGCCCAAGGCGCCGCAGATCGACGCGAGCAGCTCCGAGGACGCTTCCTTCTGGCCGCGCTCAACCTCGGACAGGTAGCCCAGTGAGACACGTGCCAGGGTGGAGACCTCTCGCAGGGTGCGTGCCTGCCGCACCCGCAGCCGCCGCAGCACGTCACCGAGCAGCTGACGCAGCAGGACCATCTGTCGCTCCCTCCCGGGCGCAGGGGTCTTCACGACACTCCGCGCGGTCGGTTCGTATCGCCCGTTCTTCGGATGCGCTTCGTACATGCTCCTCGCCGTCATCACTGGTTCGCTCGGCGCCTTCACCGGGCGCGCGCCGGACCTGCTCCTCGCCGTTGGGTCGCGGACCTCACTCACAGCTCCACCGTACCCGCATCGGCCAACACGGCGGCAGACCGTCGGGAGCATGTTCGCTGGTGACGTAACGCGGTAATCATCCGGAATGTTCCCCCACTTCGGGCTCCAGCACACCTCTCAGGAGATCCAAACCCTCCCGCACGGTACCTTTACGGATCTCTTCCCTGGATCCGGAAAGAAGCACCTCACGCCGCCAAAAAGCCTGATCCGGTCCGGCCACAGCGATATAGACCGTGCCGACCGGTTTGCCGTCCTGGGGATCCGGGCCGGCCACGCCGGTCACCGCCAGCCCGTAGGTCGCCCCGGCGAGCCGCCGCACCCCGGCCGCCATGGCCGCGGCGACCTCCGGGTGCACGGCACCCTCCCGATCGAGTAGATCTTCCGGTACCCCCAGCAACCGGGCCTTCAGGTCGGTCGCGTAGGCGATCACCCCGCCCCTGAACGCGGCAGACGCGCCGGCCGGCGTGGTCAGCGCGGCGCCGATCAGCCCGCCGGTCAGGGACTCGGCGACCGCGGCCGTGGCCCTCCTGCGCACCAGGAGGGCCAGCACCCCGGCCGCCAGGGGCGTGCTCACCCGCCGCGCGCCTTCTGGGCCACCCTCCGCAGCCGCACGGCCCTGATCACGTAGTCCACGCCGGTGACCACCGTCACGGCCAGGGCCGGGCCCATCACCGCCCACCGCAGCGGCCCGGGCACCCCCGGCAGGATGTAGAGCGCGATGGCGGCGATCTGCAGGACGGTCTTGACCTTGCCGCCGTAGCTCGCCGGGATGATGCCGTGCCGGATCACCGCGAACCGCAGCCCCGTGACCCCGGCCTCCCTGACCAGGATCGCGCCGGTGACCCACCAGGGCACCTCGGCGAGCAGGGACAGCGTGACCAGCGCGGCGCCGATCAGCGCCTTGTCGGCGATGGGATCGGCGATCTTGCCGAAGTCGGTGATCAGCCCGTAGCGCCGGGCCAGCCAGCCGTCGAGCTGGTCGGTCAGCGACGCCAGCAGGAACACCACCAGCGCCGTCCACCGCCAGCCCGTGCCGTCCACGAACATGCAGACGACGAAGAAGGGGACGACCACGAGCCGGAGCACGGTCAGCACGTTCGCGACGTTCCACGGGCTGACGTACCGAGCCACAGGGGTAGCGATCGGCTCGGCGCCGGTCTCCGGCCGTTGCGTCATGGCGAGGCCTTGATGCGGGCGATCAGGTCGACCCCCTCGGCGTCGACGACCGTGGCGCGCACGATCTGGCCGGGGACCAGCCCGATGCCCTGGACGGTCACCGAGCCGTCCACCTCGGGGCCCTGGTGGGCGGCGCGGCCCTCGTAGCCGCCGTCGCCGAGATCGTCCTCGATGAGGACCTCGACCTCGGTGCCGATGCGTTCCTCCGCGCGCTGGGCGGCCAGCTCGTCCGCGAGGGCGGACAACTCGGCGACGCGGGCGTCGACGACGTCCTGGTCGAGCTTGCCCGGGAACCCGGCGGCCTCGGTGCCCTGCTCGTCGGAGTAGCCGAACACGCCCGCGACGTCCAGCCGCGCCTCCTGCAGGAAGGCGGTCAGCTCGGCGAACTCGCCCTCGGTCTCGCCGGGGAACCCGACGATGAAGTTGGAGCGCACCCCGGCCTCCGGGGCGTGCGACCGGATGGTCTCCAGGAGGTCCAGGAAGCGGCGCGGGTCGCCGAAGCGGCGCATGCGGCGCAGGACGGTGCCGCTGGCGTGCTGGAAGGACAGGTCGAAGTACGGGGCCACACCCGGCGTGCCCGCGATGACCTCAAGGAGGCCCGGGCGCAGCTCGGCGGGCTGCAGGTAGTTCACCCTGACCCGCTCGACGCCCTCGGTGGCCGCCAGCCGCGGCAGCAGCTTCTCCAGGGCGCGAAGGTCGCCGAGGTCCTTGCCGTAGGAGGTGGAGTTCTCGCTGACCAGCACGAGCTCCTTGACCCCGCGCGCGGCGAGCCACTCGGCCTCGGCCAGCAGTTCCTCCGGCCGGCGCGAGACGTAGGCGCCGCGGAAGGCCGGGATGGCGCAGAAGGCGCAGCGCCGGTCGCACCCGGAGGCGAGCTTCAGCGGGGCCATGGGGCCGCCGGAGAGCCGCTTGCGCAGCGCGCGCGGCCCGGTGGCGGGCGCGAGGCCCTCGGGAAGGGTCTCGCCGTGGCCCGGGACGGCCGTGGCGCCCGCGGAGCGCTCGACCGGGGTGATCGGCAGGAGCAGGCGGCGGTCGCGGGGCGTGTGCGGCGTGAGCGCCCGGCCCGCGACGACGTCGTCCAGGCGCGCGCCGATGTCGGTGTAGTCGTCGAAGGAGATGACCGCGGAGGCCTCGGGCAGGGCCTCCGCCAGTTCCTTGCCGTAGCGCTCGGCCATGCACCCCGCGGCCACCACCTTGGCCCCGGAGTCGGCCGCGGCCAGCAGGGTGTTGATCGAGTCCTGCTTCGCCGAGTCGATGAAGCCACAGGTGTTGACGACGACGACGTCGGGATCGTCGTCGTCGAGGCTCCACCCGGCGGCCTCCATGCGCGCGGCGAGCTCCTCGGAGTCGACGTCGTTGCGCGCGCAGCCCAGTGTGATCAGCGATGCGGTTCGGCGGGAAGACATGATGGGCTCTACGGTATCGGGAGTTGGCCTCCTCCGGCGCACTCACCCCGCTCTCACGCGGGCACGACGGCCCCGCGCGGCCGGTGTGGGCGCCCCGGCCGCGCGGGAACGGTCCCGCTCAGCGCGCACCCGGCTCCTCGGGACCGAACGACTTGTGGACGAGCTGGCCGACCTTCCCCGGCACGCCGATGTGCTTGCCGTTGACCGCCAGGTCGACGCCGCCCGCGTTGCCGATCGTCACCCGGACCTCCTTGCGCGCCTTCCAGGTCGAGGTGCGCCCGGCGGGCAGGGTGCCGCGGAACATCTGCTTGCCCTTGCTGTCGCTGACCTCCAGCCAGGACGGCTTGGTGGCCTTGACCTGCAGCGTGACCAGATCGCTCGCCGGTTCGGCGGCCTTGGCGGCCGTCGAGGGCTTGGACGAGGGGGCGGGGGCCTTGGGGACGCCGGCCTTGGGGTCGGGGGCGACGGGGTCGCCGGCGCCGCTCATCACGCGGGCGACGCCGAAGACCGCGACGATGGCGAGGGCGATCGCCATCGCGGTCGACCAGTTGGGGCTGCGGCGCTCGCGGAGTTTGATCGAATTTTCGGCCTGGAAGACGGCCGCCGCGCGCACGGGCCGGGGAACGCCGCCGTGTTCCTCGTCGAACTGGTGCACGATCGCGTCGGGATCGAGCCCGAGGGTCTTGGCGATGTTGCGGACGTGACCCCGGGCGTAGAAGTCGCCTCCGCAGAGCGAGAAGTCGTCCCGCTCGATGGCATAGATGACCGTCTCTCTGATCCGCGTGCGGCCGCTCAGCTGAGCGACCGTCATGCCCGCCGCGTGACGTGCCGCGGCCAGCGTCACTCCAATGCTCATACGTCCCCCTCGCCGTGCACTGCGCTACGCGCCCGTATTCCGACGATGCGTAGTCATTCATATTCAACCAGTAACCGAGGGGATCGGTGGCGGAGGGGTCACTCTCCCCGCAAGTCGGCGAGCAGCCCGGGCAGTTCGTCCGGCTTGACGAGCACCTCGCGGGCCTTGGAGCCCTCGCTCGGGCCGACGACGCTCCTGCTCTCCAGCAGGTCCATCAGGCGCCCGGCCTTGGCGAAGCCCACGCGCAGCTTGCGCTGGAGCATGGAGGTGGAGCCGAACTGGGTGGTGACGATCAGCTCGGCGGCCTGGATCAGCAGGTCGAGGTCGTCGCCGATCTCCTCGTCGATCTCGCGCTTGGCGGTGGCCGCCGCCGAGACGTCGTCGCGGTACTCGGCCTGCATCTGCGACTTGCAGTGCGTGACGACCTCGTGGATCTCCTTCTCGGAGACGAAGGCGTTCTGCAGGCGCATCGGCTTGCTGGCGCCCATGGGCAGGAACAGCGCGTCGCCCTGGCCGACGAGCTTCTCGGCGCCCGGCTGGTCCAGGATGACCCGCGAGTCGGCCAGCGAGGAGGTGGCGAAGGCGAGCCGCGAGGGCACGTTGGCCTTGATCAGGCCGGTGACGACGTCCACCGAGGGGCGCTGGGTGGCGATGACCAGGTGGATGCCCGCGGCCCTGGCGAGCTGGGTGATGCGGACGATCGAGTCCTCGACGTCGCGGGGGGCGACCATCATGAGGTCGGCGAGCTCGTCGATGATCACCAGCAGATAGGGGTACGGCTGGTAGACCCGCTCGCTGCCCGGCGGGGGCACCAGCTTGCCGGCCCGCACCGCCTTGTTGAACTCGTCCACGTGCCGGAAGCCGCTGGCCGCCAGGTCGTCGTATCGGCGGTCCATCTCGCCGACGACCCATTCGAGGGCTTCGGCGGCCTTCTTGGGGTTGGTGATGATCGGGGTGATCAGGTGAGGGATGCCCTCGTAGGAGGACAGCTCGACCCGCTTGGGGTCGACGAGGACCATGCGCACCTCGTCGGGGGTGGCCCGCATCAGGATCGAGGAGATCAGCCCGTTGACGCAGACCGACTTTCCCGCGCCGGTGGCGCCCGCGATGAGCAGGTGGGGCATCTTGGCGAGGTTGGCCACGATGGTGCGGCCCTCGACGTCCTTGCCGAGGCCCACGATCATCGGGTGGTGGTCGGCCTGGGCGACCTGGGAGCGCAGCACGTCGCCGAGGCTGACCAGGTCCTTGTCGGTGTTCGGGATCTCGACGCCGATCGCGGACTTGCCCGGGATCGGGGACAGGATGCGGACGTCGGCCGACTTGACCGCGTAGGCGATGTTCTTGGTGAGCGCGGTGACCTTCTCGACCTTGACCGCCGGCCCGAGCTCGATCTCGTAGCGGGTGACCGTCGGGCCGCGGGTGAAGCCGATCACCTGGGCGTCGATGGAGAACTGTTCGAGGACGCTGGTGAGCGCGTTGACGACGATCGTGTTGGCCTTGGTCTGCGGCTTGGGCGGGGTGCCCTGGCGCAGCGTGCCGACGTCGGGAAGGACGTAGGGGCCCGCCTGCGGGGACAGCACGAGCTGCTCGACCTTGCGCGGCGCGGGCGAGGGGTGCGGGGGCTCGGGGGCCGGCCGCGGCGGCTCCTCCTCCGCGACCTGCTCGTCGATCTGCTCGTCGACGAGGCCGGGGACGATCTCCGGGGAGTGGTCCTCCCGGCCGGGCCTGGCGCCGGGCGCGTCGGCGACCACGGGAGTGTCGTACGGCTTGACGTGATCGCCGCCCTCCGTGCCCTCGGCTCCCTTCGCGTCCTGGGCCGTCTTGCGCGGGCGGCGGGCGGGCTTGCCGGTCTCGCCCGCGGGCTTGCCGCCATCGGCCGGGGACTTCTGGAACAGCATGTGCCGGATCTCGGCGAGCCGCTCGGGCACGCGGTGCACCGGCGTGGCCGTGATCACGAGGACGCCGAACCCGGACAGCAACAGCAGCAGCGGGATGGTCACGAAGGCGGGAAGGATGCTGGAGGGCGGCGCCGAGACGATGAACCCGATCATGCCGCCCGCCGCGGACACCTTGTCCATGCCGTCGGTCTTGGCCGGCCCGGAGGGGTAGGGGGTGGCGTGCGCGACGTGGATGACGCCGAGCAGGCCGGCGAGCAGCGCCGTCCAGCCGATGATCATGCGGTTGGTGTCGGCGTTCTGGTCGGGGTGCCTGAGCAGGCGCCAGGCCACCAGCGCGAGCAGGATCGGCACCGACCAGGCCAGCGAGCCGACCGCGCCGCGCAGGACGGCGTCCACGACCGAGGCGACGGTGCCCTGGGTGGAGCGCCAGGTCATCGCGGCGAGGGCGATGGCCGAGCCGAGGACGGCGAGGCCGAGCCCGTCGCGGCGGTGGGCCGGGTCGAGCTCGCGTGCCTGGTCGCCGAAGGCGCGCGCGGCGGTGCCGATGCCGTTGGCGATGAGCAGCCACACGCCGATGAAGAGCTTCCCGATGACGACGAAGACCCAGCTGATCGGATCCGGCGGCGAGGAGGCGGGACGGCGCGCCTGACGGCTCGGCGTGCGCCCCCCTGTGGCCCGCGCACCCTGTGGCCGCTTGCCGGAGGCCGGGCGGGACGACGTGGACCGCTTCGCCGACCCTTTTGGGGTGCTTTTCGACGTACGGGTGGCCATGCTACCGAGGGTACGCATGAGGCGGGCGCACGCCCGGGAGGCGCGCCGCAGACATCAACGTTCTATGTATTGACGCTCAATTCCATGTAACGGAATGGTAGAGAGCCCGATGGCGCACCGCCTCTGGCGGCGACCCCGCCCCACCGGCTTCGTTTGCATAACGTAGAATCTAGTTTCATTACATGAAACCTAGAGGAGTCCGTTCGTGGATGTGATGGTGGTCGGAGAGCCGCTCGCCGAGTTCTCGGCGCCCGCTCCGCTGACCGAGGCGGACACCTTCCGGCTGTCCTTCTCCGGCGACGCGCTCAACGCCGCCGTCGCCGCCGCCGCGACCGGCGCGCACGTCGCCCTGGTGACGCTGGTGGGCGACGACGAGTTCGGGGAACGGCTCATCGCCTTCGCCGCGTCCCGCGGGGTGGACACGCGCTGGATGCGCAAGGGCCACGGCTCCACCGGCGCCTACGCCGTCGGCGCCGACCCGAGCGGCGAGCGCGCGTTCGCGTACATGCGCTCCGGCAGCGCCGCCTCGCGCATGGGACCCGCCGACGTGGCACGCGCGCCGCTCGCCGAGACCGCCGTCCTGCTGGTCAGCGGCGTCACCGCCGCCCTGTCGGAGTCGTGCGCCGCGGCCGTGCTGCACGCCGCGCGCGCCGTGGACGCCGCCGGGGGCCGGGTCGTCTACGACCCCAACTACCGGGCACGGCTCACCGGCGCCGAGGAGGCCGCGGCGGCGCTGGCGGCCATCGCCCCCGCGACGGCGCTGGTGACCCCTTCCTGTCCCGGCGACAGCCTCCCCCTGCTCGGCACCGGCGACCCGGAGGAGACGGCCCGCGCCTGCCTGGAGCGCGGCGCGCGGGCCGTGGCCGTCACCCGTGGGGCCCACGGGGTGCTGCTCGCCGGCGGCGGCGCGGAACCGGAGCGGATCCCCGCCGTCCCCCCGGCCGCGATCGTCGACCAGACCGGGGCGGGCGACGCGTTCGCGGGCACGGTCGCCGCACGACTCGCCCTCGGGGCCTCCCTGCGCGACGCCGTGCGCGCCGGGACGGCCGCCGCCGCCGTCAACCTGGAGGGCCAGGGCGGCACCGGCCGCGTGGCGACACCCCGGGAGATCGAGCGCCTGCTGGCCGTCGCGACGCCCGGCCCGGTCGCGCCCTGACCTGACCGCCCTGACCCGGCCCGCCCTGACCCGCACAGACCTGCCCGCGGGTCAGCGGGCCCGTGCCGCGGCGGGGGCGCCGAGGGCGGTCGAGACCTCGCGGGCCGCGGCGACCACCTCGGGGGCGAGCCGTTCCAGCGCGTCCCGGTCCATGTCCATCGCCAGCGTGGAGATCGAGATGCCGCCCAGCACGCGGCCGGTGTGGTCGAACACCGCCGCGCCGACGCAGCGGACGCCGGGCTCGTTCTCCTCGTCGTCCACCGCGTACCCGAGCTTCCTGACCTTCCCCAGGTGGGCGAGCAGCTCGTCCACGCCGGTCAGCGTGGCCGGCGTGGACCGGGCCAGGCCCGTGCGCGCGGCGAGGGCGCGCACCTCGTCGTCGCCCAGCTCGGCCAGGACCGCCTTGCCGATCGCCGTGCAGTGCAGCCGCAGGCTCATGCCGACGCGCGAGGGCATCTGGTACGGCCTGCGGCCCTCCAGCTTCTCGACGTAGACGGCCTCGTCACCGCCGAGGATGCCGAAGTGGGTGGTGTAGCCGGTGCGGTCGTGCAGCGCGCGCAGGGCGGCCGACGCCTGCCGCGAAGGGTCGAACCGGCTCATCACCTTGCCGGCCAGGGTGAGGATGCGCGGCCCCGGCTCGTACCCGCCGGCGCCGTCCGGCCGGGCGAACCCCCACTCGACCAGCGACTGCAGGATGCGGTGGACGGTCGACTTGGACACTCCCGTCGCCGCCGCGATGTCGGTGACGCGGTGGTGCTCGGCGATCGCCTCCAGCACCGCCAGCGCCTTGTCGATGGAGCTGCCTTCCCTGACCACGTGCTGAGCCTACTAACAGCGGCCGCCGCCGGGAGCTGCCCGCTCAGCGCGCGCGCACGGCTCCGCGGGCGGCCAGCTCGATGCGGTCGCGCGCCTCCAGCAGGCAGGCGGCGATCTCCTTGTCCCTGCCCGTGGTCAGCCGGGGCACGGGCACCGACACGCTCACCGCGTCGCGGGGCGGCCGCGCGACGTCCAGTGCCACGCCGAAGCAGCGCAGGCCCTCGACGCTCTCCTCGCGGTCCACCGCGTACCCCCGCCTGCGGATCCGCCGCAGGTCGGCCGCGAGCCTGTCCCGGTCGGCGATGGCGTGCCGGGTCGGGCGGGGAAGCTCGGCGGGCAGCAGGCGCGCGACCTCCCCCTCCTCGCGCGCGGCGAGGATCGCCTTGCCGAGCGAGGTGGTGCTGGCGGGCAGCCTGGCGCCGATCCGGGTGAAGGGCCGCAGGGAGTGGCGGGAGGCCCGGGTGGCGAGGTAGACGACGTCGGAGCGGTCCAGCCGGCCCAGGTGGACGGTCTCGCCGGTGGCCTCGGCGAGCCAGTCGAGCGCGTCGCGGGCGAGCTGGACCACCGGGTCGCCGTCGATGTAGGTGGCGCCGACCAGCAGCGCGCGCAGGCCGGCGCGGTACAGGGTGCCGGTGACGTCGGTCTCGATCCAGCCCAGGTCCGCGAGGGTACGCAGCAGCGCGTGGAGGCTGCTCTTGGGGTAGCCGAGCCGCACCTGAAGGTCCGGCAGGTTGTGCAGGCCCGGATTGCGCGCGAAGAAGTCGAGCAGCTCGACGGTGCGCACGGCGGACTTGACGTGCGGCACAGAGGTCTCGCGCTCGGTCATGCAGGCCCTCCTCGCCGCGCCGTTCCCGTCCATTGTCACCACGGGCGTCCCGCCGCGCACGCTCAGCTCTCGACGACCCGGCCGCCGAGCCAGGCGTACTCCGGGTCGCCGGGGTCCAGCTCGGGCAGGTCCCCGGCGTACGCCTCGGCGTCGTCCCGCGGCTCGTATCCGAGCGCGCGTCCCGCGGACAGGTCCCACCAGTTGCGGGTGTTGGCCGACACGCCCCAGACCGCCGCGTAGGTCAGATCGGGCGCGATGAGGCAGGCGTGCACGAGCCGCACCGCGTCGGCCGGGCTGAGCCAGGTGGACAGGGCGCGCGGCAGCGGAGGGCGCGGCGCGAACGTGCCGATGCGCAGCGAGGCCACGCGCATGCCGTACCGGTCGGCGTAGTAGCGGCCGAGCGCCTCGCCGTACGCCTTGCTGACCCCGTAGTGGGAATCCGGGGCGATCGGGGTGTCGGCGGGCACCAGGTCCGCGCGCGGGGTGAAGCCCACCGCGTGGTTGCTGCTCGCGAACACCACCCGCTCGGCCCCGGCCAGCCGCGCGGCCTCGAAGACGCGGTAGGTGCCCTCGATGTTGGCGGTGAGCAGGTCCTCGTGGGAGGCCGCGGTGGAGGGGATGCCGGCCAGGTGGACCACGGCGCCGGCCCCCTCCATGGCCCGCGCCAGCACCGCCGGGTCGGTGACGTCGCCCGTCACCGTCTCGTGCGGGCCGTCCTCGATCGGGACCCGGTCGAGGAGCCGCAGCGCGTGCCCGTACGCCGGCAGCCCCTCGGCCAGGCATCTGCCGATACGACCGGCCGCGCCGGTAACGAGAACTCTTGTCGCCATGCCCAGATTTATAGCGCGATCTTCGCGCGCTGACGGCTCCCCGCGACCCCTTAAGGGGTACACGGTCACAGCACCTCGGCGAGCCAGCGCTCGTGGGCGCCCTCGAACGGGGCCTCGCGCCGGCCGATCGCGGCCATCAGCCGGTCGGCCGAGCGCCGCGCCCCGGCCACGATGTCCTCGGGGTAGCCGTAGCGCACCTGGTGTTCCAGGAACTCGTCCTCGTCGTCCACGAACAGCCGGCCGTCGTGCATGAGCAGGACGTCCAGGTCGAGGTCGGCCATGGTCACCCGGTCGCCGTCCCAGCGGGGGACGGTCGTGATGTCGCAGTAGATCGCGCACTTCCAGGCATGGGAGTTGAACGTCGCGGTCCACCAGGCGTCCCGGGGGAACAGCATGACGAACGCGTGCTCCCACACGACCGGAGGCTCCGAGCCCCGCGCGGCGGGCGTGCCCGGCGGGCAGCCGAGCCAGACGCCGTGCTCGTCCTCCCCCAGCCGCCACGCGTCGTGGTGCCAGTGGAGCGAGCCGTCGTACTTGGTGAAGACGACCTTCGCGGCGGTGCCGGTGACGCCGTCCGCGGCGGCGGAGGCGTACACCGGCGAACCGGCGAGACCGGCGGGGTCTCCCCCGCCGGCGGGCGTGTCGGTGGTCCGGAGGTTCTCGGGCATGCGGCGGCTCCTCGTGCGCGGTTCGGGGGCACGTGAAACCTACGCCGCGTCAGACCTCCACGACCACCGGAATAATCATGGGCCGGCGGCGGTAGGTGTCGCTCACCCAGCGCCCCACGATGCGGCGCGTCACGCGGCGCATCTGCTGCAGGTCGGCGACGCCGTCGGCCGCGGTGTCCTCCAGCGCGGACTCGATCAGCGGGATCACCGAGTCGAACGCCTCGATCTCGATGCCCGACCCACGCGCGTAGATCTCCGGCCCGCCGGTGACCTTGCCCGTCGTCGAGTCGACCACCACGACCACCGAGATGAACCCCTCGTCCCCGAGGATGCGCCGGTCCTTCAGCGCGACGTCGGTGACGGCGCCGACCGAGGAGCCGTCGACGTAGACGTAGCCGCACTGCACCGCGCCGGTGACACGCGCCCTGCCGTCCACCAGGTCGACCACCACGCCGTCCTCGGCGATGACGATGTGGTCGTCGGGGACGCCGGTCAGCGCGGCCAGCTTGGCGTGGGCGCGCATGTGGCGCCACTCGCCGTGCACCGGCATGAAGTTGGACGGCTTGGTCAGGTTGAGGACGTACAGCAGCTCGCCCGCGGCGGCGTGGCCGGAGACGTGCACGGTCGCGTTGCCCTTGTGGATCACGCGGGCGCCCCAGCGGGTGAGCCCGTTGATGACCTTGTTGACGGCGGTCTCGTTGCCCGGCACCAGCGAGGACGCCAGCACGACGGTGTCGCCCTCCGCCACCCGGATCGGATGGTCGCGGTTGGCCATGCGCGACAGCGCGGCCATCGGCTCGCCCTGCGACCCCGTGCAGATGAGCACGACGTCCTCCGGCGGCCACTCCTCGATCTCGCGGGAGTCGACCAGCAGGCCCGGCGGCACGCGCAGGTAGCCGAGCTCGCGGGCCACGCCCATGTTGCGGACCATCGAACGGCCGATCAGCGCGACCTTGCGGCCGTTCTCCTCGGCGGCGTCGAAGATCTGCTGCACCCGGTGGACGTGCGAGGCGAAGCAGGCGACGATGATGCGCTTGGCCGCGCTGCGGAACACCTCGTCGATCACCGGGCTGATGGTGCGCTCGCTCGGCACGAACCCGGGGACCTCGGAGTTGGTGGAGTCCGACATCAGCAGGTCGACGCCCTCGGCGCCGAGCCGGGCGAACCCGCCGAGGTCGGTCAGCCTGCCGTCCAGCGGGAGCTGGTCCATCTTGAAGTCGCCGGTGTGCAGCACGATGCCGGCGGGGGTGCGGAGCGCGACGGCCAGGGCGTCGGGGATCGAGTGGTTGACCGCGAAGAACTCGCACTCGAACGGCCCGAACCGCCGCCGCGTACCCTCGGCGACCTCCACCTTGACCGGCTGGATGCGGTGCTCGGTGAGCTTGCTCTCGATCAGCCCGAGGGTGAGGCGCGAGCCGACCAGCGGGATGTCGGCGCGCTCCCGCAGCAGGTACGGCACGGCGCCGATGTGGTCCTCGTGGGCGTGGGTCAGCACGACGGCCTCGATGTCGTCGAGCCGGTCCCTGATGTACTCGAAGTCGGGCAGGATGAGGTCCACGCCCGGTTGGTCGGGTTCGGGGAACAGCACGCCGCAGTCGACCACCAGCAGGCGGCCGTCGTACTCGAAGACCGCCATGTTGCGGCCGATCTCGCCGAGCCCGCCCAGCGCGACTATGCGCAGGCCGCCCGCCGGAAGCGGCGGGGGCGGTCCAAGCTCGGGATGCGGATGACTCATGCTCTACCCCCGTCCGTACCGGCCCGCCGCCCGCGCACGACTCCCTCGCCGAGCCGTCCGGCGTCCTGCGGACCGTATTCGTTATATCCGTGTTTCAAACCCTTTGTTCCTCCCCACCGCACCGGTGCGCGGCCTGTTGCGATCCTGCCCGTCCGCGCGCCGCCGGCGGGACGCGCGGCGGTCGCGACGCGTCGCCCGAGGGCGCGGGGCGTCAGCCGGGGAGCTTGACGCCGCCCGCGACGAGGTCCTCCCTGAGGGCCGCGATCTCGTCGGCGGTGGCGTTCACCAGCGGCAGGCGCACGGGCCCCCCGTCCCTGCCGAGCAGGGCGAGCGCCGCCTTCGTCGTGATAACGCCCTGGGTGCGGGTCATGATGCCCGCCACGACCGGCAGGAGCCGCCGGTTGATGTCGCGCGCGCCGTCGACGTCGCCGGAACGGTACCGGCGGATCATCTCGGCGAGCTCCGCGCCCACGACGTGCCCCACCACGCTGACGAAGCCGGCCGCGCCGACCGACAGCCAGGGCAGGTTCACGGCGTCGTCGCCCGAGTAGAACGTCAGGCCCGTGGCGGCCATGACCTGGGCGCCGGCGAACAGATCGCCCTTGGCGTCCTTGACGGCGACGATGCGCGGGTGGACGGCGAGGCGCGTCAGCGTCTGGCTGGAGATCGGCGTGGCCGTGCGGCCAGGGATGTCGTACAGCATCACCGGGAGGCCGGTCGCGTCGGCGACGGCGGTGAAGTGCTGGTACAGGCCCTCCTGCGGGGGCTTGTTGTAGTACGGCGTCACCGCGAGCAGGCCGTGCGCGCCCGCGCGCTCGGCGGCCTTCGCCAGCTCGATCGAGTGATGGGTGTCGTTGGTGCCGGCACCGGCCACGACCGTCGCGCGGTCGCCGACGGCCTCCACGACGAGGCGGATGATCTGCTCTTTCTCCGCGTCGGTGGTGGTCGGGGACTCTCCGGTCGTGCCGCTGACGACCAGGCCGTCGTTGTGCTGCTCGTCGACGAGGTAGGTCGCCAGCCGCTGAACGCCTTCGGCGTCCAGGGCGCCGTCGGGGGTGAAGGGGGTGACCATGGCGGTCAGCATGCGGCCGAAAGGCGCGTCGGAGGTTCCTGTTGGCGATGCCATAGAGGGAACGGTACCCGGATCCGGCGGGCCGGTGGACCCCGCCACCCCGGTTCTCCATGCCAGGAGTGTTCGGTGGGATGTGTAGGGCTTTGCCAAAAGATGCCGGGACATGGATAGAGGCCGCCGATATGTGCTCGGGGGTACACACATCGACGACCTCTGTCGTGTTATCGACGGGGCTTACGGGGGTGTTACACGCCTCTGCGGAGAATTTTCCGATCGCTCCGGCCACCCGCCCGCCGACGGCCGCCGCGCCTGCGGCGATCACCACGCCCACCGGCGCAGGTCACGCCTCCCGCCCCCGCGTCCGTCCGCGACACCGCCACTCACGGTCACCACAGAACCACATTTGGTAAAGTTGGCGCTCCAAATCCGGGCCGTTACTCCCCGTTGTCTCATGATTACGGCAAGATAAGAAAACGATCTCGAACGCCCCAGGGATGGTCGGATGACTGGCAACGATCCGGTGTACCTCCGTGTTGTGGAAGAGTTGCGGGCCCAGATAGTCGACGGCACCCTGCCGCCCGGGGCGCCGATCCCTTCGCGCGCGCAGCTCACCCAGCGTTTCCGCGTCGGCGAGACCGCCGCCAGGCATGCCCTCCGGGTGCTCGCGGCCGAGGGCCTGATCATCGGCAGGGTCGGCTCCGGCCACTATGTCCGCGAGAAGTCCGTGCTGTACCCCCTCCAGCGCTCCCGCCACATCGACCACGACGCGCCGTTCGCCGCCGACATGCAGCTCGGCGGCCACCGCGCCACATGGGACTGGCGCAGCGAGCCCGTCAAGGCCGACCGCGAGATCGCCCGGCGCCTGCGCCTCCAGCCCGCCGCCCCCGTCATCCGCACGCGCTACGTCTTCCGCGCCGAGGGCAGGCCCATGCAGCTCGCCACCTCCTACGAGCCCGCCGAGCTGGGTAAAGGACAGGCGGTCGCGGAAGAGGGCACCAACGGCCGCAAGGGCCTCCTGGCCCGCATGTCCGCCGCCGGAGTCAAGATCACCGACATCCGCGAGAGCGTCCACACCCGCGTGCCTCAGCCCACCGAGAGCGACCTGCTCGACATTCCCACCGGGGTGCACGTCCTGCACGTCGAGCGCACCCATTGGGCGGGCGACCGCCCGGTCGAGACCAGCGACGTCGTCGTCCCGGGCGACCGTTTCCGCCTCGTCTACTCCGTCCCCCTCGGCGCCTGACCCCCCGGCGGCGCGCGTGATCCGTTCTGACCGGCTCGCACGGGTCGCCGCGCATTCGGGCATGGCCGGAATCCCTGAGGCGCTCAGCGTGGCGCTCAGGACCGCGCACGCTGTGTCACGGCGACGCACACCAGCACGGCGAGGGCCCCGGCCACCGTGGCGACCTCCAGAGGCTCCTCCAGCAGCAGCCACGCCCACAGCACGGACATCAGCGGCTGCAGCAACTGGGTCTGCCCCGCGCGGGCGATGCCGCCCCTGGCGAGCCCGGCGTACCAGGGGATGAACCCGAGGAACATCGACACCAGCGCCACGTAGGCGAACCCCGCGACCGCCTCCCCCGACGGGTTCGCGGGCATGACCGCCGCGAGCACGGCCGTGACCGGCACCGTGATCGGCGCGGCCAGCACGAGCGCGTGCGAGATCACCTGCCAGCCGGGGGCGTGCCGGGCCAGCCTGCCGCCCTCGGTGTACCCGGCCGCCGCGCACAGCAGGGCCGCCACCAGCAGCAGGTCGGCGCCTGCCAGGCGACCGCCGCCCCGGCTCAGCGTGAAGACGGTCACCGACACGGCGCCGCCCGCGCAGGCGGCCCAGAACAGCGCGCGCGGTCGCTCCCCCGCCCGCAGCACGGCGAACAGCGCGGTCGCCGCGGGCAGCAGGCCGATCACCACGGCGGCGTGCGACACGCTCGCCCCCGCGTCCAGCGCGAGCCCGCTGAACAGCGGGAACCCGAACACCACCCCGGCCGCGATGACCGCGTACGACCCGAGCCGCGCCCGGGGAGGCAGCAGCGGCGCCCTGGCCGCGACCAGGCACACCGCCGCGATGAGCGCGGCGACGGCGGCCCTGCCGATGGCGACGAGGTAGGGGTCGAAACCGCGCATCGCGAACTCGGTGGCCGGAAAGCTCCCGGAGAACGCGATCACCCCGAGCCCGGCCGACACGGTCCCCCGCCACGCGGCCCCGGCAGGCTCCCGCACGGCGCGCGGCGACGTGCGATCGCCCCCCTCGGCGGCGGGGCGGCGTCGCGGGCCGGCACCGCCCGCATCGCCCGGCGGGGAGACCGGCGCTCCCGTGGCAGTGCCCGGGTCATCCGGCGAGTCGACCGGTGGTCCCGCGGCGGTGGCGTGACCGGGGGGCGATACTGCCCAATGAGCGGTAGCGCTATCGTTGTTCTTCATGTCCGACGATAGCAGTATCGCCCGGTTGGCGGCCGAGCTGCGGCGGGAGGCCGACCAGCTCGGGCCCGGCGGGCGGCTGCCGTCCAGCCGGGAGCTGACCCGGCGGCATGGGGTCAGCCCGGTAACCGTCTCGCGGGCGCTGGCCTCGCTCGCCGCCGAGGGACGGGTGGTCACCCGGCCCGGCGTCGGCGCGTTCGTCGCGCCCCGCCCCTCCGTCACGGCAGGTGACGCCGCCGACCTGTCCTGGCAGACGGTGTCCCTGGGCGACAGGTCCGTGGACGACACGGCCGTCAGCGGCCTGCTCACGCCGCCGCCCGAGGGGATCATCCCGCTCACCGGCGGATACCTGCACGCGGGCCTGCGCCCGTCCGCCGCGCTCGCCGCGGCCGCCGCGCGCGCGGTGCGCCGCCCCGACGCCTGGGCGCTCCCGCCGCTGAACGGCCTTGCCGAGCTGCGCCGCTGGTTCGCCACCGAGGTCGGCGGCGGGGTCACCCAGGCGGACGTCCTGATCACCAGCGGCGGCCAGGCCGCGCTGACCCACGCCTTCCGCGCGCTCGCGGCCCCGGGCGGCGCGCTGCTCGTGGAGACGCCGACCTACCCGGGCGCGCTGGCCGCCGCGCGCGCCGCCGGGCTGCGGACGGTGGCCGTCCCCATGGACCACGAGGGAGTGCGCCCCGAGCTGCTGGCCGAGGCGTTCGCCGTCACCGGCGCACGGGTCTTCTACTGCCAGCCCACCCTGCACAACCCCACCGGCGCCGTGCTGCCGGCGGCGCGCAGGGAACAGATCCTCGCGGTCGCCCGGGCCGCGGGCGCGTTCGTCGTCGAGGACGACTACGCCCGCTACCTCGCCACCTCGCCCGTCCCGCCCTCGCTGGTCACCCTGGACGCGCACGGGACCGTGGTCCACGTCAACTCGCTGACCAAGGTCACCGCGCCGAGCCTGCGCGTGGCCGCGGTGATCGCCCGGGGACCGGCGGCGCGGCGGCTGCGGGCCTCCCAGCTCGTCGAGTCGTTCTTCGTGGCCCGCCCCTTGCAGGAGACCGCACTGGAGTTCCTGGGTTCGCCCGGGTGGCGCCGTCACCTGGCGAACGTGTCGGCGCAGATCGAGGCGCGCGGCGCGGCGCTGTCGGCGGCCCTGGCCCGCCACCTGCCCGCCGCCGCCGTCCGTCCGGCGCCGCACGGCGGCCTGCACCTGTGGGTGCGGCTCCCGGACGAGACCGACGAGACCGCGCTGGTCGAGGGCGCGCAGCGCGCCGGGGTGCTGGTGAGCCCGGGCGCGATCTACCACCCCGCCGAGCCCCCGGGGCCCTGCGTCCGGGTCACGCACATCGCCGCGGCGCACGTCGCCGAGCTGACCGAAGGGGTGCGCCGCCTGGGCGCCGCGCTGGACTCCCTCATGGGCGGGCGCCGCGGATGACCACCGAGCGAAACCCTCTACTGCCGTACAGTGGTGTCATGGACGCGCCGGCGGAACTGCTCCGCGACTTCGTCAACACCTACGACGTCGAGAGCGACACCGACGAGCTGGCCTCCCCGGCCGAGCTCGCCCTCTGGCTGCGCGAACACCGGCTGATCGGCGAGGCCGACCGCGCCGTGGACGACGATCTGGCCCTGGCCGTCGGCCTGCGCGAGGGCCTGCGCGCCGCGCTGCGCCCCGGCGCGGACGCCGCGCCCGCCCTCGCGCGGCTGGAGTCCGCGCTCGCCGCCTTCCCCCTGCGGGTCGGGCTGCCCGGCGGCGTCCCCACGCCCGAGCCGGTCGGTGAGGGCGCCGCGCGGGGGCTCGGGCTCGTCGCGGCGGCCGTCCTGCGCGCGCACGCCGACGGCTCCTGGCCCCGCCTGAAGGTGTGCGCCGACGCCACCTGCCAGTGGGCGTTCCTCGACTCCTCCAAGAACCGCTCCCGCTCGTGGTGCTCGATGCGCGTGTGCGGCAACCGCACCAAGACCCGCGCCTACCGCGCCCGCCGCCGCCAGGACTCCCCGTCCCCGGCGGGCTCCCGGTAGATCGACGCGGTTCTCCGCCGCACCGCCGTCCCGGATACGGTGTGGGGCAGAGGAAAGGGGGCTGCCGGTATGGCGGACGTGGGGGTACGGGCCGCGCGGCGCGAGGACGTCCCGGCGGTGACGGCCACCCAGATCAGGGCGTGGAGGTCGGGGTACCGCGGGGTCCTGCCCGACGAGCCCTTGGAGCAGATGACCGGGCCGGCCGCCGAGGAGCTGTGGAGCCGTCAGTGGGAGGAGGCCGTCGTGGCGCCGCCCACGCCGCGCCACCGCGTCCTGGTCGCGGTCGAGAGCGACGATCCGCTCACCGCCCTGGCCGAGGGCGGCGGAGCCGCGCGCGTGGTCGGGCTGGCCTCGCACGCCCCCGCCGAGGATCCCGACCTCGACCCCGCCGTCACGGCCGAGCTGCTCACGCTGCTCGTCGACCCCGACCACACGCGCCTGGGACACGGCAGCCGCCTGCTGAACGCCACCGTCGACCATCTGCGCGAGGACGGCTTCGCCTCCGTCGTCACCTGGGTCTTCGCCGACGACCAGGCCCGGCTCGGCTTCCTGTCCTCGGCGGGGTGGGCGCCGGACGAGGCCGAGCGGGTGCTCGACATGGGCCGCCCGGTGCGCATGCTCCGCCTGGCCACGGACATCAGCTGACCCCGGCGGGGCGGCCCCCGGCGGCGGGTCACGGGACGGCCATGAAATACCCTGCACAGGCGAATTCCCGCCGGAGGCCGGGCGTCCCGTGCCCGGCCACGGATCCGATCGGAGGGACGACGGTGGCGACACCCGCACAGTGGCTCGCCGGGGCACGGCCCCGCACCCTTCCCGCGGCGGTGGTCCCCGTCGTCGTGGGCACGGGCGTGGCGGTGTCCTACGGCGCGGCGGTCTGGTGGCGCGCCCTGCTGGCCCTGCTGGTCTCGCTGATCCTCCAGATCGGCGTGAACTACGCCAACGACTACAGCGACGGCGTGCGGGGCACCGACGAGGCGCGCGTCGGCCCGCTCAGGCTGGTCGGGTCGCGGGTCGCCTCGCCCCGGTCGGTGCTGCTGGCCGCGCTCGGCTGCTTCCTGGCCGCGGCCGTCGCGGGCCTGGTCCTGGTGGTGGCCACCGGGGCCTGGTGGCTGCTGGCCGTCGGCGCGCTGGCGATCGCCGCCGCCTGGTTCTACACCGGGGGCTCGCGTCCCTACGGCTACCGCGCGCTCGGCGAGATCTCGGTGTTCGTGTTCTTCGGCCTGGTGGCCGTGGCCGGCACGACCTACGTCCAGATGGAGCGGCTGCCCTGGCTCGCGGTGGCGGCGGCCGTGCCGGTCGGGCTGCTGGCCTGCGCGCTGCTGGTGGTGAACAACCTGCGCGACATCGTCACCGACGCGCCCGCGGGCAAGCGCACGCTGGCGGTCGTGCTCGGCGACGCCCGCACCCGCGTGCTCTACGTCGTCTGCGTGCTGACGCCGTTCCTGGTGGCGCTGGCCCTGGCGTGGGCGCGGCCGTTCGCGGCGCTCACCGTCCTCGCGCTGCCGCTGGCGCTGGTGCCCGCGAGGACGGTGAAGGACGGCGGCCAGGGCCGCGCGCTGATCGACACGTTGCAGCGGACCGGCCGCCTTCAGCTGGCCTTCGGTGTGCTGTTCACGCTCGGCCTCGCCTTCGCCCTCTGACGGCCGGGGCCGGTCACAGGTCCAGCAGGTGCTCCAGGCCGACGGTGAGGCCGGGCAGCTCGCGCACGCGGCGCACGCCGAGCAGCACGCCGGGCGTGAACGAGGAGCGGTTCATCGTGTCGTGGCGGATCGTGAGGATCTCGCCGTCGCCGCCGAGCAGCACCTCCTGGTGGGCGATCAGGCCCGCCAGGCGCACCCCGTGCACGTGGACCCCTTCGACGTCGGCGCCGCGCGCGCCGGGCAGCTCGGAGCTGGTGGCGTCCGGCATCGCGCCGAGGCCCGCCTTGCGCCGCGCCTCGGCGACCAGCTCGGCGGTGCGCCGCGCCGTGCCCGAGGGGGCGTCCGCCTTGCCCGGGTGGTGCAGCTCGACGATCTCGACCGACTCGAAGTAGCGCGCCGCCTGCTGGGCGAAGTGCATCATCAGCACCGCGGCGATGCCGAAGTTGGGGGCGATGAGGGCGTTGACGCCGGGGTTGTCCGCCAGCCAGCCGCGCACGGCCTGCAGGCGGCCCGCGTCGAAGCCGGTCGTGCCCACCACGGGGTGCACGCCGTGCTCGATGCACCATTTCAGGTTGTCCATGACCACGTCGGGGTGGGTGAAGTCGACCACCACCTCGGCCGCGGCCAGCGACTCGATGGGGTCGCCGGCGTCCACCGCCGCGACGAGCTCCATGTCCTCGGCCGCGTGGACGGCCTTGCAGACTTCGACACCGACGCGCCCGCGGGCGCCCAGAACTCCAACCCTGATCACGACGCCCAAGCGTAGCGGCAAGCCCGGGCTCTCCGGAGAGCGCCCGGGCCGCCGCCCGCTGACGTCAGGCGATGAAGGCGCCGAAGTCCTTGTCGCCGTAGGGGCCGATCACGGCGAGCGTGAGCGGCTGGGAGAGGATCTCGCGCCCGACGGCCGCGATCTCCTCGGGGGTGACGGCCTCGATGCGGGCCAGCACCTCGTCCACCGACATGAGGGTGTCGTAGACGAGCTCGCTCTTGCCGATGCGCGACATGCGCGAGCCGGTGTCCTCCAGGCCGAGGACGAGCCCGCCGCGCATCTGGCCCTTGCCGCGGGCGATCTCCTCCTCGGTGATGCTCTCGGCGACCACGCGGGAGATCTCCTCACGGCAGATCTTCAGCACGTCGTCGATCTTGCCGGGGAGGCATCCGACGTAGACGCCGAACTGGCCGGTGTCGGAGTACTGGGTGGTGTAGCTGTACGCCGAGTAGGCCAGGCCGCGCTTCTCGCGGATCTCCTGGAACAGGCGCGAGGACATGCCGCCGCCGAGCGCGGCGTTGAGCACGCCGAGCGCGAAGCGCCGGTCGTCGGTGCGCGACAGCGCGGTGGTGCCGAGGACCAGGTTGGCCTGCTCGGTGGACCGGTCGACCAGCCGCACCCCCGGGCGCGGCCCGGCCCCCGGCCCCGCCACGCGCGGGAGGACCGGCTCGGCCGTGCCGCCGAGCGCGCCGGCGCGCTCGTAGGCCGCGGCCACCAGCTCCACCACCCGCTCGTGGGAGACGTTCCCGCACACCGACACCACGGTGTACGGGGGCAGGTAGTAGCGCCGGTAGTACTCGGCGATGCGCTCGCGCGAGAGCGTGTTGATCGACTCGACCGAGCCGAGGATCGGCCGGCCGAGCGGGACGTCGCCGTACAGCTCGGCCGAGAACGCCTCGTGCACGGCGTCCGACGGGTCGTCGTCGTGCATGGCGATCTCTTCGAGGATCACCCCGCGCTCGGACTCGACGTCGTCCTCGGTGATCAGGGAGGAGGTCACGACGTCGGCGAGGACGTCGATGGCCAGGGGGAGGTCCTCGTCGAGCACCCGCGCGTAGTAGCAGGTGTACTCCTTGGCGGTGAAGGCGTTGATCTCGCCGCCGATGCCCTCGATCGCCGCGGAGATCTCGAGGGCGTCACGGGTCGGAGTGCCCTTGAACAGCAGGTGTTCGAGGAAGTGGGTGGCCCCCGTGTGCTCGGGGGCCTCGTCGCGGGATCCGATGCCGACCCACATGCCGACCGCCACGGAGCGGACGGTCGGCATGGTCTCGGTCACCACCCGGAGACCGCCGGGGAGTACGGTGCGCCGCACGACCCCGGCGCCGTCCCTGCCGGGGTGCAGAGTCGTGGTCGTCACGAGTTGCGGTCGTCCCGTCCGCCCCGGGTGCGGGTGCGCCGCGGCCGCTCGGCCCGCTCCTCGCGGGGCGCGGACGGCTCGCGGAACTCGGGCTCGGAGCGGCCCGCGCCGTCGCCGTCGCCGGAGGCGCCCTCGGCCTTGGCCGCGGCCTCCTTCTCGATGACCTCGACGGGCACCAGGGACAGCTTGCCGCGCGAGTCGATCTCGGCGATCTCCACCTGGATCTTGTCGCCGACGTTCATGACGTCCTCGACGTTCTCGATGCGCTTGCCGCCGTGCAGCTTGCGGATCTGCGAGACGTGCAGCAGGCCGTCCTTGCCGGGCAGCAGGCTGACGAACGCGCCGAACGCGGCGATCTTGACGACCGTGCCCAGGTAGCGCTCGCCGACCTCCGGCATGTGCGGGTTGGCGATCGAGTTGATCGTGCTGCGCGCGGCCTCCGCCGACGGACCGTCGGTGGCGCCGATGTAGATCGTGCCGTCGTCCTCGATCGTGATCTCGGCGCCGGTGTCGTCCTGGATCTGGTTGATCATCTTGCCCTTGGGGCCGATGACCTCGCCGATCTTGTCGACCGGGACCTTGATCGTGATGATGCGCGGCGCGGTCGGGTTCATCTCGGCCGGGGAGTCGATGGCCTCCTGCATGACCGAGAGGATCGCCAGGCGCGCGGCCCTGGCCTGCTTCAGCGCCCCGGCCAGGACCTCGGCCGGGATGCCGTCCAGCTTGGTGTCGAGCTGGAGCGCGGTGATCAGGTCACGGGTGCCGGCGACCTTGAAGTCCATGTCGCCCATGGCGTCCTCGGCGCCGAGGATGTCGGTGAGCGTCACGTAGGTGCCGTTCTCGCCGATGAGGCCCATCGCGATGCCCGCCACCATGTCCTTCAGCGGGACGCCCGCGTCCAGCAGCGCCATGGTGGAGGCGCAGACCGAGCCCATGCTGGTCGAGCCGTTGGAGCCGAGAGCCTCCGACACCTGGCGGATGGCGTACGGGAACTCCTCGCGGGTCGGCAGCACCGGCAGCAGCGCCCGCTCGGCGAGCGCGCCGTGGCCGATCTCGCGGCGCTTGGGCGAGCCCACCCGGCCGGTCTCACCGGTGGAGTAGGGCGGGAAGTTGTAGTTGTGCATGTACCGCTTGGTGCGCTCGGGGTTGAGCGTGTCGATCATCTGCTCCATGCGCAGCATGTTCAGCGTGGTGATGCCCAGGATCTGGGTCTCGCCGCGCTCGAACAGGGCCGAGCCGTGGACCCTCGGGACCACGTGGACCTCGGCGCTGAGCTGGCGGATGTCCTTGGTGCCCCGGCCGTCGATGCGCACGCCCTCGTTGATCACGCGCTCGCGCATGAGCTTCTTGGTCAGCGTGCGGAACGCGGCGGAGATCTCCTTCTCGCGGCCCTCGAAGTCCGCGCCGAGCTTCTCCAGCGCCAGGGCCTTGACGCGGTCGAGCTCGGTCTCGCGCTCCTTCTTGCCGGCGATGGTCAGCGCCGAGGCCAGCTCGCTCTTCACCGCGCCGGAGACGGCCTCGTAGGCGTCCTCCTGGTAGTCCAGGAAGACCGGGTACTGGGCGGTCTCCTTGGCGGCGACCTCGGCGATCTGGCTCTGGGCCTCGACCAGCACCTTGATGAACGGCTTGGCCGCCTCAAGGCCCTCGGCGACGGTCTCCTCGGTCGGCGCGACCGAGCCCTCGGCGACGAGCCGCAGCGTGTCACGGGTGGACTCGGCCTCGACCATCATGATCGCGACATCGCCGTCCTCCAGCACGCGGCCGGCGACGACCATGTCGAAGGTGGCGCCCTCCAGCTCGGCGTGGGTCGGGAACCCCACCCACTGGCCGTTGATCAGCGCGACGCGGACGCCGCCGATCGGGCCGGAGAAGGGCAGACCCGCGAGCTGCGTGGACAGGCTGGCCGCGTTGATCGCGACCACGTCGTACAGGTGCTCGGGGTTGAGGGCCATCACCGTGGCCACGACCTGGACCTCGTTGCGCAGGCCCTTGACGAAGGACGGGCGCAGCGGACGGTCGATCAGGCGGCAGGTGAGGATGGCGTCCTCGGAGGGACGGCCCTCACGCCGGAAGAACGAGCCGGGGATGCGGCCCGCGGCGTACATCCGCTCCTCGACGTCGACGGTGAGCGGGAAGAAGTCCAAGCCTTCCTTGGGATTCTTGGACGCGGTGGTGGCGGACAGGACCATCGTGTCGTCATCGAGGTACACGACGGCGCTTCCCGCCGCCTGGCGCGCGAGGCGCCCGGTCTCGAACCGGACGGTACGCGTGCCGAACGAGCCGTTGTCGATCACGGCTTCCGTGCTGTGGACACCCTCCACGGGGGACCTCCTCTTGGTCGGCCGCCCGCGTCCGTGCTGTGTCGCGTGCTGTCTCGCGCGCTCAAGGGCACTCGCCGGCCGACCGGGCGTCTTCGCGGTCGGCTCGCTCCTGCCCGGGTCTCTCCGTGATTTCGGTACTGCCCGCTCCCCGTCATGTGCAGCGCCGGTCTTCGATCGAAGCACCCGGGTCGCGCGGCGTCGCGCCGCGTGACATCCGGAAGCCACTACCGAGGACCGGCCCGCAGGCGTCACGGGGACGCGCGTGTGCAGTGCTGTGCGGACGCGGGGCACTTTGTCGGCTGTTCAGTTGTTTATCACGTCAGGCCAGTGTGTGGAGTCGGGGGCGGGTCGCGCTGCGACGCGCCCACCGCGTTCCCCCCTATCAGGGTGGCCTTTGCCCTGGTATGAGAGAGGGAGCGGCGCGCAGCCGCTCCCTTCCACATTATCGGCGCAGGCCGAGCCGCTCGATCAGGGTGCGGTACCGCGTGATGTCCTTGCTCGCGAGGTACTTCAGCAGCCGGCGGCGGCGGCCGACGAGCAGCAGCAGCCCGCGGCGGCTGTGGTGGTCGTGCTTGTGGGTCTTGAGGTGCTCGGTGAGCTCGCTGATGCGCTTGCTCAGCAGCGCGATCTGGACCTCGGGCGACCCGGTGTCACCATCGCCGGTACCGTACTCGGCGATGATCTCCTTCTTGGCGGCGGTGTCGAGCGACAAGGCTCTCCTTAGATCTTCTACGGGCGCACGCGACAATCGGAATGCCGACGAACGACCGTGTGCGCCTACAGTCGCCGTGAGCGGCCGGCGGGCAGCGCGCATCGCGCCGAAACCGAGCCGACACGTCAGGCTACCACCGTGACGGCACCGCCGCGCTCGCCGCGCGCCGGGATCAGCCTGAGAGCAGGCGGCGGGCCTCGTCCACGTCACGGCGCATCTGCTCGATCAGCGCCTCGATGGAGTCGAACTTCACGGTGTCGCGCAGCCGCACGGCGAAGTCGACCACGACGTGGACCCCGTACAGATCGAGGTCGTCGCGGTCGAGGGCGTAGGCCTCGACGGTGCGTTCGACGCCCTCGAAGGTCGGGTTGGTGCCGATGGAGATCGCCGCCGGCCAGCGCTGCCCCTCGTACGGCGAGGGCGACTGGGTGCACTCCAGCCAGCCCGCGTAGACGCCGTCGGCGGGGATCGCGGTGAACGGGGGCGACTCGACGTTGGCTGTCGGGAACCCGAGCAGGGCCCTGCCCCGCTGGTGCCCGCGCACGACCACGCCCTCCACACGGTGCGGGCGGCCGAGGGCCTCGGCGGCGGCCCCGACCTCGCCGTCGGCCAGCCACCGCCGGATCAGGCTGGAGGAGATGGCCTCGCCGTTGCTCACCAGAGGGACGCCCTCGGCGACGAAGTCGTACTTCTCGCCGAGCTGGCGCAGCGTCTCGACGTCGCCCACGGCCTTGTGCCCGAACCGGAAGTTCTCCCCGACGACCACGCCCGCGGCGCGCAGCCGGTCGACCAGGATCGCCTGGACGAACTCGTCGGGGGTCATGCGGGAGAACTCCAGCGTGAACGGCAGCACGCACACGGCGTCCACACCGAGATCGCCGAGCAGTTCCGTGCGGTGACGCGCCGTCGTGAGGCGGGGCGGATGGCTGCCCGGCCTCACCACCTCGTCCGGATGGGGGTCGAACGTGATGACCACGGAGGGGAGCCCCAGGTGCTCCGCCAGGGCCACGGCACGCCGGACCATGCGCTGATGCCCCCGGTGCACACCGTCGAACACCCCGATCGTGACGACGGATCTGCCCCAGTCTCCGGGCACGTCTTGGAGTCCGTGCCAGCCCTGCACCTCAGACCTCGTTCCTGTGCCGATGATCGTGCCCGTTCACCACGCCTGCCGTGCGGGGTGGTTTTCTCCACGGGGTCGAGAGTAGCCCAGCGGGGCGCCGTGGCGAGCACGACCCCGCTCCGGTCCCGTTCCTGGCGCGGCCCGCGGGCGGCTTCTCCGCGCGTCAGGTGAGCGGGTGCACCTCGGGATGGGTGCGCCACCACCGGCTGAAGGCGGGGTTGCCGTCCACGTGGTCGCCGTAGGCGTCGGCCAGGCCCCGGTAGAGGGCGCTCGCGCACGCGGCGCTCAGGCGGTCGCGCCGCCAGGCCACCACGAGCCGGGCGACCTGCGGCTCCCCGGCCAGGGGCCGCACCGACACGCCGGACGGGACCGGCCAGGAGGGGTCGACCAGCCGCACGCCGTGGCCTTCGGCGACCAGCGGGCGCGCCGCGCCGCTGGGGGCGTCGTAGAGCACGCGGGGCTCGTACCCGGCGGCGCGGCAGGAGGCCCGCAGCGCGGCGAGCGACCCGTCGTCGGCGCCCGGCGGGCTGATCCACGCCTCCTCCCTGAGGTCGGCGAGGCTGATCTCCTCCTGGGCGGCCAGCGGGTGCGCGGCCGACAGCGCCACGAAGATCGGGTACCGGGGAACCAGGGTGCGGCTCACCACCGGGGCCACCAGCGTGATGTCGAACCCCTCGATGACGCCGATCAGCGCCGCGTCCAGGTGGCCGCGCGACAACGCCTCGGCCAGCAACGCGGCCGACGGCTCGATGCGCAGGGACACCTCGCGCCCGGGCAGTGCCTCCGACACCCGCCCGACGATGCTCGCCACGCACGCCACGTGCACCGACCCCAGGCGCAGCACGCCGTCGGGGCCGCGGGGCACGCGCAGGTCGCCGAGCAGCGCGTCCACCTCGGCCAGGACGATCCTGGCGCGGGCCACCACCTGGCTGCCGAGGGGCGTCGGCTCGACGCCGGAGCGGCTGCGGACGAACAGCGTGGCGCCGACGAGGTTCTCCAGGTGGTGCAGACGGCTGGTGATGGCCGGCTGGGACAGCCCGAGCCGGGCGGCGGCCCGGGTCACGCTGCCCGTCTCCGCGAGGGCGCAGATCATGCGGAGATGCCGGATCTCAAGGTCCATAAATCCTGATTATGGGCGAATTATTTGGGTTTTTGGGGACCTTTGTTGGACACGGACCGGCAACGCCTTCGCCTCGGACCGGACGCGGCCATAGCCGGAATCTATGAGCGGTTCTATGACGCCCCGCGCGGTTTTGGGGCCAGACTCCGGGCACTGCACGACATCCGGTCTCCGGGCCTGAGCCCCCGGAACCGCCCGGTTCCCCGCCCACCGCATGGGCGGCACGAGCCCACCCCCCGTTTCCTGCGCAACCTCGCGCCTGATGTCCGCATACCCCCCGGAGGTTGTACGTGACGCTCACCCATGCCTGGCGTGTGCCCAGGCTGCTGGCCGTCCCCCTCGTCCTGGCCCTCGGCCTCGCCGTCCAGCCCGCCGCCCCGGCGTCCGCGGCGGCCAGGCCGTCCCCCGCCGCCGTGGCGGGCAAGGACGCCGGACACGTCAGGAAGACCCCCCTCGCGGTCAAGGACCGGCCACCGGTCGGCGCCGCCAAGGACGCCCTGCGCCGCGCCCCCGACGAGCCCGCCGCCGCGCCTGAGCATCCCAGGCCGTCCTCGGCCCGCAAGAGCGCCGCCACGGCCGCCGCGGCCTGCTCGGCGAGCGACTTCACCAGCCGCTCCGGCAGCGCGCTGGTCCAGCAGATCAAGTCCTCGACGACCGACTGCGTCAACACGCTGTTCTCGCTCAGCGGCACCGACGCCTACTACGCGTTCCGTGAGGCGCAGATGACCACGGTCGCGTACGCGCTGCGCGACGGCGCGGTCAACCACCCCGGCGACAACAGCACCGGCCTGGCCCAGCTCGTGCTGTACCTGCGGGCCGGGTACTACGTCCAGTGGTACGACCCCGCCACGGTCGGCACCTACGGGCAGGGGCTGAAGACCGCGATCCAGTCCGCCCTGGACACCTTCTTCGCCGCCTCCCGGGCCTTCACGGTCAGCGACGCCAACGGCGAGGTGCTCGCCGAGGCGATCACGCTCATCGACAGCGCCCAGGAGAACGACCGCTACCTGAACGTCGTCACCCGCGTGCTGAACGGCTACAACAGCTCGTACAACGCGTACTGGTGGATGCTCAACGCGGTCAACAACGTCTACACGGTGCTGTTCCGCGGCCACTACGTGCCCGCGTTCGTGACCAAGGTGCAGTCCGACCCGACGGTGCTGAACACGCTGCGCTCGTTCGCGGTCAACCACCTGGACCTGCTCGGCACCGACAACGCCTACCTGACCTCCAACGCGGGGCGCGAGCTCGGCCGGTTCCTCCAGCACACCGCGATGCAGGCCACCGTGCGGCCGATGGCCAAGGACCTGCTCGGCCGCAGCGCCATCACCGGGCCGTACGCGGCGCTGTGGGTCGGCGTGGCCGAGATGGCCGACGCCTACGACAAGGCCAACTGCGCCTACTACGACGTCTGCGACCTGCAGAACAGGCTCGCGGCGGCCGTGCTGAAGACCACCTACACCTGTAGCCCCAGCATCAAGTTCCGCGCCCAGGACATGACCGCCGCGCAGCTCGCCGACAGCTGCAAGAGCCTGACCAGCCAGGACGCCTACTTCCACGGACTGGTCAATGACGGCGGGCGTCCGGTCGCCAACGACAACAACACCACGATCGAGGTCTGCATCTTCGACTCCAGCACCGACTACCAGACCTACGCCGGGGCGATGTTCGGCATCGACACCAACAACGGCGGCATGTACCTGGAGGGCGACCCGTCGGCGTCCGGTAATCAGCCCCGCTTCATCGCCTACGAGGCGGAATGGGTGCGTCCCACCTTCGAGATCTGGAACCTCAACCACGAGTACACCCACTACCTCGACGGCCGCTTCAACATGTACGGCGACTTCACCGCCGGCATCACCACCCCGACCATCTGGTGGATCGAAGGCTTCGCCGAGTACGTGTCGTACTCCTACCGCAAGGTGACCTACGACGCGGCCATCACCGAGGCCGCGAAGCGGACGTACGCGCTCAGCACGCTGTGGGACACCACCTACTCGCACGACACCACACGCATCTACCGCTGGGGGTACCTCGCCGTCCGGTACATGGTCGAACGGCACCCCTCCGAGCTGTCCACCGTCCTCGGCTACTACCGCGCGGGCAACTGGAACGCCGCGCGGTCCTACCTGACCTCCACCATCGGCAGCCGGTACGACAGCGACTGGCAGACCTGGCTCGCGGCCTGCGCGGCCGGCTCCTGCGCGGGCGGCGGCACCGGCAACCAGGCCCCGGTCGCCCGGTTCACCTACACCACCAACGGGCTCACGGCCACCTTCACCGACGCCTCCACCGACTCCGACGGCGCCATCGCCACGCGCCAGTGGAACTTCGGGGACGGCGGCACCTCCACCGCGGCCACCCCCACGCGGACCTACGCCGCGGCCGGCACCTACACCGTCCAGCTCACCGTCACCGACGACGGCGGGACCTCGGCCACCACCAGCCAGCAGGTCACCGTGACCTCCGGGGGCTCGCAGTTCCCCGAGTGCACGGCCACGCGGACCGACGAGCTCGGCCGTAACTGCCGGCGGAGCAGCCTCTCGGCCACGACCGGGAACTACAAGTACTTCTACCTGAACGTCCCGGCGGGCACGCAGCGGCTGGTCATCACCTCCTCTGGCGGCACCGGCAACGCCGACCTCTACTACAGCCGCTCGTCCTGGGCCACCACCACGGCCTACAGCCAGCGCTCCACGGGCACGGGCAACGCCGAGACGCTGACCATCGCCAACCCGCCCGCCGGATACAACTACATCAGCCTGTACGCGACCCAGGGCTTCTCCGGGGCCGCGATCCGCGTCGAGTACTGATCCGCTCCTCCCCCGCGCCGTCCGAGGCGGGGGATCGCCGGGCCGGGCCTCAGGGTCCGGCCCGGCTTCGCGTGCGCCGGGTCAGGTCATGGGACGAAGACGGCCAGAGCCTTCACCGTCCGGCCGTGCTCCTCCACCAGGGCCAGCAGGTCGCCGTCCGGGCCGAACACGCCGATCGGGCCGCCGCCGAGACCGGCCGCGGGCAGGCGGCCGCCGTGGCCGATCAGCCGGGCCTGGTCCGCCGAGACGTCCATCCGCGGAAAGGCCGCCGCCACCGCCTCGGCCATGGGCAGGATCGCGCAGTCGCCCGCGAGCTGCTCGATGGTGCGGGCCATCGACAGGTCGTAGGGGCCGACGCGGGTCCGGCGCAGGCGGGTCAGATGGCCGCCGACGCCGAGCGCCCGCCCGAGGTCGCGGGCCAGCGAGCGGATGTAGGTGCCGCTGGAGCAGCGCACCGAGGCGTCCACCTCGACGGCCGTCCCCTCGCGGCGCACGGCGGTGACCTCGAAGGCGTGGACGGTGACCGGGCGGGCGGCCAGCTCGACCTCCTCGCCGTCCCTGACGCGCTTGTAGGCGCGCTCGCCGTTCACCTTGATGGCGCTGACCTGCGGCGGGACCTGCGAGATGGGGCCGGTGAGCGCGGCCACCCCCGCGTGCAGCGCCTCGTCGGACACCTGCGCCGCCGAGGTCTCGGACAGGACCTCGCCCTCGGCGTCGTCGGTGTTCGTGGTGACCCCGAGGCGGATCGTCGCGTCGTACCCCTTCTCGGTCAGCGCGAGGTGCCCGAGAAGGCGGGTCGCCTTCTCGACGCCGACGACCAGCACGCCGGTGGCCATCGGGTCCAGCGTGCCCGCGTGGCCGACCCGGCGCGTGCCCGCCAGCCGGCGCAGCTTGCCCACGACATCGTGCGACGTCCACCCGGACGGCTTGTCCACGATGATCAGCCCGCTCGGCGGCGCGGGCGGCCTCGGCCGGGTCACGCCGCGGGCCCGAGCAGGGCGCGCAGCCGCGCGATGGTCCGCTCCGGAGAGTCGTGCGAGGTGAACCCGGCCGCCCGGACGTGGCCGCCGCCGCCCAGCAGCGTGCAGGCGCGGCCGACGTCCACCATGCCCTTGGAGCGGGTGGAGACCTGCCAGGCCCCCTCGTCGTCCTCCTTGAGCACGACCGCGACGTCCGGCTCGTCGGTGCGGCGGATCACGTCGATGATGCCCTCGCACTCGGCGTACGGCAGGCAGTACGCGGCCCGGTCGTCGCGGCGCACGTACGTCCACACCATGCCGTGCCCGCCCGCGGCCTCCTGGTCCAGCGTGGCCCGCTCCAGGGCCGCGGCGAGCACCTTGAGGTAGGCGAACGGGGAACGGTCCCACAGCTCGCGGGCGATCTCGTCGGTGCGCAGGCCCGCCTCCACCAGCCGGGCCGCCATGCGGTGCGCGGCCGGAGTGGTGCAGGAGTGCCGGAAGGAGCCGGTGTCGGTGACCAGGCCGGTGTAGAGGCAGGTGGCGATGTCGCGGTCGAGAGGGCAGCCGAGCCTGCCGAGCAGCTCCTCCACCAGCATGGAGGTGGACGCCGCCGCGGGGTCGACCAGCGGGACGGTGCCGAAGCCGGTGTTGGAGGGGTGGTGGTCGATCACGATCAGCTCCTGGGCCTTGCCGGCGTTCGGCGCGAGCAGGCCCAGACGGTCCACGGTGGGGGTGTCGAAGGTGATCATGAGGTCGGGCTCGGCGGGGTAGTCCTCCGGCTCGGTCAGGAGGTCCTGGCCGGGCAGGTAGCGCAGCAGGCGCGGGACCTCGAACCGGCGGTCGCCGAACGAGGCCGACACCCGCGTGCCCTCGCGCCGCAGGGCCAGGCCCAGGCCGAGCATCGAGCCGAGCGCGTCGCCGTCCGGGCAGACGTGGCAGGCCAGCGCGACCTCCTCGGCTCCCCGGATCAGCTCGCGGGCCCGCCGCCAGTCCGCCTCGCGCACGGCGGGCGTGCCAGGTGCAGTGCCGGTGATCACAGCGCGGAACGCCTCGCCCTCTCGGACGGCTCCTCCACGCCGAGGTCGTCGCCGTCCTCCAGATCCTCGTCCGGCCTGCGGTACGGGTCGGCCTCGCCGGCGTGCACCGCGCCCTCGGCCTTCTTGGCGATCTCCTCGTCCCGGGCGCGCGCCTCGGCGAGCAGCTCGTCCAGGTGGCGGGCGCTGTCGGGCAGGGGGTCGTGGCTGAAGGTCAGCGTCGGAGTGTGCCGCACGCCGGTCTGGCGGCCGACCTCCGAGCGGATGATGCCCTTGGCGCTCTCGAGGGCGGCGGCGGTGTCGGCCCGCTCGGCCTCCGAGCCGAAGACGGTGTAGTAGACCGTCGCGTCGCGGAGGTCGGGGGTGATGCGGGTGTCGGTCACCGTCACGAAACCCAGGCGGGGATCCTTGATCCGCCGCTCCAGCATCTCGGCGACGACCTGCTGAATGCGGTCCGCAAGTTTACGGGCGCGTGCTGCGTCCACGATCGCGCTCCCCCTCTTTGCTCGCTTACTCGCTTAACGGCCCGCGGGAACAGGGACTTCCCGCGGGCCCTAATCTTCGTCCTCGTTGAAGAGCCGATGTCTGGCCGACAGCAACTCGATCTCCGGGTGGAACGCCACCAGCCGCTCACACGCCCGCAACACCTCGTCGCAGTTGGAGGCGGTCGCGGACACCACGGCAACGCCGATCTCGCTACGGCGATGCAGGTCCAGGTGACCGGTCTCGGCCACCGCGACCGCGGGGAACCTGCGGAGCACCTCGGCGATGAGCGGGCGCACCACGGAGCGCTTCTGCTTCAGCGAATGGACGTCGCCGAGCAGGATGTCCAATGTCAGAGCACCTATGTACATGGCCGGCGCCGCGTATCCGGGGGCGAGGGCACGGCGTGGGCGTTCGCGGAGGCCCCGGAGGGACCCCGCGCGGACGCCCGCCGCCGTGCCGTCTCACACCGTCAGACGCGCGGCTTCTCCCGCATCTCGAACGTCTCGATGACGTCGTCGATCTTGATGTCGTTGTATCCGACACCGATACCGCACTCGAAGCCCTCGCGGACCTCGGTCGCGTCGTCCTTGAACCTGCGCAGGGACGACACCGTGAGGTTGTCGGCCACGACGACACCGTCGCGGATGATACGGGCCTTGCTGTTGCGGGTGATCGTGCCCGAGCGGACCAGGCAGCCCGCCACGTTGCCGATCCGCGGGACCTTGAAGACCTCGCGGACCTCGGCCGTGCCGGTCTGGGCCTCCTCGAACTCCGGCTTCAGCATGCCCTTCAGGGCCGCCTCGATCTCCTCGATCGCCTGGTAGATGACCGAGTAGTAGCGGATGTCCACGCCCTCGCGCTCGGCCAGGTCGCGGGCCCGGACCTCCGGGCGCACGTTGAAGCCGATGATGACGGCGTTGTCGTCCGCGATCGCCAGGTTGACGTCGTACTCGGTGATGGCGCCGACCGCGCGGTGGAGCACCCGCAGGCGGACCTCCTCGCCGACGTCGATCTTGAGCAGCGCGTCCTCAAGGGCCTCCACGGAACCGGAGACGTCACCCTTGATGATGAGCTTGAGCTCGTCGGTGGCGCCCTTCTCCATGTCCTTGAAGAGCTCTTCGAGCGTGCGGCGGCGGCTGGACTTCGCCATGTCGGCGATGCGCTGCCGCGCCACGCGCTGCTGGGCGATCTGGCGCGCCATCCGGTCGTCGCTGACGACGATGAAGTTGTCGCCCGCGCTCGGGACGGCCGTCAGGCCCAGCACCAGGACCGGACGCGACGGGTCGGCCTCGGTGACCGGCTGCATGTTGTCGTCGAGCAGGGCACGGACGCGGCCGAACGCCTCGCCACAGACGATCGAGTCGCCGACCCGCAGCGTGCCGCGCTGGACGAGCACCGTGGCCACGGGGCCGCGGCCCTTGTCCAGGTGCGCCTCGATGGCGAGGCCCTGGGCGTCCATCGTCGGGTTGGCGCGCAGGTCGAGCTCGGCGTCCGCCGTGAGCAGGATCGCCTCCAGCAGGTCGTCGATGCCGAGGCCCTGCTTGGCGGAGATGTCCACGAACAGAGTGGAGCCGCCGTACTCTTCGGCCACCAGACCGTACTCGGTGAGCTGGGCCCGCACCTTGTTCGGGTCCGCGCCCTCCTTGTCGATCTTGTTCACCGCGACCACGACCGGCACGTCGGCCGCCTGGGCGTGGTTCAGCGCCTCGATGGTCTGCGGCTTCACGCCGTCGTCCGCGGCGACCACCAGCACGGCGATGTCCGTCGCCTGGGCACCGCGGGCACGCATGGCGGTGAACGCCTCGTGACCCGGGGTGTCGATGAAGGTGATCTTCCGCTCGGCGCCCTCGTGCTCGGTGGCGACCTGGTAGGCGCCGATGTGCTGGGTGATGCCACCGGCCTCGCGGGCCACCACGTTGGTGTTGCGGATGGCGTCCAGCAGCTTGGTCTTACCGTGGTCGACGTGACCCATGACGGTCACGACCGGCGGGCGCGCCTCCAGGTCGGACTCGTCGCCCTCGTCCTCGCCGAACTCGATGTCGAAGGACTCGAGAAGCTCGCGGTCCTCCTCCTCCGGGCTGACGACCTGGATGACGTAGTTGAGCTCGGCGCCCAGGAGCTGCAGGGTCTCCTCGTTCACCGACTGGGTGGCGGTCACCATCTCGCCGAGGTGCAGCATGATCTGCACCAGCGACGCCGGGTTCGCACCGATCTTGTCGGCGAAGTCGGACAGCGAGGCGCCGCGCGGAAGACGCAGGGTCTGGCCGGTGCCACGCGGAACCTGCACGCCGCCGATCGACGGCGCCTGCATGTTGTCGAACTCTTGACGCCTCTGGCGCTTGGACTTGCGGCCACGCGTCGGACGGCCGCCGGGACGCCCGAAGGCTCCCGCCGTGCCACCGCGGCCACGGCCGCCGCCACCGCCGGGACGGCCGGCGAAACCGCCGCCACCGCCACCACCGGGGCCGGCGCCACCCGGGCGACCGGCGCCCGTGCGCGGCCCGGCGAAACCGCCGCCGCCGCCGGGACGGCCCGCGCCGCCACCGCCACCGGGACGTCCGCCGCCGGGACGGCCACCGCCGCCACCGCCGCCGGGACGGCCCGCGCCGCCACCGCCGCCACCGCCCCCACCGGGGCCGAGCGGACGGGAGGGCATCATCATCGGGTTGGGACGGGGACCGCCGGGACGGGGACCGCCCGCGCCGGGCGCACCGGGACGCGGCCCGGCCGCCGGGCCCGGACGCGGGCCTGCCGCACCGGGAGCGCCGGAACGCGCGCCGGGCGGACGCGGCATCGCGCCGTCGCGGGGAGCGCCGTCGCGGCGCGGCTCGCGCGGCGCGCCGTCACGGCGCTCGCGGGGACCACCCTCACGGCCGGGACCACCCTCACGACCGGGACCGCCCTCGCGGCCCGGACGCGGCGGACGCTGGCCCATGCCGCTCGCGGTCGAGGAGAAGGGGTTGTTGCCCGGACGCGGGCCACGCGGGCCCGGCTTCGGAGCCGACGGCCGCGCGGCACCGGGCGTGGGCGCGCCGGAGCGCGGACCACCCGGGCCGCCACCCGGGCCGCCACCGGGACCGGCGGCGGGACGCTGCTGGCCGGGGCCGGGACGGGGGCCGGGCTTCGGGCCGGGACGCGCGCCCGGGGCCGCCGGACGGGGCGCCTCGGACCGAGGCGTGTCGGAACGGGCGGCCTCAGGACGCGGCGCGTCGGTGCGCGGCGCCTCGAACCTGGGGCTCTCGGTGCGCGGAGCTTCCTGCCGCGGGCGCGGGGCCTCCGGGCGCGGCCCGGGAGCCGGGCGCGGGGCCTCCTGCGGAGGCTGCTGGTTGACGTGGGGCATGGGGACGGGCGGACGCGGCGCGACGTTGCCGGGCCCGGGACGCGGCCCGGGACCGGGACGCGGGCCGGGGCGCGGAACCGCCTGGCCGGACGCCGCACCGTTGCCGGCCTGGACGGGGCCTGGCCGGGGGGACGGCTTCTGTGAACCCCTGGAGCCGCCCCTGGAATCGGAGGACCCTCGGGTGAACGCCTCCGTAAGCTTGCGGACCACCGGCGCCTCGATAGTCGAAGACGCCGATCGCACGAACTCGCCCATTTCTTGGAGCTTGGCCATCACGACCTTGCTCTCGACTCCGAACTCCTTGGCGAGCTCGTAGACTCGGACCTTCGCCACTGCACTCCCTAACTCGGCCCGGGAGGCTGTGCCGCCGGACCGTCGCTACTTGTACGTACTCATCGCCGCATGCTCATCAGGCGCTCATCGCTATCTGACCCGCCTATCGACTCGGCGTCCTACATGACAGTTGGTAACCATTCACCCGGTCCTACTCGGCGTCAAGCCCCGCAATACAAGCCCGCACGCTCGACGCGTCGAGCGACCCCGTCGTGCGAAACGCACGCGGGAACGCCCGGCGACGTTCGGCGAGCTCCAGGCAGCGCGGAGCGGGATGCACGTAGGCACCCCGGCCGCGCGACCGCCCTCGCTGGTCGGGAACGATCACGTTCTCGACCACCACCAGGCGGAGCAGCTCGGACTTTACCGTGCGAACCCGGCAGCCCACACATGTTCTGAGAGGGGCCGCCCGGCCACCGTATTCAAGCTTACCTTGTGGAGGCATCGGCGGGACCGACGGCATTGCCCGTATCCCTCGCATCCCCCGGCGGTGTCGCTTGAGTGTCGGGGCGGATGTCGATCCGCCAGCCCGTGAGGCGAGCGGCGAGACGGGCGTTCTGCCCCTCCTTGCCGATCGCGAGGGAGAGCTGGTAGTCGGGCACCGTCACCCGGGCGACGCGACCGTCGAGGTCGACCACTTCCACATGTGAAACCCGGGCGGGCGACAGGGCATTCCCCACGAAATCCGCGGGATCCTCCGACCAGTCGATGATGTCGATCTTCTCGCCGTGCAGTTCGGTCATCACGTTGCGGACCCGCGACCCCATGGGGCCGATGCAGGCGCCCTTGGCGTTGACCCCGCCCCGGCGCGAGCGAACCGCGATCTTGGTGCGATGGCCGGCCTCGCGGGCGATCGCCGCGATCTCGACGGTGCCGTCGGCGATCTCGGGGACCTCCAGGGCGAACAGCTTCTTCACCAGGTTCGGGTGCGTGCGCGACAGCGTGACCGAAGGTCCCTTGTGCCCCTTCTTCACCTGCACGACGTAGCAGCGCAGCCGCTCGCCGTGGACGTACTCCTCGCCGGGGACCTGCTCGGCGTGCGGCAGGATCGCCTCGATCTTGCCCAGGTCGACCAGGACCACCCGCGGGTCCTTGCCCTGCTGGATCACACCCGCGACCAGCTCGCCCTCGCGGCTCGCGAACTCGCCGAAGTTGATCTCGTCCTCGGCGTTCCTCAGCTGCTGCAGGATGACCTGCTTGGCCGTGGTCGCGGCGATGCGGCTGAAGTTGCCCGGAGTGTCGTCGTACTCACGGATGACCTGGCCGTCCTCGTCGAGCTCGGCGGCCCAGATGCTGACGTGCCCTGACTGGCGGTCGAGCTCGGCACGCGCCTTGCCCGCCGCTCCCTCGGTCCGGTGGTACGCGATGAGCAGGGCGTCCTCGATCGCCTTCACGACCAGGTCGAAGGAGATGTCCTTCTCGCGCTCCAGGCTGCGCAGGACGCTCATGTCAATGTCCACAAGGCTCCCCCCTAGCCCTTGCCGCCGTCGCCGCCGGCGTCGTGTTCGTCGTCTTCGTCATCTTCAAGGCCCGGCCCGTCGCCCGGGGCCTCCGGGTCGTCGTCCAGCAGTTCCAGCTCGGCCTCGTCGATCCGGCGGAACTCGACCTGCACCCGCCCCTTGGCGAGCTCGTCCCAGGCGAGCAGGCGCGTCGTGCCTTCCACGGACAGCTTCACCCCCGCGTCGAGGGCCGACAGGACGCGGCCCTCGACCGTGGTGCCGTCGCGCAGGTCGGCCTTCACGAGCCGCCCCCGCGCGCGCCGCCAGTGGCGTGGCTCGGTGAGCGGGCGGTCCACCCCTGGCGAGGTGACCTCCAGGACGTACGGGCCGCCACCCATGACGTCGCTCTCGTCGAGCGCCTTGGACGCCAGCTTGCTGACGTCGGCGAGCTGGTCGAGGCTCACGCCGCCGTCACCGTCCACGATGACGCGCAGCAGCCGCCGCTTGCCCGCGGGCGTGATCGTCACGCCCTCCAGGTCGAGACCCTCCACGGCGACGACGGGTTCGAGAAGCTTGATCAGGCGGTCACGTCGAGCGTCGGCGCCCATGCTGACCTCCCATTGAATATCGGCCGCCCGAAGCGGCGGCCGAAGATGTACCTCGCCCCAACGGTTCACCAGCCTATCGACACCGGGACGCGGAAAGAGCGCCACTCGGACACCCACCCGGTGACGCGCCGTACGATGCTATGTGCCGATCCAGCGAAAGCCGTCATCCACGGGAGGCTCCGTGCGCCAGCGTGCCGTAGCCGTGTCCCGGCGCGCGGTGCTGAGCGGCACCGCCGCGGGCGCGGTCGCCGCCGCCGTCGCGGGCTGCTCCACGGGGCAGCGGGCCGCGACGCCTCCCCGTCCCCTCCCGCCCGACCCCGAGACCGTCCTGCTCACCGAGGTCATCGCCGACAAGGAGCGCATCGTCGCCCTGTACCGCGGGGCCGCCCCGCCGGGGTCGCGGAACGCGGCCGTGCTGCTCGGCTTCCAGCGGCGCCACGAGGCGCATCTGGCCGAGCTGCGCCGCCGCCTGCCGCGGTCGCCCGTGCCCGCCACGCCCACACCGGCCACCCCGTCGCCGTCCGGCTCGCCGCCGGTCCCCTCGTCCTCTTCCTCAGGCTCGGACTCGGGCTCGGACGCGACGGTCTCGATCGGCAGGCTGCGCGAGGCCGAGCGCAAGGCGGCCGCCGCGCGCCCGCGCCAGATCGGCGGCGTCTCGCCGGCCCTCGCGCAGTTGCTCGCCTGCATCGGCGCCTGCGAGGCCGCGCACGTGGCGGCGCTGGCGAGGGTGTCGTGACCGCGCCGCAGGGCCTCGCGGCCCTGAACAAGGCGCTGGACGCCGAGCACGCGGCGGTGTACGCCTACGGGGTCGCGGGCGCGCGCCTGTCCGGCGGGCAGCGCTCCTCGGCCCGGGACGGCTTCAACGCCCATCGCGCGCGGCGCGACCAGCTCCGCGGGCTGATCACGGCGCGGGGCGGCACGCCGTCGGAGTCCGGCGCGGTCTACGCCCTGCCGTTCCCGGTGAACGCCGCCGCCGACGCCGTACGCCTGGCCGCCTTCATCGAGGAGCGGGTGACCGCCGCCTACCTCGAACTGGCCGCCGTCGAGGACGCCGCGCTGCGCCGGCTGGCCGCCCTGGCGATGCAGGAGTGCGCCGTGCGCGGGTACGGCTGGAACCCGCTGATCGCCGACCTGCCCGGCTGGCCCGCGCCCGCGGCGGCCACGCCCGCGCCCACGCAGCCGATGATGCCTCCGCCGGTCTCCCTGGGGTGACGGGCCCGCCGGAATAGCTCCACGTTTGCAGCTCCTGTCCCGGGTAGCTACAGGTCCATCGGACAGCACGGAGGGACAAATGGGCTGGAGTTACCGTAAATCCATAAAGATGGGACCGTTCAGGCTCAACCTCTCGCGCAGCGGCGTCGGGCACAGCTACGGCGGGCGGGGCTTCCGCGTCACCAAGACCGCCGACGGCCGCCGCACCATCACCGTGAACCTGCCCGGCGGCTTCCACTGGCGCAAGACGCTGGGCGGAAGCCGCGGCTGAGCCGCGGCCGCCGATCAGCCGCCGGCGGCGGCCAGCACGCGGCCGGCGGCTTCGGACAGCGGGACCTCCTCCTTGACGCCGGTCGCGCGGTCGCGCAGCTCGGCGACGCCCTGGGAGAGCCCCCTGCCGATGATCAGGATGGTGGGGACGCCCAGCAGCTCGGCGTCCTTGAACTTCACCCCCGGCGAGACGCCCGCGCGGTCGTCGACGAGCACGCGCAGGCCCTTGGCCTCCAGCTCCTCGGCCAGCCTCAGCGCGACCTCGACCTGGTTCTCCTTGCCGGTGCCGACGATGTGGACGTCGGCGGGCGCGACCTCGCGCGGCCAGACCAGGCCGAGCTCGTCGTGCAGCTGCTCGGCGAGGACGGCCACGGCGCGCGAGACGCCCACGCCGTAGGAGCCCATGGTGACGCGGATCGGCTTGCCGTCGGGCCCGAGCGCGTCCAGGCCGGCGGCGTCGGCGTACTTGCGCCCGAGCTGGAAGATGTGGCCGATCTCGATGCCGCGATCGATCGACAGCGGCTCGCCGCAGCGGGGGCAGGCGTCGCCGGCGCGGACCTCGGCGGCCTCGATGGTGCCGTCGGGCTCGAAGTCGCGCCCGGCCACTACGTTCGCCGCGTGCCTGCCCGGCTCGTTGGCGCCGGTGACCCAGGAGGACCCGTCCACGACACGGGGGTCCACCAGGTAGCGGATACCCAGGTCCTTGAGGACCTGCGGGCCGATGTACCCGCGCACGAGACCGGGATTGGCGGCGAAGTCCGCGGCCTCGAAGATCTCGGGGACGCCCGGAGACAGCGCCGCCTCCAGGCGCTTGAAGTCGACCTCGCGGTCGCCGGGCAAGCCGACGATCAGGGTCTCGGTCTCGCCGGAGCCCGGCGTGCGCACCTTGACCACGACGTTCTTCAGCGTGTCCGCGGCGGTGACGCCGAGGCCGTACCGGTCGTTGACCAGGGCGACCAGCGAGTCGATGGTCGGGGTGTCGGGGGTGTCGAGCACTTCGAGCGGCGGGTGCCCGGTGGTGACGGCGCCGGGGGCCCGCGTGACGACGGCCTCGGCGTTGGCGGCGTACCCGCAGGCGTGGCAGGCCACGAAGGTGTCCTCACCGGTGGCGCACGGGGCGAGGAACTCCTCCGAGGCCGAGCCGCCCATGGCGCCCGACATCGCGAAGACGATCTTGTAGCTCATGCCGAGACGGTCGAACAGCTTGATGTACGCCTCGCGGTGCAGTTCGTAGGACCGCTTGAGGCCGTCGTCGTCGAGGTCGAAGGAGTAGCTGTCCTTCATGACGAACTCGCGCCCGCGCAGGATGCCGGCCCGGGGCCGGGCCTCGTCGCGATACTTCGTCTGGATCTGATAAAGGATGACCGGATAGTCCTTGTAGGAGGAGTACTCCCCCTTGACCATGTCGGTGAACAGCTCCTCGTGGGTGGGGCCCAGGAGGTAGTCGGCGCCCTTGCGGTCCTTCAGGCGGAACAACGTGTCGCCGTACTCGGTCCAGCGGCCGGTGGCCTCGTAGTACTCGCGGGGCAGCAGCGCGGGGAACAGGACCTCCTGCCCGCCCATGGCGTTCATCTCTTCGCGCACGACCCGGGTGACGTTCTCAAGGACGATCTTGCCGAGGGGCAGCCACGAGTAGACGCCCGGCGCGACGCGGCGGACGTACCCGGCGCGGACGAGCAGCTTGTGGCTCGGCACCTCCGCGTCCGCCGGATCCTCACGCAGGGTGCGCAGGAACAGGGTGGACATACGCAGCAGCACGGCTACTCCTCGGTCACGGGGGTCGGCAGGTATACAGGTTATCGAGTCCGGGCGTGCGCCATCGCCTCCCGGCGGCCGTCCCCTCCCCGGCGCGCCGCCGCCACCGCCGCCGCGGGACGTCCATAGGCTGGGCAGCGGAGCACACGCGGGCACCCTCCCCCGCCCGGGGCCGCACGAGGTGACCGGACTGCGGCATCTCGATGACCTGCGCCGCGCGGGTCTGGCCGGGGCCACCGTGTTCCGCGACAATCTGCTCCAAGACGACGCGGGGCGTCGAGCCCCGCCTAGGGAGGCCGCATGTCGCTCCGCGTGGCGATCGTGGGATCCGGTCCCGCCGGCATCTACACGGCCGAGGCGTTGACGAAGCAAGCAGGCGAGCCCGTCGAGATCGACGTGCTGGACCGCCTGCCGACCCCGTACGGCCTCGTGCGGTACGGCGTCGCCCCCGACCACACCTCGATCAAGTCGATCGCCGGTTACCTGCGGAGGGTGCTGGAACTGCCCGCCGTCCGGTTCCTCGGCGGGGTCGAGCTCGGCTCGGACGTCTCCGTGGCCGACCTGACCGCCGCCTACGACGCCGTGGTCTACTGCACCGGCGCCATGGTGGACCGCCACCTCGGCATCCCCGGCGAGGACCTCCCCGGCAGCGTGGCCGCCACCGACTTCGTCAACTGGTACTGCGGCCACCCCGACGTGCCGCCGGACACCTTCTCGCTGGACGGACTCGCCGATCCCGACGTCGCGGTGATCGGCGTCGGCAACGTCGCCGTGGACGTCGTCCGCGTCCTGGCCAAGGCCGCCGACGAGCTGCGCTCCACCGACGTCCCGCACGAAGTGCTGGCCCGGCTGGCCAAGAGCCAGGTCAAGGGCATCCACATGATCGGCAGGCGCGGGCCCGAGCACGCCAAGTTCACGCTGAAGGAGCTCCGCGAGCTCGGCGAGCTGACGAACTGCGACGTGCTGGTCCGCCCGGACGAGGCCGGCGCCGGGGAGATCGGCGGCCTGCCGCGGCAGATCCGCGGCAACGTGGAGGTCCTGCGCTCCTGGTCGGCGCGGGCCGCCGCGGGACGTCCCCGCCGCCTGGAGGTCCGGTTCTGGCTGCGCCCGGTCGAGATACTCGGCACCTCCCGCGTGGAGGGCCTGCGGCTGGAGCGCACCCGGCTGGCGGACGGCCGGGTGGTGGGCACCGGCGAGTACGAGACGATCCGGGTGGGCATGGTGCTGCGCTCGGTGGGGTACCAGAGCGTCGCGCTGCCCGGCGTGCCGTTCGACCCCGCGACCATGACCGTGCCGAACGCCGCGGGGCGGGTGGCCGAGGGGCAGTACGTCGCCGGGTGGCTCAAGCGCGGCCCGACCGGCGTCATCGGCACCAACAAGTCCGACGCCGCCGAGACCGTGCGCACCCTGCTGGCCGACCTGGCCGCGCGTCCCGGCCGTCCCGCCCCCGGCCCCCGGCTGGACGAGGTGCTGGCGGCGCGCGGGGTGTCGCCGATCACCTACGACGACTGGCTGGCCATCGAGGGCGCCGAGGCCGCGCTCGCGGCGTCGCTCGGGCGCGGGGAGCACGTCAAGCTGGTCGGGCGCCCGGCCATGCTGGCGGCCTGCGGGCGCACACCCCCGGCCGTGCCGATCACCTGAGGCGCGCCGGGCCATCCGGGCGCGCCGGTCGTGTGCGGCCGGTCGTGTGCGGTTCAGGCCTCGCCGAGCGTCAGTTCCGCGCGGCGCAAGGCGGCCGACAGCGTCCTGATCGTCGCCGGCTCGTCCATGACGCCTCCGGCCGCCTCGTCCCGCCGTTCCTCCCAGGCGCGCACTCGGGCGGCGAAGGCGTCGCGGTGCTCCAGGTGGAAGGCGTACACGGTGGCGTACCTGCTCACCAGGTGCGAGGGGTGCATGTCCCAGCCCTGGGGGAATCCGTGGCGCAGCGAGTGGCGCACGAGGGCGGCGTGTGTCCGCCACAGCGCGTGGACGTCCGGCGTGGCGCCGGAGGCCGGCGAGGCGGCCAGCGAGCCGTCCGACAGCTCCACTCCGGTGCCCGCGAGCGCCACGCGCATCACCTCGCGGGCGTGGTCGCACACCGGGTGGTCCAGGCGCTGCTCGTGCGGCGGCAGGCCGCAGGCGGCGGTGTAGTCGAACACCCCGAAGTGCGCCGCCGCCAGCCGCCCGCCGAGGGAGGCCACGAGGCCGGGCGAGCGTGCCAGGAACATGACGGTCTGCGGCGCCTCGACCTGCATCTCGAACCGCAGCGTCCCCGCGGGCAGGCCGAGGCCCGCCTCCAGCTCGCCCAGGCACGCGGCGAACTGGCCCAGGTACTCCTCCATGAGCACCTTGGGGAACGTGACGGTGAAGCCGTCGGGCAGGCCGCCCGCGTGGGCGAGCACGGCGGTCAGGAAGGCGTCCAGCGTGCGCAGCGAGCGCGCGGGGTCGCCGTCGGCGAAGGACTTGACCCGCAGGCCCCAGCGGCGGGGCAGCGTGCCGCCGGCGCGCATCGCGGCGACCGCCTCGGCCGCCGCCACGGCGTCGGCGTCCTCGCGCTCGCCGGGCGGGACGCCGTACCCGTCCTCGAAGTCGATCCTCAGGTCCTCGACGGGCTCGGCGGCCAGCTTGGCGGCGACGCGGCCCCGCACGTCGGCCGCGAGGTCCCCGCCCATGGGGCCGAAGACGGCGGCCAGGGCGCGGGCGTCGGGGAGGTGGGTCTCCAGCAGGGCGAGGGCACGCTCGCCCCAGGAGCGCACGGTGTGCCGGTCGAAGCGCCCCGCGGGCACGTACACCGTGTGCACGGGCCGCCAGGCGTCCGGCGGGCCCGGGAAGCGCTCACGCTGCCCGGCGAAGGCCGCGGCGAACCCTGCCGGGACCCGCTGCTCGCCGAGCGTGAGGCGCACGTCAGATCGTGTCCACGAGGTGGCGCCACCGGCGCACCAGCGCGGCGTCCACGGGGTGGGACCAGGACTCCCGCACGGCGCTGCCGACGTGGAAGGCCCGCACGCCGTAGTCCAGCAACGGGGGCACCAGGTGGGGCTGCAGGCCGCCGCCCGCGAGGATCAGCGGGGCGTCCCCGGCCTCGGCACGCGCGCGCAGGACGGGCAGCCCGGCGGCGATGCCCGACGGCGCGCCCGAGGTCAACACGGTGGCGAGGTTCGGCAGCAGGCGGACGGCGCGCCAGCTCGCCTGCACGTCGGCGGCGTTGTCCACGGCCCGGTGGAACGTCCAGGGCAGCGGCGTCACCGCCTGGATGAGGGCCTCGGTGGCCGCGAGGTCGACGGCGCCCTCCGCGTCGAGGAAGCCGAAGACGAACCCGGCCGCGCCGGCCTCCGCCAGGGCGCGCACCTCGTGCTCCAGACCTTCCAGCTCCTCTGGACCGACGGTGAAGCCCGCATTGCTCCGGAGCATCACCATCTGGGGCAGCGCGGACTCCTTGGCGATCGCCGCGACGGTCTCCGCCGCGGGGGTCAGCCCGCCGACGGACATGTCGGCAACGATCTCCAAGCGGTCCGCGCCGCCCTCCTCTGCGGCCACGGCGTCGCGCACGTCCAGCGCGATCACCTCAAGCAGCGATCCGGTCATGGGTCCAGAGAGTATCGGACCCTCATGTCCGGAGTTGGACCGCTACCGCCCACAGGCCGTCACCTGTCCGGGATTGGACGGCTAAAGAGGATCTTTCCCAGGTGGGGGATCACATTTTGATATGCCCTGATCTCGCATGGTCGCACCGACGGGACCGGGCTCAGCGGGCGAGCACGTGCGCCGGCACGCGGCGGCGGGCACGCGGCACGGCGTGCGCCGTCGGGTCGGCGGCCCGCTGGAACAGCGCGCCCGACGCCCGGTGCGGCAGGTCCACCGTGCGGACGTGGCGGAAGCCCAGCCCGCGGTAGTAGCCCTGCAGCGCCGGGTTGTCCTTGGAGCAGTCCAGCCGCAGCCACCGCCGCCCGGTGGCGGCCACGCGCAGCGCCGCCCAGTCGAGCAGCGTCTCCCCGAGCCCCAGGCCGGAGAACGCCCGGTTGACGGCGAGTTTGTGCACGTACAGGCCGGTCTCCGGATGGTCGGAGCGGCGCCAGAACTCCGGGTCGGCGTGCCCGTCCAGGGCCACGGTGGCCGCGGGCATCCAGCCCTCGCCGGTGTCCTCGGCTCCGTCCATCACGTACAGGGAACGCTCGGCGATCAGGGGCTCGATCCGGGCGGCGGGGAAGCCGCCGGCCGGCCACTGGCGGATCCCACGGCTGTTGAGCCAGCCCGCCGCCTCCGCGAGCAGCGCGAGGACGCCGGGGAGATCGTCGGGGGTGGCCGTGCGGAGGGTGAGGGAGCTGAGTTCGGCCCGCTGGAGGGTGTTGGAGGAGGAGGACGTGTTGGAGTACTCGGAGTACACGGTTCATCCTTTCGTCGCCGTGGGTGACGCCTCGGGCACGCAGCGTGTCCGATGGGGGGCGTGCGGCTTTCTCAGTGAAGGCCGGTGCGAACGGCGTTCGCCGCAGAGCCGGCGAGCCGGGCGGGTCTCCTGGGCCCGGTGAGCCCGGTGTGCCCGGTCGGCGCGTCAGCCGGAATGCGGCCCCTGCCCGCCCCCACGGCGGGCCCGCGCGGCCGCGTCACCGCGTGGAGCGGCGCGCGCGAGGTCAGCTCAGTTCGAGCTCGTACCTGATCAGATGCTTGTCGGAGGGCAGCACCGACACGGCGACCCGGACCGGGGTGTCATCACGGTCATATCCAACTCGGACATATACGACAACAGGGGTACCAGGTTCGAGCTGCAGGCGCGAGGATTCCTCGGGAGTCGGCATACGTGCGGAGATGTCGTCCACAACGCGGACCTGCCGGTGGCCCAGCTCCTCCAGGACGCGGTTGGCGCCGCGGGTGATGTCCGCGGGGCGCGCGATCTCGGAGTCCCGGACGAGCGCGTGCGGGAAGTAGGAGTCGTTGGTGTTGTAGGGCTGGTCGTCGACGTAACGCAGGCGGCGGCGCACCACGGCGAGGGCGTGCTCCTCCAGCTCAAGCCGGGCGGCGATCTCCTCGGGCGGCCGCACGATGGAGACCTCGATCTCCTGGCCCGGCTTGCGTCCCTCCTTGGTCACGGCCTCGGCGAAGGCCTCCCTGCGCAGCACTCCCGGTGAGGCGCTCAGCTCGTCCTGCGGGCGCATGAGCAGGGCACGGCGATCGCGCACGAAGCTGCCCCGGCGGCGCATCCGCGTGATCAGGCCCTCGTTCTCAAGCTCCGCCAGCGCCAGGCGAACCGTGTTGCGGCTGACCTCATGGCTGTCCATGAGGTCCAACTCGGTGGGCAGCTGGGCACCCGGCCCGAGCTCACCGGAATAGATGGCCCTGCGCAGCTCGCCGGCCACCTGCTGATACAGCGTCGACCGTGCCAAATCTCACCTACGGTTCCGTCCTTTTGTACCTACGAATCTAGACGATCTCGATCTGACAGCAAACAACCCCTTGACCCAAGCGTCTCCACCCCGCATTATCCAAACGTTGGTACAAATCCATCAAAGGGCCGGCGAGGGGGTGAGGGCCTGTGCTGGCGGTCCGAGCGGGCAAGCCGTACCTGCCGTGGCACGATCCGCGCGAGGCGACGCGTCTACTGCGTTACGCGTTGCACCGCGAAGGGTTCACGCACACCTACCAGAGCAGCGGAAACGGCATGTCGGTGCTGTCGGTGACGAGCGAGCTGACCGTCTGGTGCAGGAAGGGATCGTTCGTCTGGAACGAGGACGGCCTCACCGTCACCCATCCGGCGGCCGACCCGGTCGGCGCGGCCCGGCTCGTGACGCGCCATCTGCGAAGGCCCGCCGACGAGCGCCCCGATGAGACGCGGGCGCGCGGCGAGTCGCCTCCCTCAGACTCCGTGCGATGAACGGCGGCCAGGACCCCAACCCTCGCCGGGGTCCTGGTAGCCGCGCCGGGGCGGAACGTGTCCTGGCGGGTCCCCCACGCCCGCCAGGACACGTCTTCCGTATGACCGCCGTTCCCGGCCGTCATCGCTCCACGGGCGGCGCGTCCGCCGTCACGCTCCACGGTCATCCGGCGCGGCGACGCCCGTCAACCCCGGCGATGGGGAATCGGTCCTTCAGGTGAGGAAATTTCCGTCATTTCCGAATGATGGCCCCGGGCGTGTCGCGCGCCCGCGCCCCACCGGCATCGGCGCCCCCGATATCCCCGAATCGGACACCCGTGGGCCCGCGCTCCCGGCGCCTCTCGCGGCGCGCGGAGGCCCCGGCCGGAGTTCTCGGAAAATGCGGTATATCCAACACCGCTCCCCCTCTTGACGGCGCGCGCCCGGCCCCGCCCGCGACATCCCGGCGGATCGCCCCTCCCGTAAAGACGCTGATCACACGGTCGCGCGACCGGGCAGCCCAAGCAAGTGCTTGCCCCGACACGGCCGGCGCGCGCCCGGAACCGGACACCTCACCGGCCTCCACTTCGTCATCCCACGCTTGACCTGAACCAGCGTTGAGGTTGCATGCTGGTCGCGGAGTTCCGGCGGTCCACGGCGCGGAGACAGGCGGGGCCGCGCCACCGAGGGAGGCGAGGACGACGATGAGCACCCCAGCGGCGCGGGTGGCCACGCCGCGCGGTGCGGTCCCGGCCCACGGGCACACCGTGCGCGAGGACACGACCGCTCCCCCGGTCGCCCTGCCGCCCGTCGCGAACGGCCGGCACGACCAGGCGGGCGCCCCGGAGGCCGCGCAGCCCATCGTCGAGCCCCGTCACTTCAGAAACGTGCTCGGCCGGTTCGCCACCGGCGTCGTCGCGATCACGGCCATGGACCCGGCCACCGGCGAGCCCGCCGGCATCGCGGTCAACTCCTTCACCTCGGTGTCCCTCGACCCCCCGCTGGTCGCGTTCTGCGTGGCCCACACCAGCTCCACCTGGCCGCGGCTCAGGCAGGCGGGCCGGGTGTGCGTCAACGTCCTGGCCGACCACCACGAGGACGTCAGCAGGCAGCTCGCCGCCAGGGGCCCGGACAAGTTCGCCGGCCTGGCCTGGACGTCCTCCCCCGGCGGGCATCCTCTCATCGACGAGGCGCTGGCCTGGATCGACTGCTCGATCGAGGCCGAGCACCCGGCCGGAGACCACCTCATCGTGGTCGCCCGCGTCCACGACCTCGGCACGCACGCCGACCGCGGGCCCCTGCTCTTCTTCCGCGGCTCCTACGGCCGGTTCGACGGCTAGGGCCTCACGCCCGCAGGAGCTCGCGCAGGGCGTCGGTGAGGCGGCCCGGGGCCCCGGGCGCGTCGGAGAGGTAGAGGTACGGCTCGGTCAGCTCCAGCTCGATGAGGGCGGGAGTCCCGTCCGGCAGGCGAACCAGGTCCACGCGGGCGTACAGGAGCGGTTCCGCGATCTGGCCGAGGACCTTCTCGGCGAGGGCGACCTGGTCGGGGGCGGGCGTGCGGAGCTCCGCGCCCACATGGTCGGCGCGGGGCCGCGCGGTGCCATGGGCGGCCAGCATGGCGGTGCGGCGGACGGCGTGGCTGAACCGCCCGCCGAAGTACAGCAGGGAGAGCTCGCCCTCCTCCTCCACCATGCGCAGGTAGGGCTGCACCATGGCCGTCCCGCCCTTGGCGGCGATGCGCCCGGCGTGCGCCGCGGCCTCGGACGCCAGGCTCGTGCGGATGGTGTCGCGCGCCCCCGCCGAGACCGCCGGCTTCACGACATACTCCTCGAAGGACGGCGGCCGGAGCTCCTCTCCGGGGCCGACCCAGGTCGTGGGCACGGTCGGGACGCCGGCGGCGGCCAGGGCCCGCAGGTAGGTCTTGTCGGTGTTGCGCTCGATCACCGAGGGCGGGTTCAGCAGCCGCGTCGCGGCCGACGCCCGGCGCGCCCAGGCGATGAACTCCCCGCGCCGCTCCACGTAGTCCCACGTCGAGCGCACCACGGCGGCGTCGAAGGCCTCCCAGACCGCGGCGGGGTCGTCCCAGCGCACCGCGGCCCCGTCGACGCCGGCGTCCCGCCAGTGGGCGAGCATGACGTCCCTGTCGTCGTCCGGGCCGTCGTAGGTGACGTAGGCGATCTTCACGACACTCCATCCCATGAGCTGACATGTCAGTACCGTGAGCATCGTACGGTCATGTCGCCGGGCGAGCCCCGGCGAGCCCGGCGCCCGTCCGGTACCGGTCCGAGGCCCCGGCCAGGGCCGCGCTTTACCCCCGGGGTTCTTCGGGCGGGCACGCGGCGGGTACGAACGTCATGACAGGGGGAATGGTCATGACGAAGATCGCGAAGGTCGTCGCCCTTGCGACAGCAGCCCTGTTCACCATGGTCACCGTCCCGGCCGCGACGGCCATCGCCGCCGTCACCGCCGCGATCCCGGTCGCCGGAGGACCTCCCGGCCCGGAGGAGAAGAGGTCCGTCAGCGCGGAGCAGTACCGGGTCCTCACGTCCCAGTGCCGGTACGCCGACACGGCCGAGGCACGCCGCGCCTGCCGGAAAGAGGTCACCGCGAAGTACGTGATCGGCGCGGCGGCCGCCCCCGACCTCGACTGCCGCACCTACTCCGGCGTGACGGTCTGCGGCACGCTCACCCTGGGCCCGAAGGAACAGCAGTGCGTCGAGCGCTCCGTCTCGCAGGGCCTGGCGTTCCGCCGCGCGGAAGTGGAGTGCTACGCCTTCGCCTGAGCGCGCCCGTCACCACGCCTCCAGGCCGAACTCCGCCTGCGCCCGGTGCTCCATCCGCATGCGCCGTGGCTCGTAGGCGGCGTAGAAGTCCCTGCCGCATTCGAGGTCGGCGAGCGCGGCGGCGATCTCGCGGGCCAGGTACGGCCGCGCGTCCTGCGGGAGCAGCGGCGGCGCGTAGAAGGCCGTCTCCGGGACGCGGTCGTCGGGCTCCTGCATCCGGCGCCCGAGCCGCCTCTCCTCCGCCAGGAAGACGGCCGGTCCCCGGTCGACCAGCGCCGAGGGCGTCGCGGACGGGACGGCGTGACCCGCGCGCCGCAGGCAGGCGGCCATCCGCGCGCCGAGCCGGGTGAGCCGCGGGTCGGTGTCCAGCTCGGCGGCGACGAGCTCCTTGATCCGCGCGTCCGCCTGCGTCAGGTGGTCGTAGCGCGAGGTCACCTTCTTGCCCGTGACGGTCTTGACCGCCTCCGCGTAACAGGCGTCGTCGGCGTCCTGGTAGGCGTGGAGCTGGGTCGGCGAGAGCGCCAGCCGGATCGTCACGTTCGGCTCCAGCGGCTCCTCGACCGGGGCCATGGGGTTCCCGAACTCGCGGGGATAGGCGTAGAGCGCGAACACCCCGAACCCGTACTTCTGCCGGAAGCGGCGCAGCGCCGGGTACTCCCCCATGTCGCGGGCCCGCGCCTCCGCGGCGTCCCGGCGGATGGGGTTGGCGCGCGTGCCCACCGTAGGGACGTACCTGAACCCGTGCCGCCTCATGCAGTCCGCGCGCATCTCCTCCCGCCACGTGGCCGCGTCCCGCCCGCCGCCGTCCCGGGCCGCGCCCGCGTCGCGGAGCTCGGGGACGCCGCACACCGCCAGGACGACCAGGACGGCCGGCAGGAGGCGCGCGGCCCGGCGCGACACCGCGAGCGCGGCCCGCCATCGGGCCGCCCGGCCCGGCACGGGGGTCACAGCAGCACGCGCCGCCGGGCGCGCAGCGGCGCCGCGCCCGCGACGACGATCAGCAGGACGAGCACGCCCAGATGGGACAGCTCCTGACGCCCGTAGAGGACGTACCCGTACCCGCCCACCAGGGCGTTCTCCACGCAGGCGACCACGACCGGCGTCACGGCGAGCGCGGCGGCGACGGCCCAGCGCGGATCGGCCGCGACGCGGCCCGCCCATACCGCCAGGCACAGGAGCACGACCTCCAGGCCGACCCTGGCCATCTCGCGCGCCGATCCGGGCTGCACGGTCAGCCACGAGGACGGGTCGGCGCCCGCCACCAGCGGCGCCACGAGCCACCATCGCCACGTCCGCGTCCTGACCGGGACGCGCCGCGCGGCCAGCGCCAGGAGGCCGAGGAAGGCGAGCGCGTAGGCGGCGACGGGCGCGACCGGGCCCCCGGTGGAGTACAGCGCGGGCAGGCGCCACCAGGCGTCGGGGAAGACCGGCAGCAGCGTCTCGTCCAGCCAGGGACGGCCGAGCACCACGGCGACGACCTTGGCCCCGACCAGCGCCACCAGAAGGAGCGCCGTGCGGATCCTGCCCCGGGTCACGGCCAGCAGCGCCGCCGCCGCCAGCGCCGTCCACACCGGGACCGACCCGGCGTACGGCAGCAGGACGCCCACGTTCATCGCCGCCAGCGCCGTGACGCCGAGGTGCGTGCCGTCCCGGAGGCACGGGACACGGCCCGCGTCGAGGGCGCGCGCCCGCAGACCACCGGCGACCAGGGCCAGCGCCTCACGCGACGAGGGCACGCGGCGGCCGGCGTCGGCGGCGAGCAGCGTGGCGATCATCTCGTCGCCGTGCCCGGCCCGGTGCCCCGGCGGATAGGCGCGCAGCAGCCATCGGTACCGGCGCTCCAGAGGGGTCACGGCGCGCCCGCCGCCCGCGGCCGGGCGCCGCCGGCGGGCGTCACGCCGGCGCCGTCCCGGGGGCGCGGCCGGTGACGATCGCGGCGGCCTTCTGCATGCGGCGGGCCTCGGCGGTGACCACGCCGTCGCCGTGCTCGGTGAGGCGGTAGTAGCGCCGGGGGCGGCCGTCCACGACCTCCTCGTGGTCCAGGACGATCAGGCCGTGCGTGGCCAGCCGGTCGAGGGCGCCGTACAGGGTGCCGACGGGGAGCCTGATGCGGCCCTCGGACAGGTCCAGGACGCGCTTGATGATGCCGTGGCCGTGCAGGGGACCGTCGAGGAGGGCGGCGAGGATGAAGTAGGTCGGCTCGCTCACCGTTGAGGATCCGGTGGCCATGGCCGAGACCATACTTCGGGGCCAGAAGTATGGTCAACCGGGGCCGCCCGCGCGCCGCGGGGCCGCCTTCAGGGCCTTCTCCACCGCGGCGAGCGTCTCGTCGGTCAGCATCTCCCCGTGGCCGCCCGCCCAGTAGCGCTCGACCATCTCGAACACCACCACCTCGGCCTCCCGGAGGTACCCGGCGACCCGCTCGGGACCGGCCCTGACCGGGGCGTCGCTGCGCAGCACGGTGAGGTCGGCGAAGTACGGGGTGATCCACGGCGTGGACTCCCGGGTGAAGGAGTCGCCGACGATCAGGGTCCGCGGCCGGAACAGCGCGGCGCGGGTGGTGGCGTTGGTCACGCGGAAGGCGATCGGCGCGTCCCGGTCGTCCTGGGCGAGGCGGCGCACCCCGTCCCGGTCCAGCCGCCAGCGGGCGGCGTCCTCCCGGCGCGGGGCGCCGAGCAGCCTGCCGAGGTCGCCTTCGCGCGGCGACCGCCCGAGGAAGGTGAGCCGCGTGCCGCCGGCCAGGGCGGGCCGCAGGACGCGGGCCAGCTCCGCGCCGTACAGGGCGGCGGAGCGCTCGCTCCAGTGGCTGTCGGTGCGGAAGTAGGCGGGCTCGCCCGTGTCGCGCTGCAGCCGCAGCAGCGGGGCGCGCAGGTCGAGGTACCCGGGCACGCGGGCGGCCTCCAGCGCGGCCCAGAGCTCCGTCTTGCGGCTCCGCAGGCAGCCCTCGCCGAGGAACCGGTCCGGCAGCTTGTCCGGGGAGACGGTGGTCTTGTCCGGCGCCACGGTGAACACGAACCCGCGTCCGGAGCCGCGCACGATCTCGCCCAGCCTGCGCACGCGGTCCAGGACGCCGGCCGTCGTCCCGGCGGGCCGGCACGCCTCGGCCACGTCGTCGCCGAAGTACAGCCAGCCGTCGCGTCCTTCGATGACCCGGGGGTAGGCGCGGGGGCCGGCGGTCGCGTACGAGGGCGGCTCGCCGAAGAGCCTCTCCGACAGCAGGGTGTGGGCCCGCACGGCCTGCCCGCGCAGGGGCAGATGGTCGACGGCCCACGCCTCGAAGCCGGTCGCGAACCGCCGCGACAGCGCGGGGAAGGCGGCCGGCTCGCGGTTCTCGATCTCGTCGGCCCTGTCCCCGGCGGCGAACGCCACGGCGGGGCCGAAGAAGAAGAGAAGCGCGGCGAGGGCGGCGACGCGGCGGCGACGGCGCGGGGAGGGCGTCCCGGGGGTTCTCGTGAGAGCCGCGGTATCCATGATCAGAACTGGTAGTAGAGGAACGGGCTGAAGGTCCCCGCGGCGACGAGCACACCCGCGTACGGGGCCGCGACGAAGGTCACCGCCGCGCGCGCCGCCGTGACCGCCCACCGCGCCGCGCCGTCCCTGCCGCGCTCCAGCAGCCGTCCGAGGCTTTGCGAGCCGGGCAGCAGCACCACGGTCATCGCGAGGGCCAGGACGACCGTGCGCCGGTGGTCGAGGGAGAACAGCACGAACTCGTCGAGCCCGCCGCCCCGCGCCCCGGCCATCGCCCCGAGCATGCCCGCCGCCTGGGACAGGTCGGCGGACCTGAACAGGACCCACCCGGCGACGACCAGCAGGAAGGTCGCGGCGCGGCGCAGCACCAGGGCGGGGACGCCGCCGGGCGGCCTGTCCCAGCCGAGTGCCCGCTCGGCGACGAGCAGGCCGCCGTGGTACAGGCCCCAGCACAGGAACGTCCAGCCGGCGCCGTGCCAGAAGCCGCACAGCACGAAGATGACCAGCAGGTTGCGGTAGGTGACCGCCGTGCCGCGGCGGTTGCCGCCGAGGGGGATGTAGACGTAGTCGCGGAACCAGCGCGACAGCGAGATGTGCCAGCGCCTCCAGAAGTCGGTGACGGAGTAGGCCGAGTACGGCCGGGCGAAGTTCTCCGGCAACCGGAACCCGAACATCGTGCCCAGGCCGACCGCCATGTCGGAGTACCCGGAGAAGTCGAAGTAGATCTGCACGGTGTAAGTCAGGGCCCCCACCCAGGCGGTGGCGGCGCCGATCTCCCCGCCGGGGACGGCGAACGCGGCGTCGGCGATCGGGGCGACGGTGTCCGCCACGATCACCTTCTTGGCCAGGCCGAGGGCGAAGCGGGGGAAGCCCGCGGCGAGGTCGGCGTACCGGTCGCGCGCGGTGTCGGCGAGCTGGGCGGAGATCTCGTGGTAGCGCACGACCGGGCCCGCGACGAGCTGCGGGAACATCGCGATGTAGGTGACGAACCCGACGAGGCCCCGCTGTGCGGGCCTGCTGCGCCGGTACACGTCCACCACGTAGGAGATGTGGTGGAAGGTGAAGAAGGAGATGCCGATCGGCAGGGCGAGGTCCACGATCGGGCCGTGCCCGAGGCCGAGCACGCTCGACAGCGCGTCGATCTGGCGGCTCGCGAACCCCGCGTACTTCCACACGGCGAGGAGGCCGAGGTCCCAGGCGACCGCCCCCACGAGCACGGTCCTCCGGCCCCGCGCCGAGATCCGCGCGGAGTCGATCGCGATGCCCGCCGCGAAGTTCACCAGGATCGCCGACACCAGTAGCGCCACGTACGGCCCGGCGCCCCAGGCGTAGAAGACCAGGCTGGCCACGGCCACGACACCGTTGCGCAGGCGCCGGGGCGTCGCCCAGTACGCCACGAGGGTGACGGGCATGAAGAACCAGAGGAACAGCGGGGAGGCGAACGACATCGGTGGGCGCTCAGCCCTCGCGGCCGGTCGCGGCCGTTCCCGCGCGCCGTGAAGGGTCGTCGGGCATGCCGGCGACCATACATCGCCTCGCGAAGTATGGTCAAGGTCGCCGGATACGGCTCAGATCGGCGCCACGCCGTACACCGGGTCGGGCATCGGGGCCTCGGCGAGCAGCTTGCCGACCGCCTCGCCGATCTCGTGCAGCTCCCAGCGGGAGCCCTTGTCGACGCCCGGGCCGTGGGTCCAGCCCGTGGCGATGGAGATCATGCCGCCCTCGACCTCGAAGACGCGCCCGGTGACGCCGGAGGACTCGGCCGAGCCCAGCCAGACCACCAGGGGCGCCACGTTGGCCGGGTCCATGACGTCGAAGCCGGACTCGGGCGGGGCCACCATGGAGGCGAACGCCTCCTCGGTCAGGCGGGTGCGGGCCGAGGGCGTGACCGCGTTGACCGTGACGCCGTAGCGGGCCAGCTCGGCGGCGGCGGTGTGCGTCAGCGCGACGATCCCGGCCTTGGCCGCGGCGTAGTTGGCCTGGCCGACGCTGCCGAGCAGCCCGGCGCCGGAGGTGGTGGTGACGACCCGCGCGTCCAGCGTCTCCCCGGCCTTGGCACGCTCCCGCCAGTACGCGGCGGCGTGCCGCAGCGGCAGGAAGTGCCCCTTCAGGTGGACGCGGATCACGTCGTCCCAGTCGTGCTCGGTCATCGAGACGATCATGCGGTCCCGCAGGTAGCCGGCGTTGCCGACGAGCACGTCCAGCCGGCCGAAGGCGCTGACCGCCGTCTTCACGAGCCGCGCCGCGCCCTCCCAGTCGGCCACGTCGTCGCAGTTGGCGACCGCGTCCCCGCCGAAGTCGCGGATCTCCTCGACCACCGCGAGCGCCGGGGCGTTGGAGCGTCCTCCGCCCCGGGTGTCGGTCCCGAGGTCGTTGACGACGACCTTGGCGCCCTGGCGGGCGAACTCCAGGGCGTGCTGCCTTCCGATGCCGCGCCCGGCACCGGTCACCACGACGACGCGTCCCGCACAGATACCGCTCATTCACCGTTCCTTTTCCGGAGCAACCATCGGAGTTTTCCCTGGAAATGGCGATATATGTGGGTAGCTCCGCAACCTCCTGATTCTGCCGGGCACGGCGAGGAGGCGCTCCGTGGCGGAGCGCCTCGCTGCGGGGCCGGGGTCAGGGCGTGACGGGCAGCAGGCCGGTGAGCACCTCGGCGGCGGCCTGGCCGCAGACGCGGGCGGCGCCGTGCGTGGCGATGTGGACCGCGCCGAGGTCGGTGCGCCCCGGCAGGCCCATCTCGACCACGATCGCGTCGGGCCGCGCCGTCAGCAGCCGGTTGAGCGCGTCGGTCTGCCAGGGGTGGCGGTGGGCGTCGCGCACCACCAGCACCAGCGGCCGGTCGGCGGCCGAGCGCAGGACGGTCTCGTCCAGTTCCCCGGCCTCCTCCTCACCGGCGCGGGTCACCGTCGTCCCGGGCAGCAGCTTGCCCAGCGGCTCGCCGACGCCCCACGGCATGTGCTTGTCGATCGCCAGGTTCATCAGGGGCGTCAGCTCCACCACGTGCGGCGCCGCGGCGAGCGGCAGCACGGCCCCGGGGTCGGCGCCGGCGATCCGGATGGCCCGCCGGGCGGCGGCCAGCCCCGGCGGCACGTGCCCGTTCCCGTCCGCGTACCCGGACGAGGGCACACCGTCGAGCAGCGCCGTGGCGCCCGCGTGGCCGTCCAGCCCCACATGCCCGTCCAGGTCCGGAGCGGGAGCCCCGTGCCCGTCCAGCGCCATGGCGGCGGCCGTGTGGCCGTCCAGGTGCGCGCCGAGGGTCAGGGTCTCCCGGACGGCGGCGGGCTCGGGGACGGGGAAGGAGCCGGTCCAGGTGGTGAGGGCCTCGACGCGGCGCGCGGCCTCGGCGAGCCTCTCCTCGGGCATCGTGCCCTCGGCGACCGCGTCGGCGATCGCCTCGCGGATCGTCACCACGACCTCGTCGCCCGCGTTCTCGCCGCCGACGCAGATCAGGTCGGCTCCCGCGGCGACCGCCCGCACGCTGCCGCCGCCGATGCCGTACCGCTCGACGATCGCCGCCATCTCCACGGCGTCGGTGATGGTCACGCCCTGGAAGCCCATCTCGTCCCTGAGCAGGCCGGTGAGGATGCGCGAGCTGAGCGTGGCGGGCAGGTCGGGGTCGTAGGCGTTGACGAGCAGGTGACCCGTCATGATCATCTGGACGCCCTCGGCGATGGCGGCGCGGAACGGGAGCAGCTCCACCTTGTGGAGCTGCTCGAGCGACGCCGCGACCGACGGCAGCCCGTGGTGGGAGTCGACCGCGGTGTCCCCGTGTCCGGGGAAGTGCTTGGCGCAGGCGGCAACGCCCGCCGCCTGGAGCCCCCGTACCCAGGCGGCGGTGTGCCGCGCCACGAGCTCGGGATCGGCGCCGAAGGAGCGCAGGCCGATGACGGGGTTGCGCGGGTTCGAGTTCACGTCGGCGGCGGGCGCGAAGTTGACGTTCACCCCGGAGGCGGCGAGGTCCAGGCCGATGCCGTACGCGATCTTCTCGGTGAGGCCGACGTCGTCGACCACGCCGAGTGCGTAGTTGCCCGGGCGCGAACTGCCGGTGCTGGCCTCCAGCCGGGTGACGTCGCCGGCCTCCTCGTCGATGCCGATGACGGCCTCGGGGCGTTCGGCGCGCAGGGCCGCGGTCAGCTCGGCGAGTTCGGACGGCGTCCCGACGTTCCTGGAGAACAGCACCACGCCCGACAGCCCTTCGCCGAGTCGGCGCCGCAGCCAGTCCGGGGGTGTTCGTCCTTCGAACCCGGGGAGGAGGACCGAATCGGCCAGACGCAGTAGCTGAGGGCTGCGCTTCATGCACTCTCCTCGCCTGGTGGCATCGGCGGCTCGCGCCGGAGGCTCGCAGGACCGTTACGGGGCGCGGCGTCCGCGGAAAGGCATCGCCTCCCCGGGCGCCGTCTCGGACATTTCGACAATCTAATAGGAAACTTTCCTGTTTTCCATACCCACGACCATGGGATTTCGGTGGATGAGAACGCTCCCAAAATTGAGGCAGGCCCCAGATAGTCTCCCGAGGCGGGCCCGGTGGCGCCGGGTGCGGCGGCTCCGCCCAGGGCTCAGAGACGCTCGATGATCGTGACCTCCGCCTGGGATCCGTCCTCGGCCACCTGGAGGCCGTAGCGCCCCCCGGTGCGTTCCAGCTCGTGGAGCAGCGAGGTCAGCGTCCGCGCCCCCGACGCGCCGAGGGCGTCGCCGAGCGCGAGGGCACCGCCGTTGGGGTTGATCCGCTCGGAGTCCACGCCCGTCTCGCGCGCCCAGGCGAGCGGCAGGCAGGCGTAGCCCTCGTCCGCCTCGACGACGTCCAGCCGATCCGCCGCCATACCCGTTCGGTCTAGCGCGCGGGCGGTCGCGGCGGCGAAGGCGGGCGGGGCGGCGGGATCGCAGGCGCGGGCGGACGCGTGGTGGACGCGGGCGCGCGGGTTCAGCCGGTGCGCCCGCACCGCGTCCGCGGAGGCGATCAGCACGGCCGCGGCGCCGTCACAGGGCTCGGCGGTCAGCGCGGCGGTCAGCCTGCCGCCGCCGGCGAACGGCTCCAGGGCGGCCAGCTCGGCGAGGCCGAGGTCCGGCCGGGGGCCCTCGTCGGCGAGCAGGCCGGCGGCCGGGACGACCTCCCGCTCGAAGCGCCACTCGCCGAGGGCGCGGGCCGCGCGCCGGTGGGACCGCACCGCGAACTCCTCCATCTCAAGGCGCGAGACGTCCCACTTCTCGGCGATCGTCTCGGCGGCCCGCAGCGGCGGGAACGCCCGCCCGCCGTACCGGGCCCGCCATCCGCGCGATCCCGCGACCGGCTCGGCGTCCGAGGGCGGGACCATGCTCACGCTGCGCACCCCGCCCGCCACGACCAGCCCCGCGCTCCCGCTCCACACGGCGCGCGCGGCGGCGTGGACGGCCTGCTGGGACGACCCGCCCCGGCGGTCCAGCGTCACGCCGGGCACCTCGGGCGGCATCCCGGCCGCCAGCCAGCACGTCCGCGCGAGGTTGCCCCCCTGCGGCCCCGCGGCGTCGTCGCACCCGAGCACGATCTCGTCCACGGCGGACGGGTCCGCCCCGGTACGATCGATCAGCGCACGGACGACCAGCGCGCCGAGGTCCGCGGGATGCGCCGTGGCCAGGCCCCCGTCCCTGCGGCCGGCGGGGGTGCGCACGGCGCCGATGATGTAGGCCTCGGTCATCCGGGGAACCGCCCTTCCGGTCGTCCGCGCGGTCGAATCGCACCAAGCGCTTGGTCGGCGCGGGAACGCAGTGTGAGCAGGTGACTCGCCATCCGCGTTAGGCGAGCAAGCGATTGCACCGACCCCCATAATGGAGGACGTGAACACCCGAAAGAACTCCGGCGGCGCCTCCGCGGTCGCGACGACGCCCGCGGCCGGCGGCGCCGCGGCCGGGCGCACCGTCCGCCGCGCGGCCTCTTCGGGCTCCGCCTCCGAGCGCCGGGAACATCTGGTGAAGCTCGCCGCCGAGCTCTTCGCCCGCAAGGGCTTCCAGGCCACCACCGTGCGCCAGATCGCCGACGAGGCGGGCATCCTCTCGGGAAGCCTGTACCACCACTTCGACTCCAAGGAGTCGATCGTCGACGAGGTCCTGTCGACGTTCCTCCACGACCTTATCGGGCGCTACCGGTCGGCCCTGGACGGCGGCGGCGACGCCCGCGCGGTGCTGTCGGAGATGGTGCGCATCGGCTTCGGCACCCTGGAGCCGCACCGCGCCGCGATCACGGTGATGCAGAACGACTGGAACTACCTGCGCTCCCTCCCCGGCGACCGCTTCGACTACCTGATCAAGGCCGAGGACGAGGTCGAGCGCATGTGGGTGGGCCAGATCAAGCGCGGCCAGGCCGAGGGCGCGCTGCGCCCGGACGTCGACCCCAAGCTGACCTACCGCATGATCCGCGACGCGATCTGGGTCGCCGTCCGCTGGTTCCGTCCCGGCGGGCGGCTCAACCCCGCGGCCCTCTCCGAGCACTACATCACGGTGCTCTTCGACGGCCTGGCCACGGGCGAACGGACCAGCCACCCCGCATGACCCCGCTCCACAAGGCCGTGCGGCTGGCCCTGACGGAGGCCGCCGACCCGGCCAAGGCCCCCGCCATGCAGGCGTACATGAAGTCGGCCATGCCCTTCCTCGGGGCGCAGGCCGCGCCGAGGCGGGCCGCGGTGAAGCGGGTCTTCGCCGAGCATCGCATCGACACCGCCCCCGAGTGGCGCAGGGCCGTGCTCGCGCTGTGGCGCGACGCCGAGTACCGCGAGGAGCGCTACGCCGCGATCGAGCTGTGCGCCTACCGCTACTACAAGCCCTTCCAGACGCTCTACACGGTCCCCATGTACGAAGAGATGATCGTCACGGGCGCCTGGTGGGACTACGTGGACGAGCTGGCCGTCCACAGGATCGGCGGGCTGCTGCGCGCCTACCCCGACACGATGCGCCCGCTCATGCTGGAGTGGGCGGGCGACCCCGACCTGTGGAAGCGCCGCACGTCGATCCTCTGCCAGAACGCCTTCAAGGACCGCACCGACCTCGGCCTCTTATACGCCTGCATCGAGCCGAGCCTCTCGGACACCGATTTCTTCGCCCGCAAGGCCATCGGCTGGGCCCTGCGCGAGTACGCCAAGACCGACGCGCGCGAGGTGCTCCGGTACGTCACGCTCAAGGGACTGAACGGCCTGAGCCGCCGCGAGGCGCTCAAGAACCTCCCCGTGCGCTGAACCCGCCGCGTCCGCCGTCCGTCGTGAGTACGGCGGGACGGACGGCGGGATGAACGCGGCCCGGACACGGCGCGTGGTCGGCGTCCTGTGACCGTCGAGTGACATCGAGACGAAGACTGGTCACATGATCACTGTGAGCTGGATTCTCGTCTATATTCGGCCGTATGGCGCTGGTCACCCGGCGTGACGTCTCTGACTGCGAGGGCGAGGGCGCGGATGAGCGGAACCGAGAAGGCACCTCCCGGGATCGATCCGAGAACCCCCAGCGTGGCCCGCATGTACGACTACTACCTGGGCGGCAAGGACAACTTCGCCTCCGACCGCGAGGCCGCGGAGAACATCATCAAGCTGTTCCCCAACGCGCGGCGGTTCGCCCGCGACAACCGGGCCTTCCTCAAGCGGGCCGTGCGCCTGCTCGCCGCGTCCGGCATCACCCAGTTCATCGACATCGGCACTGGCCTGCCCACGCAGGAGAACGTCCACCAGGTCGCCGAGCGGGCCGCGCCCGAGGCGCGGGTCGTCTACGTCGACAACGACCCCATCGTGCTCGTGCACGCCCGCGCGCTGCTCGCGGACAGCCCGCGCACCTGCGTCATCGAGGGGGACCTGCGCCATCCCAAGGCCATCCTGGACGACCCGCGGGTCGGCGGGCACCTCGACCTGGACCGGCCCTTCGCGGTGATCCTCTGCGCGATCGTCCACTTCGTCGACGATGACGACGAGGCGGCGAGCATCGTGTCGTACCTGCGCCGCTCGCTGCCCCCCGGCGGCGCGCTCGTGCTGTCGCACGGCTACAAGGGCGTGGTCGACGCCGACGCCGTCGCCCAGGCCCGGGAGATCTACACCCGCACCCGCGGCACGCTCCGGCTCCGCGACCGCGAGACGATCGCCGCCTACTTCGCCGGGCTCGACCTGGTGGACCCCGGCCTCATCCACCTGCGCGAGTGGGCGGACGCCGAGGAGGATCTCGACCCGGCCGCTCCCGGTGCCCTCGCCGGCATCGGCCTGGTCCCGCGGCAGGCGGGCTGAGCCCCGCGCCGCCTCCGGCGCCCCACGGCGATGGCACAACGCCCCCCTATTGGATAGCCAAGCTATCCAGAGAGAGTATCATCGGGGTATGCGGATTTCCCAGCTCAGCGCCGCGTCGGGAGTGCCCATCCCCACGATCAAGTACTACCTGCGCGAGGGCCTGCTCCCGCAGGGCGAGCAGACGGCCGCCACCCGGGCGGAGTACGGCGACCGGCACCTGCGCAGGCTGCGGCTCATCCGCGCACTGCTGGAGGTCGGACGCGTGCCCGTCGCGACGATCCGCGAGATCATCACGGCCGTCGAGGACGAGGACATGCCCCTCCACACCATGCTCGGCACCGCGCACTACGCCCTGGCCTCGCCCGCCGAGCACCCGCCGGGCGACCCCGAGCACGTCCGGGCCCGCGAGCGCGTGGACCGGCTCATCGACGCCGTCGGCTGGGCCGTGCACCCCGAGGCGCCCACCCGCGAGGAGCTGGCGCAGGTGCTCGTCCGGCTCGACCAGCTCGGCATGCCCGCCACGGACGAGGGCCTGCGCGAATACGCCGCCCTGACGATGCGGCTGGTCGCCGAGCACGAGATGGGCAAGATCCCCTTCCACGGCGCCCGCGAGACGGCGGTCGAGTCCCTCGTGGTCGGCACGGTCCTGTACGGCAAGGCGTTCGACGTGCTCAGAAGGCTGGCGCACGAGTCGGAGTCGGCGCGCGTCCTGAGCACCTGACCCGTGCGACGCGCCCGCCCCATGCCGCTCACCCCGTGGCGACGAGGTGCCCCGCCGACTCGGTGAGGGCCGCCAGCAGCGCCGGCACGTCGTGGTGGCACAGCACGCCGTCGCGCTTGACCACCCGCCCGCCCACGAGCACGGTGTCCACCGCGCCGCGGTCGGCGGACAGCACGACCGCGGCGATCGGATCGTGGACCGGGGCCATGCCGAGCGTGTCGGCGCGCAGCAGCACCAGGTCGGCCTGCTTGCCCGGCGTCAGCGACCCGGTCACCTCGCCGAGCCCCGCGACCCGCGCCCCTTCGATCGTCGCCATCCGCAGCACGTCCCCGGTGGTGAAATCCGTGCCGGCCCCCTCGGGCCGCGCCCGCTCCAGCGCGTAGGCCGCCCGCATCACCGAGAACATGTCGCCGGGCCCGCTCGCCACGGTGTCGGCGCCGAGCGCTGTCGGCACGCCGTTGGCGCGGGCGCGGCCGGTCGCGGGGTGGCCGATGCCGAGCTCGGCCTCCACGAACGGCGACACCGAGGCCGTGCCCCCGCTGTCGGCGATGCGCCGGAGCGCGTCGTCGGTGTAGAAGTTCGGGTGCACGAAGGTCGTGCGCGGGCCGAGCAGGTCGTTCTTCACCAGGAACGCCAGCCCCCGCTCGGCGCTCTCGGCGCCGTGCCCGCCCATGTGCACCGACAGCGGGAGGTCCAGGTCACGGGCCAGCCGCCATTCGTGCAGGGCGAGCTCCTCGCCGGCGATCTCGGGGCCGAGCGCGGCCACCGCCATCGACAGCAGGCCGTCGGAGCCGCCGAAATACCGATCGCGGACGCGGCGTCCCTCGGCCGCGAGCCCCTGCGGGCCGCCGTCGCCGCCGTAGCAGTACCCGAACACCGCGCGGATCCCCGACCGCCGCAGGGCGTCCACGACGGCGTCGGTGTGCGCGGGCGTGAGCTGCACGTGCGACCAGTCCAGGAGCGTGGTGACGCCGCCGTCCAGGCACTCCAGCGCGCCGGCGAGGTTGCCGATGTAGGCGTCCTCGGGCCGGTAGCGGGGCGCCAGCTCGCCGAGCACGCGGCCGAGGTACTTGGCGAAGGTGACGTCGGGGGCCACCGAGCGGATGCCGGCCTGCCAGGTGTGCCGATGGGTGTCGACGAACCCGGGCATCACGATGCGGTCCATCGCGTCGATCACCTCGGCGCCGGGTACGTCCGGGAGCGAGGTCTCCACGGCCGCGATCACGCCGTCCTCGACGAGGACGTCACCACTGCGGACCACCGGGACGGGGTCCGGGTCGATGAGGAGCCCATTACGGATCAAAAGAGACGTAGCCATAGCAGGAAAGGTATCTCAAAAGCTTTTACGAAAGCAATATGCGTGAAGGTACTCTTCTCGGGTGCGGCATGAAGGAGACGACGACCGGGACGAGACCGGCGCCCCGCGCCAGGACGAGGTCGACGCCCTGGTCCCCGGCTGGGCGGCCGAGCTGCCCGCCTCGCTGGTGGCCGTCCTGGAGCTCAGCAAGCGCGTCTCGCGCATCGGCGGGCTCCTGGAACAGGCCACGCGCGCCGAGATGGCCGAGCTCGGCCTGACCTACGCCGAGTTCGACGTGCTCGCGGCGCTGCACCGCGCCGGCCCGCCCTACCGCCTCAAGCCCAGCGACCTGACGCGCTCGCTGTTCCTGACCTCCGGTGGCACCAGCAACGTCCTGCAGCGGCTGGCGCGCGCCGGGTACGTCGACCGCGAGGCCGACGCCGGCGACGGCCGCAGCCGCTGGGTCCGTCTCACCGAGGAGGGCCGCCGCGTGGCCGCCACCGCGCTCGACGCCTCCGGCCGCGCCCACTCCGACGTCATGGCCGCCGTCCCGGAGGAGACCGTGCGCAAGGCGGCCGACGCGCTGCGCGAGGTGCTGCTCGTCATCGGACGGCGCCGCGTCCGCTGACCCCGCGGCGGCGCCGCCCGGCCGCCCCGCGCTTGTTAGGCTGAGGCGGCGATCACTTCCCGGAGCGTCCTGGAACAGAGGTGCGTGCGCGCATGACGGCTCAGGGCCACTGCGACCCCCGGTTCGACCGGGTGCGCGAGGTCTTCGACGACAACTTCGCCCAGGGTGAGGAGCTCGGCGCGGCCTTCGCGGTGTACCTGCGCGGGGAGCCGGTGGTGGACCTGTGGGGCGGCGTCGCCGACCGGCACACCGGGCGGCCCTGGGAACCCGAGACGCCCGTGCTCACCTACTCCTGCACGAAGGCCGTCACGGCCACCGTGCTGCTGTGGCTCGCCGAACGCGGCCTGGTCGACCTGCGCGCGCCGGTGGCGAAGGTCTGGCCGGAGTTCGCCGCCCACGGCAAGGACGCGATCACGGTCGAGCGGCTGCTCACCCACGAGGCCGGCCTGCCCGTCGTCGAGCAGGACGTGCCCGTCGGCGAGTTCGAGGACCAGCCCGCCATCGCCGCCCGCCTGGCCGGCCAGGCCCCGCTGTGGACGCCGGGCACCGCGCACGGATATCACGCGCTCACCTTCGGCTTCCTGACCGGCGAGGTGATCCGCCGGGTCACCGGCGCGACCGCCGGCGAGATCGTGGCCCGCGAGATCGCCGGGCCGCGCGGCCTGGACCTGTGGCTCGGCGCGCCGGACGACGTCGCCGCCCGTGCCGCCCGCATGTCGGCCGGCGAGCGGATGCGCGGAACCGACGACTCCCCCGACTCCCCCGACTCCCCTCGCTTCCCCGGCTCGCCAGGCTCTCCCGGTTCCTCTGGCATCCCCGGCTCCCCCGGCGCCCCGGCCGCTCCGGCCAGTTGGCGTGAGGTGGCACGCGACCTGGCCGAGGCGGTGGCGGACAAGGGGAGCCTGATGAACCGGGCCCTCGGCAACCCCAGCCCGAGCAAGCTGAAGGGCGGCGGCAACCACCCGGTCATCATGCGGGCCGGATGGCCCGCCATGGGCATGGTCGCCACGGCCCGAGGCCTGGCCGGGTTCTACCGCGACCTGGTCGCGGGCGAGATCGTCGCGCGCGAGACCCTGCGGGACGGGGTGCGCACCCGGGTCTCGGGACGCGACCGCGTGATGCTCATCGACAGCGCCTTCGGCCTCGGCTACATGCGCCCGTCGATGTACTTCCTCACCCCGCGCAAGGGGGCGGAGACCGCGTTCGGCCACACCGGGCTCGGCGGGTCCCTGGGCCTCGGCGACCCCCGGCGCGGGCTCGCGATGGCGTACACGATGAACCGGATGGTCACCACGGGCCCCGGCGCGCTGCGCGCCTACCGCCTGGCATCGGCCGTCTACGACTGTCTCTCCTGACCCCCTCCGCACCGCCCGCGGCGGGAGTGGTCTACCGGGCTCCCCGCGTGGCGGGCACCGCACGACCTGGCCGAACACCGCCCTGACCTTGACGTATGCTTAACCGGCATACCTAGCGTAACCAAATCGTCACCGCAATGATCTACCAATCTCGTGACATTTGCCGTATCGGGTGAGACCTTCGTCTGGGGAGACGGGAGCATCACCACCTCTGAGGGGAATCGATGAACGCCTGGTCCGTTCCCGGATATCGGGAAGAACGCGTTCTGGGCTCCGGCGGGAGCGGCCGGGTCGTTCTGGCCACCTACGACGAGACCGGCGCCCATGTGGCGATCAAGTATCTGAGCGACGAGCTGAGGTCGGACCCGCGGTTCCTCGCCGCGTTCCGCGAAGAGGCCCGCACGATGGTCGAGATCGACGACCGCAACATCGTGCGCTTCTACGAGTACGTCGAGAGCCCCCTCGGCGCGGCGATCGTGATGGAGCTCGTGGACGGCGTGGCGCTGCGCAAGATCCTCCACGAGCACGGCTCCACGAGCCCGGAGGCCGCGCTGGCCGTGCTCAAGGGCTCCCTCGCCGGGCTGGCGGCGGCGCACGCCCAGGGCATCGTCCACCGTGACTACAAGCCAGAGAACGTCCTGGTCCAGGCCGACGGCTTCAGCAAGCTGGCCGACTTCGGCATCGCCACCCCCGCCGGGCAGCCCGGCAACCCCTCCGGCACACCGTCCTACATGGCCCCCGAGCAGTGGAACGGCGCGCCCGCGAGCCCCGCGACCGACGTCTACGCCGCCACCTGCGTGTTCTTCGAGTGCCTCACCGGCAGGCGGCCCTACCGCGCCGACCACCCGGCCGCCCTGCGGCACCAGCACCAGTCGGCGCCGATCCCCGCCGACGCCGTGCCGAGCTCGGTGCGCTCGCTGGTCTCCCGGGGCTTGGCCAAGAACCCGGCCGACCGGCCCACCACCGCGCGCGCGTTCGTCGGCGAGCTGGAGAACGCGGCGGTGGCCGCGTACGGACCGGAGTGGGAGGAGCGGGGCCGCCGCCACCTGGCGGAGCTGGCCGCGCTGCTGGCGCTGTTCTTCCCGCTGTCGGAGCCGGGCGCGCAGGCCGGGTCCAGCAACGCCGCCTCCTCGCTCGGCCGTTCGCGCGGCCGCGCGCGGGTGCGGCACCTGCCGCGCGTGCTGATCGGCGCGGGCATCCTCACGGTCGGCGTCGTGATCGCGGTGCTGGCCGCCAACCGCGACGGCACCCCCGTGCGGGGCGTCTCGCTGACCGAGCCGACCGCCGGGGCGAAACAGCCTGGCGGCCCTCCGTCGGAGGCGATCGCGCCCACCCCCTCAGAACCCGGCTCAGAATCCGGCTCCGACTCCGGTCCCGCGGTCACGGTGACGCCGAAGTCGTCCACCCCCTCGCCGCCCACCTCCGCCCCGCACACCCCGCCGTCCCCCCAGACGGGCAAGCCCTCCCCCACCACCGGCACGAGCACCAAGCCCTCCCCGACGCACAAGCCGACCCCGAAGCCGACGCCCACGCCGACCCCCAAGCCTCCGACGACGCCCACCCCGACCCCCACGCCGACCCCCACCCGGCTGTCGGTGAGCGACCTCGGCGTCTCCTTCGACGGGCGGACGGCCACCGTGCGGGTGCGCACCACCACCACGGAGAACGTCACCCTGACCGCGCGGTTCACCGAGGGAGCCTCGGCGTCCGGCCTCGGCCCCGGCAGCACCCGCGCGCTCACCCTCGCCGCCCCCGCCACCACCCGCACGCTGACCCTCACCGGCGCCACCTCCTACACCCGGACGCTGGACGGCGGCTTCGAGGCCCCGGCCTGTGGCACCACCGTGGTGCGCCGCGTCGCGGTCTCCACCTCGCCCAAGGCCGCCGGCGGGACCGAGACCAGGACGTTCACCGTGAAGGGCGAGCCGTGCCCGCCGCCGACGGTCGACAACCTGGCGCTGGAGTGGAACGGCGGCACCGCCGAGGTGTCCCTGCGCACGAGCGGGCCCGGCGCCGTGAGCCTCGCCGCCGAGTTCACCCGCAGAGAGGGCGAGAGCGTGGCCAAGGTCGTCGACCGGGCCTCGCGCACGTTCTCCGGCGACACCTCCTACCGGGCCTCGCTGCGCGGGAGCCTCGGCGATGTCGCCTGCGGCAAGGTCGCCTACTTCGGCGTGCGGGTCTCCACGCGGCCGGCCGCCGCCAACGGCGCCCAGACCAAAGAGGTCAGGGTCGCCGGGTCCAAGTGCGCGCCGCCGGCCGTGTCGATCCTCGGCTTCGACGGACGCGCGGTGACGGTCAGGGTCAAGAGCGCGACGCCCGACCCGGTCGCGCTGTCGGCGACGTTCACCCAGACGCTGAGCGGCGGCGAGAGCGGGGGCACCCGCACGGTCGCGCGCCAGGCGACGCTGAGCGGCGGCACCGTCTACGAACGCACCTACACCGTGCGGTTCTCCAGCCCCGAGTGCGGTTACCTGGACACCCGCAAGGTCACGGTGAACGTCAGCTCCGGCCTCGGCTCGGCGAGCGACAGCGCGCGGTGGTCGGACCGGGGCGAGCCGTGCGAGCAGCCGAGCCCGGAGCCGGACGACGAGCCCAGCGACGAGCCCAGCGACGAGCCCTCCGAGGAGCCGAGCGGCGAGCGTCCGAGCGAGCCGGGACGCGCGCCCTCGGCCCAGCCGACCGCCGAGCGGCCTGCGCAACCGAAGCGCACGCCCGCAAGCCGGCCGACCGGCGAACGGCCCAAGGAGAAGGAACCCGCACCCTCAAGCCGTCCGACCGGCGAGCGGCCGGGCAAGCAGGGACACACGTCCTCGAGCGAGCCGACCGGCGAGCGGCCGAAGGAGAGCGGGGCATCCTCGCCCGGCCATGGCCGGCGCCCGCACGACGCCAGGTGAGCCCGGGGGCCGGGGCGACCGGCCCCTGTAGGGGATCCGCCCGCCGGGCGGGTCCCCTTAACGCCCCCCTGAACGGGTGCGCGCCGGGGCGCCGCGCGGGTACGGTCGAGAAGACGATCTACCCCCGTGGAGGCCAGCGTGAGCGCGCACGCCCAGAAGCTCGGCAACGTCCTGATCCCGGTCACCGACCTGGACGAGGCGGTGGCGTTCTACTCGCGCACCCTCGGCCTGGCGGTGAAGTTCCGCGACGGCGACCGCTTCGCCGCGCTGGACGGCGGCGGGGTGACCGTCGCGCTCGCCGCGGGCGGCGAGCAGGTCGCGGGCGCGGTGACGGCGCCCTCGTACAAGGTCGGCGACGTGGCGGAGGCGGTGCGCGACCTGACGGCGGCGGGCGCCGAGGTGGTCTCGGGGCCGGAGACGGGGCCGCACGAGGTCAGGGCCGTGCTGCGCGACCCGTCGGGCAACGTGTTCGTGCTGTACTCCTCCCTCTGAGGGCGCGGCACGACCGGGTCCGGCTCGGCGCGGGCGAACCAGATCGTCTTGCCGGCCCCGCCGGGCAGCGGATCGACGCCCCAGCTGTCGGTGAGGGCGTCCACGATGCGCAGGCCGCGCCCGTGCTCCAGGTCGGCGGCGGCGGCCAGCAGCCGGGGACGTCCCGGGCCGAGGTCGGTGACCGCGCCGACGAGCGCGCCGTGCGCGCGCCGCAGCGTCAGGTGGATCGGGGGCTCGCCGTGGATGAGGGCGTTCGCCAGTAACTCGGTGACCACGACCGTCACGTCGTCGGTCAGGTCGCGCAGGCCCCACTCGGCGAGCGTCACGCGGACCAGCGCGCGGCACGCGGCCGTGGCGCGGGGGTCGGCGGGCAGCTCCCAGCGGGCCTCACGGGGGCGGGTTGGGATGCGGGTCATCACGAATCTCCCTCGCCTTTCGCGTTCAGGGGCGTCGTCTTCGTGACGGCACCGCCCGCGGGTCAGGCGGAACCGGGTAACGGGGCGGACCTTCACCTTCCGGTGGGGGGTGACCGCCCCAACAGGCGCTCAGACGGGGTGCGTCTGTAGCGCGAAGCCCGGGAAAGCGGGCGCGGGCGGTTTCCGGTGGCGGAAACCGGCGCTGTGGTCGCCGATTCCTGACAACCGTGCGTAGCGGAAAGCAGGCTTTGGCTACTCTCGGTGTCGGCGATACGCATCCACGGGGGCCGGGGGGTACGCGATGCCACGTAAGCCGCGCAGTCTCAAGGAAGAGATGGACCGCCTCACCACCGAGTTACGGGAACGTGGGGCGACGTGGGTCGAGATCGCCCAGGAGTACCGGCGCCGCTACCGGCTCAACGCGCGGCAGGCGTTCCGCGAGGCCCACCGGCTCACCCAGGAGCGCGTGGTGGAGCGATGGAAGACCCTCTGGCCCTCCGAGCCGTTCAGCGTCCGCAAGCTGGGCTCGTGGGAGGCGTGGCCCGCGGTCACGGGCAACGAGCCGCCGGTGGCCGGGCTCAACCGGCTCGCCCGCATCTACGGGTGCCGTGCCTGCGATCTGGTGGACGGCGAGGATCACACGGGCTCGGACCCGAACGCGAATGTGCCCCGTAGGCGGGATATCCCCGCCATATCACCCACATCTACCCTCACTTTTAGCGACATTGCGGACATCCTGCCGACGCAACCCTTCCCCGGACCCGCCTCGCCGGGTGAACCGCGTGACCGGGAGTTCGAGCAGCTCGTCCACGCCTTCACGGATTGGGCAACGCAGATGAATCGACGTGACGTTCTCGCCCTCATCGGGGCCGCGGCGACCTCCGCCTACGCCTCGCCGCTGTTCGACCGGCTGGACATCGAGGAGGCGCGGCGCGTCACGATGGCGGTCACCGATCCGAGCCGCGTGGACGACGCCACGGTCGAGCACATCGAAGCCGTGCTGCGGCGCTGCATGCGCCAGGAGGACCTGCTCGGCCCGCAGGCCACCGTGGCCACCGTCCTCGCCCAGCAGACCCTGGTGATGTCCCTGCTGTCGGCGGGGGTGGGCGAGCGCATGCGCGCCAAGGTCCTGTCCCTGCTGGCCGACGTCCGCCGCTGCACGGGCTGGATGCTGTTCAACCTCAACGACTTCCGCGGCGCCGACCACTACTACGCCCAGGCCCGCGACGCGGCGCACCACGCCGACGACGACGCCATGTGCGGCATGGTGCTGGCCAACTGGAGCCAGCTCGCCACCTGGCGGGGCGACCCGCGCCTCGGTGTCGAGCACGCGCTCGGCGCCCTGACCTGGGGGCGGCGCGCCGGCAGCAAACTGCTCACCGCCTACGCCTGCGACGTCGGCGCGCGGGCGTACGCGGCGGTGGTGCGGCGGTCGGCCAAGGCCGAGCGCCGCAAGGACCACACCCGCTGCTTCCGGTCGGTGGACCAGGCGCAGCGCGAGCTGCACGGCGCCGACGCCGGAGATCCGGGGGCGCGCCTGGTCCCCTTCTACGGCCAGGGCCAGTACCTGTCCACCAAGACCGGCTGCCTGCTGGACACCGGCGACCCCGCCAAGGCGCTGGAGGTCGCGGCGGGCGCGGCGGCCGGCATCGACCCGACCTTCGTCCGCAACGTCGCCTACATCCGCCTGAAGACCGCGCAGGCGCACCTCGACCTACGCGACATCGAGCAGGCGTGCGAGGAGCTCGGCGAGGCCGCGCGGCTGGCGCAGCGCAACACCTCGCCCCGGCTGGCGCGGTCGGTCGTGGAGACCCGCGAGAAGCTCAGCCCATGGCAGCGCACCCGCAGCGTCGCGGCGCTGGACGAACACCTGCACGCCGCCCGGCTCATCGCCTGAATTCGCCCGTTACCCGAGACCGGCCGCGTACCATTTCCCGGGATATTTCCGGGGAAGCGCTGGAATCGACAAAAACAACACTGAAACAGTCGTTGATCATGTCATTTCCCGCCCTTCATCTGTAAATGGACCCACGGGCCAGTAACCCGGCCGGGACGCCTTTCCCGGCGGCGTCGATCCGGTGCCGCGACGCCGGCCCCGCCGCCAGGGCGGCACGGGCACGCCGACCGTGAGAAAGGCCTCGGCCTGCAACGCCGCCAGACCGATCCGGGGCAGGGCGCGCGCCGTCGGATACAAAAGGAATCTCGGTTCCCAGGACGGCTGGAACTTCGCGTTGAACCGGTACAGCGACTCGATCTGGAACCAGCGCGACAGGAACAGCAGAACGCCGCGCCAGGCGCGCAGCACCGGCCCGGCGCCGAGCCGTTCCCCCCGCGCCAGCGCCGAGCGGAACATGGCGAAGTTCAGCGAGACGCGGGTGACGCCGAGGAGCGGGGCGGCCTGCAACGTCTTCACGATGAGGAACTCGTTGAGCCCGGGGTCGGCGTCGCGGTCGCGGCGCATGAGATCGAGCGAGATGCCCCCCGTGCCCCAGGGCACGAAGTGCAGCATCGCCCTGACCGCGTCGCCGTGCGCACCGGCCTGGCCCGCCTTGTGCGCCGTGACGATCACGCAGTCGCCGTCCGCCGGGTCGCCGAGACGGCCGAGGGCCATGGAGAAGCCGCGCTCGGTCTCGGCGCCCCGCCAGGACTCGGCCGCCGCGCGGACGCGCCGCCTGTCGTGCGCGCACAGGTCGCGGGCCCGCCGCACCCGGCAGGTGTACCCCGCGCGCTCGGTGCGGTTGACCATCTGGCGGACGTTGCGCATGGCACGGCCCTCCAGCGTGAAGCGGGCCGCCTCGACGACGGCCTCGTCGCCGATCTCCAGCGCCGACAGGCCGGCCTCGCGCGTCCAGACCTCGCCGCCGGTCTCGCTGCAGCCGATGACCGCGGGCACCCAGGCGTGCCGCCCGACCTCCTCCATGAAGCGCCTGATGGCCCCCGGCCACGCCTCCACGTCGCCGATGGGATCGCCGCTGGCCAGCGCGACGCCCGCGACCACGCGGTAGGCCACGACCGCCTTGCCGCTCGGGGAGAAGATCGCGCTCTTGTCGCGCCGCAGCGCGAAGTACCCGAGGGAGTCCTGCGCGCCGTGCCGGTCGAGCAGCGCGCGCAGGCGGCGTTCGTCCTCGCCGCTCAGCGCGGACACCGGGCGTTCCGGGCGCAGTGCCAGGTAGAGCGTGGTGACGGCGGTCAGCGCGCCGAGCCCGGCCAGCGAGAAGTAGACCAGCTCGGCCGTGCGGTCCAGGGAGTAGCGCACCGGCCCCTCCATGCCGGCCAGGCCGAGCAGGACGTGCCGGAGCCGTTCGGCGGGGGACGGGTCGCCGACGATGCTGGACGGGTGGACGTTGACGATCACCCAGCCGACGGCCAGGTCGAGGGAGCCGAGGGCCAGGAAGTTGCCGAGCGCCCGCCAGCGCGACCTCGGGTCGGACAGGGCGTGGAACTCCCGCCGGTCGACCAGGAGCACGACGAACAGGATCAGGCCGATCACCGCCGTGGCGGAGTGCCTCCAGCGCAGCGCCTCGACCAGGGCGCCCAGCGGCAGCAGCACGACCACCGCGCGCCAGGCCCGCGCCTTGCGGCGGCGCAGCGCGTGGGCGAGCATCACGAGCAGCACGCCCACCAGCAGGGACGCGGCGGCGGCCAGGGTGGTGACCGTGCCCGGCAGCACGGCCGCGATGACGCCGACCCGGCTGCGCCGGAAATGCGGGAACACTCCGCGAATGATGTCGATTATCCCGACGCACAGCACCGCGTATCCGGCCGCGGACGGCATCCAGGTACGAGACACCATAAATCGCGGAAGGCGTGTCCGGCGCTTCACATCAGGACACACTAGAGGGTGCGGTCCGTGCTTCGGGCGTCCGAGAAGTGATACATCCTTAACCTGGCCCTATATCGCCTCAGTCAGTTTTGCTGGCACTACCATAAAAGACGCCGCGGAGTGAGACCAAGACCGGGGGACGTTACATTGGGACTCACCTCAATAAAGCTGGAGCTTCTGGTGGGCCTGCTCGCCGTGGTGGGGCTCGTCGCCTCGGTGTGGTGGATATGGCCGCGGCTGAGCGCGCGCACCTGGCCGGCGGTCGCCGGGCGGTTGGCCGTTCTGCTGGGAAACCAGGTCCTGACTTTGGCCACCCTCGGGCTCGTACTCAACAATTATTTCGGCTTTTATGGCACTTGGGAGGATCTGCTCGGCACCGCCGGCGGGCCGACCTCCCCGATCGTGGCCGACCCCGTGGCCCCCGGCGCCCAGGCCCCCGCCCTGGAGCCGACCGGCGGCGTCCAGGTGATCGGCACCACCCACGTCCCCCTGGCCTCCGGCGGCCGGAGCGACGCCGGCGGCCGGCTCCAGGAGGTCGTCATCTCGGGCGCGAGGTCCCGGCTCAGCTCGCCGGCGTTCGTGTACCTGCCGCCGCAGTACTTCGACGAGAAATACGCGAGCACGCGCTTCCCGGTGATCGTCGCGCTGACCGGCTACCCCGGTGACGCGCGCAACCTGGTGACCCGCATGAACATGCCGTTCGTGGCCGCCAAGGCCATCGCGGGGAACGAGATGATCCCCACGATCATGGTGCTGATGCGCCCGACCGTCGCGCCGCCCCGCGACACCGAGTGCGTGGACGTGCCCCGCGGCCCCCAGGCGGAGACGTACTTCACCAAGGACCTGAAGGACGCGATGGCGAGCGGCTTCCGCGTGGGCACCGACGCCGCGAGCTGGGGCATCCTCGGCGCCTCCACGGGCGGCTACTGCGCACTCAAGATCAGCATGCGCCACCCCGAGGCGTACGCCGCGGCCGTCTCGCTGTCGGGCTACCTGAGGCCCCCGATCGACGCCACCACGGGCGACCTGTTCGGCGGCAGCCGCAGGCTCATGCGCGAGAACGACATGATGTGGCGCCTGACCCACCTGCCGCACCCGCCGATCTCGGTGCTGCTGAGCAGCAGCCAGAAGGGCGAGTCCAACTACAAGATGACGCTGGAGTTCCTCGCCGCCGTCCGGCCGCCGATGCGGGCCTCGTCGCTGATCCTGCCGAGCGGGGGCCACAACTTCAACACCTGGAGCCGCGAGGTGCCGCAGGCCCTGCCCTGGCTGGCGCGCCAGCTCCGCGTGCCGGCCCCGGACGTCCCCGTCCAGCCGGCGCCCAGCCCGTCCTCGTGAGGCGTCAGCGCACGACCGCCCCCGCCACCGCGACGGCGTGACGAACGGCGCCGATGTCTGCGGGCATCATGCCGCCGATCAGGTCTCTGGAACATCGGCTATCTGACCGACTTGGTCAACTTTGGGTAAAGAAATCCCATTCCATGCATGACTCGCGCCAGACCGGTTCGGAGCCGGAAACCCCGGCGCCATCGGGCCTCCCGGCCATGAGAACGATCTCTCCACCCCGTGGAAACCGGGACTTGGCCATCTTTTGACCTGCGCTTTTCCTGGCTAACGTCCTGCCTCACACCCGGCGTGCCCCGGCGCCGGCAGGCACAGGAAGGCCCCTCGCTTCCATGACGACCGAACCGTCCACCGAGCTGTCCTCGGAACTCAAGAACATGATCGACCTGCTCAAGTCCCAGCTGGGCTACGGCGAGCAGGGCGGCGGCTACACCAAATACGGTGACTGGTACGGCAAGACCGTCGAGTTCGACTCCGACTACTCGGCCCAGCCCTGGTGCGACATGCTCCTGTCCTGGGCGGCGCACCGGCTCGGCTACGACAAGTGGTTCGGCCAGTTCGCCTACACCCCCGGCCACGCCCGATGGTTCGTCGACCACGACGCCTGGGGTCACACCCCCGAGGTCGGCTCCGTGGTGTTCTACGACTGGAGCGGCTCGGGCACCGTGGACGGCATCGACCACGTGGGCATGGTCATCGCCGTGGACGGCGACACCATCCGCACCATCGAGGGCAACGTCGACGGCGGCCACGTCCGGGAGAAGACCCGCGACCAGACCTACGTCGTCGGGTACGGCTACCCCGAGAAGGTCAAGGCCGCCATGAACGCGAACGCCACGACGTCGCAGACCTCCTTCACCGGCGCCTCCTCCGTGACGCTCGCCGCGGCCGAGACCCCCCTCGCCGCGACGTCCTCGGCCGGCCTGGCCGGGGTGCTGCTCCCCGTGCTGCTGGTCGTCCTCCTCCTCGCCGCCTTGCTCGGCACCGCCCGGCACTCCGTGCGGCGGGCCCGCGCCGGGCGGCCGGCCGCCGGGTGAGACTTCGGGGCGGCCCGCGTCATCCACGGCCGTCCCCCGCGCGAATGGCTTCACGAGCCGATCGCGCGAAAATGGTGACGATGACCATACCCACCGGACCCACCCGGACCCACCCGGCAGCCCCCCGGCGTCCGCCGCCACGCCCCGCCCCGCGCGGGCGGTGAGAGGTGACCGAACACCTCGCCGGCAGGAGCGAGATCCTGCTCCGCTTCGAGGCCGCGCTGCGCGACCCGCCCGTGACGCTGCTCGTCCACGGCGAGGCGGGCATCGGCAAGACGCACCTGCTGGCGGAGACCGAGGAGATGGCCAGGTCCCTAGGCCTGCGAGTGCTCCACGGGCAGGCTCGCGACTTCGGCAGCGGCCTCGCCTACGCCGCGCTCACCGAGGCCCTCGGCCCGCTCCAGGACGACCCGGTCGCGCGCGAGCCGCTGGCCAGGCTCATGGAGGCCATCGACCAGGCCGCGCTCGGCGTCCTCGGCGCCGCGCCCGCCGTGCACACCGCCAACCTGCTGCGCCGCCTGCCGGGACGCACGCTGCTCGCCGTCGACGACCTGCACCTGGCCGACGCCGACACCCTCGGCGTGCTGTCGGTGCTCCCCCGCCGCGTGCCCGGCCTCGTGGTCGCCGGCACCGCCCGGCGCCTGCCCGCCATGGACGCCGACGTCGTCGCCGGGCTGAGCCCGCTGTCGCCGGAGGAGGTCGCCGAGGTGGTGACCGGCCTGCTCGGCCGCGCCCCGAGCGCCTCGCTCGTGCGGCACGTCCACGAGGAGAGCCGCGGCAACCCGTGGTTCGTCCGCGAGGCCGTGCTGACCCTCGTGCAGGGCGGCGCGGTGCAGTCGGCCTACCCGGGCCCGCGCCGGGGCGCGATCCTCGGCCGCCTCTTCCAGCGCGACCGCGGCGGGCGCGGGCTGGCGCGCGTGCTCGCCGCGCTGCGCCGCACCCGGCCCGCCCGCACCGCCGACCTGCCCGCCCTGGCGGAGATCGCCGGGTTGGCCGTGGCCGAGGCGGAGCGCGCGTTCGACGGGCTGGTCGGGGACGGCCTGCTCGTGCCCGCCGACGACGGCGCCTACGAGTTCGCCCACCCGCTGGTCGCCGAGGCCCTGTACGCCGACCTCGGACCGGCCGAGCGCCGCCGGGTGCACGCCCGCATCGCCGGCCTGCTGCACCGCCAGGGCCTGGCCGGCGCGCGCAGCGTCCTGGAATGGGCCTCCCACCTCGCCGAGGGCGGCACGAGCACCGAGGCCCTACCGGCCATGCTGCGCGCCGCCGAGGCGACCCGCTGGACGGCGCCGCTCTCGGCCGGACACTGGTACGGCCGGGCGGCCGAACTGGCCCCGGCGCACGAGCGCGGCGTCCTGCTGGCCCGCGAGGCGCTGTCGTACTGGAAGGGGTCGCGCCCGGTCGACGCGCTGCGGGCCGGCCGCCAGGCCCTCGCCGTGCTGGAGCCGGGACGCCGCCGCACCCGGACCGCCCAGACGATGGTGAACGCCGCGCACTCCATGGGCGGGTACGAGCTGGCGGTGTCGATCGCGGCCGAACACCTGCCGCACGCCGACCACCGGGCCGCGCTGCTCGCCCAGCAGGCGGTGGTGAGCACCCAGCTCGGCGTGGACTCCGGCGCGCTGGTCCGCGAGGCGTGGGCGGCGCTGCCCACCTGCCCGCCCGAAGATCTGGTCATCACGCTCAGCGCCCTGGCGGGCGACTCCCTGATCAAGGGCGACTGGGCGGAGGTCGAGCGCGCGCTCGGCGCCCTGCTGCCGGCGTCCGCGGCGCTGCCGCCCGCAGCCCGGCTGGCCGCGCTGGAGTCCTCCGCGCACATCATGGCCAGCGCCGGGCTCCGCACCCGAACGCTCGGCCTGCTCGCCGAGGCCGAGCAGATCTACCGGGGGCTCGGCTGGCACGACATCGCCGGCCAGCGCGTACGCACGCTGGCCGTGGTGCGCAGGCTGGGTGGCGAGTGGGAGCGGGCGCTGCGCGACCTGCGCTCCGACGCCGTCGCGCTGACCGAGGCGGGGCTGCGCGAGAACGCAGCGCTGCTGCGCAACATCGAGCTGGACATCCTGCTCGACCAGGGACGTTACGACGAGGCCGAGCCGCTGCTCGCCGGCCCGCCGCTCACCTGCGTGCTCCAGATGTCGCTGCGCGCCCTGTTCGCCGCCAGGCGCGCGTTCGGCGTGGGCGACCGTGCGACAGCGCTGCGGCTGGTGGACGAGGCCGTGCGCACGGGACCCACCGACGTCGCCTACCGGGCGCTCGGCTTCCGCACCGCAATGCTCATCATCACGGGCGACGCCGACGGCGCCCGCGCCGCCGCGCTCGCGCTGGACGAGATGGCGGCGGGCGGCACGCCGCGCGCCCGGCTGACGGCCCTGCTCGCCACCGCGGCCGCCTTCCAGGACGCCGAACGCGCCGGGGCCGCGCTGGAGACGGCGCGCGGCGACGGGCTGAAGTTCGAGGAGGCGCACGCCCGGCTCGTCCTCGGCGTCCTCGGGGACGCCCGGCAGCTCGTCCGCGCGCACGCCGTCTTCGGCGAGCTCGGCGCCGTGCCCTGGCGCGACCGCGCGGCCCACCGCCTGCGCGAGGCGGGCCTCGCCCCCGCGCCCTCGGCCGTGCTCACCACCGCGGAGCGCCGCGTGGCGGAGCTGGTCGCGGGCGGGCTGTCCAACCCGCGGATCGCCGAGGAGCTGCACTACAGCCGCAAGACCGTGGAGGTCTACCTGTCGCGCGTGTACGCCAAGACGGGGCTGCGCTCCCGCGTCGAGCTGGCCCTGGCCTACGAGCGCGGCGACATCTGACGGCGATGCGGCGGATCTGACGGCATCCGGCGGCATTCGGCGGCACTCGGCGGCACGGCGGCGGGCGAAGGCTTCCGTGCCCGGTCCGACCGGTGTCCCCCCGGCTCTGACACGGCCCCCGTTCCGCAGGTGTACGCCCATGTCAGGCGGGGGCGGAAGGTGTAGGGAACTCCCTACTGCGACGGCGCGGGGCCCCGGGTGAGGCTGGGCGCATGACGTCACCGATCCTCCACCACGCCGACAGCGTCTGGCGAGGGACGGTGACGCCCGGGGAGGTGCCGCTGGGGGACCTGCGCTCGAGGGGGGTGCAGGAGGTCGCCGAGGGCGTGGTGATGTGGCCCGCCTTCGGCAACGTCTACGGCATCAGGGGCGATGGCGGCCTGGCTCTGTTCGACACCGGCAACGACGTGGACGCGCCTGCCATGCACGCGGCCATGCGGGCCTGGTCGGACGAGCCGGTCCGCTACGCGGTCTTCTCCCACGGCCACCTCGACCACGTCGCGGGCCTCGGCCCGTTCGAGGCGGAGGACGGTCCCCGGCCGGTCGTGATCGCGCACGAGGCCGTCACCCGCCGGTTCGCCCGCTACGCCAGGACGGCCGGCTACAACACGATGGTCAACCAGCGGCAGTACGGCTTCTCCCGGCTGACCTGGCCGGTCTCCCATCGGCAGCCCGACCTCACCTACCGCGACGAGATCAACGTCTCGCTGGGCGACGTGACCTTCGAGATGCGGCACGCGCGCGGCGAGACCGACGACGCGACCTGGGCGTTCCTGCCCGAGCGCGGCGTGCTGCTGACCGGAGACCTGTTCGCCTGGGTGACCCCGAACGCGGGCAACCCGCAGAAGGCCCAGCGTTACCCGGACGAGTGGGCGGTCGCGCTGCGCGCGATGGCGGCGCTGGACGCGGAGGTGCTGCTGCCCGGCCACGGCCTGCCCATCGCCGGGGCCGCCCGCGTGCGCCGGGCGCTCACCGACACGGCCGACTACCTGGACCACCTGGTCGACCGGACCCTGGAGCTGATGAACGCCGGAGCGCGCCTGGACGAGATCGTCCACGCCGTGCGGCCCCCCGAGGCGCTGGCCGGCAGGCCGTACCTGCGGCCGTACCACGACGAGCCGGAGTTCGTCGTGCGCAACATCTGGCGGCTGTACGGCGGCTGGCACGACGGCAACCCCGCCCACCTCAAACCCGCGCCCGACGAGGTGCTGGCCCGCGCGCTGGCGGACCTGTCCGGCGGCGCGCCCGCGCTCGCGGCCCGCGCGGCGACCGCCGCGGCCGAAGGGGACCCGCGGCTCGCGTGCCAGCTCGCCGAGCTGGCCGTGCAGGCCGACCCGGGCGACCACAAGCTGCACGAGATCAGGGCGCGGGTCTACACGCTGCGCGCGCGGCAGGAGGCCTCGATCATGGCGCGCGGCGTCTACACCTGGGCCGCCGCCGAGTCGCGCAGCGTGACCTCCGGCGAGGACCTGCTGGACGTGTACCAGGAGATCGCCGGGGGCCGGGTGTGGTGGGTGCCGCCCGCCGGGCCGGCCCCGGACGCCGCCCCGGACGCTTACCCGGACGCCGCCCCGGGTCAGAGCAGGGACGCGTAGGCGTCCAGGACGGGCAGCACGGCATCGGCGGGGCCGCTCGGCACGGAGCACACGACGTGGCCGACGCCGAGCCCGGCGAGGAACTCCAGCTTGCCCTGGTCGGGGTGCACGCCGAAGGGGATGACCTCGATCGTCGCCGGGTCGCGCCCGGCCTTCTCCGCCGCCTCGCGCAGCGCGGGCATGGCGTCCCTGAGCCCGCCGCCGCCGAGGGGCAGCCACCCGTCGGCGTACTCGGCGATGTGCGCGAACATCTTCGGCCCCGCGCCGCCGCCGAGGTACACCGGCGGCACGCGCGCGGGCTTGGGCCACGACCACGACGGCTCGAACGCGACGTGCTCGCCCGCGAACCCCGCGGCCTCCTCGGTCCACAGGCCCTTCATCGCGAGGACGTGCTCGCGGACGACCTCGCGGCGCCGGTCGTAGGGCACGTGGTGGGACTCCATCTCTTCGGCGTTCCAGCCGAAGCCGGCGCCGAGCGCGAACCGCCCGCCGGACAGCAGGTCGAGCGTGGCCACGGCCTTGGCGGTGGCGATGGGGTCGCGCTGGGCGAGGAGCATGATGCCGGTGCCGACGGTGAGGCGCTCGGTGACGGCCGCCGCGTAGGACAGGGCGACCAGCGGGTCGAGGGTGCGCTTGTACACCTCGGGCAACGGCTGCCCCGAGGGGTGCGGCGTCCGGCGCGAGACGGGGATATGGGTGTGCTCGGGAACCCACAGCGAGACGAGTCCGCGTTCCTCGGCCGCGCGGGCCAGATCGGTGATCGGCATGGACCGGTCGGTGGCGAACATGGTGACGCCGAGCCGCATGAGGCCGTTCCTCTCCTGGTCCTCTTCTGGTCCTCTTCTGGACGAGCCGTGGGCGCGCCGGCCTGGACATCGGTCGGGGACGGATCTCCGGCCAGCTTAGGCCCTGCGCACCAGGCGGTCCATGAGGGTCTCCAGCGCGGCGGCGGGGTCGCAGGTGAGCCCGGCGTGCACGGGCCCGGCCTGCACGATCGTGCTGCGCGGCGCGGTCAGCCACCGGAACCTGCTGCCCAGGGACTGGGCGCGCAGCGCCTCGGACTCCCCCGCGCAGGCCCGCTCGTAGGCCAGCAGCGCCAGGCGGACCTGCCCGGCGTCGGCGTCCTCATCGATGGCCCGCAGCCGCGGCTCGTCCAGCTCGGTGCGCGCGCACAGGTAGTCGCGGGGCTGGCAGTACAGGATCACCCCGGCGTTGATCAGCTCGCCGCGCACCAGGCACGGCACCACCCGGATCACCGCGTACTCGTACACGTCGCGCGCGCCGCTCATCGCGCGACCTCCGGCAGCCAGGCGCGCGGGCCGTGGGCACGGGCGAGCAGGTGGTCGACGTAGGCGTCGCGCACGGCGGCGGGGCCGGCGAAGCCGGGCTCGTCCTCCAGCCACTCGTCGGGGACGAGCGCGGTCACCGCGCGCAGCAGGTCCTCGGTGACCAGGCCCGGCAGCTCGGCGTCGGCCTCCTTGAGCCGCTTGGCGTAGGGCGCCATGATGTGGTCGCGGGCGTCGAAGGGACGCTGCGGGTCGGCCGTGCGCCAGTTGTGGTGGAACCACAGGGCCGCGCCGTGGTCGATGAGCCAGGTGTCGCCGTGCCAGACCAGCAGGTTGGGGTTGCGCCAGCTCCGGTCCACGTTGTGGATCAGCGCGTCGAACCACAGCAGCCGGGAGGCGAAGGCGCGGTCGGGCGACCAGGCGAGGGGGTCGAAGCCGAGCGCGCCGGGCAGGAAGTCGACGCCGAGGTTGTGGCCCTCGCTGGCCTTGAGCAGCTCCTGGATCTCCTGGTCGGGTTCACGCGCGCCGATCTGCGGGTCCAGGTCCACGATCGTGAGGTCAGGGGTGCGCAGGCCGAGCCGCCGCGCCAGCTCCGCGCAGATGATCTCGGCGACGAGCACCCGCCGTCCCTGGCCGGCGCCGCGGAACTTCACGACGTAGGTGCCGAGATCATCGGCCTCGACGACGCCCGGCAGCGACCCGCCCTCCCGCAGCGGGGTCACGTACCGCGTCGCGGTCACCAGTTCGAGCACCCGCCAAGAGTACCGGCGGCGCGGAACCCGCGCGGTGGCGGCGGAACCTCGCCGGAACAGGTCAGAACAGGTCAGAAAAGGACGGACATGAAGGTGTCCACCTCTTTGAAGCCCACCCTGCGGTACGCGGCCCGCGCGGCCACGTTGAAGTCGTTGACGTACAGCGACACCACCGGCGCGAAATGCCGCAGCGTGTGCTCCACGACCGCCGCCATGCCCGCCACGGCGTGCCCCCGGCCGCGCCGGTCCGGGTGGACCCACACGCCCTGGATCTGGCAGACCTGCGGCGTCACCGCCCCCACCTCGGCCTTGAAGACGACCAGGCCGTCCTCGATGCGGGCGTAGGAGCGGCCGATGCGGATCAGCTCGGCCACCCGCGAGCGGTACAGCGCGCCACCGTCCCCGAGGTCGGGCGAGATGCCGACCTCCTCGGTGAACATCGCCACGCAGGCGGGAAGCAGCGTGGCGAACTCCTCGGGGCGCACCTGGCGGACGAGCGGATCGGGCGGCACCGGCGACGGCGAGGAGGTGGCCATGACCGGCTGGGCCCAGCGGATCGCCCGCGCGGGCCCCCAGTACGGCTCCAGGCGCTCCCACAGCTTCTCGACGGCGTCCGCGGGGCCCACGATCGACGAGCACCGGCGGCCCTGCCTGCGGGCGCGGTCGGCGAACGCCTGGACGGCCTCGGGACCCGCGTTGACGGGGACCAGGTTGGCCCCCGAGTAGCAGAGGGCGGTCATCCCGCCACGGGGGCCGAAGCCCCACATCTGCCCGCCGAGGCGCGCCGGGCTGAGCCCGACCGACCGCACCCGGGAGGCGACGAAGACGTTGGCCACCGGGTCGGCGTCGAGGATCGCGAGCACCTCGTCGCGGTCCTGGTCGTCGAGCACGCGCGACGCCGATGTTCGCAGCATCACGGGCTTAGCCTACGCGACCGGGCCGATTTTGGAACGAACCGGCCCTACGGAGCCGCGATCACCTTTCTGAGCCGCAGGTGTCCGTGCCCGCGCGTCATCGGGGGCAGCGGCTTCGGCTCCGGCCCGGCGGCGCACGTCGCGTCGGGCCTGCGACCGGCGTGCCGCTCCGCGCCGCCGGGAAGGCTGCCGTCGCGCAGGTAGGCGGCCAGGTGGCGGTCGACGCAGAGGTTGCCGCCGAGGGACACCCCGTGGTTGCCGCCGCCCTCCCGCAGCAGCCGGGCGCTCGGGAACCGGGCGCGCACCCGCAACGCCCCGGCGTACGGGGTGGCGGCGTCGGAGCGGGACTGCACCAGCAGGATCGGCGGCAGGCCGGCGGACCCGCCGACGCGGACCGGCGGCCCGCCCTTCTCCGGCCAGAAGGCGCACGGCGCGTTGTACCAGGCGTTCTGCCACGCCATGAACGGCGCCTTGGCGTTGACCTTGACCGTGTCCGCCACCCAGCGGCCCCAGTCGCGCGGCCACTCGGCGTCGCGGCACTGCACCGCCAGGTACACGGCGTAGTTGTTCTCGGCGGCGGCGTCGTGGTCGACGTGCTGGCGGTAGGCGTTGACGAGCTGGTCGGCCTGGCCCTTGCGGACGTAGGCGGCGAAGGCACCGGCGAGCTGCGGCCAGACGAGGTCGGTGTAGCCGCCGACGGTGAAGATGTCGTCCAGCTCGCTCGGGCCGACCGGGCCGGACGGCCTGGCGGCGAGGCCGCGGCGCATGCCGGCGTAGGCGGCGGCGACGTCGGCCTCGGCGCGGCCGAGACGGTAGGCGTCGTGGTGGCGGGCCACCCAGGCGAGGAAGTCGTGGTGGCGCCGGTCGAAGGCGTAGTCCTGGGCGATGTTCGCGTCGTACCACACCCCCTCGGGATCGACCACGCTGTCCAGCACGAGCCGCCTGACCCGGGCCGGGAACATCGTGGCGTAGACCGCGCCGAGGTAGGTGCCGTAGGAGTAGCCGAGGTAGCTGATCTTCTGCTCGCCGAGCGCCTGGCGGATCAGGTCCATGTCGCGGGCCGAGTTCTCGGTGGCCATGTGCGGCAGCAGCCACGGCCAGCGCGTGGCACAGGCCTGCGCGTACGCCTGCGCCCTGGCCAGCAGGGCGGCCTCGGCGGCGCGGTCGCCCGGCACCTGGTCGAGGCGCGGGGCGGCGAAGTGCCTCCTCGGGTCGACGCAGGTGAGGGCCGGCTCGCTGGCCCCGACGCCGCGTGGGTCGAAGCCGATCACGTCGTAGCGGGCGGCGACGTCCCTGGGCAGCGCGGCCGCGACGTACCGGGCGAGCGTGATGCCGGACGCTCCGGGGCCGCCCGGGTTGACCAGCAGCACCCCTTCGCCGTTCTGGTCGTGCGAGGCCGAGCCCTTGACGCGGTTGACGGCCAGGGCGATGGCCGGCCCGTCGGGCCGGGAGAAGTCCAGAGGGACCCGCACGGTGCCGCACTCGACCTTCGCCGCCGTCTTCGGCCCGGGGCACGCGCCCCACTCGACCGTGTCACGGGGCGCGGCGGCCGCGTCCCGTGCCCCGGTCGTGAGCCCGGCGACCAGCGCGATCGGCACCGCCGCACTCGCGACCACTCCGAGAACCCGTCTCACCCGTCGCCCTCCTCCGCCTGCTGTGGACCAGAGGCGATGCTCCCGGATGGGACCGTCCGGCAAGCGCCAGGACGAGCAACGTTTACCAATCTGTAGTCATCTGATTGCCAAGGGTAGTCACTGCCCGACGGGGTTCCGCGCGCGGGCGCCGGTTCACAGGCGGCGGATGGCGACCATGGCGGCGTCGTCCTCCAGCCGCCCGCCGACGTGGGCGAGCAGGTCGGCGCGCACGTGCGCGATCAGGGCCTCGGGATCGTCGCCGGGCCAGCGGCAGAGGCGTTCCTCCAGCGGATAGAAGCCTCCCGACGGGCAGCGGGCCTCCACGACGCCGTCGGTGTAGAGCAGGAGGGTGTCGCCCGGCCGGAAGTCGAACGTCTCGATCCGGTAGGCGCCGTCGCCCAGTTCCCCGAGGCCGAGCGGCGGCGAGGGCGCGACCACGTGCAGGGTGGTGACCCGGCCGTCGCGGACCAGCAGGGGCGGAGGGTGGCCGCAGTCGATCAGGTGGAGCACCTGCCGGTCCCCCGGCGCCTCCAGGACGGCCGCGGTGATGAAGTTCTCCGACACCTCCCCGGGCTCCCCGGCGTTCTCCTCAAGGTCGGCGCGGACGCTCTCGTCCAGGTGGCGGGCCACCTCGGGCAGGGCCGCGTGGCGGCGGGCCGCCTCGCGGAACGCGCCGAGCAGCAGCGCCGCGTCCGACACCGAGGGCAACCCCTTGCCCCGGACGTCGCCGATCAGAAGCCGCGCCCCGGTGTTCGCCGGGGCGGCGGCGTACAGGTCGCCGCCGATCTGCGCCTCGCGCTCGGCGGCCAGGTACGTCGAGGCGACCCGCAGCGGACCGAGCCGCGTGGGGAGGGGGCGGAGAAGCGCCTGCTGGGCGGCCTCCGCGATCGAGCGGACGCGCACCAGTTCCTCCTTGTGCCGCTCGCGCACGGCGGCGAACACCACGAGGAAGGTCGAGACCAGCACGAGCGCGGCGAACTGCGCCCGCGCGGCCGGCATGCCGAGCAGGGAGGAGCGGATGTCGAGCAGGATCAGGTCGGCGACGGCGACGACGGCGATCATCGCCGTGCGCCCGGGGCCGGCGGCGGAGGCGGCGACCGCGGGCGCGACGATCAGGAAGGGGCTGAACTGGATGGTCGCCGGGGTGATGAGGTCGGCGATCGTGATCATCACGATCAGCGCGAGCGAGACCACCACCGGGGCCTGGCCGGACTGCCAGGCCCGGCGGGCGCCCGTCCCCCGCCGGCGGAGCCGCACCCTTCCTGGATACACCCACGGAGCCGGAGCCAGGAAGGGTCTGACGCCGCTGACCTGCGGCGACGCGGACGGGCACGGACGAGCACAGACGACCGCGGCCGGGCGCTATCAGCCCACGACGACCTGCGGGCCCGGGGCGTCCTCGTCCTCCAGGTCGACCTCGACGCCCATCTCTTCGGCCAGGCGCAGAGCCTCCTCGATGAGGGTCTCGACGATCTGGGACTCCGGCACGGTCTTGACGACCTCGCCCTTGACGAAGATCTGGCCCTTGCCGTTGCCGGAGGCCACCCCGAGGTCGGCCTCGCGGGCCTCGCCGGGGCCGTTGACGACGCAGCCCATGACCGCGACCCGCAGCGGGACCTTCAGCCCGTCGAGCCCGGCGTGGACCTGCTCGGCCAGGGTGTACACGTCGACCTGGGCGCGCCCGCAGGAGGGGCAGGAGACGATCTCGAGACCGCGCTCGCGCAGGTTGAGCGATTCGAGGATGCCGATGCCGACCTTGACCTCCTCGACGGGAGGGGCCGACAGGGAGACGCGGATCGTGTCGCCGATGCCCTCGGCGAGCAGCGCCCCGAAGGCCACGGCCGACTTGATCGTGCCCTGGAAGGCGGGGCCGGCCTCGGTGACGCCGAGGTGCAGGGGGTAGTCGCACCTGGCGGCGAGCAGGCGGTACGCCTGGATCATGACGACCGGGTCGTGGTGCTTGACCGAGATCTTCAGGTCGCGGAACCCGTGCTCCTCGAACAGCGAGCATTCCCACAGCGCGGACTCCACCAGCGCCTCGGGCGTCGCCTTGCCGTACTTGGCCAGGAGGCGCGGGTCGAGCGAGCCGGCGTTGACGCCGATGCGGATGGAGACGCCGGCGTCGGCGGCGGCCTTGGCGATCTCGCCGACCTTGTCGTCGAACTTCTTGATGTTGCCCGGGTTCACGCGGACGGCCGCGCAGCCGGCGTCGATCGCGGCGAAGACGTACTTGGGCTGGAAGTGGATGTCGGCGATCACGGGGATCTGCGACTTGCGCGCGATGGCGGGCAGGGCGTCGGCGTCGTCCTGCGAGGGCACGGCCACGCGCACGATCTGGCAGCCCGCGGCGGTGAGCTCGGCGATCTGCTGCAGCGTGGCGTTGATGTCGGCGGTCAGCGTGGTGGTCATGGACTGCACCGAAACCGGGGCGTCGCCGCCGACCGGCACGGACCCCACCATGATCCGCCGAGACACCCGCCGCTCGGCGATCGGCTTGCTCCGCACGGAGGGAATGCCCAGATCAACAGATGTCATATGTTCCAGCACCTTGGTCGGTTCGGCAGCGCGCTCAGACGGATCCAGTCTAGGTAACCCTGCGCACCACAGGGTTACGGACACAGAGATACCCATCAAGCGGCCTTGGTCGGCATATGCATGCGGCGTCCCACCTTGGCGCGCCCGCCGCCGGCGTCACGGCCCTATGGCCGATCTCACACCCGGCCGCCCTGAACCCCCGTGAGCTCGCGGGCCCGCGCGCGGGCCCAGGAGTCGGCGGCCAGGACCTCCTCGACCGAGCCGGCCGGGGACACGGTGTGCGCGCCGACGACCGCCTCGATCGTGTCGACGATGCCCGGGAACGGCAGGCGTCCGGCCAGGAAGGCGTCCACGCAGACCTCGTTGGCCGCGTTGTAGACGGCCGGCGCCGTGCCCCCGAGGACGCCGACGTGCCGGGCCAGCGCCACGGCGGGGAACGCCTCGTCGTCCAGCGGCTCGAAGGTCCAGGTGTGGGCCTTGGTCCAGTCGACGGGCCGCGCGGCGCCGGGGACGCGGGCCGGCCAGCCGAGGGTGAGGGAGATGGGCAGCCGCATGTCGGGCGGGCTGGCCTGCGCGATCGTCGAGCCGTCGACGAACTCCACCATCGAGTGGATCACGGACTGCGGGTGGACCACGACGGTGATGCGGTCGAAGGGGATGTCGAACAGCAGGTTCGCCTCGATGACCTCCAGCCCCTTGTTGACCAGCGTGGCGGAGTTCAGGGTGATCACCGGGCCCATGTCCCAGGTGGGGTGCTTGAGCGCCTGCTCGGGCGTGACGTCCTTCAGTTCGGCGCGGGACCGGCCCCGGAAGGGCCCGCCGCTGGCCGTGACGATCAGCCGCCGCACGGCCGCGGGGTCGTGGCCCTCCGGCCCGGCGGCCCACAGGCACTGGGCGATCGCCGAGTGCTCGGAGTCAACGGGCAGGATGCGCCCCGGCCCCGCGGCGCGCTTGACCAGCGGCCCGCCGATGATCAGCGACTCCTTGTTGGCGAGCGCGAGCAGCCGCCCGGCCGACAGCGCCGCCAGCGTGGAGGTGAGCCCGACCGCGCCGGTGATGCCGTTCAGCACGATGTCGCAGGGCCACGCGGCGACCTCGGCGACGCCCTCCGGACCGGCCAGCACCGGGACGCTCCCCACGGCCTCGCGCAGGGCGGGGACGGCGCGCTCGTCGGCGACCGCGACGACCTCGGGCGCGAACCGCTCGACCTGGCGCGCGAGCAGATCGGCCTGGCCGCCGCCCGCGACCAGCCCGGCGACGCGGAAGCGGCCGGGCTCGCGGGCGATGACGTCGAGCGCCTGGGTGCCCACCGAGCCCGTCGAGCCGAGCACGACGATCGACCGGGGCTCGTGCGGCACGGGCGCGGCCGCCCCGATGTCGGCGGGGACGGCGAGTGACGTCTGCATGCCCCCATTATCGCGGGGCGCGTCCCCGCGCACGGCCCGCCCGCGTGACACCACAGCGACAGGTGGGAAAACAGCAGCTCAATGCCCGAATCCCGCTATACCCGTCTCGGCGAATAACGAGAAATGCGGTGATCTGTCGCACTACGGTCGCGCGTCAGACACGGCACCCGACAGCACGAGCCGGGCATGGCGAGGCGCGCCGCGCGTTCCCCCCGCAGGCGCGGCCCTCCGCCCGGCGCGCGCGACCCTCAGGAGGACCCCCGCATGCACCGCACGGCACGACATCTCGCCCCCCTCCTCGCCCTGGCGCCCCTCGCCGCGGCGGGCATCGTGCTCACCGCCCCCGCCGCGGGCGCCGCCAAGCCGCCCGCGGCCCCCGCGCGCGCTCCCCGGCCCATCGTCCACGACGCGGCGGACACCTCCGGCGAGCAGCGCGGCGTCAAGCGGTACTGGACCCCGGCGAAGATGGCCGCGGCCAGGCCGCTGGACCTGGTCCGCACCCGCGGCGGCAGGACGACCGTCGCGCCCGGCGGCCCGGCCGTCGTGAGCCGCGCGGCGGCCGAGCCGTCCACCCCGCCCACCCCCACCCCCTCCGCGACGCCGTCGCCCTCGGCGTCCCCCTCGGGATCCCCCTCTCCCTCCCCCACACCGGTCACGCCCCCGCCCGCCCGCTCCTCCGGCCTGCCGTGGACGTGGGGCGGCGCGATCGGCAAGGCCGAGGGCAGGGTCTTCTTCACCTACCAGGGCCGCAGCGCCTCCTGCTCGGGCACCGCCGTCAGCAGCGCGAACAAGAGCGTCGTCATCACCGCGGGCCACTGCGTGAAGCTCGGCGGCGCCTTCCACACCAACTGGGTGTTCGTCCCCGGCTACGACAACGGCGCCCGCCCGTACGGCACCTGGGTCGCCACCAACCTGCTCACCACCCCGCAGTGGAGCTCCGGCGAGGACATGAACCACGACATGGCCGCCGCCGTCGTCGCGCCCCTGAACGGGCAGCGCCTCACCGACGTGGTCGGCGGGGCGGCGGTGGCGTTCAACCAGCCCCGCGGCCGCCAGACGCACGCCTTCGGCTACCCGGCCGCGAGCCCGTACAACGGCTCCCGGCTGATCTACTGCTCCGGCCGGGTGTTCGACGACTACCTGGTCTCCACCGACCAGGGACTGACCTGCGACATGACCGGAGGCTCCAGCGGCGGGGGCTGGTTCACCGGCTTCGACCCGCGCACCGGGACGGGCACGCTGAACTCGGTGAACAGCTTCAAGTACAACTTCGCCCCGTACTGGATGTTCGGGCCGTACTTCGGCCAGGAGGCCCAGGCCGTCTACACGGCGGCCCAGAACGAGAACGCCGTCACCTGATTTACCGAAAGTGTCCGCGAGGACACGCAGCGTCGTTCACACTCGGGAGCCATGACGCCGATCCTCCCCCTGGTCGCCGCGCTCCCCCTGCTGGCCGGGCTCCTGGGCGCTCCGCCCCGCGGCCCGGCGGCCCCCGGCGACGCCCCGGCCCGTCACGCCTCCGCCCCGGTTACCCGGCCGGGGCCCGCGGGCGTGGTCGCGCACGCCGCCGCGCGCACCCGGAGCGAGCGGCGGCGGGTGCTCGGCTACTGGACGCACCGGCGCATGGCGCGGGCCCTGCCCGCCGACCTGCTCGGCCCGGTGTCCGCGCTCGGCGCCCTGGCCTCCGGCGCGGTCCCGCCGCCGGCGTCCGCCACGCCCGTCCGGCTGCCCGCCCCGCCCTGGCCAGGCGCGGCCCGGCGCCGCGCGAGCGGTGCGCGGGTGGGCACCACCGGGGCGCGCTGGGCGGCGGGCGGCGCGGTGACGCGCACCGTCGGCCGGGTCTTCCTGACCATGCGCGGCGTCGACTTCGTCTGCTCGGCGGGCGCGGTGCGCAGCCGCAACAGGGACGTGGTGGTCACGGCCGGGCACTGCGCGAAGGACGGCGCGGGCGCCTGGGCGGAGAACTGGACGTTCGTGCCGGGCTACGACGCGGGGCGGCGGCCGTACGGGGCGTTCACGGCCCGGCGCGTGCTGGTGCCCGAGCGCTGGTCGCGGCGTGGCGACGACAGCCACGACCTGGCCATGGTGGTGGTGAACCCTTCGGCGCACGGCCACCTGACCGAGGTGGTCGGCGGCCAGGACATCGGGTTCAACCGGCCGCGGGGCCTGCGCGCGTACGGGTTCGGCTTCCCGGCGGACCCGCCCTACGACGGCGAGCACCTGGTGTACTGCGCGGGTGCCCCGCACGGCGACCCGCACGACCAGACATCCGACCAGGGAATGCGCTGCGACCTGACGGCGGGTTCCAGCGGGGGCCCGTGGCTGAGCGCGTTCGACCCCGCGACCGGGCAGGGTGTGATCACCTCGGTGAGCAGTTTCAAGTACAGCGACGACCCCGGCACGATGTACGGCCCCTATTTCGGCGAGGAGGCCAGGCGGCTGTTCGAGACCGCCGAGCGCGCCTGAGGGCCGCCCCGTCCTCCGGAGCGGCCCTCAGGCGCGGGGCAGGGCTAGAGCGTGAGCCCGGTGAGCACCATCACCTTCTCGTAGGTGAAGTCCTCCATGGCCGAGCGCAGGCCCTCGCGGCCCACGCCGGACTCCTTGATGCCGCCGTAGGGCATCTGGTCGGCGCGGTAGGACGGCACGTCGCCGATGATCACGCCGCCGACCTCCAGCTCCTTGCCGGCGCGGAAGGCCAGGCCGAGGTCGCGGGTGAACACCCCCGCCTGCAGGCCGTACTTGGAGTCGTTGACGGCGGCGAACGCCTCGTCCGCCGAGGCCACCGGCTGGATCACCAGCACGGGGCCGAAGACCTCCTCGCAGATCACCTTGGCGCCGGCCGGGACGCCGGCGAGCACGGTGGGGGCGACGGTGGCGCCGTCCCTGCCGCCGCCGGCGAGCACGCGGGCGCCCGCCTCGACGGCCTCGGCGATCCACTGCTCGACCCGCTCGGCGGCCTGCTCGGAGACCAGCGGCCCGACCTGCGTCTTGTCGTCGGTGGGGTCGCCGACGACCAGGGCGTCCACGGCGGCGAGGAGCTTCGGCGTGAAGGCGTCCAGCACGGACTCCTCGACGATGACCCGCTGGACGGCGATGCAGCTCTGCCCGGCCTGGTAGTTGGAGAACAGGGCGATGCGCCCGGCGGCCCAGTCCAGGTCGGCGTCGGCGAGCACCACGGCCGCGGCGTTGCCGCCGAGCTCCAGCGTGACGTGCTTCTGGGGCACCTGCTCCTTGAGGGCGTACCCGACCGGGCCCGAGCCGGTGAAGGAGACCACGGGCAGGCGCGGGTCCTCGACCAGGGCGCCGGCGCGGTCGTTGGGCACGGGCAGCACCGAGAACATGCCCGCGGGCAGGTCGGTCTCGGCGAGCAGCTCGCCGAGCAGCAGCGACGACAGCGGGGTGGCGGGCGCGGGCTTGACGATCACCGGCGCGCCGACCGCGATGGCGGGGGCGACCTTGTGGGCGACGAGGTTCAGCGGGAAGTTGAACGGCGTGATCGCCAGCACCGGGCCGTGCGGCTGGCGCGAGACGTAGGCCAGGCGGCCGGCCGCGGCGGGCTCGGTGTCCAGGCGCTGGACCGCCCCGCTGAAGCGCCGGGTCTCCTCGGCGGCGAAGCGGAAGGTGGAGATCGCGCGGCCGACCTCGCCCCGGGCCCAGAAGATGGGCTTGCCGTTCTCGGCGCTGATCAGCCGGGCGACCTCCTCGGCGCGCTCGGACAGGCGCCGCGCGACGTGGGCCAGGGCCTCGGCGCGCACGTGGATGGGCAGGGCCGCGGCCTCCTTGCGCACCGCGTGCGCGGCGGCGACGGCCTGTTCGGCCTGGTCGGGGTCGGGCACGGATGCGATGCCGACGACCCGGCCGTCGTGAGGGTTGGTCACCGTGAGCTCCGCCTCGCCCCGGGTGGGCGAACCGGCGAGCCAGAAGGGGCGTACGTCCATGTGACGACGGTATGTCACGAAGCTGGCCGGATGCCTACTCCACTGCGGACAAGAGGCGCCGTTGAGCGCTACAATCCGCATAAGAAACGGTACTTCCCCTTTCCATAACGGACATGCCGCAATTTCAGAATGTTTTCTGCTGCATGTCGGTTTGAAGCCTCTGGCACGTGGTTAAGTCCAGATGCGGGCCCGCGCGGGCCCTTGGTGAGAAGGGTCTGGGTCGCTCATGGTTTCGCCGGCGCCGCTCGGTCTCCAAGGGGCGTACGCACTGGGCAACCAGACGTCCCACGACGAGCTACGAAAACGTCTCATCCAGGTCGCGGGTGACCTTCTGCTCACCCATGGGCCCGAGAGCCTCACCGTGCGCCGCATCGCCAGCGAGGCCGGGTGCTCCACCACGGTCGTGTACACGATGTTCGGCAACAAGGAAGGCCTGGCCGAGGCGCTGTACCTGGAGGGCTTCGAGCGGTTCCGCCGCCGGCTCGCCGCGGTGCCGCGCCACCCCGACCCGCTCGAATACCTCACCTCGCTCGGCCCCGCCTACCGCGAGGCGTGCCTGGCCGAGCCCGGCTACTACAGCGTGATGTTCGAGAAGGCGATCCCGGGGTTCGAGCCGAGCGAGCGGGCGCGCACGCTGGCCAGGGCGGCGGTGAACGTCCTGGACCGGGCCATCGCCGACTGCATCTCGGCGGGCTACCTCGTCCCCACCCAGCCGCGTAAGATCGCCGACTGCCTGTGGGCGGCGGCGCAGGGGGCGGTGAGCCTGGAGCGGGCGGGCCACCTGCGCGACGACCGGGTGTACGCCTCGGTGACGCTGGCCGCGATCAGCCGCTACCTGGTTCACAAGGACAGCCTGCCGGTCCCGCTCTGACCCTTCACAGTGGCGCGCTCGGGGGCGGACAGGGCGATCCACAGCTCGGCGCGGGAGGCCGGGTCGTCCAGGTCACGTCCGAGCAGGTCGCCGACGCGGCGCATGCGGTAGCGGAGGGTGTGCCGGTGGACGCCGAGCCGTTGCGCCGCCGCGTCCCAGTGGCCGTTGCACGCCAGGTAGGCCCGCAGCGACTCCACCAAATCGGCGCGGGAGCCGTACTCGCGCAGCGGCGCCAGCAGCGAGGAGGCGAAACCCTCCAGCAGGCCGGGGTCCACCAGTGACAGCAGCCCCTGCCCGGCGAGGTCGGCGAAGCGCATGACGGGCGCGGCCGAGGCCAGCGCGCGCCGCGCCTGGTCGAGCCCCGCGGCGAGCTCCCCGGGTCCGGCGGGGCCGCCGACCCCGACCCGGCCGTGCCCGGCGGCCAGGCCGATCACCCGCTCGGCGTCGTCCTCGGCGGCCAGCGCCACGACCAGCGGCCCCCAGGGCGCGGCGAACGCCGGGAGCGCGTCCTGCAGCGCCTCGGCGTCCCGGGGCTCGCAGGCCAGCACGACCACGGGCCCGGCCGGGAGCTCGTCCGCCACGGACGCCCTTGAACCGGTGGCCCCGTGCGGTCCGGCGGCCTCCAGGATCTCGGCGGCGGAGGCCGCGTCCCCCGCCAGCAGCAGCCGCAGCGCGGCGGTGCGCACGCGGCGCTGGACGGTCAGCCGCGCGCGCCCCTGTTCGAGCGCCAGCGTGAGCAGCGAGCCCGCGGTGTTGACGACGGTGTGGCCGACCGGCGAGAACGGGCGCTCGGCGCCGACGGCGAGGAACCCGCGCACCCGCGGCTGGTCGCCGAGGGGTTGCACGACGACGTGCCAGGACGGCCCGGAGACGGCCAGGCTGGCGGGCGCGCCCGGGGCGCGCAGCCGCCCGATCTCGCGCCCGGCCATCGCGGCCCCCTGGTCGGCGCCCCGCCCGGCGGCGGCGAGGACCATGCCAACGTCGTCGAACAGGGCGGCCCAGCCGTGGATCTCCAGGGCGAGCCGCTCCACCACCGCGGCGGTGCCCGCCTCGCGCAGCGCGGCGCGGGTGAGACGGCCCTGCGCCGTGAAGGCGTCGCTGAGCTCCTCGTACCGCTCGGCGGCGAGCAGCTCGCTGACGGCCTTGCCGATCGCGATGAACGGCGTCTCCCGGGGCACCTCGACCAGCGGGAGCGAGGCCCGTTCCGCCGCCTCGACGAACGCGGGCGGCACGTCCTCGTGGCCGAGACCCACGCCGAAGCCGAGCCCGGCCACCCCGCGGGCGACGAGCCTGGCGACGTAGGGCGCCGCGTCGCCGGGGCCGAGCCGCATGCCGGTGGTCAGCACGAGCTCGTCCCCTTCCAGGAACGGCGTCGGATCCTCCAGCTCGCTCACGGCGACCCACCGCACCGGGCGGTCCAGCACGTCCGCCGCCGCGCGGACGCGCAGGCGCAGCAGTGGCATCGCCGCCACGCGCCGCAGGCTCGGAGCCATCCCGCCCCCAGAAGGACCCTCGAAAACCGTACGCGCTTGTACAACTTGGACAAGCGGCTCGGCCTTATTGTGCCATGTCGCCAGGTCGGCAGCGCGGCGCGGTGGCCGTACGGTCGGAGGCATGAGCACCGAGCGTGACGCACACCGGCCGGACGGGCCCATCGCACACGGCGGCCCCACGCTCCCGCAGGAGCGCCGCCTCCTCACCGAGATCCCCGGACCGCGGTCGCGGGAGATGTTCGCCCGCAAGCAGTCCGCCGTGCCGCCGGGCATCGGCACCACCCTGCCGGTCTTCGTGACCCACGCGGGCGGCGGCGTGCTGGTGGACGCGGACGGCAACTCCCTGATCGACTTCGGCTCCGGCATCGCGGTGACCACGGTCGGCAACGCCGCCCCGCGCGTGGTCGAGCGGGTACGACGGCAGGTCGCCGACTTCACCCACACCTGCTTCATGGTCACGCCGTACGAGTCCTACGTGGAGGTGTGCGAGAAGCTCAACCACCTCACGCCCGGTGACCACGAGAAGCGCACGTTCCTCGTCAACTCCGGCGCCGAGGCCGTGGAGAACGCCGTGAAGGTGGCCCGGCACGCGACCGGCCGCCAGGCCGTCGTGGTGTTCGACCACGGCTACCACGGCCGCACGCTGCTGACGATGACGCTGACGGCCAAGAACATGCCCTACAAGCACCGGTTCGGCCCGTACGCCCCTGAGGTGTACCGGATGCCGATGGCCTACCCGTTCCGCTGGCCCACCGGCCCGGACAACTGCGCCGAGGAGGCCGCGGCCCAGGCGATCGACGCGATCGAGAAGCAGATCGGCGCGTCGAACGTCGCCGCGATCGTGATCGAGCCGATCCAGGGCGAGGGCGGCTTCGTCGTCCCGGCCCAGGGCTTCCTGCCCAGGCTGGCCGAGTTCGCCAAGGCCAACGGCATCGTGTTCGTCGCCGACGAGGTGCAGACCGGCTTCGCCCGCACCGGGCACCTGTTCGCCTGCGAGGACGAGGGCATCGTCCCCGACATCATCTGCACGGCCAAGGGCATCGCCGGCGGCCTGCCGCTCGCCGCGGTCACCGGCAGGGCGGAGCTGCTGGACGCCGTCCACGTCGGCGGCCTCGGCGGCACCTACGGCGGCAACCCGCTGGCCTGCGAGGCGGCGCTGGCCGTGCTGGAGACGATCGAGGCGGACGATCTCGTGGCGCGGGCGCGCCGGATCGGCGACCTGATGCTGCCCCGGCTCGCCGCGCTGGCCGAGCGATGCCCGATCGTGGGCGACGTGCGCGGACGCGGCGCGATGACCGCGATCGAGCTGGTCAAGCCGGGCACCAAGGAGCCGGACCCGGCCGCGACCGGCGAGATCGCCCGGCGCTGCCACGCCGAGGGGTTGGTGGTGCTCACCGCCGGCACCTACGGCAACGTGCTGCGCTTCCTGCCGCCGTTGGCGATCTCCGACGCGCTGCTGGACGAGGGTCTGTCCATCCTGGAGAAGGCCGTCTCCGCCGTTTAGGTGGACCACCGAAGGGGCACCCGGCTTGCTGCCGGGTGCCCCTTTTGTTGTTGTCCGGCGCGTGCGATGCGCGTGATTTAACCCATCCTTGACATCGCACTAGTCGATCACTGAGGGTAATGGAGTTATAACGGTTCGGGTACAAGACATTCGATCAGCGGGAGCGGGATGAGTAGCTGGGATTCGGTGGGAGCCTCACGGCGCTCCTCGACGTTCGACCCCGGCGGCCTGACCGGGCCGCAGCGGGACGGCGACGCCTGCGTGGTGTGCCACAAGAAGTGGCCGCGTCCCCGGATCCGCGTCGGCCGGCTCCCCTCCGGCACGCCGGTGATGGCCTGCGAGGAGTGCGCCAAGGTCCTGCTCCCCGCGGCGCCCGCCCCGCGGCGCCACAAGCCCTCCCCCCACAAGAGGGCCGCGTTCCCCTGAGCGGGGGCGTCAGCTCTCGCGCATCCCCCACGGCGAGCCGTACTCGTTCAGCAGGGCGAGGAACGGCTCCGGCTCGAACGCCTCGGGCCCGAGCACCCCTTGGCCCTTCCACGCCCCGCGCGCCAGCAGCTCCAGCGCGACGACGGGATGCACCGCCGTCTGCCACACCACCGCCTGCGCGCCGTACTCGCGCATCGACCAGGCGTTGTCCACGACGTGGTACAGGTAGACCTCGCGCGGCGCGCCGTCCTTGCCGACGCCCTTGATCCAGGTCCCGGCGCAGGTCTTGCCGCGCATCCGCTCGCCGAGCGTCGCGGGGTCCGGCAGCGACGCGGCCACCACGTCCCGGGGGGACACCTCAAGGCCGCGCACCCGCACCGGCTCGGTGGAGTCCAGCCCGAGCTTGTGCAGCGTGCGCAGCACGTCGATGAACTCGTCGCCGAGACCGTACTTGAACGTCACCTTGCGGGCCTTCACCCAGCGCGGGATCAGCAGCACCTCCTCGTGCTCCACGTTCACGCACTCGACCGGGCCGATGCCCTCGGGGAAGTCGAAGACCTCGGGCTCGCTGAACGGCTCGGTGGTGCGCCAGCCGCCGTCCTCCCAGATCACCGGCGGATTGAGGCACTCCTCGATCGTGGTCCAGATGGAGAAGGTGGGCGCGAACGCCTCCTGCCCGTCCTCGCCCCGGACGACCAGGTTCGCGCCGTCGCGGATGCCGATCTCGTCGATGCTCTCGAACAGGTGGTCGGCGGCGTAGCGGGCGAAGACGTCGGCCAGGCCGGGCTCGACGCCCATGCCGACCAGGGCGAGCAGGCCCTTGGCCTCCCATGCCGCCGACATCGCGAACTGCTCGTCGCCGAGCTTGACGCCGGGCAGCTCGTACGGCCGGCTCGGGTGCGGCCGGGACAGGGACATCGCCATGTCCAGGTAGTGCGCCCCCGCGTTCAGCGCCGCCCGGAACAAGGGCATGTCGAACCGCGGGTCCACGGCGTTGACGAGCACGTCGCAACGGTGCTCGCGCAGGGCGGCCTCCACCGCGGCCTGGTCGGAGGCGTCCAGGCCGATGGCGCTGAAGCGCGGGTCGCGCGGCCCGGAGGCGGTCTGTTTACGGATCTGTTCCGCGGCCTGTCCGCCGGCGACGGCCTCGGCGCGGGCGCGGTCGTAGTCGGCGACGACGATGTGGTCGAAGAAGTCCCGGCGCGCGGCGATCGGGACCACGGCGGACCCGACTCCCCCCGCGCCTACCAGCAGAATGCGCATGCCGAAGACGGTACCAACTGACTGGTCGACCATTCAATATAGGTACGTGGGGAAACACGGGAAATCCTGCGGATTCCAGCGCCTCACCCCCGTCACACCGTCGGAAAGGACGGTCCACCAGCTCCTGGGCCACGCGGGTGCCGGACGGCGGCCCGCGCCGCGAGAAGGCGCTCCGGAGTTGGGGGATGTTCCGGAGCGCCCGGGGCGGAACTCGCCCGGCGGGGGAGCGGGCGAGCCCGCGGTCTTCTCACGCGATGGTCACGATCACCCCGTGGGCCGGACGAGCCGCTGCCACGCGACGGCCCACTCGGCATAGTCGGTGCATTCCCCGTCCCGGCCGCCGCAATCCTTCGACGGGCGGACGGCAAAGCCGACGTCGCGCGGACGGTCGCCGTCCACGTGGTAGGCGTCGCAGATCCGTGCGGCCAGAGCGGCCCGCGCCTCCTTGGCGGCGTCGTCGCCGGGATCCCAGGTGCAACCGCGCGGGTTGGCGGGCGCGAGCCCGTTCCAGGCGGCCGCCTGCTGCTGGGGCTTGCCGGAGATGGTCCAGTCGATCCAGCGGTAGGCGCAGTTGGGCGCCGCCGCCTGCGCGGAGATCATCCAGGAGTCCACCCAGCCGGTGGTCGGCCCCCGCTCGTCCAGGGCCTTGACCGGACGGCCGGCCGCGCGCGCCACGTACCCGGTGTAGGGCAGGGCGCGCACCACGCGCGCCTCGCCGCCGGTGAGGGCCTGCACCGCCTCGACCGGGTTCCTCCAGTACGACCGCCCGCCGGCGGCGTGCTCGCCGAGCAGCGCGAGCGCGGCGTCGAACTGCTGCCGGGTGAGCTGGAAGGGGTTCTTCACGCCCAGCGAAGGCTTGCTCCGCTTGAGTCGCAGCGCGGCGTCGGCGATGGACAGCGGGCCGTCCCTGAGCACGGCCGGGACGGCGCCGGAGTACAGCGCGTCCGCCTTCGGGTGCGGCGACCGGCTCGCGTCGTAGAAGGTCTGGTAGTACCCCCACAGGTACGGCACGCCGTACACCCGGCCGCCGGAGGCGATCGCGGGCTGGGTGCGCAACCATTCGGGGATCTGGTGGTAGCGCGGGATGAGCGAGGTGGTGAGGGCGGCGGCCTTCTTCTCGGCGATCAGCCGGCCCGCCACCTGCGGCGGCGCCGCGACCACGTCGAAGCCGCCCTCGGAGACCAGCTTGTCCAGATCGTCGGCGCCCTGCATGGAGCGCAGGGTGACCCGGCAGCCGGTGTTCCTCTCGAACTCCCCCACCCAGTTGACCGACGAGTCGCTGCCGCCGTACTCGGCGTACCCGCGGTAGGCGACCACGGTCAGCGCGCCCTCACCGCGCCCCGGCGCCGTGCGGGACGGCGAAGGCGAGGCGGAGGACGACGGGGTGACGGACGGGGTGGCGGAGGGCGGGCGCGGCGTGGCCCGCGCCGGGACCACCTGGGCGCGCTGCTCCTGGGCCCCGGTCCCGGCGCCGCACGCGGCGAGCAGCGCCGCGGCCGCGGCCAGCGACGCCGCGCCGGCACTGCGACGTCGTCTCACCTTCGACACCCGGGCCCCCTCGTCGTCACCTTGCGAGCAGCCTAGCCGCCCGCCGCCGGGCGGGTCCCGTGGCGCGGCCCTCCGCGGGAAGGCGGAGGACCGCGCGTGGGCTACTTGTTGGTGGGGAACCCGAGGTTCACGCCGCCATGGCTCGGGTCGGGCCAGCGCGAGGTGACGACCTTGCCGCGCGTGTAGAAGTGGACGCCCTCGGTGCCGTGCACGTGGGTGTCCCCGAACAGCGAGGACTTCCACCCGCCGAAGCTGTAGAACGCCATCGGCACGGGGATCGGCACGTTGACGCCGACCATGCCGACCTCGACCTCGTTCTGGAACCGCCGGGCCGCGCCGCCGTCGTTGGTGAAGACCGCGGTGCCGTTGCCGTACTCGACCTCGTTGATGATCTTCAGCCCCTCCTCGTAGGAGGAGACGCGCACGATCGACAGCACCGGGCCGAAGATCTCGTCCCGGTGGACGACCGTCCCCGGGCGCACGTGGTCGATCACCGTGGGGCCGAGCCAGAACCCGGGGGTCTCGGCCGCCGTCGCCCCGCCCTTGACCGGGGTGTCGCGCCCGTCCACCACGAGCTTGGCGCCCTCGGCGACGGCCGTGTCCAGGTAGGAGGCCACCTTGTCGCGGTGAACGCCGGTGACCAGCGGCCCCATCTGCGACTCGGGGTCGTCCCCCGGGCCGACGGTCAGCGCGCCGACCCGTTCGACGATCTTGCCGACCAGCTCGTCGCCGACCGGGTCCACCGCGACGACGACGGAGATCGCCATGCACCGCTCGCCCGCCGACCCGAAGCCGGCGTTGACGGCGGCGTCCGCCACCAGCTCCAGGTCGGCGTCGGGCAGCACGAGCATGTGGTTCTTGGCGCCGCCGAGCGCCTGCACCCGCTTGCCGTGCCGGGTGCCGGTCTCGTAGACGTACCGGGCGATCGGGGTGGAGCCGACGAACGACACCGCCCGCACGTCCGGGTGCTCCAGCAGCCGGTCCACGGCCGCCTTGTCGCCCTGGACGACGTTGAACACGCCGTCGGGCAGGCCCGCCTCCTTCCACAGCCGGGCCATCAGCAGCGACGCCGACGGGTCGCGCTCGGAGGGCTTGAGGACGAACGCGTTGCCGCAGGCGATGGCGACCGGGTACATCCACATCGGGACCATGGCCGGGAAGTTGAACGGCGTGATCCCGGCCACCACCCCCAGCGGCTGGCGGATCGAGAAGGAGTCGACGCCGGTCGAGACGTTCTCGGAGAAGCCGCCCTTGAGCAGGTGCGGGATGCCGCAGGCGAACTCCACGACCTCAAGGCCGCGCGCCACCTCGCCGAGCGCGTCGGAACGCACCTTGCCGTGCTCGGAGCTGATCAGCTCTGCCAGCTCGCCCCGGTGGGCGTGCATCAGCTCGCGGAACCGGAACAGCACCTGCGTACGCTTCATCAGCGAGGCGTCCCGCCAGGCGGGGAAGGCCGCCGCCGCGGCGGCGACCGCCGCGTCGACCTCCTCGGCCGAGGCCAGGTCCACGTGCCCGGCGACCTCGCCCGTCGCCGGGTCGAAGATCTCCGACCGTCTGCCGGAGCCGCCCGGCGCCTCCGCGCCGCCGATCCAGTGCACGGCCCGCTTGAGCCCCGTCACCTGCCGACCTCCTCGTTGATCGTCTCCAGCGCGGTGACGATGATGCCGAGGCCCTCGCGCGCCTCGTCGTCGGTGAGCGTCAGCGGGGGCGCCATGCGCAGCACGTTGCCGTACAGGCCGCCCTTGCCCGCGAGCAGGCCGAGCTTCTTGGTCTCCTCCATGAACCGGCCGGCCAGCGCGGGCGCGGGGGCGCCGGTGGCGGGGTCCACGAGTTCGAGGGCGAACATCAGGCCCTTGCCGCGGACGTCGCCCACGATCGGCAGCCGGTCCTTGGCCTCGCGCAGCCCGCCGAGCAGGATCTCGCCGGTGACGGCGGCGCGGGACTGCAGGTCGTGGTCGAGGACGTAGTCGAGGGTGGCGTTGGCGGCGGCCATCGAGATCGGGTTGCCGCCGAAGGTCGCCAGGCCGATGGCGTGCGGGCCGTCCATGAGGTCGCCGCGGGCCACCACGCCGCCGACCGCGAAGCCGTTGCCGAGGCCCTTGGCGAAGGTCATCATGTCGGGCGTCATGCCGTGGTTCTGGATGCCGAAGAAGGCCGAGCCGGTGCGGCCCCATCCGGTCTGCACCTCGTCGGAGATGAAGAGGATGCCCTCCTCGTCCAGGACCTCCTTGTACGCCTTGAACAGGCCGTCGGGCGCCATCGTGAACCCGCCCACGCCCTGGATCGGCTCGGCGATGAGCGCGGCCACGTCGTTGGACACGGCCGTGGCGAGCACGTGGCGCAGGTCGGCGACGCAGACGTCGATGTACTCGGCGTCGGACAGGCCGCGGAACTGCGGCAGGTGGCGGTCGGCGCCGTGCAGGAAGTGGACGTTCAGCGGCGAGAGCGCGTTGTTCTTCCAGCTCCGGTTGCTGGTGACGGACAGCGCGCCGAAGCTGCGGCCATGGTAGCTCTGCCGCATGGCGAGCACCTGGTCCGATTTGCGGGCGTAGGTGGCGAGCAGCAGGGCCGTCTCGTTGGCCTCGGTGCCGGAGTTGGTGAAGAAGACCTTGGCGTTCTCGATGCCCGACAGCCTGGCGATCTTCTCGGCCAGTTCGACCTGGCCGCGCAGCAGGTAGACGGTGCTGGTGTGCACCACGCCGGTGGAGAGCTGGCGCTCCACGGCCTCGCGCACCTCGGGCACGTCGTACCCGATCATGTTGGTGAGGATTCCCGCGAAGAAGTCCAGGTAGGTATGGCCCTCTGCGTCGACGACGCGGTTGCCCTTCCCTCGCACGATCTCGATGGGCTCGTCATAGTAGATGGACAACCAGTTGGGCATGACCGCCCGGTGCCGGGCGAAAAGGTCGGACATAACCTGATTATGTCGATTCATCGCCATCGGCCCTACCCCCAACATGTCGGCTTACCGCGAAAACACCTTACACGGTGACAACCCCCATCTTCTGATGTCCTCCTTTCAGGACACCAAGATGTCCTGACATAACGGTCAAGCCGTCCGGCGACGGAGCATCACGTAGGCGAGCACGCCCGCGGCGATCCCGAGCGCGGCGCCCACCCACGCGCCGAAGGACATCGCGGCCACGAACGCCTCCTTGCCCATGCGCACGACGTCCGGGACGCCCGTCGCCAGCGCACCGTCGATGGAGTGCCTGGCCGCGGCCGGGGCGTCCCCGGGCATCCGGGCGGTGTAGACGCCGGCGAGCACGCTGCCGAGGACGGCCACGCTGAGCGCCATGCCGACCTGCTGGACGGTGTCGTTGAGCGCGGAGCCCACCCCCGCGTGCTCGGGCGGCACGGCGCCGAGCAGGGTCGCGTACGCAGCGGGCCCGGCGAGGCCGCCGCCGATCCCCATGATGAGCAGTCCCGTGATCAGCTTGCCGTACCCGTCGGACGGCCCCATGAGGCCGAGGACCACGAACCCGCCCGCCATGACCACCATGCCGGCCGCGATCAGCGCCCGGTTGCTGACCCGCTGCCCGAGCCCCGCGCCGACCGCGTTGAACACCGCCGCCGCCACCGCGTACGGCAGCAGCGCCAGACCGGCCCGCATGGGCCCGTAGCCGAGGACGAACTGCAGGTACTGGGTGAGCATCAGCAGCAGCGCCCCGGTGCCGAAGGACAGCAGCACGACCGAGAACGAGGAGCCGCGGAAGTCGGGGTTGCGGAACAGGTCGAGCGGGATCATGGGATGGTCCGAGCGCCGCTCCCAGAGCACGAAGGCCGCGAGGGCGGCCACGCCGACCGCGACGCCGGCGATGGTGCCGGCCGAGGTCCATCCCGACCGGGGGGCGGCGATCACCGCGTAGATCACGCCGGTCATCCCGATGATCGACAGCACCGCGCCGACCGGGTCGACGCGGCGCGCGGGGGCGCGGGACTCCGGCATCAGCAGCACCGCGGCGACGATGGCGACGATCGCGATGGGCACGTTCAGCAGGAACACCGAGCCCCACCAGTAGTGTTCGAGCAGGAAGCCGCCGAGGGTGGGCCCGGCGATCACGCCGACCATGGCGACGGCGCTCCACGCGGCGAACGCCTTGCGCCGCTCGCTCTCGTCGAAGACCGTGATCACGATCGACAGGGTGCTCGGCATGAGGACGCAGCCGCCGACGCCCATCAGGGCCCGCGCGCCGATGAGCTGCCACGGCTCCTGCGCCAGCGTCGCCACCAGCGAGGCGCCACCGAAGATGGCGAGCCCGATGATGAGGAAGCGCCGCCGTCCGAACCGGTCCGACAGGCTCCCCGCGGTCAGCAGCAGGCCGGCGAACACCAGGATGTAGGCGTCGATGATCCACTGAACGTCCGCGGGAGACGCGCCGAGGTCGCGGATGAGGGAGGGGATCGCCAGGTTCAGCACGGTGTTGTCGACGACGAGCACCAGCAGGCTGACGCACAGCACGCCGAGGATCCACCAGCGGCGCGGGTTCTTCTCGGGCACGTCGCCGGCCCCAAGGTCTCGCACAGTGTTCGATGTCACTCGCACAGCGTACGATACAACCCGAACGGTGTGCGAGTGGTTTTATCCTTGAGTGGACGAAGGAGGCCACGTGGCGACCAAGCCCTACAGGTCGGTCTGGGCCCGCGACACCGCGCCCAAGCCCGGCCGCGAGCAGCCCGCGCTCAGCCGCACGCAGATCGTCCGCGCGGCGATCGAGCTGCTCGACGCCGAGGGCCTGGACTCGCTCAGCATGCGCAGGCTCGGCGCCCGGCTCGGCGCGGGCGCGACCAGCATCTACTGGCACGTCGCCACCAAGGACGACCTGCTGGAGCTGGTCCTCGACGAGGTCTACGCGGAAGACGGGTTCCCCGGGGCGGTCGCGTCCCCGACCTGGCGCGAGGCGGCCACGCGGTTCGCCTACGGCCTGCGCCAGGCCCTGTTCCAGCACCCCTGGGCGGCGCAGCTCGTCTCCGCCATGCCGAGCATCGGGCCGAACGCCCTGAAGGTCATGAACAACCTGATGACCGCCTTCGGGAAGGGCGGCTTCACCGGCAGGACCCTGGACTACGGCGTCGCCGCCGTGGTCGCCTACACCCTGGGCGCCACCACGCCCGAGGTCGGCCTGCTCACCAAGGTGGGCGGCACCGAGGCCGCCGAACAGAAGTGGTACGACGCCATGCAGGAGCAGGTCGAGGTCGCGGCGGCCGACTATCCGGAGCTGCGGTGCCGCTACGCCGGCTACGCCCCCAGCGAGATAGCGACCACGAGGGCGCTCAGCTTCGAGTTCGGGCTGACCTCCATGCTCGACGGGCTGGAAGCCCGGCTGCGCCGCGACGAGGACGGCCGGGAGATCCACAGGGCGGCCGGCGAAGGGGCCGGAACACCCTCCCCCGCCGATCACTCCGCGTGACCGTCACAAGCCTCCGCGAGACCGTTCCCCTGCACCGTCACCGCCGGAACGCCCTCTGACGTACCAGGTGGGAGGCACTGTGTCAGGTAGTGCACCGTCAGTCTTACACCCTGATCGGCTACGCTCGGACATATGCTACCGACCCTGGCCGACGTCCTCGCACTGGACGCCGTCCGCCGAGGCAGCCCGCGCATCGTCGCCGGCGCCGACCGGTTGGACACCCGCGTCCGCTGGGTACACGTCGGCGAGGTCAGCGACATCGCCCACCTCCTGCGTGGCGGGGAGCTGATCCTCACCACGGGGGTCGCACTGCCCGAGGAGCCCGACAAGCTGGCCGACTACATCGCCGACCTCGCCGCCGTCGGCGCCTCCGGCCTCATCGTCGAACTCGGCCGCAGGTTCATCCGCGAGCTGCCCCACGCGGTCGTCGAGTCCGCCGAGCTGCACGGCCTCCCGCTCGTCACGCTCACCCGCGAGACCCCGTTCGTCCAGATCACCGAGTCGGTGCACGCCCGCATCATCGACATCCAGCTCGAAGAGCTGCGCGCCTCCGAGCAGCTGCACGAGGTGTTCACCGAGCTGTCGGTCGAGGGCGCCTCGCCGGCCGAGGTGCTCAGCCAGGTCTCGCGCCTGTCCGCGCGGCCCGCCTTACTGGAGAACCTCGCCCACCAGGTGCTCGCCTGCGAGACCGCCGGCCGCGACACCGGCGTCCTGCTCGCCAACTGGGAGGCGCGCTCGCGCGCGGTCAGCCCCCACGAACGCACCGCCTACGACCCCTCCTCCGGCTGGCTGGTCACCATGGTCGGCGCGCGCGGCCACGACTGGGGGCGGCTCATCATCATCTGCGAGGAGCCGCCCGGCCCCCGCGATGTCGTCCTCGCCGAGCGCGCCGCGACCACCCTCGCCCTCGGCCGCCTCCTGGAGCGCCACCAGGAAAGCCTGGAGCGCCAGGCCCACGGCACGATCATCACCGGCATTCTCACCCACGCCTACGCCGACCCCGACGAGGCCGCCGCCCGGGCTCGCGCGGTGGGCGTGCCCCTCACCGGCAGGAAGCTCATCAGCGTCGTGCTGCGGCTCACCGACGCCGCCGACACCGCGCTCAACCTCCAGGCCCAGCTCGGCGAGCTGGCCGAGGCCGCCGCCGCCGCCTGCCGGGACGCCCGCCTGCCCGCCCTCGTCGGCGCCCTGGACCAGAACCGCGTCGGCGTCCTGCTCCCGCTGCCGCCCCGCACGCCCGCCGAGGCCGCGCTCACCTCGCTGGCCGAGCGCCTGCGCATGGCGTTCGCCACGCCCTTCGTCCTCGCCGCGGGATCGGTCGTCGAGTCGATCAGGGACGTCCGCCGCAGCTTCCTGGAGGCCGAGCAGGTCGCCGAGGCCGCCGCGCGCCAGCCCGACCGCCGCCCCTTCTACCGCCTGCCCGACCTGCGGCTGCGCGGCCTGCTCCACCTCCTGCGCGACGACGCCCGCCTGCAGACCTTCGCCGAGCGCGAGCTCGGCCCCTTACTCGCCCACGACGCCCACCGCGGCGGCGACCTCACCGGCATCCTGCGCACCTACCTCGACGCCGGGCGCAACAAGGCCGTCGCCGCCCAGCGCGCCCACCTGTCGCGCCCGGCCTTCTACGACCGGCTCCGCCGCCTCGAACGCATCCTCGACACCGACCTCGACGACGTCGACTCCTGCTTGTCGCTCCACGTCGCCCTGCTGGCGCTGGAATCATTCAGAAGGGAGACCCGGTGAGCGCGACCGCCATGCGGGCACGTGACCACGGAATCGTCATCGGCGCCGGCACCCCCGGGCCGTACAACGCGATCACCGACGTCACGGGGGTCAGAGTCGGCCACACCACCCTCATCCACGGCGACGGGCCGCGCGTGCGCGGCGAGGGCCCGGTGCGCACCGGCGTCACGATGATCCTCCCGCACGAGGGCTCCGCCTTCGACGAGCCCGTGTACGCGGGCTACCACTGGCTGAACGGCAACGGCGAGATCACCGGCATGGCCTACCTCGACGAGTTCGGCCTGCTCGGCTCGCCGATCGGGCTCACCAACACCGGGTCCGTGGGCGTCGTCCGCGACACCATCGTCGAGCTCGAACTCTCCTCCCGCGACAAGGGACCGCAGGCGTGGTCCCTGCCCGTCGTGGGCGAGACCTGGGACGGCAGGCTCAACGACATCGACGGGCAGCACGTCAAGCCCGAGCACGTCAGGGCCGCCTACGCCGCGGCGACCGGCGGCCCGGTCGCCGAGGGTGCGGTCGGCGGCGGTACCGGCATGATCTGCCACGGCTTCAAGGGCGGCATCGGCACCGCCTCGCGCGTCCTGCCCGAGGCGGACGGCGGCTACACCGTCGGCGTGCTGGTCCAGGCCAACCACGGCATGCGCGATCGCCTCACCGTCAACGGCGTGCCCGTCGGACGCGCGATGGCCGACGTGCCGCGGCCCATGCCGCTCGCGCACGAGGGGGCGGGCTCCATCATCGGCATCGTCGCCACCGACGCCCCGCTGCTCCCCCACCAGTGCCGCAGGCTCGCCCGGCGGGCCGCGCTCGGCGTCGCCCGCACCGGCGGGGCCGGGGAGAACGGCAGCGGCGACGGCTTCGTGTGCTTCGCCACGCACAACCGCGACCTGCCCTCCAACGCCCTCGACGCCGCCCCGCCGCGCACCTTCCCGGTCACGGTCCTGGCCGACGAGTACATCGACCCGCTGTTCTGGGCGACCATCGAGGCCGTCGAGGAGGCCATCGTCAACGTCCTGGTCGCCGCCGAGACCATGACCGGCGCCGACGGCGTCACCGCCCACGGCCTGGACGCCCGGCGCCTCGCCGCCCTGTTGGCCTGACCCTGACCTCACGCGCGAAGGCCCGGGGGCGCACTGCCACCGGGCCTCGTGTAGCGGTATTCGGACAACGGCTCGGCTCCGCCATTCCGGGATGTTGCGGAACGCGCCGCCGCACGTCATCGGGCCAAAACCGGTTCGGCCCCGTTCGCTTTCGCCTTTTCGGCCGCACGAACCGCTTACAGGGCGTGACATAACGGTGCGCATATAGCGGCGAGATAGGACACTGAGGCGATATTTCCCTGATTACGGATGACGCCGGGTTACATTCTCATAGACGTTGGCGTGTTCCCCGGCGCCCGGGCCGCCCCAGCCAAGACCATGGTGCGGCAAGGACGTGATCACCCCCCGGGAGCCTTCGAATGCCGACGCCGCGCCGCCTCACCACCGGTCTCGCCGCTCTGTCCATCCTCGCGACAGGCGCGCCCGTGGCCGCGTCCGCGGAATCGTCAGCCGCCGCGGCGGCTCCCTCCGCCCGCGCCGGGCTGCCGACGACGGCGTTCCCGCTGGGCCCGCGCGCGGTCGCCAAGCAGACGCGCAAGGCCGTCGCCCCCGGGGTCGACCTGTTCACGCTCACCCATGGAAGCGCCACGGACGGCTATACGGTGTCGCTCCTGATGAACGGCAAGGACGTCGGCAAGCGCGCCGACGCCGAGGCGGCGGCGGCCACGGCCGAGGCCGCGGGTTTCCCGGCGACGATCCAGGAGGTCGTCCGCCCGGCGGTCGCCGACTACCGGGAGGGTGTCGGCTATATGGTGCGCCTAGGGTCGTGGTCCCTGAAAGACCGCAAAGAGGCAGATAAAATCGTCAAGCAGCTCAAAGAGGTTGACATCCCGGCGAAGACCGATTTCCTGGGCGATGACGGGATGCAGACCACCGGGCCGTGGGACCTCCGCGTCCTCACCGTCAACCCGCGCGGCTTCCGCGGCAGCTACCGCTCCAGCCTCGGCGTCAGCGTCGCCAAGCGCGAGAAGACGTCCGCGATGGCCAAGCAGGCCAAGGCGCTCGCCGCCGTGAACGGCGGGTTCTTCAACATCCACACCGCCAAGGAGCTCCGCGGGGAGCCCGTCGGCATCTCCGTGGTCGACGGCCGTCTGCTCAGCGAGGCCGTCCCCGGCCGCAGCGCCCTCATCCTCAAGGACCGCACGGCCCGGATCACCGAGCTCAGCACCACCGTCACCGCCGTCTCCTCCGACGGCGAGCGCACCGTCGTGAACGGCGTCAACCGCGCGGCCGAGGCCGACGAGCTCGTCCTGTACACCGAGCAGTTCGGCGCCAAGACCCCCGCCGACGACGGCACCGAGGCCGTCCTCGACGCGACCGGCCAGGTCCTGGAACTGCGCCCCGCCGGCGGAGCCGTCAAGCCCGGAACCCGCGTGCTGCACGGCACCGGCACCATGGCCGACTGGATCTCCTCCCACACCCCCGAGCAGTGGAAGCTGACCATCACCACCAAGGTGAAGGACCTGCGCACCGGCAAGTCCGTCCCCCTCACCCCGCAGACCAGCATCATCGGCGGAGGTGTGGGCCTGGTCCGCAACGGCCGCGAACACATCACCGCTCAGGCCGACGGCCACGCCAACGTCAACATGATCCTCCGCCGCCACCCGCGCACGCTCGCCGGCGTCACCAAGTCCGGCACCCTGATCCTCGCCGTCGTCGACGGCCGCAAGCCCGGCGTCACCGTCGGCGCCTCCATGATCGAAGCCGCCCACCTGATGCTCTGGCTAGGCGCCCGCCAGGCCATCAACCTCGACGGCGGCGGTAGCACCGCCATGATCGTCAACAACAAGGTAGTAAACCACCCCAGCGACGGCCCAGAACGCCCCGTAGGCGACGCCCTCCTCCTCGTCCCCTAGCCCTTCTCCTTGGCACCGCGTCAGCAGAACGCAGCTCGGTGAAGCCCGGCCCCCACAACGGCGCCCAGCCCGGCCCTCCCACAGCACGCGGTGCGTACGGGACTGGATGGCCTACTACGGAGCCTTCTACCGCCATGCGCTGTATCCCCTGATCCATCGCATTAACACCTGTCGGCTGCGATGGATCATGAACAAGTACAAGAAGCTGAGCAACTAGAAGAAGGCCCAAAGGAAGGCGCGTCAGCACCTAGGAAACACAGCCCGAGCCATAGGCGAGGCCCACTTCCCGGCGGAGCACCACAACTCTGCGCCCCTGCTGCTCCGCTTCTCAGGCGCCGCGTCGGCGGGGTGCAGGTCGGCGGAGCCCGGCGCCCATGACGGCGCCCAGCCGACCCTTCAGCAGTACGCGGTGCGAGGAAGGCGCGTCAGCGCCTGGTAAACACAGCCCGAGCCGGAGGCGAGGCCCATTCCCCCGCGCAGCCCCGCATTCACCTCTGAGAGTCCGGCGTTCCGTCCACTGCCACTTCCTGGCACAGCCCTCGTCTTGACAGTCATCTAGCGTTGTCGGAGCCTTCCAGCAGGTGCCGTCTCCGTGCTCTTCCCTTCCGCACTCTTCTCGGTCATGCTCCTTCCGTTCGCGTGCTAGCTTCTCTTCGGCGCCGCGTCGGCGGGACGCAGGTCGGTGGAGCCCGGCGCCCACAACGGCGCCCAGCCGGCCCTCCCGCGGTACGCGGTGCCGGGGGGAAGGCGCGTCAGCGCCTGGAACACAGTCCGAGCCGAGGGCGAGGCCCATTTCCCGGCGCAGCCCCGCAGCCGCTTCCTATCGCCTGTGCAGCCCCGCGTTCACTTGTAAGTGGACCCCGGCATCTGCTCCCGCTTCATGGTCAAGGACATCCGCTTCTGGGTCCAGCTCGTCGTTCGCTCCCACACCACGCCGGCACGCTCTTCTCCGGTTCCCCAGTCCCAGCGCAGCCGCATTCACCTCTCAGAGTCCGGCGTTCCCTCCGCTGCCATCGCCTGGCTCATGCCTCCGAACCTCTCCGCGCTCTTCCCGCTCGAACGCGAGCTTCTCTTCAGCGCCGCGTCGGCGGGGTGCAGGTCGGCGGATCCCGGCGCCCATGACAGCGGCCGACCGGCCGCGTTCTGCGGTACGCGGTGCGAGGGGAAGGCGCGTCAGCGCCTGGGAAACACAGCCCGAGCCGAAGGCGAGGCCCATTCCCCGGCGCAGCCCCGCACTACCTCTCAGAGTCGGCGTTCCCTCCGCCGACCTCATCGCCTTGGCGCATGTCTCCGAACGGCCTCCGAACGCCTCCACGCTCTTTCCGTTCCGCGCTCGCTGTTTCCCCGTTCCGTGCTCTCTCGTTCGGGTGCGAGCTTCTGTTCAGCGCCGCGTCGGCGGGGTGCAGGTCGGCGGAGCCCGGCGTCCATGACGGCGCCCAGCCGGCCCACCCGCAGTACGCGGTGCGAGAGGACGGCGCGTCAGCGCCTGGGAAACACAGCCCGAGCCGGAGGCGAGGCCCGTTCTGAGGCGTGCCTCGGCGTGCTCGTTCTCCTGACAGGCCGGCGGTCGTCGCGGGCAGGGGGGGGCGGGCCGCCGTCAGGGGCGCCGGGATTGACCGACCTGCGTCCCGCCGACGCGGCGCCTGCAACGAAACCCTGCGTGGCGAAGGAGAGAAGTCCCGGAGTTTGTGACAGGAACGCACGAAAGAAAAGTCTCGGAGACCACGAATGAAAAAGTCCTGGAAATGCAGGAAGGGCCACCCGTGGAGCACGAAGCTCCTGGATGGCCCTACCCTGCATTATTCGAAAGATTGTCCGGCGGTGTCCTACTCTCCCACACCGTCCCCGGTGCAGTACCATCGGCGCTGGAAAGCTTAACTTCCGGGTTCGGAATGTAACCGGGTGTTTCCCTTCCGCTAAAACCGCCGTAACCCCGTGAAACAACCAACCGAGCACACCACCCACCAACACACCATTACCGGTGCCTGTTGGTTGGTGTGGGTCTCAGGTTTGATGTCTCTGAGATCACACAGTGGACGCGAGCACCACCCGCACAGCAGCGGGTGTTGTTGCTTTGTGGTCAAGTCCTCGGCCTATTAGTACCGGTCAGCTCCACACCTTACGATGCTTCCACACCCGGCCTATCAACCCAGTCGTCACCTGGGAGCCTTACCCCCCTCACAGGGGTGGGAGACCTCATCTCAAGGCAGGCTTCCCGCTTAGATGCCTTCAGCGGTTATCCCTCCCGAACGTAGCCAACCAGCCATGCCCTTGGCAGAACAACTGGCACACCAGAGGTTCGTCCGTCCCGGTCCTCTCGTACTAGGGACAGCCCCCTTCAAGTCTCCTGCGCGCGCAGCGGATAGGGACCGAACTGTCTCGCGACGTTCTAAACCCAGCTCGCGTACCGCTTTAATGGGCGAACAGCCCAACCCTTGGGACCTACTCCAGCCCCAGGATGCGACGAGCCGACATCGAGGTGCCAAACCATCCCGTCGATATGGACTCTTGGGGAAGATCAGCCTGTTATCCCCGGGGTACCTTTTAGCCGTTGAGCGACGGCGCTTCCACAAGCCACCGCCGGATCACTAGTCCCAGCTTTCGCTCCTGCTCGACCCGTCGGTCTCACAGTCAAGCTCCCTTGTGCACTTACACTCGCCACCTGATTGCCAACCAGGCTGAGGGAACCTTTGGGCGCCTCCGTTACCCTTTAGGAGGCAACCGCCCCAGTTAAACTACCCACCAGACACTGTCCCCCACCCGGATCCACGGGCGCGGGTTAGACATCCAAAACGACCAGAGTGGTATTTCACCAATGACTCCACCACCACTAGCGTGACAGCTTCACCGTCTCCCACCTATCCTACACAAGCCGTCCCAAACACCAATGTCAAGCTGTAGTGAAGGTCCCGGGGTCTTTCCGTCCTGCTGCGCGTAACGAGCATCTTTACTCGTAGTGCAATTTCGCCGGGTCTGCGGTTGAGACAGCGGGGAAGTCGTTACGCCATTCGTGCAGGTCGGAACTTACCCGACAAGGAATTTCGCTACCTTAGGATGGTTATAGTTACCACCGCCGTTTACCGGCGCTTAAGTTCTCACCTTCGCCTGCGTTACCACAAGCTAAGCGGTCCCCTTAACGTTCCGGCACCGGGCAGGCGTCAGTCCGTATACATCGTCTTACGACTTCGCACGGACCTGTGTTTTTAGTAAACAGTCGCTTCCCCCTGGCCACTGCGACCCCCACCAGCTCCGGACGCACGGTCCATCACCAGCGAAGGCCCCCCTTCTCCCGAAGTTACGGGGGCAATTTGCCGAGTTCCTTAACCACAGTTCACCCGATCGCCTCGGTATTCTCTACCTGACCACCTGAGTCGGTTTAGGGTACGGGCCGCCGGCACACTCACTAGAGGCTTTTCTCGGCAGCATGGGATCACCCACTTCACCACAATCGGCTCGGCATCACATCTCAGGATAATAGAGCGCGGATTTGCCTACGCTCCTCCCTACATGCTTACCCCAGGAACAACCATCGCCTGGGATGGGCTACCCTCCTGCGTCACCCCATCGCTTACCTACTACCAGATCAGGCCAGGCGTTCACCCTCACCCACACCCCGAAGGGCGTGAGGGGTTAAGGACCCTTAGTATCACTGGATTCGATATGGGCGCGTGCCCGCGGGTACGGGAATATCAACCCGTTGTCCATCGACTACGCCTGTCGGCCTCGCCTTAGGTCCCGACTTACCCTGGGCGGATTAACCTAGCCCAGGAACCCTTGGTCATCCGGCGCAGAAGTTTCTCACTTCTGATTCGCTACTCATGCCTGCATTCTCACTCGCACAGCCTCCACGATTGGGTCACCCCACCGCTTCACCGGCTGCACGACGCTCCCCTACCCACCCACACACCTGGATGCGACAAAGCCGCACCGGGCTACACGTGTGAGTGCCACGACTTCGGCGGCGTACTTGAGCCCCGCTACATTGTCGGCGCGGAATCACTTGACCAGTGAGCTATTACGCACTCTTTCAAGGGTGGCTGCTTCTAAGCCAACCTCCTGGTTGTCACTGCGACTCCACATCCTTTCCCACTTAGCACACCCTTAGGGGCCTTAGTCGGTGGTCTGGGCTGTTTCCCTCTCGACCACGGAGCTTATCCCCCGCAGTCTCACTGCCACGCTCTCACTTACCGGCATTCGGAGTTTGGCTGACGTCAGTAACCCGGTAAGGCCCATCAGCCATCCAGTGCTCTACCTCCGGCAAGAAACACGCAACGCTGCACCTAAATGCATTTCGGGGAGAACCAGCTATCACGGAGTTTGATTGGCCTTTCACCCCTACACACAGATCATCCCCCAGGTTTTCAACCCTGGTGGGTTCGGTCCTCCACACGGTCTTACCCGCGCTTCAACCTGCCCATGCGTAGATCACTCCGCTTCGGGTCCACAGCATGCGACTACAAACGCCCTATTCAGACTCGCTTTCGCTACGGCTCCCCCACACGGGTTAACCTCGCCACACACCATGACTCGCAGGCTCATTCTTCAAAAGGCACGCAGTCACATCACAACCATCCCGAAGGACGGTTACGCTCCTACGGCTTGTAGGCACACGGTTTCAGGTACTATTTCACGACCCCTCACCGGGGTGCTTTTCACCTTTCCCTCACGGTACTCGTGCACTATCGGTCATCAGGGAGTATTCAGGCTTACCAGGTGGTCCTGGCAGATTCACACAGGATTTCTCGGGCCCCGTGCTACTTGGGATCCCCTCAAGAAGCCGACACGATTTCACCTACCCGGCTCTCACGGTCTACGGCGCCCCTTCCCAGAGGCTTCGGCTATCGCAACGGTTTATCACTCCTCGGGAGAACGGCAGCCCTCCCACGAAGGTCCCACAACCCCACACACGCAACACCTGCCGGCTATCACACGCGCATGGTTTAGCCTCATCCGCTTTCGCTCACCACTACTCACGGAATCACATTTTGTTTTCTCTTCCTACGGGTACTGAGATGTTTCACTTCCCCGCGTTACCACCAACCGCCCTATACATTCAGACGGCGGCGACACCACATGACTGGTGCCAGGTTTCCCCATTCGGACATCCCCGGATCAACGTCTGGTTGGCGACTCCCCGAGGCTTAACGCAGCCTCCCACGTCCTTCATCGGCTCCTGATGCCAAGGCATCCACCGTGTGCCCTAAAAAACTTGGCCACAAAGATGCTCGCGTCCACTATGCAATTCACAAACAACAAACGAGACCACCAGCCCAACCCGCCACCAAACACCCACACCACCCAGCAGCCCAACCCCCCACAACAGAAGGAGAAGAACCAAACGCCGGACACGTGAGCCGGTATGACAGAAGACCGGTCCCGACCGAGAAGAACAACCACCGCACAAGCAACGAGACCGCCACCGCGACCAGACGAAATCCGGTCACCCCAGCGGCCCCGCGCAAACGGCCCGTTCCCTCAGGACCCAACAGTGTGTCCAACCAACCCCGGCCCCGTACCCCGCGGTCCTGAACCCGCTTCCGAAGAAGCAGGCAGTACTGGCAGGTCCCGGATGAACGGGTCTGGTTGAGTAGCCAGTGCTCCACTAATGAGCCGGCCACGCACAGGACGTTCGCCTGTGACCGCAGCCATGGACCCGGTGGTGATGCGCTGGGCGCATCGAGCCGGGCCGGTGCTCCTTAGAAAGGAGGTGATCCAGCCGCACCTTCCGGTACGGCTACCTTGTTACGACTTCGTCCCAATCGCCAGCCCCACCTTCGACCGCTCCCCCCCTTGCGGGTTGGGCCACGGGCTTCGGGTGTTGCCGACTTTCGTGACGTGACGGGCGGTGTGTACAAGGCCCGGGAACGTATTCACCGCAGCATTGCTGATCTGCGATTACTAGCGACTCCGACTTCATGGGGTCGAGTTGCAGACCCCAATCCGAACTGAGATCGGCTTTTAGGGATTCGCTCCGCCTCACGGCCTCGCAACCCTCTGTACCGACCATTGTAGCATGTTTGCAGCCCAAGACATAAGGGGCATGATGACTTGACGTCATCCCCACCTTCCTCCGAGTTGACCCCGGCAGTCTCCCATGAGTCCCCACCACCCCGAAGGGCGCGCTGGCAACATGGAACAAGGGTTGCGCTCGTTGCGGGACTTAACCCAACATCTCACGACACGAGCTGACGACAGCCATGCACCACCTGTCACCCAGTCCAAAGGAGGGCCCTGTCTCCAGAGCTTTCCAGGCGATGTCAAGCCTTGGTAAGGTTCTTCGCGTTGCGTCGAATTAAGCAACATGCTCCGCCGCTTGTGCGGGCCCCCGTCAATTCCTTTGAGTTTTAGCCTTGCGGCCGTACTCCCCAGGCGGGGCGCTTAATGCGTTAGCTACGGCACGGAACCCGTGGAAGGACCCCACACCTAGCGCCCAACGTTTACAGCGTGGACTACCAGGGTATCTAATCCTGTTCGCTCCCCACGCTTTCGCTCCTCAGCGTCAGGTAAGGCCCAGCAAGCCGCCTTCGCCACCGGTGTTCCTCCTGATATCTGCGCATTTCACCGCTACACCAGGAATTCCGCTTGCCCCTACCTACCTCTAGCCAGCCCGTATCCACCGCAGACCCACAGTTAAGCCATGGGCTTTCACGGCAGACGCGACAAGCCACCTACGAGCTCTTTACGCCCAATAATTCCGGACAACGCTCGCGCCCTACGTATTACCGCGGCTGCTGGCACGTAGTTAGCCGGCGCTTCTTGTGCAGGTACACGTCAACTTCGTCCCTGCTGAAAGAGGTTTACAACCCGAAGGCCGTCATCCCCCACGCGGCGTCGCTGCGTCAGGCTTCCGCCCATTGCGCAATATTCCCCACTGCTGCCTCCCGTAGGAGTCTGGGCCGTGTCTCAGTCCCAGTGTGGCCGGTCGCCCTCTCAGGCCGGCTACCCGTCGTCGCCTTGGTAGGCCACTACCCCACCAACAAGCTGATAGGCCGCGAGCCCATCCCCAACCGAAAAAACTTTCCACCCCACACGATGCCACGCAGGGTCTTATCCGGTATTAGACCCGGTTTCCCAGGCTTATCCCGAAGTTGAGGGCAGGTTACTCACGTGTTACTCACCCGTTCGCCGCTCGAGTACCCCGAAGGGCCTTTCCGCTCGACTTGCATGTGTTAAGCACGCCGCCAGCGTTCGTCCTGAGCCAGGATCAAACTCTCCAAACAATGTCTGGAAAAAATCCCGGCGAGCACCCGTCCCACAGGACGCGATGCCAACCAAAGGAATCATCCACCACCACACCCAGAGGCATGGCGGACGGAGGATCATGCATGATTCATGCACTGGCTTTTAACACACTGTTGAGTTCTCAAGAAACGGACGCGTACACCATCACCCGAACCCTGCGACCAGGACCCGAACTCCGGGGCTTCCATCTCGTTTCGCGGTGATCCCGACGCTATCAACCAACCTGACCACCGGCAAACCGGGCCGTTACCGACACCCGCACCAGCACCCAGGCCCTGACCAGCGCCAAGACCCGCACCCCGTCTCCAGGGCAACCCCTCTAACTTACCCAACCTCACCGCACTAGGCAAACGAGACCAGGTAGATCTTTTAACGAGGAGTACCGGCACCACACCTGACCCCAACCCGCGCAACACTCCACCAGGAGCGGTGAGCGGGGTTTGTGTCCGGGCGATGCCGACAACAAAAGATTAGCAGTCTGCGGCGCGCGCTCGATCCATTCCAGGCAACGATCAGGTAGAGGCTTCCGGGCGTAGAGGCATCAAAGTCCCGGCTCGCGGTACACCTGAAGACGTCCCCTAGCGGATCGAGGCACGCTTGAGCGATCGAACGCTTCCCCGGGCGCTGGTCATGCTGCTCGTCGCGCCGCCGCGGCCGTCATCGCGCTCGCCGGCGTCAAGGCGATCGACGCGGTCGTCGGGCCGGTGGTGCTGGCGCTGGTCCTCACGATCGCCGTCTCGCCGATCAGGGCGTGGCTGACGCGCAAGGGCGCGCCCGCCTGGGGTGGCGGTCGCGGTTCCGTTCACGGTCGTCATGGTCTTTCTGTTCGGCATGGTGGCGACGCTGACGGCGGCCGTCGTCGAGCTGGGCCGTGCTGGTCCCGGAGCTACACCGACGAGTTCGGGAGGCTGGCGGCGCAGGCACAGCTCTGGGCGGCGGAGCACGGGATCTCGCCGCAGGTCAACAAGGCGCTGCAGTCGCTCAACCCGGCGCAGATCCTGGAGTTCGCCCAGGGACTGGTCTCCGGCGTGATGGGCGTGCTCACCAGCCTGTTCCTCATGGTGGTGCTGCTGCTGGCGATGAGCCTGGACGCGCCGATCATCTCGCGGGTGATGGCGGCCGCCGCGGCGGAGCGTCCCGCCATGGTGGGCGCGCTGACGACGTTCGCGAGCAAGACCCGGAGATACATCCTGGTCTCGACCATCTTCGGGCTGATCTGTGCGGCACTGGACGTGGTCGCGCTGTACTTCCTTGAGGTGCCGCTCCCCCTGTTGTGGGGTCTGCTGGCGCTGATCACCAACTACATCCCCGAACATCGGGTTCGTGGTGGGGCTCTCGTGCCGCCGGCGCTGCTGGCGCTGCTGACCGGTGGGGTCCGTGGTCTCGTGCTGGTCGTCGTCGCGTACATAGTGATCAACGTCGTGGTCCAGTCGTTCATCCAGCCGAAGTTCCTCGGCGACGCGGTGGGGCTGACGACGACGGCGACGTTCCTGTCGCTGATCATCTGGGCGTGGGTGCTGGGGGCGCTCGGGGCGTTGCTGGCGATCCCGCTGACGTTGCTGGTGCGCGCGGTGCTGATCGACAGCGATCCGGCGGCGAAGTGGACGGGCGCGCTGGTGTCCGGCGAGATCCCGCGGAAGTGAGCCGCCCTCGTAGGCTGGGCGTATGTACGTGGAGTCCCCGCCGCGTCCCGCGCTCGCGGAGCGGGTGGCCTGCCTGTGGACACAGGAGGCCGAGGCGCCGCTGGTGCAGCGGGTGGTGCCGGACGGATGCGTGGACCTGATCTGGGCCCCGGACGGGCCGCATGTCGCGGGGCCGGACACGGGTCCGTACCTGGCGGAGCTTCCTGTGGGCGAGCCGTTCACGGGCCTGCGGTTCAAGCCGGGCGGTGTAGGGGAACTCTTCGGGGTTCCGGTCGCATGGCTGCGCGACCGGCGGGTTCCGGTGGCCGACCTGCCGGGTGTCGAGGTGCGCGGTCCCGACGACCTGCAGCGCGCGGTGGAGAGGCTGCTGCGCGGGACGCCCGGGCCGGACGCGGGGGCCGGTGCGATCGCGGGCGCGCTGCGCCGGGGAAGGGCCGTGGGGGACCTGGCCTGGGATCTCGGCCTCAGCGAGCGGCAGTTGAACCGGCGGTGCGTGCGCGCGTTCGGGTACGGGCCGAAGACGCTGCAGCGGGTGGTGCGGTTCCAGCGGGCGCTGAGGGTCGCGCGGTCGGGCGCGCGGCTGGCCGACGTCGCCGCGACGAGCGGCTACGCCGACCAGGCGCACATGGCGAGGGACGTGCGGCGCCTGGCCGGGGTGTCGATGGGACGGCTGCTGGAGCCGTACGCGTAGACGCGGGACGGGGCGGACCGGGTCAGAGTGAGGCTCCCACGGGAGAGGCCGGCAAGCTGCTGGACACCTGGGACGTCTCGGTGTCGCGGCGCCGTCCCCACGGCATGGCGGCGACCAGGATGGGGAGCAGCACGACGGAGCTGATGGCCCAGGGCGAGTGGAGGATCCACCACCGGTCGTTGTTGAACTGCGTGAGGTACAGGTATCCGACCGCGGCCCAGGTGGAGGTGCCGATGATGGCCGGCCAGGCGAAGCGGGTGGGCCGGGCCACGAGGAACGGCATGAACCACATGAGGTACTGCGCGCCGAGGCGCGGGGTGACGACCATGAAGGCCAGCAGCAGCGCGGTGGTCAGGTCGATGGGGTCGGCGCGGCGCCAGAGGTAGAGGACGACGAGCAGCGTGCCGTAGATCATCCACTGGCCGTAGCGGGCGAGCTCGGCGTCGAGGGTCCAGTCGCCCCCTACCGCGACGGCCGTCCACCCCCATTCGCCGATGATCGGGCGGACGTCCCCGATGGTCTTGATCACTTCGGGGAGCTGGGCGAGCGAGGTGCCCGCGCCGATGGGGAGGGTGGCGAGGAAGAAGATGGGGGCGACGCCCGTGGCGAAGAAGGCGTAGGCGCGGGCGCGCAGGTCGGGCAGGAAGAGCAGCATGCCGGGGACGAGCCAGATCGGCCAGCTCTTGGCGCAGAGGGCGAGGCCCATGAGCAGTCCGGCGATGATCGCGTTACGGACGGGCCTGGACGTCCTGGCGTTGCGGGCGACGACGAAGGCGGCGACGCCGAAGACCAGGGAGACCGGCTCCACCTGGCCGTGCACGGAGGCGACGAGCACGGCCAGGGGGTTGCAGGCGTACTGGAAGGCGCGCAGGCCGGTGTCCTTCCCGCCGGCGAGCTTGCCGACCAGCGGGATGAGGATGATGTCGGCGATGACGGTGACGAGGCGGCCGGCGATCTCCCAGGGGATGTTCATCCACAGGAGTAATCCGTACATGTACGGAATCGTGGGCAGGAAGTGCCAGCCGCCGTTGCTCTCCAGCACAGGATCCCGGTGGGCGAGGATGGCCTCGCCCGCCGGTTTGAAGCTGTTCACGAAGTCGACCGGTTGCCAGGTGTCGACCGCCGACAGCGCCATGATGAGGACGCGGACACCGATCCCGACCGCCAGAGCGACGGCCAGGGACGGTTTCCAGCCCTTCCATTGCGCGACGATCGCCAGCACGACACCTGAGACGAGGACGAACCCCGTGAGGATTGCGTAGTCCATGACGCTCACTAGCCTGCCGGAAGGCAGACCAAACCGACCACTCGGGTACGAAAATTGCCACCATCTATCCAGGGTTGCTCACACAAAGAAGTGTTTGGACTCCAATGGGTGGCGATCGAGTGGCCGGTGTGCGTCATGGCAAGGCGTTCAGGTAGCGACGGTGGTTGGTGGAGAACTCGAATGAGTTGTACTTGTCCCAGTTGATGGACCAGGTCATCAGGCCCCGCAGCCCAGGGTAGACGCCGCGCGGCTTGTAGCTGCCGCAGTTGGTGCCCTTCGCCAGGCAGTCGAACGCCTTCTGGACCTCGGCCACCGAGGTGAAGCCGTTGCCGGCGTACGTGGCGGCGGGCAGGCCGATGGCGACCTGGTCCGGCCGCAGCGCGGGGAACATGTTCGCGGTGTTGCCCGCGACCGGGAAGCCCGCGAGCAGCATGTCGGTCATGGCGATGTGGAAGTCCGAGGTGCCCATGGTGTGGTACTGGTTGTCCAGTCCGGTGATCGGACCCGAATTGTAGTCCTGCACGTGGAGCAGCGTCAGGTCGTTGCGCATCGCGTAGATGACCGGCAGGTAGGCCCCGGCCCTGCGGTCGGCCCCGGTGGTCCCGCCGCCGTAGAACTGGTACCCCAGCTGGACGAAGAACGTCTCGGGCGCCATGGTGAGCGTGAACTTGGAGCCGTACTTGGCCTTCAGCGACTTCAGCGCCGAGATCAGGTTGACGATGACCGGCGAGGTCGGGTTCTTGAAGTCGTTGTCCCCGGCGTCCAGCACCAGCGAGTGGCCCTCGAAGTCGATGTCGAGGCCGTCGAGGCCGTACTTGTCGATGATCGCGCTGACCGAGCTGACGAACTTGTCGCGCGCGGCGGCCGAGGTGAGCTGGACCTGGCCGTTCTGGCCGCCGATCGAGATGAGCACCTTCTTGCCCTTGGCCTGCTTGGCGCGGATGCCGGCGATGAAGTCGGCCTCGCTCTCGACGTTCGGGCACTCGGCGACCGGGCACTGGCTGAACCGGATGTCGCCGGAGGTGACGGAGGTCGGCTCACCGAAGGCGAGCTGGATGATGTCCCAGCTGTCGGGGACGTCGCTCATCTTGATGTAGCCGGAGCCGTTGGCGAACGACGCGTGCAGGTAGCCGACGAGCAGCCGCTTGGGCGGGGTGGTCGGGTCGCCGGACGGGACGCCCGTCACCTCGGCGGACTTGGCGGACTCGCCCGCCGCGTTGGCGGCGCTGACGGCGAACCGGTAGGTCCGGCCGGTGGTCAGGCCGGTGGCGGTGTAGGTGGTGGCGGTGGGCGAGGCGACCTTCACGCCGTCCTGATAGACGTTGTACGAGGTCGCGCCCTGGGACGCCGACCACGACAGCGTGACGGTGGTGGCCGACGTGGTGGTGACCGCCAGCCCCGTGGGCGGGGTGGGCGGCACCGGGTCGGTGGGGGTGGTCGTGGTCACCTCGGCGCTCTTGGCGGACTCGCCGGCCGTGTTGGAGGCGCTGACCGCGAAGCGGTAGGTGGCGCCGGCGGTGAGGCCCGTGGCGACGTACGTGGTCCCGGTGGGCGTGCCGACCCGGGTCCCGTTCTGGTAGATGCTGTAGGACGTGGCGCCCTGGGAGGCGTTCCAGCTCAGCGCGACGCTCGTGGCCGTCCTGGCGGTGATGGCGAGCCCCGTGGGGGTGGCCGGCGGGACGGTCGTGTTGCCGCCGGGGTCGGGCCCGTCGAGGACGATGTCGTCGGCGTTGTAGGCGCCGGTGCCGTACCAGCCGTTGACGTAGACGGTCACCGAGTTCGTGGCGGATCCGGTGGTGAAGGACGTGGTGAGCTGGGCCCAGTTGCCGCCGGGCGTGCCCCAGGTGCTGACGTCGGTGGTGCCGGTGCCGAGCGCGCCGAGGAAGACGTAGCTTCCCCTGACCCATCCGGACAGGCTGTAGGTCGAGGACGGCTTCACCTTGACCACCTGCGAGCACCGGGCGAAGTCGGCGCCGGCGGGGGTGGCCTCAAGCGCGCCGGCGCCTCCGTGGACGGGGGTGGTCACCGCCCGCGCGCCGGACGCGCACGTCCAGCCGCTGAGGCCGTTCTCGAAGCCTGGGTTGGGCAGGATGTTGGCGGCCATGGCCGCGGTGGCGGGCACCACGGCGAGGCCGATGGCGATGCCCGCCGCCGCCACGGCCGCCGTCAGGCGGGACCGGCGGCGGGTGGACGGCGAGCCGCCGGAGGGTGGAGCGGCGGCCTTGGCGCGAAAGAGGCCCGGCAAGCGTGACAGGAAGGTCATCCGTTGTACCCCGCGAAGATTTTGGAGAATTCGTACGGCGATTGGGGGATGTTGGTGCACGAATACAGCGCCCCGGTACAGGCGTTGCGGTCCCGGGTCATCTCCCAGAAGGAGAGCTCGCCCAGGTTCTTGGACTTGGCGAACGCCACGAGTTGCCGGGCGTCGGCCTGGTCGTAGATCCGGCGGTCGTCGTTCTGGCCGAGCATCGGCGTGACGCCGACCATCCGCCAGACCTGGGCATCCGACTTGCCGGGGTAGAGGGATTTGAGTTGGTTGAAGGTGCTTTGTGCTGCTTGGACGGCGGCGTCCCCATAGTCGATGGACCGGTAGTAATCCATGGCCATGACGTTGACGACGTCGACGTCGACCCCGGCGTCGCGCGCGGACCTCACCACGCTCAGCCCGTCGGCGGTGAGGCCCTCCGGGAGCACGGGCAGGGTGAGCGAGACCTTGAGGTCCGGGTGCGTACGCTGCAGGCGCGCGAGCGCCCGCGACCTGCGGTCGACCGAGACGGGATCGGCGGTGGCCGTCCCCTCGACGTCCAGGTCGATGAACTTCAGGTCGTAGGCCCTGACGACCGCGTCGTACTCGGTGAACAGCGCGTTGTCGTCGGTGCACGCCTGGGCGAGCTCGACGCCGGTCGCACCGCCGAAGGAGATCTTCACATCGCCTCCGGCGGCCCTGACGGCGTCGATCTCGTCCTTGGCCCAGGCCTGACGCGGGTCGTAGGCGTTGAACCACATCGCCTTGCAGGCCGAGGCCGTGATGAACGCCAGGGTGAAGTTCTTCAGCCCGGAGGCGGACCTCATCGCGGCGATGCTGGGGGTGGGCCAGGCCCCCATGTCGATGTAGGGGGCGTGGGCCAGCGTCCCCTGGCCGCCGCCCGGAGGGGTGGGAGACGGCGTGGGAGTGGGAGTGTGGGTCGGGGTGGGGGTGGGCGTGGGGGTCGGCCCGCCGGCGCAGGCGCCGCCGTTGAGCGTGCAGCCGGTCGGGTCGCCGGCACCGGTGGCCACCCAGCCGAAGGTGGCCGAGGCCCCGGGCGCCAGCGTGCCGTTGTACTCGCGGTTCTTGAACGTGTAGCGCGAGCCGTCGCGGGTCATGAGCGCGTCCCAGAACGCCCCGGCCGTGGTCCCGGACGGCAGGTCGAAGACGACCGTCCAGCCGTTGAGCGTCGCAGGGCCGGTGTTGGTGATCGTGAACTGACCGTTGTAGCCGCCCGACCAGCTCGACGTCCTGGCGAAGACGGCGGTGTCGGCGTAGGCCGGTCCGGGGACGGCGATCGCGGCGGCGACGGCGAGGGCCGCGGCGGCCGTGGCGGCGAGCCGGACCGCGAGGCGCGGTCTCATGGTGACCTCCGGGGGGTGTGGAGCGAGGTCAAAGCCCCGCACCCCGGGGCGGGCCGGGGCGCGGGGTGTCTGGGGGTGGTGGTGTACGGCCCGCACACCCCGTGGGGGGTCGGGCGTGCGCGGGCCGTACGGCCTAGGCCGCGGCCGGGAGGCGGTCCCGGCTTTGGTCCGCCCGAGCCGGCTCGGTCTTTCACAAGCCGGCCCGGGCCGTTTCCACGCGCCGTGTGCAAGGTGGGGGGTGAGCCGGTACGGCCGGCGCGTGCCGTACCGGCGGTCCTTGGTCAGCCGGCGAAGCCCTTGAAGATGTTGGTGAACTCGTAGGGCGACTGGCTGATGCCGCTGCAGGTCGGCGAGACCTGCCCGTTGGGGCAGCCTCCGTTGTCCCGGCCCACCGACCAGAAGCCGATGCGGCCGACGTGGTTGGACTGGGCGTAGGAGAGCAGCTTGCGGGCGTCCGCCTGGGTGGTGGTCTGCCCGGTGTCGTTCTTGCCGATCATCGGGGTGAGGCCGAGCATTCTCTTGAGCTGGGCGTCGGTCTTGGAGGGCCAGATCGCCCGCATCTGCCCGAGCGTCGCCCCGGCGGCCGAGACCATCGCGTCGCCCCAGTTTCCCGAGTAGCCGAAGTCCATCAGCATCGGGTTGACCAGGACGTTCAGTCCCTTGGCCGCCGCGTCGCCGAGGATCTGCACCGAGAACGGGTCCAGGCCGTAGTCCTGTCCCTGGATGCGCAGCGTGTAGCTGATCACCGTACCGCGTTCGTCCTGGAGCTGCTTGAGCGCCGCGTTGACCTTGCCGGCGTCGATGGATGCCTCGACGTCCACGTCCAGGTAGTTGGTGCCGACGGTGTCGAGCACCTTCTTGTAGGCCGCGAGGAGCTGTGCGGTGGTGCCGCAGGTGTGCTCCAGGTACGGCCCGACGGCGCCGCCGGTGGCGACGATCACCTGGCCGCCCTTGGCCTGCAGGGCGCGGACGTCGTTGATGATGCGCGTGTCGCCGAGCGGGATCGTGCCGCCCCATGCGGGGTTGCACCCGCTGCTGTCGCCCAGCGCGAACGCCAGGGTGAAGTTCTTCACGCCGGTGGCGTTGGACGCGGCGACCAGCGAGGGCGACGACATCGTGATGTCGATGTAGGGCGCGACGAGGACGGAGCCGGTGGGCGGCGTCGACGTGGTCGGCGTGGGGCTCGGCGAGGTGGGGGGCGTGGGGGTGGGGTCGGGGTCGGTGCCTCCGCAGGTGGCGCCGTTGACCTTGCAGTTCACGGGAGCGCCGGTACCGACGCCGACGAAGCCGAAGGTCGCGCTCGCCCCGGGCGCCAGGGAGCCGTTGTACTCGCGGTTCTTGACGCTGTAGTGGCCGTTCGACTGGGTGAGCAGGCCGTCCCAGTAGGCGCCGACCGTGGTTCCGGCCGGCATGTCGAACTCGACGGTCCAGCCGCTGATGGCGCCGGACGTGCCGTTGGTGACCGTGTACTTCCCTTCGAAGCTCCCGCCCGCGGCGGCGACCTTGACGAACGTGGCCGTCAGGGAGGCGGCCTGAGCGCTGAACGGCGCGAAGACCGCGACGAGCAGGCTCACGACTGCGGTGAGGATCAATAAGGGGAAGGTGCGTCGCATGATCGCTCCCATGGCGGCGTAGAGCGGGGCGCACGCGTCCGGTGTGGGGACGCGAGGAGGGCGGTGGCGAGCGCGGCGGCGCGGGCCGTCGTGTGTCCGCAGCTCAGTAGCGGGATCCAGGGGGTGGAGGACGGGGCACTGACGCCTCCGTTGGTCGCTTCTTTTAGGAAAGTTTCCTAAGAGTTGTCGCGATCGTAGCCCCGGGAGAGCGCCGCCACAAGACCCAAACACCACGGTTTGCACGATGGCAGACCGCGTCTGACAAGCCTGACCGGCTGGTCTACCCGCCCGCCTGGAGAGATACGGTCCTTTACGAACCCTGACCGAAGATCCCGTACCGCGCGGCGGCGCCATCACCCTCACAGCCGCGTCACCTCGGGCCGTCCGGGAGGCCATCCACGCCCCGGCGTACAGACCGTCAGAAGCCCCGGTGAGACGGGGCGGATCCATGGACGCGGCGAATCACGAGTGGTTCAGTCGCTTACATGGCGATTCACGGCACCTGTGACCCTCGGTATGCCGAGGTCCACGAGGAATTCGAGCGGAATTTCGAGGAACGCGGAGAGGTAGGAGCCTCCGTGTGCGTCACCATAGACGGCGACACCGTGGTCGACCTGTGGGGCGGCACCGCCGATCCCACGACCGGCACGGAATGGAAACAGGACACGATCGGCCACGTGTGGTCGTGCACGAAGGGCGCCACGGCGCTGTGCGCCCACGTCCTCGCCTCACGGGGCGAGCTGGACGTCAACGCGCCCGTCGTCAAGTACTGGCCGGAGTTCGGCGCCAAGGGCAAGGAAGGCGTGCTCGTCCGGCACCTGCTCACGCACACGGCCGGGTTACCCGCGCTGCGGGCGCCGCTGCCCGGCGGCGCGTTATACGACGCCGCCGCCATGGCCGGGCGCCTGGCCGCCGAGGAGCCGTTCTGGGAACCCGGCACCCGCCAGGGGTATCACGCGCTGACGTTCGGCTTCTTGGTCGGCGAGGTGGTCCGCCGCGTCAGCGGGCGCGGGCTCGGCACGTTCTTCCGCGACGAGGTCGCGGGCCCGCTCGGGCTGGACTTCTGGATCGGGCTTCCCGAGGAGTTCGAACGGCGCGTCGCCCCCACCATCCCGGCTCCCCCGCCGTCGCCCGGCGCGTCCCTGCCGACCTTCTACCAGCGGGCGTTCACCGACCCCGCCTCGATCCAGGCACTGGTGATCGGCAACACCGGCGGCTACATGCTCACGCCGGGAGAGACGGACTCGCGGGCCGCGCACGCCGCGGAGATCGGGGCGGTCGGCGGGATCACCAACGGCCGGGGCCTGGCGGGCCTGTACCGGCCGCTGGCCGTGGGCGGGGGGCTGGTGTCCCCTGACCAGCTCGCGATGATGGGCTCGGTCGCGGCGGCCACCCAGGTGGACGCGGCGCTGCTCGTGCCGACCCGCTGGACGCTGGGCTTCATGAAGGGCACCGACAACCGGCACCTGCCCGGTCCCGACAGCGAGGGGGTGCTGTTGTCGGAGGACGCGTTCGGGCACTCCGGCATGGGGGGCTCGCTCGGATTCGCCGACCCGGTGCCGCGCCTGTCGTTCGGCTACTCGATGAACCTGCAGGGGCCGGGGCTCGGGGTGAACGAGCGGGGGCAGTCCCTCGTGAACGCGGTGTACCGCACGCTCGGATACCAGCAGGCGCACGGGGGCCTCTGGTACCTCTGAGGCGGCCGGGGGCCGGCGGGGAGGAGGGTGCGGCCTGCGCCGAGGGAGCGGGATGCGTCCGTGTATAACGTGATACATCCCTCGTGACTACGGAGCTAGGCCGCATGTTCTTCGGCATCACCAATATCTGGACCTATGTGATCGGGGCCTTCCTGATCATCCTTCTCCCCGGCCCCAATTCCCTCTACGTCCTCACCACCGGCGCCCAGCGCGGCGTCCGCGCCGGTTATCGCGCGGCCGCCGGGGTTTTCGCCGGCGACACCGTCCTGATGGTCCTCTCGTCGGCGGGCGTCGCCTCGCTGCTGCAGTCGACGCCGCCGCTGTTCAACGTGGTCAAGTACGCCGGTGCCGGATACCTGGCCTGGATCGGCCTCGGGATGATCCGCGCGGCGCTGCGCGACCGGCGCGGCGGCGCCGGGCAGGTGCCCGAGGTCACGCCCGTAGCCGACCTCGCCGACCCGTTCAGGAAGGCCCTCACGATCAGTCTGCTGAACCCGAAGGCGATCCTGTTCTTCATCTCGTTCTTCGTGCAGTTCGTGGACCCGCACTACGGGGCGCCCGTGGTGTCGTTCCTGATCCTGGGCGCGATATGTCAGCTGTTCAGCATGCTGTATCTCTCCACGCTGATTTTCGGCGGCGTGTATCTGGCGACCCAGTTCCGGCGGCGCAGGAAGCTGTCGGCCGGGCTGACCTCGGGAGTGGGCGTGCTCTTCGTCGGTTTCGGCGCCAAGCTCGCCACGACGAGCCTGAGCTGAGCGACCGGCGGGCCGGCCACCGCCTCAGCGGTGGCCGGACTCACTTTCCTCGTTGGCCTTCAAGGCCACGCTGACCAGCGAGAGGAACATGTGGGCGTCCGTGCGGTCCTCGATCTCGACCCGGATCCATCCGGCGTTGTGCCCCTCGGTGACGCGGTGCGACCCGGCGAGGACCTTGGCCCATCGGTCGATGACGGGGGTGGTCAGAAGGAGCTCCGCGGTGTGATCGCCCGACATGCGGATGATCTCGCGGCCTCCCGCGTGGAATCTGATGGATCTGCGTGTACGGCTGACGATCAGGTCGGGCCATCGGGTCAACTCGACGGCGACATCGGCCACGCACGCAGCCGACCGAACATGCGTGCGCGAGAGCACTGCCATGTCTTCATGCTCGCGGCCCGAACCTCGTCCGGAAACCCCCCGTTCCCGAACCGTTATCCAATGTTCAATCACCTCGCGGCGCTTCGACATAAGGCCACATGGCCTTGATGATCCATTCAACGGATCTTTTTCATCTTATGACCGAAATAGGCGGCATTCGGCATGGTCAGCCGCCAATGACAGCGATTCACCATTAGCTGCCAGTTTTGGCAATCGACTCCCGGGGTAGGCGCCGAATCTTCAGCGTCGGTTGTCAGCCGCCATCCGTGGGAGCACCATGAGCCATCCGACCTTCACCCTTCCCAGGATCACCGCGCTGCTCAGGCAGGCCGTGCCCAAGCTGCTGGAGGGGGTCGTCGCCCCCCTCGCCGTCTTCTACACCGCCCTGGCCGTGCTCGGCTTCGACGGCGCGCTGATCGCGGCCGTGGCCTGGGTCTACGCCGGCGTGCTCTGGCGGGTCGTCCGCAGGCGTCCCGTGCCCGCCACGATGCTGCTCGCGGCGATCGCCATCACGGCGCGGGCGGCGGTGGGCTGGTGGACGGGCAGCCCCGTGGTGTACCTCGTGCAACCAGAACTCGGCACGATCTGCATCAGCATGGCGTTCCTGGCCTCCGTACGGCTCAACAGGCCGCTGGTCCAGAAGCTCACGCTCGACTACATCCACCTGCCCTCGGCCGTGCTGCGCCACGAGCGCATGCGGCGGTTCTTCGCGCGCATCACGCTGCTGTGGGCGTTCGTGCTGCTGACCAACTCCGCGGTCAGCATCTGGCTGCTCCTGCACCAGTCCGTCGGCACCTACCTGCTGGTCCGCACCGGAGTGGTCGCGGCGATCAGCGGCGTGGCCATCGCCGTCTCGGTCTACGCCTTCCGCCGCGTCCTCGGCCGCCTCCACGCCGACCTGCCGCACCCGCGCGCGATCACCGCAGGCTAGGCGCCCGGTCCCCTACCGGCGCACCGGGGACCGACCCCGACGAAAGTCAGGGATCTCACGAGACTTACGGAGGACGCGGGCGGGCGGGGCGCCTTCCTAGCGTGGGGATCATGTCCCACGCGCTGCTCGATCTGCTGAACGACGTCATGACCTCGCCCTGGGTCTACCTGGCCCTGTTCGCGCTCGCCGCGGTCGACGGGTTCTTCCCCGCGGTGCCGAGCGAGACGGCCGTGATCACCGCGGGGGTGTTCGCCGCCACCGGACGGCCCAACCTGGCGCTGGTGATCCTGGTGTCGGCCCTCGGCGCCTTCGCGGGCGACCACATCTCCTATCTCATCGGACGGTCCTCGGTCGGGCGGCTGCGGCGCGGCAGGCAGGCCGGCGCGGCGTTCGCGTGGGCCTCCAAGGCCCTGGCCGAGCGCGGCGGCATGGTGCTGGTGATCGCGCGCTACATCCCGGGCGGGCGCACGGCCGTGACGCTGACGATGGGGGCCGTGCGGCACCCGCTGCGCTCCTTCTCCCTCTTCGACGGGCTGGCCGCGGGCTCCTGGGCGGTGTACTCGGCGCTGATCGGCTACTTCGGGGGCATGGCGTTCGAGAACGACCCGGTGAAGGGGCTGCTGCTCGGGTTCGGCGTCGCGATGGCGATCGCCGCCACCACCGAGGTCGTCCGCCACCTGCGCCGCCGCCGCTCGGTCCCCGTCGGCGAGGACGGCTCGCGGGAGGCGCTCGCCGAGGCGGGGGCGTCCCGTGAGGGGTAATCCTCAGGGCGGCACGGGAGCGTCACCCCGCGGCGAGTCATTCTGATGGATTTCAACAAGCGATGAGTTTATTGTGGGGTCATACACCGCGAAGCCGGGCGGCCCACGAGGCGCCCGGCGCAGGCCGCAGGGAGAGGGCCCCATGCTCAAGTCCCAGGACGACCGGCCCGGCACCGAGCCCACCGCCGAGCCGCTGGTCATGAAATTTCAGGACATCACGGCGGAGATGCTGCCGCTGGTCGGCGGCAAGGCGGCCAACCTCGGCGTCCTGACCCGTGCCGGGTTCCCGGTGCCGCCCGGCGTCTGCGTGACGACCCACGCCTACCGCCGCGTGACCGCCACCGCGGGCCTGGAGGAAGTGCTCGACGCCCTCGCCGGCGCCGCTCCCGAGGACACCGCCGCGCTCGCCGGGCTGGCCGCGCGGGCCCGCGCCCTCGTGCTCGCCGCGCCCGTCCCCGAGGACGTCGCCGCGGCCGTACGGGCGGGCGCGGACGCCGCGGGGGGCCCGGTGGCCGTGCGGTCCTCCGCCACCGCCGAGGACCTGCCGGACGCGAGCTTCGCCGGGCAGCAGGACACCTACCTCAACGTGACCGGCCCGGAGGCGGTCCTGGAGTCCGTGCGGCGGTGCTGGGCCTCGCTGTGGACCGACCGCGCCGTGGCCTACCGCGCGGCGAACGACGTCGACCACCGCGCCGTCCATCTGGCCGTCGTCGTCCAGCGCATGGTCCCGGCGGAGGTCGCCGGGGTGATGTTCACCGCGAACCCGGTGACCGGCCGCCGCCGCGAGACGGTGATCGACGCCGCGCCCGGCCTCGGCGAGGCCGTGGTGTCCGGGGCCGTCACCCCCGACCGTTTCGTGGTCGGCCCCGACCTGGAGATCACCGAACGCCGTCCCGGCGACACGCCGGTGGCCGTGCGTCCCCTGCCCGGCGGCGGCACGGCGCAGGTCCCCGGCACGCCGGACGGCGGCCTCTGCCTGGAGGACGCGCAGGTCCTGGCGCTGGCCGAACTGGGCGCCCGGGTCGAGGCGCACTACGGCGCCCCGCAGGACACCGAGTGGGCGATCGACGGCTCCGGGGAGCTGTGGCTCACCCAGGCCCGGCCCATCACCACCCTCTACCCGCTGCCCCCGCCCACCGGCGACGACCCCCGGGTGTACTTCTGCGGCAGCCTGGCCCAGGGCCTGCACCGGCCGATCACCCCCATGGGCCTGTCGGCGTTCCGGGTGATGATCCCCTCGGCGGCCGGGCTGTACGGGCTGGACCCGGCGTCCGTGCGCCGGCCGGCGACCCCGGGGATGCGCCTGTTCGTGGACGTGACCGCGGCCCTGCGCCACCCGGTCGGCCGCGCCGTGCTCCCGCGGCTGCTGGACGTCATGGAGGCCCGCTCGGCGGTGGTGCTGCGCGGCGTGGCCGCCGACCCCCGCTTCGGCGTCGTGCGGCGCTCTCCCCTGCCTGCCGTGCGGCGGCTGGTCCGGCTCGCGCTCGCCCACCGGATCCCCGGGCGCGTGGTGCGGGCCCTGGCGCGTCCGGAGGCCGCCGCCGGGCACATCGCCGCGGCCGGTGAGAGGCTGCGCCGCCGGCTGGCCCTGCCCGGCGGGGCGACGGCCCGCGAGCGGCTGGACCACGTGGAGCGCTGCCTGCGCGCGGGCATCGTCCCGGTGATCCCGTCCATCGTGCCGGGGCCGGTGGCCGGGTTCCTGATGCTGGGCCTCGCCGCGCGCCTGCTGCGCGGCAGGACCAGGCCCGGTGAGGTGCAGACCGTGCTGCGCGGGCTGCCGAACAACGTCACGACCGAGATGGACCTGGAGCTGTGGCGCGCCGCCCGCAGGATCCGCGCCGACGAGGCGTCGGTCCGCGCGCTCGCCGGCGCGATCCCGCCGCCCGAGCCGCTGCCGCCCGTGCTGCGCGAGGAGCTCGGCGCGTTTCTGGCCCGCTACGGCCACCGGGCCGTCGCCGAGATCGACCTCGGGCTGCCGCGCTGGTCGGAGGACCCCACCCACGTGCTCGGCGTGCTCGCCAACTACCTGCGCCTCGACGATCCCGCGCTGGCCCCGGACGCCCAGTTCGCCCGGGGCGCGCGCGAGGCGGAGGCGATGGCGGCCCGGCTGGCCCGCAGGGCCGGGCCGGTGCGGGGGGCGGTCGTCCGCTTCGCCCTGCGACGGGCGCGGGCGCTGGCGGGCTACCGCGAGATGCCGAAGTACCACCTGATCGTCGCCTTCGCCGCGCTGCGCGCCCACCTGACGGCGGTGGGCCGCGAACTGGCCGCCGCGGGGACGATCGGCGCGCCGGAGGACGTGTTCATGCTGGGCCTCGACGAAGCGCGGGCGGCGCTCGCGGGCACCGGCCAACGGGAGCTCGTGGCGCGGCGGCGCGCGGAGTACGAGCGCGAGCTGCGGCGCAGGCACGTGCCGCGGGTGCTCCTGTCCGACGGCACCGAGCCCGAGGCCGTCGGGACCGCGCCGCCCGCCGAGGGCGCGCTGACCGGCACGGCCGCCTCGCCCGGCACGGTCACCGGCGTGGCGCGAGTCGTGCTGGACCCGGTGGGGGCGCGCCTGGCGCCCGGCGAGATCCTGGTCGCGCCGTCGACCGACCCCGGCTGGACGCCGCTGTTCCTGACCGCGGGCGGCCTGGTCATGGAGATGGGCGGGGCGAACTCCCACGGCGCGGTGGTGGCCCGCGAGTACGGCATCCCCGCCGTCGTCGGCGTGCCGGGCGCGACCGCGCGGATCTCCACCGGCGACACGATCACCGTGGACGGCACCGGCGGCGCCGTCATCCTCGCCTGACCCGCGCGCGACCCCGGCGCGGGCGGCCACCGCCCGCCCGGGGACGCTAGGCGGCCAGGGAGGCCAGCAGCTCGCGGGTGCGCACGGCGTCCTCGCCCTCGGCGAGCGGCGCGGCGGCGAAGTCGGTGACCCCGCTGTCGGCCAGCGCCCGGATCTGGGCGCGGACCCGCTCCTCGTCGCCCACGATCGCGACGTCGCCGGGACCGGCCGCGCCCTCATGGTCGAGCATGGCGCGGTAGGACGGAAGCTCCCCGTAGAAGGACAGGACCTGGTCGGCGCGCGCCCGGACGCCCGCCTCGTCCCCGGTGACCGCGACCGGCAGCGCGCACACCACGCGCGGGGACGGCCGGCCCGCCGCGCGGGCGGCCTCGGTGATCGCCGGGACGATGTGGCCGGCGACGGTCTTGGGGCCGGTCATCCACAGGATGGTGCCGTCGGCGACCTCGCCGGCCAGGCGCAGCATGCGGGGCCCGAGCGCGGCGAGCAGCACGGGGACGGCACCGGCCCGCGGCGTGGTCAGCTCCATGTGCGCCGTGAGGGTCTCGCCGTCCACGTCGGCGCGCTCGCCGCGCAGCAGGGGCAGCAGCACGTCAAGGTACTCGCGCATGTGGCGGGCCGGCCGGCCGAAGTCGTAGCCGTACATGTCCTCCATGACGACCCGGTGGCTCAGGCCGACGCCGAGCACGAGACGGCCGTCCAGCACGAGGTCGGTGGTGAGGGCCTGCTGGGCGAGGGTGATGGGGTGGCGCGGGTAGGTCGGCACGACTCCCGTGCCGAGCTCGATGCCGGGGACGCGGCGTCCGGCGGCGGCGAGGGCGGTCAGGGCGTCGAGCCCGAAGACGTTGGAGAGCCAGGCCGTCGCGAACCCGTCCGCCGCCGCGGCGGTGACGCGTCGTTCCAGTTCGTCGATCGCGTCCGGGCCCGAAGGCTCGCCGAGCAGCAATCCGATGCGCATGAACCCCACCGATCCGAGTCGAATCCCCTGCGTGGCACGGCCATCGTAACCCCGTCGCGCCGACCGGGACGGCAACGGCGGGCGGGCGGGGGGGCGACGCGCGGACCGGCGTTTCGCGCCGCGTCGGCCACCGCACACGGAGATACCGCCCATAATTGCGCCCATGGTCCGTTCTCGCGCGAGCGAACGGGAGCGGAACGAAAGCTCCGCCTCCTTCACCTGGCTCGCCGGCGCGCTCGGGCCGCGCCCCGGCCGGGGACCGGTCGCCGAGGCGTGGGCCGACACGCGTGACACGATGCGCGAGCCGCGCAACCAGTCCGTCGCCTACCCGACGGACTGGACGTCCGACCCTTGGCTGGCGCGGGGCGCCCGCATCACGGGGGCCGGGATGATCACGCCGTGCTGGGCGCCGCCGGACGGCATCGACGAGTGGACGGCGCCGGACGTGACCGGCCTCGTGGCCGCCTTCGCCTCGGCGGCGCTGAGAACGCGCCCGCAGGCGCCGGCGCGGGAGGTCCCCGGGAACGTTCCCGGCGGCGCGGAGTCGGCGTTCCTGCGCGGGCAGGCCGAGCCCGGCGGCCGCGACGCGGCGGGCCGGGCGCGGGCGCAGCACGTCCGCGCCTGGCTGGGCTGCGCGGTCGGGCCGCTGATCCGCGACGTCCTGCTGAGCGCCGACCCCGACCCCGGCGCGCTCGCCGCGGCCACCGCCGCCCGGCTGGAGACCCCGCGCCGGATCAAGCTGCCGGCGTCGTGGGCGGCGGCGAACCAGTTCTCCGAGAAGTACTTGGACCTGCTGTACAACATGCGGACCGCGCCGGACGGACGGCTGGCGTTCCCGGACGCGGCCGGGGTGAGGATCGGCCAGGGCGAGGGCTGGCGCGAGCACTGGACGTGGCTGAGCCGCGACATCGGCCTCGGCGACCTGCGCGAGGCGCTGCGGGTGGCCGCGCGTCTCATGCGCCGCCCGGCGGTGGTGGAGGGCCTGCTGAGCACGGCGGCCTCGGAGGACCGGCGGCTCGGCATGACGGCCGTGGCGGTCGCGCGGCGCTGGCTGCTCACCCTGCGGGCGATGGCGTGGCTGGAGGAGGCCGCCGGTCAGGAGTGGACGCACGTGCGGCCGCGCGACCTGGCCTGCTTCGCGTTCAACGCGCTCAAACCCGACTGGCCGCGCCGCGTGCTCGGCATCAGCCACCGGTCCAGCGACACCAAGTCCGCGCTGAGCATGACCGACCTGTGGTCGTCCGGCCGGTGCGCCATCGACGCCACCTACGTGCCGTCCTGGGAGACCAACACCGGCATGGTGTGGGGGCTGTTCGGCGCGACGGCCGCGATCGTGCGGGTGCGCTCCCCCGGCTACGAGCGGTCGGCCTGGTGCCTGCGGGAGGCGGAGCTGACCCGCTACCTGGTCGAGCGTTCCGACTTCCTCGCCGAGCGCTGGGTGCTGGACCTGGACCGGCGCGACCTCGGCGCGCTCGACGCCGTCCACTCCTCCGGCGTCGACGACCCGCCGCCTTACGCCCCCGGGGACGCGCCCGCGCGGCGTCCGGCGCCCACGCGCGTGCGGGTGTGGGCGCCCGGGAGCAGGCCGGAGTGGCAGACGGCGATCCTGCGGGCCGGCGCGGCGCTGCGGGTGATCAACACGCTGCTCGCCGACGCCGACCTGACCAACCGGTTCGTCACCGAGTTCCTGCTCGGCGACGCGCACTTCCCCGGCCCCGCACCCGCCGGGCACCCGGACGGCTGGGACGCCTACCGCGCGGTCTTCCGCGAGCTGCAGGAGCTGTCGGGGGGCGCCGAGCCCGCCGTGCGGCTGCCGTGGGGGTACGGCGCCGAGCAGACCGCCCTGGACATGGCCATGTTCCGGCGGCTGCCCGAGCCCCGGCCCGGCGACCTGCGCGACGCGCTGGTGGCCTACGAGTTCCTGCGCAGCGAGTGGCCCATGCTCGCCGGGGACCGGCGGCGGCGCTACCTGGCGGTGGACCTGCGCGCCGTGCGCCGCGAGGAGTGGGAGTCCGACGAGCGCCTGTCCCTGCAGCGGGGCCTGCTGACCGTGCGCGCGCCCGTGCCGGTGTGGATCGTCCAGCACGCCGGCCAGGACGTCGACGGCTGGCCCATCCTCGGGGACCACCCGATCTTCACCGAGCACTTTCCCGGGCAGTTCCCGTGGATGGCCGGCGACCGGCCCGACCGGACGCCGTTCGTCGCGGGCGCCGGGCTGGAGTACTCCCCCGCCCTGACGGCGCTGATCGGGCGGCCGGGGGTCCGGTGAACCGGCGTCGTGGCGACCGCGGGCCGATTCGCCGGGCCCCCGAATCGGCGAAACCGGCGCGGCCACTCCCGGCGGACGGTAGAGTAGAGAAAGCGACGCGGGGTGGAGCAGCTCGGTAGCTCGCTGGGCTCATAACCCAGAGGCCGCAGGTTCAAATCCTGCCCCCGCTACCAAATCGAAAGGCCCGGAGCCGAAAGGTTCCGGGCCTTTCGCATGCGGCGTGGGCACGGCCTTCCGCGTGCGGCTCGGAAGCGGGTCCGCCGGCCGCGCCGGGGCGCCTTTTCCGGTCCGAAATATAATGAGTCTCTGATGCGTGCCGACGCCGACGTGCTCATCGTCGGCGGCGGGCCCACCGGGCTGATGCTGGCCGGTGACCTGGCCGCCGCCGGGGTCTCCTGCGCCGTCGTCGAACGCCGGGACGCGGAGTCCGGCCTCAGCCGGGCCTTCGCCGTGCACGCGCGCACCCTGGAACTGCTCGACGCCCGCGGCATCGCCCGCGATCTGATCGCCCGCGGCCTGCCGATCCCCCGGCTCGCGCCGTTCGGGCTCCAGTTCTTCCGCCTGCCGAGCCGGTTCCCGTACATGCTGGGCGTTCCGCAGTACGAGACCGAACGCGTGCTCGGCGCGCGTGCCCGTGACCTCGGCGCCGAGATCCTGCTGGGCACGGAGATGATCCGCCTGAGCCAGGACGGCGACGGCGTGGACCTGACGGTCCGCGACTCCGGCCGTGAGGAACGCACCCTGCGCGCGCGGTACGTCGTCGGCGCGGACGGCGTGCGCAGCACCGTGCGGCGGGAACTGGGCCTGCCGTTCCCCGGCCGCGCGGCGGTGCGGTCGGTGATGCTCTGCGACGTGCGGTTCGCCGAGCCGCCCCGGGACGCCGTGACCGCCAGGGCCACCGCCGACGGCTTCGTCTTCGCCGTGCCGTTCGGCGACGACTGGTACCGGGTTATCGCCTGGGACCGCGCCGGTCAGCGGGCGGACACGGCGCCGGTGGAGCTGCGGGAGGTGCGCGCGATCACGCGGCGGGTGCTGGGCACGGACTTCGGGATGCACGGTCCGCGCTGGCTCTCGCGGTTCCACAGCGACGAGCGTCAGGCGCCCCGCTACCGCGTGGGCCGGGTCTTCCTCGCCGGCGACGCCGCGCACGCGCACTCCCCGGCGGGCGGCATGGGCATGAACACCGGGCTGCAGGACGCGGTCAACCTCGCCTGGAAGCTCACCGCCGCCGTGCGCGGCTGGGCGCCGGAACGGCTGCTCGACAGCTACCACGCCGAGCGGTATCCGGTCGGGCGGCGGGTGCTGCGCACCAGCGGCGTGATCCTGCGCTGCGCCCTGCTGCGCCCACGCGTCCTGCGCGCGGCCCGCGACGCCGCGCTGCGGGCCGCCACCCATGTCGGCCCGGTCGCGCGGCGCATGGCCGGCGCGGTCTCGGGCATCGACCTCGCCTACCCGGCGCCGCCGGGATCGCATCCCCTCGCGGGCCGGCGCGCCCCGGACGTCCCGCTGGCGGGCGGCACCCCGGGGACGCTGTATCACGCGCTCCGTCCCGGACGGTTCCTGCTCGTGATGCCGCCGGACGCCGTGAGCCCGGCCGCCGTGACCGGCGGATGGGAGGACCGCGTCGACCACGCGATCGCCGGTGGTCCGACGCGGAGGGCCGTGCTGGTGCGGCCGGACGCCTACATCGCCTGGGCCGGCGAGGACGCGCACCCCGGTGCGGTCCGCGCGGCGCTGGAGCGGTGGTGCGGCCCGGCCCGGCCGGTACGGGCACGCCCGGCGGTCCGGTCGCGCTGAGACGCCCGCGCATGGAACGGCCCTGTTACCACGTGCCGGGCCCTCACATCTCCTCCGCCGGGCGGCGCCGGGGCGGCACGGGGACGCGCGCCAGGTCCTCGGCGACCACGATCTCGCCCTCGTAGTGGCGCCGGGCCTCGGCGGCGAACGCCGAAGGGTCGGTGTAGCGCTGGGAGAAGTGGGTGAGCACCAGGCGCCGCACGCCGCACTCCCTGGCCACGCGGGCGGCCTGCCCGGCGGTCAGGTGGCCGAACTCGTGGGCCATGCGGGCGTCCTCCTCCAGGAAGGTCGACTCGATGACCAGCAGGTCGGCGCCGTCGGCGAGCGCGTAGACGCCGTCGCAGAGCCGGGTGTCCATGACGAACGCGAACCGCTGCCCGCGCCGCGGCTCGCTGACCTCCTCGATCGTGACCGTGCGCCCGCCCGCCCGCAGCCGCCCCGCCCGTTGCAGCTCGCCGACCCGCGGGCCGGTGACGCCGTGCGCGGCGAGCCGCTCGGGCAGCATGCGCCGCCCGTCCGGCTCGACCAGGCGGTAGCCGTACGCCTCGACGGGGTGGTCCAGCGGCAGCGCCTCCAGGCGGCCGAACCGTGCCTGCACGATCACGCCGGGGGCGCGCACCGGCTGGGCGATCACGGTGGCGGTCTCGTGGTAGGCGCTGGCGTGCCGCAGCCGGGCGAAGTACTCCGCGCCCGAGGCCGGGAAGTGCGCGTACACCGGGTGGGGCACGCGGTCCAGGCTGGCGCGCTGGATCACGCCGGGCACCCCGAGGCAGTGGTCGCCGTGGAAGTGGGTGATCAGGATGCGGTTGACGTCGGTGGCCGCGACGCCCGCGAGGATCATCTGCCGCTGGGTGCCCTCGCCGGGGTCGAACAGCAGCCCGGCGCCGTCCCACCGCAGCAGGTAGCCGTTGTGGTTGCGGTGCCGGGTGGGCGTCTGGCTTGAGGTTCCGAGGACGACGAGCTCGCGCGTGGACACCTGCGCCACGATAGACGGCCCGCCGGGCGCGCTCGGCGTCCGGCGGCGTTCATGCCGTGAGCCATCTGCCGAGCCAGCCGGTGACGGCGTCCCAGAAGACGACCTTGTTGGCGATCCTGACGGTCTCGTGGCCCTCGTCCTCGAACAGCAGGTACCGGCAGGGGACGCCGCGGGCGGTGGCGGCGGCCACGACCTGCTCGGCCTCGTAAACCGGGACGTTGGTGTCCTGGGCGCCGTGGACGACCAGCAGCGGCGCGCGGAGCCGGTCGAAGGAGTGCAGGGGTGACAGGGCCCGCAGCAGCTCGCGGTCGGCGACCGGGTCGCCGTACTCGCCGACGGCGGCGGCGGCGATCCACGGCTCGGTGTGCGCGTAGAAGGTCGCGAAGTCGGCCATGCCGCACACGTCCACCCCGGCCTTGAAGAGTTCCGGGTAGGTGACCAGGGCGGCGAGGGTGAGGTAGCCGCCGTAGGAGCGGCCCATGCAGGCCAGCCGGGCCGGGTCGGCGACGCCCGTGCGGACCATGTGCGCGGCGCAGTCGGCGACGTCGTCGATGGCGTGGAAGCGCAGGGCGTGGTCGTCGGCGTGCAGGAACGCCTTCCCGAAGCCGGAGGACCCGCGGACGTTCGGCGCGAAGACGCTGACCCCGGCCGCGACGAGCCGGTGGAACAGCGGGTTGAAGGCCGGGCGTTCCTGGCTCTCCGGGCCGCCGTGGAGGTAGATGAGGCACGGCCCGGGGCCGGTGCCCGCGCGGTGCAGCCAGCCGGTCAGCTCCAGGCCGTCCCGGGCGGTGAGCCGCACCAGTTCGGCCGTGGCCCCGCCGGCGAGCGGCTCGTCGCCGGCCAGGCGCTGGTAGCCGCCGGTGGCGAGGTCGCACAGCAGGACGTGCGAGGGCGTGTCCGGGGACTGGGCGGCCAGGACGGCGAGCGTGCCGTCGTAGGACACGCGCACGGAGGTGACCACGTCGGCGGGCGGCCGGGGCAGGGCGCGGACGGCGCCGGTGGGCAGGGAGACGACGTCCAGCTCGGAGCGCCCGGCGACGTTCCAGGCCAGCACCGCCACCCGGCCGTCCAGGCTGACCGAGAACCGGTCGAGGTCGGCGTCGGGCCGCTCGGCCACCACGCGCGGGGCCTCACCGCCGGGCACGGCGACCAGGGCGGCGCGGTCGCGGCCCGCGTCGGAGCGCACGTAGGCGATCTCGCCGTCCGGGGACAGCGCGCCGAGGTCGGTGGTGGGTGGCAGCAGCGGGCGCTCGCCTCCGTCGCGCAGGTCGGCGACGGTCATGTACCGCCCGCCGCGCGGGCCGTGGCGCAACAGGGCGCGGCCGTGGTCGCGGCTGACGGCGACCGGCCACAGCAACGGCGCCTTGGCGATCGTGTCGCGGTGGCCGAGCGCCGGGTCGGCGAGCACGGCCTCGGCCGTGCCCGAGGGGCCGAGCTCGGCGAGGAGCAGGGTGGCGCCGTGCCCGGTCCAGCGGACGAACGCGGCCGAGCCTGGGCCGTCCACCGGCCCGGCGAGCAGGCGGAGGCCGGACCCGTCCGGGCGCACGGCCCAGACCTGGGTGTGCTCTCCTCCGCCGGGCGCGATCTTGACGGCCAGCCATTCGCCGTCCGGCGACCACAGGACGTCGGCGACCGGCTCGGGACCGGTGTCGATGACCCGGGGGCCGGCGCCGCGCAGGGGCTGGACCCAGACGCGCGGGACGCCGTCCCGGTCGCTGACGTAGGCGACGGCGGCGCCGTCCGGGGACAGGGTGGGTGACCCGCAGGTCCATGCGACGTCTACGGCCGTACTCCTCGTGCTTGCAGCCACAGTTCCAGCAGCCCGAGCTGCCACAGGGCGTTGGCGCCGAGCGTGGTCCTGTGGTCGTCGGGCGCGGCGAGCAGTTTCTCCACCATCGCCGGGCGGAACAGACCCCGGGCGCGGGCCTCGGGGGCGGTCAGGGTGTCACGGACCATCTCCAGGAACGGCCCGTGGATGTGGCGGATCGCGGGGACCGGGAAGTACCCTTTGGGCCGGTCGATGACCGCGTCGGGGACGAGCCCGCGCGCCGCCGCCTTCAGGACGCCCTTGCCCCCGGAGGCCAGCTTGAGCTCGGGCGGGCACATGGCGGCCAGCTCGACCAGCTCGTGGTCCAGGAACGGCGTGCGGGCCTCCAGGCCGAACGCCATGGTCATGTTGTCGACCCGCTTGACCGGGTCGTCGGGGAGCATGACGCCGGTGTCCAGGCGCAGCACGGCGTCCAGCGCGGTGTCCGCCCCCGGCGCGGCCAGGTGGTCCCGGACGAACGCCGCGCTCGCGTCGTGGCCGAGCAGGTACTCCGGCTCCAGGATCTCGGCCAGGTCCTCGTGCGGCCGGTCGAAGAACACCTCGGCGTACGCCTCGGCGGCCCCTTCGCGGGGCACGCCCGCGAGCGGCGGGTACCAGTCGTACCCGGCGAACACCTCGTCGGCGCCCTGGCCGGACTGGACGACCTTGACGTGCCGGGACACCTCCTCCGACAGCAGGTGGAAGGCGACGCAGTCGTGGCTGACCATGGGCTCGCTCATGGCCGCGACCGCCCGGCCGAGCGCCGGGAGCAGGCGGGCGTCGTCCACCATGATCTTGTGGTGGTCGGTGCCGAAGTGCCCGGCCACCAGGTCGGAGTAGGCGAACTCGTCCCCGGACTCCCCTCCGGCGGCGTGGAAGCCGACGCTGAAGGTGGCGAGGTCCCGCTGCCCCTCCTCGGCCAGCAGGGCGACGATCAGACTGGAGTCCAGGCCGCCGGACAGCAGGACCCCGACCGGGACGTCGGCGACCATGCGCCGCCGCACCGCCACGCGCAGGGCCTCGCGCACCGCGTCGCGCCAGTCGCCGGCGGTGAACGGCCCGTCCGTCGCCTGGAGCATGTCGAGCTGCCCGGCGAGGGGCGTGTCGTCGCGGGGGCGGGCGAACGGCGGGTTCCAGTAGCGCTCGTCGCGGGTGGCGCCGTCGGGCTCGATCGTGCGGACGGTGGCGGGCGGCAGCTTCTCGACCCCGGTGAGGATCGTGCGGGGCGGCGGCACCACCGAGTGGAACGTCATGTAGTGGTGCAGGGCCACCCGGTCGATGTCGGTGGCGACGCCGCCGCCGGCCAGCAGCGCGGGCAGGGTGGAGGCGAAGCGCAGGCGCGCCGCGTCCCGGGTGACGTACAGGGGTTTGATGCCGAGCCGGTCGCGGCCGAGCACCAGGCGCCCGGTGTCGCGCTCGGCGACGGCGAAGGCGAACATGCCCGCGAACCTCGCGACGCACCGCGGGCCCCAGTGGCGGTACGCCTTGAGCAGCACCTCGGTGTCGGAGGTGGAGTGGAACCGGTGGCCCTCGGCGAGGAGCACCTCGCGCAGCTCCCGGTAGTTGTAGAGGCAGCCGTTGAACACGGCCGTCAGCCCCGCCTCGGGGTCGGTCATGGGCTGGGCGCCGCGCTCCGACAGATCGATGATCTTCAGGCGGCGGTGGCCCAGGGCGACGGGGCCGAGGGACCACAGGCCGGTGCCGTCGGGTCCCCTGGCCGCCATGGACGCCGTCATGCGCTCGACCGCGGCGACGTCGGCCGCGCGGCCGTCGAAGCGGATCTCGCCGCTGAAGCCGCACATCAGCCGGCCTCCTTGGCGAGCCAGGTGTCCTTGGCGCCGCCGCCCTGCGACGAGTTGACGATCATGCTGCCGTACGGGGCGACGCGGGTCAGCGCCGCCCGCGGGACGACGGCGCGGCTGCCCGTGAAGACGAACGCGCGCAGGTCCACCACGTGCGGGCGCATGCCCTCGCCGTCGAAGGTCGGGTGGGTGGACAGTCCGACGGTCTCCTGGGCCACCCACTGCCCGGGATCGGCGAGGATGTCGGCGCGCAGGGCCTCCAGGTCGCGCGGCGAGGCGTCCTCCCCGATGACCACGCCCTTGCCGCCGTAGCCGTCCACCGGTTTGACCACCAGCTCGTCGAGCCGGTCGAGCACCTGCTCACGGTCTTCGGGGTCACGGCACAGGTAGGTGGGGACGTTGGAAAGCAATGGGCGTTCTCCCAGGTAGTAGTCGATGAGCCGGGGCACGTAGCGGTACAGGCTCTTGTCGTCGGCCAAGCCGTTGCCGGGCGCGTTGGCCAGCGTGACGGCGCCGTCCTCCATCGCCTGGAGCAGGGCGTCGCCGAGCGGGCCGCTCAGCAGGTCGTCCTCGGCGATCCTGCGGTACAGCACGTCCACCCGCTCGCCCTTGGCGTACACGGCGCCGTCCCTGACCTCCAGGTCGCCGGGCTCGGCCAGCACCACGCCCATCTCCGCGGCGAGCGTGGCGTGCTCGTAGTGGGCGGGGTCGGCGGGTCCCGAGGTCACGACGGCGAGGCGGTCGCCGTGCGGGGAGGCGTGCAGCAGGGTCTGCCGCAGCAGGCCGATGGTGCCCTCCGGGTCGAGGATGCCCGAGCGGTCCAGCTCGGGGATGGCGTGCGCGGCGACGCGGCGGTTGACGACCGCGTAGGCGATGCCGGAGGGGACGCGCAGGTTGTCCTCCAGGACGACCCAGCGTCCCGCGCCGTCGCGGGCCAGGTCCAGTCCGGCGACCGAGCAGCGGACCACGCCGCCGCGGACGCGGCGTCCGGCGGGCCGGTTCCCCGGGGACTCGTCCACGACCCAGGCGGGCAGCACCCGCTCCTTGATCGCCTCGCGCCTGCCGTAGGCGTCGCGCAGGAACGCCTCCAGGGCGCGGACCCGCTGCGGCATGCCTTCGCGGATCTTGGCCCAGTCGTCGGCGGCGACGAACCTCGGCACCAGGTCCAGGGGCATCCTCTCCTCGCCGTCCGGGGACCGTTCGAGGCGGAAGGTCATGCCGATCTCGCGCATCCGGTCGTCGCGGGCGGTCGCGCGCTCGCGCAGCCCGGCGGGGCCGAGCCGGTCGAGCGTGGTGAACACCGGCTCGTAGGGCCGGCGCACGGTGTTTTCGATCATGGCCTCGTCGCGGTCGGCGTCGTAGCCCTTGAGCAGGGCGGTCACCGCGTCGGCCATCGGGGTGCCGAACCCGGCCGCCCGGCCGGCCGAGCGGGTCTCGGCGACGAGGTGGTCCACGACGTCGGCCAGGGTGCCGCCGCGGCGCACGATGCGGCGCTGGCGGGCCGCCGAGCTGCCCCGGGCCAGGGACTCCTCGGCCAGTTCCGACACCAGTTCCCAGTCGCCGCCGGCCTCCAGCTCGGGACGCAGCCCGGTGATCGTCCGCCTGATCACCTCGGCGGCGGGCCTCGGCGTGCCCTCCTCGGGGTCGATCAGGACGCCTTCCAGACCCGAGCGGGCCGAGCGCCAGGTCGCGGCCCGCACCATCTCCAGGCCGTCCCCCTGGAAGGGCTCGCCGTTCTCGATCGCGCGCAGCTCGCGCAGCACGACCGCGCGGAACAGGCCCGCGAGCAGGACGACGTCCTCGACGCGGGGACAGGCGTCGCACATGCGCAGTTCGACCGTGGGGACGTGCGCGGAGGGCCGGACGTCGAAGTAGATCATCCCCGGGTCCATGATCACTCCGGCGCGCACCAGGTCGGCGACCATCCGGTCGTACTCGGCGGCGGAGGAGAACCGGCGGACCGGGCCGGTGGTGGGCCAGCGCTGCCACACCAGCGTCCGGTAGCTGGCGTACCCGCTGTCGGCGCCGTTCCAGAACGGCGAGCTGGAGCTGAGCGCGAGCAGAGGCGGCAGGCCGCGGGCCACCCGGTGGGCGACCTCGACGGCGACGTCGCGGTCGGCGACGTCCACGTGCACCTGCGCGCCGCAGATGAGCTGCTCGCGGGTGAGGAGCTGGTAGTCCTCCAGCATCTGCTCGTAACGGGCGTCCGGCGAGATCTTCAGCGCGGACGGGTCCACCAGCGGCACCGTGCCCGCCGCGACGATGCCGAGCCCGAGGGGGTCGGCCGCCTCGACGACCGTGCGCCGGAGCGCCGCCAGGTCGTGGCCGAGGTCCTCCAGCCGCACGTAGGGGCGGCTGTTGGACTCGACGACGGACCGGTGCAGCTCCTGCGTGAAGCGGTCGTCCGGCAGCCGCCCGAGCAGGGTGCCCGCGCGTGGCACGAGGTGCCGGGTCTCAAGGTCAACGACGTGGAACTCCTCTTCGACGCCTACCGCGATCGACTCCGTGAGACCCGTCATCCCATCGTCCTTCTCCCGTTTGTCCAGGGGTGTTTCCCGGGGCCCCCTGCCCAGAAAGCAGGTGGATGCACGTCGGGGAGAAGTCTCGAAGTGTGATGTTCGACGCGCCGGGGCCCGCACGGACGGCGCCCGTGCGGGCCCGGCGCTCAGGAGTCGAAGCCGAGCCCCAGCCGGTCCAGCGTGCGCAGCCAGAGGTTGCGCCGCCCTTGATGGGCGTCCGCCTGGGCGATCGACCACCGGGTGAGCTGGATGACGCCCGACCGGATCGGCTCGGGCGGGAACGGCACCGGCTTCTCGCGCACCATCTGCAGCTCGGTGCGCTCGGTCGGCCGCCCCGAGAGCAGGTCCAGCATCACGTTGGCGCCGAACCGGGTGGCGCCCACGCCGAGGCCGGTGTACCCGACCGCGTAGGCCAGGCGCCCCTTGTGCGCCGTGCCGAAGAAGGCGCTGAAGCGGCTGCAGGTGTCGATCACCCCGCCCCAGCGGTGCGTGAACCGCACCCCTTCGAGCTGGGGGAACGTGGTGGAGAAGTGGCCGGCCAGCGTGGCGAAGGTCTCGTCCCGCTGGTCGTACTCCGGCCTGATCTTCCCGCCGTTGAAGTACACCGCGTCGTACCCGCCCCACAGCACGCGGTCGTCCTTGGTCAGCCGGTAGTAGTGGAACTGGTTCCCGCTGTCGCCGATGCCCTGCCGGTTGTGCCAGCCGACCGAGGCGAGCTGGCCGGAGGTGAGCGGCTCGGTCATCAGCGCGTAGTCGTACACCGGCACCAGGAAGTTGCGCAGCCGCCCGAGCAGCGGCGGGAACACACCCGTGCCGAGCGCGACCTTGCCGGCCCGCACCACGCCGTGCGGAGTGGTCAGCTCCAGCGCCGTGCCGTCGTCCCGGAGCGAGCGGACGGGGCTGTGCTCGTGGACGCGGACGCCGAGCGACAGGCACGCCTCGCGCAGGCCCCACGCCAGGCGGGCGGGGTCGAGCATGGCGCAGCCGTCGCGGTCCCACTGCCCGCCGAGATAGGTGGGCGAGTCGACCTCGGCACGGACCTCGGCGGCGTCCAGGAGCCGGGTGTCCATGCCGAGCTCGCGGGCGAGCCCGGCCTCCTCGTCCATCGCGTCGAGCTGCCACGGCTCGGTGGCCACGTTCAGCTCGCCGGTCCGCTCGAAGCCGCAGTCGATGGAGTACTTCGCCACCGCCCGCTCGATCTCGTCGAGGTTCTCCGCGCCGAGGCGGACGAGCGTCGCGATCTCGCGGGGCCAGCGGCTCAGGCCGTTGCCGAGCCCGTGGGTGAGGCTGGCGGCGCAGAACCCGCCGTTGCGGCCGGAGGCGGCCCAGCCGACGCGCCTGCCCTCCAGCAGGACCACGTCGAGGGAGGGGTCGCGCTCCTTGGCCATCAGAGCGGCCCACAGGCCGGAGAACCCGCCGCCGACCACGGCGAGGTCGGCGGTGGTGTCCCCGAAGAGCCGCGGCAGCGGCTCGGGTTTGTCCGGACTGTCCAACCAGTACGGCTTACGCTCCGCGTCAGCCAGTGCTTTCAGCGGATCCACACATTTCACGTCCCAACGAAACGCGTCATTTTGCCCTGGGCCGGGAACGCCGTTCCCGGTGCCAGGCGGGTGTTTCCCGTCTTTACACGCGGCGGCGCGAGGTCACGGTGTTGACGACCGCGATGACCACGCCCACCGCGAAGATGAGGGTGCCGAGGATGTTGACCTGCGGGGGCACGCCGATGCGCACGGCCCCGTAGATCCACAGGGGGAAGGTGATGGTCGCGCCGCTGGTGAACTGCGTGATGACGAAGTCGTCGATCGACAGCGCGAAGGCCAGCAGGGCGCCGGAAACCACGCCGGGCAGGATCATCGGGAACGTGACCCGCCAGAACGTGACCCAGGTGGAGGCGCCGAGGTCGCGCGCGGCCTCCTCGATCGACCCGTCCATGCCGACCACGCGCGCCCGCACGGTCACCGCGACGAACGACACCGAGAACAGCACGTGCGCCAGCACGATCGTCGCGAACCCGGTCTGCACGCCGAGGCTGACGAACAGCGACAGCAGCGAGGCGCCCATGACCAGTTCGGGCGAGGAGATCGCCGCGAACATGATCAGGTTGGTCGGTCCCTGTCCGCGGAACCGGTACCGGCCGAGGGCGATGCCGAGCAGCGTGCCGAGGACCGTGGTGATCAGCGTGGCGAGCAGGCCGATGCCGATGGAGTTCAGCACCGCGGTGGTCAGGTCCGGGTACTCCCCGAGCCGCCCCCACCACTTGAGCGTGAAGCCCTGCCAGGTGACGTTGGACTTGCTCCTGGTGTCGTTGAAACCGAACGCGATCATCACCGCGATCGGGGCGAACAGCCACAGCAGGATCAGCCAGGTGTAGCCGAACAGCAGGCGGTCGCCCCACCGGGTACGGGGCCGGCGGGGGGCGCCGGGCGTGGCCTCTTCCGTGGTGGCCCGCGTGGGGAGCGCCGGGCTCACTGGTCCGCTCATCGCGCCGCCGCCTCCAGAACGTTCTCGGTGCCGAGCGCCTTGGCGTAGACGAAGATGCCGATGAGCATCACGGCCATCAGCGTGAAGGACAGCGCCGCGCCGGCCGGGTAGTCGTTGTTCACGAGGTACTCGGTCTGGATGATGTTGCCGATCATGGTGTTCGCCGGGCCGCCGAGGATCGACGCGTTGACGTAGTCGGAGGTCATGGGCACGAACGTCATCAGAACCCCGGCGAAGACCCCCGGCAGGGAGAGCGGGAGCACGATCTTGGCGAACGACTGGGCCCGCGTGGCGTACAGGTCCTGGGACGCCTCCACGACGCGCGGGTCCACGCGTTCCAGCGCGACGTAGATCGGCAGCACCATGAACGGCAGGTAGTTGTAGGTCAGGCCGCCGATCACCGCCACGGTGGTCGCCAGGATGTGGAAGTCCTGCGGCAGCAGCCCGAGGTCCTTGAGCGGCGCCAGCAGGATGCCGTCGTCGGCGAGCAGGAACTTCCACGACACCGTGCGCAGCACGAACGACACGAAGAACGGCAGCAGCACCAGCAACAGGTAGGTCGACTTGCGCGCGCCGCCCTTGAAGGCGATCCAGTACGCCATGGGATAGGCGAGCACGATCGTCAGGATCGTGCCGGCCAGGCCGTAGACGACCGAGCGCAGGAACTGCGTCTTGTACGCGGCCAGGGTCTGGCCGTAGTTGGCGAAGTGGAAGGTCTGCAGGAAGCCGTTGACGACGTCGCCCTCCATCGTGGAGACCGAGGCCATGTAGACCAGCGGCACCACCAGGAAGATGAGCAGCCACAGCCCGCCGGGAAGGATGAGCAGGTAGGGAACGATCTTGCGTCTCATGGTCCTAGCCCTGGGAGATCGGCTGGAAGATGCCTTCGTAGACCTTCTCCTCGGCGTCCGAGAGGGTCCTGAACGACCGGGTCCTGGCGAGGTCGGCGTCGGAGGGGTAGATCAGCGGGCTGTTCGCCATCAGCTCCAGCGCCTCCTTGTCCTCGCCGGTGGCCGCGGCCGCCTCCTGCCTGACGATGTCCCGCGTCGAGGGCACCGGGGTGATGTAGGTGATGTACTCCGCGAGCGCGGCGGCGATCGGCGGCCGGTACACGTAGTCCATCAGGGCCAGGGCGTCGACCGGGTTGCGCGCCGTCACCGGGATGCACATGTTGTCGGTCCAGATCGAGCCGCCCTCTTGGGGGACGACGAACTTCAGATCACGGCCTTCGGCGATCTGCTGGTAGATGTCGCCCGACCAGGCCATGGTCAGCCAGACGTCGCCGCGGGCCAGCGCGTCCACGTAGTCGTTCTCGTAGTACTTGCGGACGAGCCCGGCGTCGCGCTGCTCCTGGAGCCGTTTCGCGGCCTTCTCCCAGTCCGTCTTACCGGACTTGTCCGGGTCGACGCCGGCGGCGAACATCCCGAAGTTGCCCAGCTCCTGCGAGTCGGACATCATGCCGACCTTGCCCTTGTACCTGGGGTTCCACAGCTCCTCGATGCTGGTGATCTCCCCGTCCACGTACTTCGGGTTGTAGGCGATGCCGGTCAGGCCCGACTGCCAGGGCACCGTGTAGGCGTTGCCGGGGTCGTAGGCCGGGTTCTTGAACTTCGCGCCCACGTTGGCCGCGAAGTTCGGCAGTTCGGAGTGGTCGATCGGGGCGAGGTAGCCGAGCTCCATCGCCTTGGTGAGCTGCAGGCTGTTGGTCATCACCATCAGGTCGAACCCGATGTCCTGGCCGGCGCCGAGCTGCGGCTGGATCTTGCCGAACCAGGTGGGCATCTCCTGGATGGCCTCCTGGTAGGTGACCTGGATGCCGGTGTCCTTGGTGAACGCCTCGATGGTCGGATAGCGCTTGCCGTCCTTGTCGATGTACAACGGCCAGTTCGCCCAGCGCAGCACGCCGTTCCGTTTCTTGCCCGCCCAGTAGGAGGCGACGGGGTCCTTCTCCGGCGTGGCGGCGGCCTTGCGGCCGGGGATGCTGCAGGCGGACAGGGCGAGGGCCGCGGCGGACAGGCCCGCCGCGCGGAAGACCTGCCGCCGGGTCGGGCGCGGGCCGCCGAGGCGGCTCCGCGTCAGCCCGCGGAGCAACGCGGGGTCAGGCGGTGGGCTGGTCATGCGACGCTCGGCTTCCGATCGCGTACGAGTGCTGCGGCTGCCATGACAGCCACACGGACTGACCGCGCTCGGCCGTGATGCTGCTGTCCCTGGCGTTCTGCTCGAAGACCGTGAACTCGGCGCCGCTCGCCAGGTTCACGGCGTAGCTGTTGTAGGTGCCGAGGTAGACGACCTCCGACACCACGCCCCGCACGGCGCTGACGTCCGCCCCGGGCTCGTCGTGGGTGATCCTGATCTTCTCCGGCCGGACGGTCACCTCGACCGTGCCGCCCTCTCGGGTGCCGCCGTCGACCGGCACCAGCACGCGCTGCCCGTCCCCGACCCTGATGACCGCGGTGCCGCCGCCGACCTCGGCCGCCGTGCCGCTCAGCAGGTTGGAGGTCCCGATGAACCCGGCGACGAAGGTGGTCGCGGGCCGCTCGTAGATCTCCCGCGGGCCCGCGAGCTGCTCGACGAGGCCGTCGTTCATGACGGCGATGCGGTCGCTCATGGTGAGCGCCTCGTTCTGGTCGTGGGTCACGTAGACGAAAGTGATGCCGACCTCGCGCTGGATGCGCTTCAGCTCCATCTGCATCGCCTGGCGCAGCTTGAGGTCCAGCGCGCCGAGCGGCTCGTCCAGCAGCAGCGCCCTCGGGTTGTTCACGAGGGCACGGGCCAGGGCCACGCGCTGCTGCTGGCCGCCCGACATCTGCCGGGGCCGCCGCTTCTCGCGGCCGGCGAGGTCGACGATCTCCAGCATCTCGCCGACGCGCCGCTTGATCTCCTCGTCCGGCACGCGCCTGCGCCGCAACCCGAAGGCGACGTTCTCCCACACGTTCATGTGGGGGAACAGCGCGTAGGACTGGAAGACCATGTTCACGTCGCGTTTGTTGGGCGGCACGTCGGTGACGTCCTGCCCGTGCAGGCGCACGGTTCCCCGGGACGGTTCCTCGAACCCGGCGATCATGCGCATGGTGGTGGTCTTGCCGCAGCCGGACGGGCCGAGCATGGAGAAGAACTCTCCCTGGGCGATCGACAGGCTCACGCCCTTGACCGCCCGCACCACCTCACCGTGCGCGGTGTATTCCTTGACGACTCCGTCGAGTTCGATGGCGGGCACCGGGGAGGAGCCGGGGGCGCGCGGGGCGACCGCCTCCTTGCCCGCCTGGGTATCGGTCATACGCAGGCCGTTCCTGTCTGTTCCTTACCCGCGCGCCACCGCCGTGGACGACGCGCGGGTCATTCGCCGATGTAGTGCATGACGTGCTTGACCCGGCTGTAGTCGTGCAGGCTGAAGACCGAGAGGTCCTTGCCGTACCCGGAGTGCTTGAAGCCGCCGTGCGGCATCTCCGACACGAACGGGATGTGGGTGTTCACCCAGACCACGCCGAAGTCCAGCCGCCGCGACAGGCGCATCGCCCGCCCGTGGTCGGAGGTCCACACCGACGCCGACAGGCCGTACTTGACGTCGTTGGCCTTGGCGAGGGCGTCGGCCTCGTCGCTGAAGGTCTGGATGGTGATGACCGGGCCGAACACCTCGGTCTGGATCATCTCGTCGTCCTGGCGCAGGCCGTCGACGACGGTCGGCTCGAACAGGTAACCCTTGTCGCCGACGCGCCTGCCGCCGGTGAGGACCTTGGCGTGGCCGGGGGTGCGCTCCAGGAAGCCCTCGACGCGGGCGAGCTGGGCGGCGTTGTTCAGCGGGCCGTAGTAGGCGTCCTCGGCGCCGTAGGCGCCGGTCCTGGTGGCCGCGGCCGCCTCGGTGAGCGCCGCCGCGAACGGCTCGTGGATGCTCTCGTGGACCAGGACGCGGCAGGCCGCCGTGCAGTCCTGGCCGGCGTTGTAGTAGCCCGCGCCCGCGATCGCCTCGGCGACGGCGGTGATGTCCTTGACGTCCTCGAAGACGACGACCGGGGCCTTGCCGCCGAGCTCCAGGTGCACGCGCTTGACGTCGTCGGCCGCGGACCTCGCGACCTGCATGCCCGCGCCGACCGAGCCGGTGATCGCCACCATGGACGCCGCGGGGTGGCCCACGACGAGCGCGCCGGTCTCGCGGTCGCCGGAGACGACGTTGAACACGCCCGGGGGAAGGACCCCGCCGATGATCTCGGCCATCTTGATCGTCGACACCGGCGTGGTGTCGGACGGCTTGAGCACCACCGTGTTGCCCGCGGCCAGCGCCGGGGCGATCTTCCACACCGCCATCATGAGCGGGTAGTTCCACGGGGTGACCTGGCCGATGACGCCGATCGGCTCGTGGCGGATCACCGAGGTGTGGTCGGCGAGGAACTCCCCGGAGGTCGGGCCCTCCAGCGTGCGGGCGGCTCCGGCGAAGAAGCGGAAGTGGTCGGCCGCGGGCGGGATCTCGTCCTCCGCCATGCGCGCCCGGGGCTTGCCGGTGTTCCGGCACTCGGCCTCGACCAGCTCGTCCGCGCGCGCCTCGATGGCGTCGGCGATCTTCAGCAGGTACCCGGCGCGCTCGCCCGGCGTCGTCTGTCCCCACGACTCGAACGCGGCCACCGCCGCGGCGTAGGCCGCGTCGACGTCCTCCTGACCGGACACCGGCGCCTCAAGATAGGCCTCGCCGGTGCTGGGGTCGATGACATCGGAGAACCGGCCGCTCCTGGCGTCCACGAGCTCGCCGTTGACGAAGTTCTTCAGACGGGTGGTCAACGCCTGACCTCCTCGTAGTGGGCTGAGTTGTCGCGACTCTGACAGGTGCCCGTCGCCACGACAAGGGATTTCGTCGCGAATATATCAAATTGCTACGAAATCGCTTGACAGGCCGCGCCGAGCTGACAACATGTCGCACCAGGACGGCAACACCGCCGGAACGGCCCCGTAACCGGCTCGCCGTAGCGGGACGCGGGCAGGGAGGACGCACGGAGATGACCACGCCGCCGAAAGCGCGACGGGACAACAACCACCACGACGGCCGGTCCGCTCCCGTGGTGCTGGACGATATCTCCAAGCGCATCATCGAGGAACTGCAGGAAGACGGCCGCAAGCCGTACGCCGCGATCGGCAAGGCCGTGGGGCTGTCGGAGGCCGCCGTGCGCCAGCGCGTCCAGCGGCTCCTGGACACCGGGGTGATGCAGATCGTCGCGGTCACCGACCCGCTCACGCTCGGCTTCCCCCGCCAGGCGATGATCGGCATCAAGTGCGAGGGCGACCTGGAGACCGTCGCCGACAACCTGTCGTCCATCGCCGAGATCGACTACGTGGTGCTGACGGCGGGGTCGCTGGACATCATGGTCGAGGTCGTCTGCGAGGGCGACTCACACCTGCTGGAGATCCTCGGCAAGATCCGCGCCATCCCCACCGTCCGCGCCACCGAGACGTTCGTCTACCTCAAGCTTCGCAAACAGACCTACTCCTGGGGCACGCGCTGAGCCTGCGCGGCCGGGCGTTCCGCGTCGTGGCGGTCGAGGACGCCGGCGACCTCGGCCAGGAACGCGTCCACCTCGACCACGGCGTACCCGGGCCTGAACATGACCGTGTCGAACGCCGCCGCCCGCACCTGGTCGCCGGTGAGCGGCCGGTCGGTCGTGCCGCGCAGCGTGGCCACCACGCGGTCCAGGAAGACGTCCACCTGGTCCTCGTCGTACCCCGCGCCGAGCCTGCCCGCGCGGAACAGCACGCGCTCGACCCGGGCGGCCTGCGCCTCCAGCCAGGTCGCGGGTTCCTCGGGGACGGCCTCGGGCGGCGGCATCCGCTGGGCCGGCATTCCGGGCAGCGTCGGCGCGTCCTCCTCGGCCGGGCTCACCGCCGCGGCGCCGAACGTCCCGGCGTGGGGGAAGCCGTGCGGCGCCGGGACGGCGCGAGGGGGCGCCGTCCCGATCGGCGGCCAGGGCATGGCGGCCGGGGCCGGGGCGCGCGCGGCGAGCGTCTCCACCGCCACGAGGAAGGCGTCGAGCGCGTAGTCGACCGCCAGCTCGTTGTAGCCGCCCCGCCTGACCCCGAAGCCCGCCATGCGTATCTCGTCGGGCGTCACCGGTGGCCCCTCCAGCGTTCCCCTGCCAAGAGTGGCCTCGATACGCCGGATCAGGGCGTCGACCTGATCCGGGTCGTATCCGGTGCGTACCGCAAGCACACGTGGAAAGCGGTTCAAGCCGCGTCCTCCCGGTTCACAGCCCCCGCATCCGTCTCGTCTTTCCCATTTTCCGGGCATGACTGCCGGAAATCCAGAAAGTAAGCGAGCAAGGGTAAGCTTTGTGATCTATGCGGCTCGCGAACCTTTCCTTCCGCTACGCCCGCCGCGCCCCCTGGGTGCTGCACGACGTGCGTCTCGACCTGCCACCGGGCACGGTCGCCGAGGTCACGGGCCGCAACGGCGCCGGGAAGTCGACGCTGCTGCGTCTGCTGGCCGGCACGACGCGGCCCACCCGCGGCGCGGTCTCCGGCCGTCCCCCGATCGTCGGGTACGCCCCCGAGATCTTCCCCGTCGAACAGCCGTTCACGGTCAGCGTCTACCTGTCGCAGATGGCCGCCGTCCGGGGCGTCGCCGCTTCCGCGATCGCGCCCTGGGCGGAGCGCCTCGGCATGACACAGCTGCTGGACGTGCCGCTCGGCGACCTGTCCAAGGGCAGCGCGCACAAGGTGGGGCTGGCCCAGGCCCTGCTGGCCCCGCCGGGCCTGCTGGTCATGGACGAGCCGTTCTCCGGCCTGGACGCCCAGACCCGGGCCGAGCTGCCGCGGATCATCGAGGAGGTCGCGGCGGACGGGGGCATCGTGGTGGTCAGCGACCACCAGAGCGGCCTCGCGGAGTATCCCGGGCTGACGCGGCTGGCCGTCGAGCACAACGCCGTCCGGGTCCTCGCGCCCGGCGAGGCGCCGCCGTCCGCCTCCCCTGATCCGCGTCCCGGCGGGCACGCCGCGCTCCCCCACCCCGCGGGCCTCGGCGAGCACGCCGTGCGCGCCTCGGGCACGGCGACGCTCTCGCCGCCGGAGGACGCACCGGCCGCGTCCGGCAAGGCCGTCATCGAGGTGCTCGTCGACGCCGACGAGGCGGAGACGGTCGCGCGCAGGCTCCGCGCCGACGGCTACGACGCGCGCCTGCGCCCATGACAGGCTCATGACACGCCCATGACACCCCCCGCCCACCCCGGAGCAGCGTGATGAAGCCGACCCTGTCGCTCGTCCGGTTCAAGATCAACGCGTACCTGCGGTCGCACCGGATCGTCCAGCCGTTCGTGGGCCTGCTCGCCATCCTGATCATCCTGTACTCGACCCGCGTCCTGGCCGGTCATGAGCTCTCCTCCTACGGCGACTCGGCCGCGCTGCTGGTCCCGGTGTTCGCCTGGGCGGCGCGCGGCCTGCTCGACACCGAGCCGGACGTCCAGCGGCTGATCTCGGTGACGGCCGTGGGACGGCCCGGCCGCGAGGTGGCGAGCGGCCTGCTCGCCTCGGCCGCGGTCAACGTCGTGCTCGCCGCGATCGCCGTGCTCGTGCCGCTCGGCGTCGGGTTCGCCGCCATGCCCGGGGGCTCGGCGGTGCTCGGCGGACTGGCCCTGCACGCGCTGTCGCTGATCACCGGCCTGGCGCTGGGCGCGCTGGCCAGCCGCCCGATCCTGCGCGACCAGGCGACCTCGACGCTGGTCATGCTCGGCGCCTACGTGGCGATGCTGCTGGTCAGCCTGGCCCCCGTGGTCTGGCTGACCGTGCCGCTGATCAGCTGGATCCGCGCCGCGGGAGAGCCGTCCTTCCTGACCGCCTCGCTCCCGGGCCTCGCCGCCGTCACCCTCGCGTGGTGCGCCGCGGCGCTGCTCGTCTACGTGCGCCTCCGCCGCACGAGGCCGTAGCCGAGCCCCCACCCCTCCTCTGGCGGGCCGACCGCATCCATGTGCCGTCTCATATATCAAGACATGTTCGCTCAAATAGTGAGCAGCGGATTAGGCTTCCCCGTAGTCACCCCGCGAGGAGGTTGGTCGCCATGACGTCGCCCGCCGTTTACACCCATGGTCATCACGCATCCGTACTGCGCTCCCACACCTGGCGCACGGCGGAGAACTCGGCCGCGTACCTGCTGCCGCACCTGCGGTCCGGCATGTCGCTGCTCGACGTCGGATGCGGGCCGGGGACCATCACGGCGGACCTCGCCGCGATCGTCGCGCCAGGGCCGGTCACGGCGATCGACGCGGCGGAGGACGTCGTGGCGCGGGCCGGGGAGCTGATGGCGGAGCGGGGTCTCGCGGACGTGCGCTGCGAGGTCGCCGACGTGTACCGGCTGCCCTACGCCGACAGGTCCTTCGACGTCGTCCACGCCCACCAGGTGCTCCAGCACCTGGCCGATCCGGTGGCGGCGCTGGCCGCGATGCGCCGCGTGTGCGCCCCCGGCGGGATCGTCGCCGCGCGCGACTCCGACTACGCCACGTTCACGTGGTACCCCTCGTCCCCCGGCCTGGACGAATGGCTGGACCTGTACCACCGGCTGGCGCGCGCCAACGGCGGCGAGCCCGACGCCGGCCGCCGGCTGCTCTCGTGGGCGCGCCGGGCCGGGTTCACCGACGTCACCGCGACCGGCTCGTCATGGTGCTTCGCCACCCCCGAGGACCGCGCCTGGTGGAGCGGGCTGTGGGCCGAGCGCGTCACGTCCTCCGCCATGGCCGGCCAGGCCATCGCCCAGGGGCTGGCCACCCGCGCCGACCTGGAACGCGTCGCGGACGCCTGGCGCGCGTGGGGCGCGGCCGAGGACGGCTGGTTCTCGGTCCTGCACGGCGAGATCCTCTGCCGGGTCTGACGCGCGGGGCTACCCCTCCGGAGTGGCGGCGGCGAGCTGGCCGCAGGCGCCGTCGATCTCGCGGCCACGGGTGTCGCGGACGGTGACCGCCACGCCGTGGGACTCCAGGCGCCGCACGAACGCGCGCTCGTCCTCGGGCCGGGACGCCGTCCACTTCGAGCCCGGCGTCGGGTTGAGCGGGATCAGGTTGACGTGGACGAGCCGGCCCTTCAGCAGGCGGCCCAGCAGGTCGGCCCGCCACTCGTGGTCGTTGATGTCCTTGATCAGCGCGTACTCGATCGACACGCGGCGCTTGGTCGTGGCCGCGTACCGCCAGGCCGCGGCCAGGACCTCGCCCACCTTCCAGCGGGTGTTGACCGGGACGAGCGTGTCGCGCAGCTCGTCGTCGGGGGCGTGCAGGGAGACGGCCAGCGTCACCGGCAGGCCCTCGGCGGCCAGCTTGTCGATCGCGGGCACGAGGCCGACGGTGGAGACGGTGACGCCGCGCGCCGAGATGCCGAGGCCCTCGGGGGCGGGGTCGGTGATGCGCCGGACGGCGCCGATGACCGCCTTGTAGTTGGCCAGGGGCTCGCCCATGCCCATGAAGACGATGTTGCCGACCCGCCCCGGCCCGCCGGGCACCTCGTCGCGGGCCAGCGCGCGGGCCCCGGCGACGACCTGCTCGACGATCTCGGCCGTCGACATGTTACGGGTCAGCCCGGCCTGGCCGGTGGCGCAGAAGGGGCAGTTCATGCCGCACCCGGCCTGGGACGACACGCACATGGTCACCCGGTCGGGGTAGCGCATCAGCACCGACTCGACCAGCGCGCCGTCGAAGAGCCGCCACAGGGTCTTGCGGGTGGTGCCGCCGTCGCAGGTGATCTCGCGGACCGAGGTGAGCAGGCCGGGCATCAGGTGCGTCAGCAGCCGTTCGCGCGCACTCGCCGGAAGGTCGGTCATGTGCGCGGGGTCGGTGGTCAGCCGCTCGAAGTAGTGGCGGGAGAGCTGCTCGGCGCGGAACGGCTTCTCCCCCAGCTCGGCGACGGCCGCACGCCGCTCGGCCATCGTGAGGTCGGCGAGATGACGGGCTGGTTTCGCACGTCTGGGCGCGACAAAGGTTAGCTCGGCGGACATGTCCTTCTCTTAACAGTTTGCCGGAAGCTGCACTGGACAGCCATTCGTTGTGATCTATTGCGATCCACGGCCGCACGGGAGACGTCCACCGGAAAGGCGGAGAGGCGTTGGGCACCACCGATGTCGTCCTCACCGATACCAGCCCCTATGGCAGTCGCATGGTGACCGTCGAGTACGAGGGGGCGTCCTCGGTAGCTTACCTGCGCGGCGCCGGCGGCGGGATCCACGGGGCCGTATGGCTCGCCAACCATGGACAGGCGCCCTCCTCCGTCGATCTCGACCGGCTCGGCCGCGGCCAGGCCCCCGTCATGCCCCGGGCGCATACCCGTATCCCCGAGGGCACGCCGCCGTTCACGTCCGCCGAGCTGGAAGTGCTCTGGTTCGAGGAGGGCGACGGCGCCGCCCTGTACCGCAACGGTGATCTCCTGGCGGTCATTCCCGGCTGGGCCGACCTGGAGCGGGGCATGCCCGGGTACGCCCGCGACGCGGTCGGCGAGTCGCCGTTCGCCTGGTCTCTGGAGGAGGCGCTGGAAGGGCTCGCGCCGCGCATCGCCAAGGCGCGCTCGTACTGGGAATGGCGGCACGGCGACGGGGCGTGGCGGTCGTTCCAGCAGTTCGCGATGAGCCACCTGGACACCAGAGTGGGGCCGCCCGGGCGGTACTGGGACATCGGCGGCGAGACGCTGCCCACCGTGGGCATCACCGAGCGGCCGCTCGACGAGTACACGGTGCTGTCGACGGTCGGGATGAGCTGCCAGCGCATGCCCACCGTCGAGCAGTACATCGACCGGCCCGACGCCTACGCCCGCGTCGAGCTGGCCGTCGCCACCCGGCACGAACCGGCCGAGGCGGCGCAGCTCTTCCTGTGGCTGGCGCGGTACCCGTGGCACTCGATCACCTGGCTGGGGCACGGCCACACCGCCCGCTGGTACGGCGACGCGGCCGGCTTCCCGCTCGGCCGGAGCTACGCGGGGGTGCTCATGCTGGACACCGTGCCGGGGCTGCCGGACATGTCCGGGTTCGCGTTCGGGGGTGACGAGGTGCGCTGGCTCTGGCTGATCCCGCTGACCGACCACGAGCTGCAGATCGCCGCGGAACGCGGCCACGACTCCCTGGGGCTGTCGCTGCCCGGCAGGATTCCCTGATCCGCGCGTTCAGCCGGGGAGGAAGGCCGCCAGCAGCAGCCATACCGGGACGAGCGTCGCCAGCAGCGAGTCCAGCCGGTCCATCAGCCCGCCGTGCCCCGGGAGCACGCTGCCCATGTCCTTGATGCCGAGATCGCGCTTGATGACCGACTCGACCAGATCGCCGAGCGTGGCGCACACGGCGGCGACCACGCCGATGATCGCGCCCTGCCAGTACTGGCCGTCGAGCAGGAAGCGCATCATGAGCGAGCCGCATAGCACGCAGGCGAGCACCGACCCGGCGAAGCCCTCCCAGGTCTTCTTGGGGCTGATGACCGACATCTTGTGCCTGCCGAACAGAATGCCGGCGAAGTAGCCGCCGATGTCGCTGCACACGGTGACGGCGACGAACAGCACCACCCGGTCGGCGCCGTCCATCTTGGCCAGCATCAGCGGGACGAACCCCGCGATCAGCGACGGGTACACCGCGGTCAGGACGCCGGCGGAGGCGTCCCTGACGTACCCCTCGGCGCCCTGGAACATCCGCGTGGTGAGCAGGACCAGGACGGTCAGCGTGAACGCGCCGAGCAGCCAGATCGGGCCGCCCCAGTAGGCACCGGCGATCATGACGGCGAGCCCGGCGAGCTGCGGCGCCAGCGGCACCCGGATGTCGCGGACGGCCAGGGCACGGACCATCTCGACCGCGCCGACGCCGACCGCCGCGGCGAGGACCAGCAGGAAGAGGGCCTTGACGGTGTAGAGCGTGCCGATGACGGCGGCGCCGAGCGCCAGCCCCACGCCGATCGCGGCCGGAAGGTTGCGGCCGGTGCGGATGCCCCCCGTTCTGGCAGGGGCGGGAGCCGTGCCCGACCCGTTGATCGCGTCCGGCGGCGCCGCCCCGGCCTCGGCGTGCTCCTCGGGCCGCCCCGGCACGTCGCGCGGATCGCCGGGCGCGGGCGAGGCACCGCCCGCCGGCGGCTCCGCGCCCTCGTGCCGCCCGTTGGCCCGCAGGGGATCCGGCCCGTCCGCGGGGCCGAGCGCGCTGCGGACGGCACCCTCCGCCGCGGATGCGCCCGTGTCCGCCGGACGGGGCTCGGGAGTCACGGGCGGACGTTCCCCGGAGCGACGCCCTCGGGCCGGACCGGTGCCGTCCGCCGTCGTACCATCCACTGTCTTCCCACTCTCGTACCGCCGGCCGCGCCGGGCGGCTCACCTCGCCTGATCCGCCGCAGACGGCGGGGAGGGGACGTGGTGGGCCCTGACGCGGCGAGGGCGCCCCACCCACGGCGAGCACCGGAGTGGCAGCGCCCCGACCTGACCGCGGCCGCCGCGCGCTCAGACTTCGAGCAGCTCGGCTTCCTTGTGCTTGAGCAGTTCGTCGATCTTGGCGACGTGCTTCTGGGTGAGGTCGTCGAGCTCCTTCTCGGCGCGGCGCACCTCGTCCTCGCCCGACTCGCCGTCCTTGACCAGCTTGTCGAGGGTCTCCTTGGCGTGACGGCGGATGTTGCGCACCGAGACCCTGCTGCTCTCGGCCTTGTTCCTGGCGACCTTGATGTACTCCTTGCGGCGCTCCTCCGACAGCTCAGGGAACACCACGCGGATCACCGCGCCGTCGTTGCCGGGGTTCACCCCGAGGTCGCTGTCGCGGATGGCCTTCTCGATCGCGGTCATCGAGCCCTTGTCGTAGGGCTGGATGATCACCATGCGGGCCTCGGGAACGTGGAACGAGGCCAGTTGCTGCACCGGAGTGGGAGACCCGTAGTAGTCAACATTGATCTTGTTGAACATGGAGGGGCTGACCCTGCCGGTGCGGATCGCCGCGAAGTCCTCCTTGGCGACCGCGACCGCCTTGTCCATTTTCTCCTCGGCTTCGAGGAGGGTTTCGTCGATCACAGCGGCTCCCTATTTCCCTGCCGGACTCACCAGCGTGCCGATCTTTTCACCGCGGACCGCCCGCAGAATATTGCCCTCGCCCATCAGGTCGAAGACCACGATGGGGAGGCCGTTGTCCATGCACAGGCTGATCGCCGTGGCATCCATGACGCCCAGGCCCCGCGTGAGGACCTCGCTGTAGTCGAGCTGATCGAAGCGGACGGCGTCGGGGTTCTTCCGGGGGTCGGAGTCGTAGACCCCGTCGACCTGGGTTCCCTTGAGCAGCGCCTCGGCGCTGATCTCCAGGGCGCGCTGGGCGGCGCAGGTGTCGGTGGAGAAGAACGGCGAACCGAGGCCGGCACCGAAGATCACCACACGCCCCTTCTCCAGGTGGCGGATGGCCCGCCGCGGGAGAAAAGGCTCGGCGACCTGCTGCATCGTGATGGCGGTCTGGACACGGGTCTCGATGCCCCGCTTCTCCAGGAAGTCCTGCAGGGCGAGGCAGTTGATGACCGTGCCCAGCATGCCCATGTAGTCGGCGCGGGCGCGTTCCATTCCACGCTCCGACAGCGCGGCGCCGCGGAACATGTTGCCCCCGCCGACGACGACGGCGACCTGGACGCCCTCGCGCACGGCCTCCGCGATCGAATCGGCGAGCTTGGCCACCACGACGGGATCGATTCCCAGCGGCTCGGCGCCCGCGAACGCCTCACCGGACAGCTTCAGCATGACACGCTTCCAGCGAAGCGGAAAACTGTATGACTTGTACGACGAAGCCGCCGGTGCAGCGGGTCGTTGGTTCTCCTGCACGGCGGCGGCCTCCTCGGTGACGATTCTCAGCTGGTCGGCTCCCTCTAGGGGCTAAGCCTATGCCTGACCGACCTTATAGCGGACGAAGCCCAGCACCTTCACGCCGGCCTCGGCCGCGTACTTGCCGACCGTCTTCTTCGAGTCCTTGACGAAGGACTGCTCGACCAGGGTGAAGTCCTTGTACCAGCCGTTGATGCGACCGTCGACGATCTTCCCGATGGCGGCCTCCGGCTTGCCCTCCTCGCGGGTCATCTGCTCGAAGACCGTGCGCTCCTTCTCGATCACGTCGGCGGGAACGGCGTTCGGGCTGACGTAGCGCGGGGCCATCGCGGCGGTGTGCTGGGCGATGTCCTTGGCCACCTCGGCGTTCGGGGTGTCGAGCTGGACCAGGACGCCCACGGCCGGAGGAAGCTGCGGGTCGGTCTTGTGCATGTAGGAGGCGATGTAGCCACCCTCCAGCACGGCGAAGCGGCGGATCTCGATCTTCTCGCCGAGCGCGGCGTTGGCCTCGTCGAGGTGCTCCTTGACGCTCTTGCCGTCGAACTCCGAGTCCAGCAGCGCCGGCACGTCGGCCGGACGGGTCGCGAGGACGTGCGCGACGACGCCGGAGGCCAGCTCCTGGAAGCGCTCGCCCTTGGCGACGAAGTCGGTCTCGCAGTTCAGCTCAAGGAGGGCGGCGAGGGCGTCGCCGTCGTGCTTGACGGCCACCAGGCCGTTGGAGGCGGTGCGCGTCTCGCGCTTGCCGACGTCCTTGGCGCCCTTGACGCGGAGGTAGTCGACGGCCTTGTCGAAGTCGCCGTCCGACTCCTCCAGGGCCTTCTTGCAGTCCATCATCCCGGCGGCGGTGAGCTCACGAAGCCGCTTGACGTCGGCCATGTTCACGGAAGCCATTGTCTTTTCCTCGTCGGATCGTCGTGTCGTCGTGGATCGGGTGGGCGCGCCGCCTCAGGCACGCCCACCCGGAAAGAGCCTCACCGGCCGCGCGGCGACCACCGCGCGGCCGTACGTGTCTCAGCCCTGCTGCTGCTCGGTGCCCTCGGCGGTCTCGGGGGCGGCCTCGGCGGCGGCCTCCTCAGCCGGAGCCTCCTCAGCCGGAGCCTCCTCAGCTGCGGCCTCCTCAGCTGCGGCCTCCTGGGCCGGAGCCTCCGGGGCCTCGGCGGGCGCCGCGTCCTGAGCGGTGGCGTCCTGGGCGGGGGCTTCCTCGTCCGAACGCGCGAGCAGCTCGCGCTCCCACTCGGCCAGCGGCTCGGCCGCGGCGGCGCCCGACGGCTTCTCGTCGCCGCGGGTCGCGCCGGCACGGGCCATCAGGCCGTCGGCCACGGCGTCGGCGATCACGCGGGTCAGCAGGCCGACGGCGCGGATCGCGTCGTCGTTGCCCGGGATCGGGTAGTCGACCTCGTCCGGGTCGCAGTTGGTGTCGAGGATGGCGACGACCGGGATGCCGAGCTTGCGGGCCTCGCTGATCCCGATGTGCTCCTTCTTGGTGTCGACGACCCACACCGCGCTCGGAACGCGGGCCATGTCGCGGATACCGCCGAGCGTGCGCTCCAGCTTGTCCTTCTCGCGGCGGCGCATCAGGAGCTCCTTCTTGGTGAGCCCGGAGCCGGCCACGTTGTCGAAGTCGAGCTCCTCCAGCTCCTTCAGGCGCTGGAGCCTCTTGTGCACGGTCGAGAAGTTGGTGAGCATGCCGCCCAGCCAGCGCTGGTTGACGTACGGCATGCCGACCCGCGCGGCCTGCTCGGCGATGGCCTCCTGGGCCTGCTTCTTGGTGCCGATGAACAGGATGGTGCCGCCGTGGGCGACCGTCTCCTTGACGAAGTCATAGGCGCGGTCGATGTAGGACAGCGACTTCTGCAGGTCGATGATGTAGATGCCGTTGCGCTCCGTGAGGATGAAGCGCTTCATCTTCGGGTTCCAGCGACGGGTCTGGTGCCCGAAGTGAACGCCGCTTTCGAGCATCTGCCGCATGGTGACGACGGGGGCCATGTGTATGGTCCTCCTGGTTAGAGCGCCGCGAAGGCGCGTGCCTCGGTTGTCCGCGGAAGCCTGCGGCCTCCGCCCTGACGCCCTGAGTCGTCCTATCCAGGCCACTGACCCGGACCGAGAGGACGATTCGCCTGTGGGCGTGCGAAGTCGGCCCGCCTGACGAGCCACCAAAAAGTGTACCCGGATCCCGGCCACCCGCCGCCCACCCGGCCAACCCTCCCGCACACCCACGCGAGCCTTCACGGCCCTCAACCATGCGGACCTTCACGAACGCTCCACCCCACGAAGCCCCCACTCCCACCCCCACCCCCCGGCCGCGCTCTCACCATGCGGCTTTCTCGGCTCACCAGGTCGGTGGATGCTCGCCTCTGCGGGGTGGGGGCGACGACCAGAAGGGGCTGAGGTCGCCGATGCGGCCCGGAGGGCGGACGTAGGTCAGCCTTCCGTCCGGCCCGTCCATCTCCGCGAGGAAGTCCGACGGGTCCGGATCCGCGGCGCCCTGGCCATCCACACGACCCAGCCCGTCCAGCCACTGTGCCGTCCGGGCGAGGGACAGCTCCGCATGCCAGGAGCCTCCCTCGGCTCTCCGGCGCAGGAGCCCGGCCAGCGCGCCCAGCGCGGCGAGCCAACCCGTGGCATGGTCCAGGACCTGCGCCGGCAGTGGGACCGGGCGCTCGCCGTCCCCGCCCTCCCAGGCGATGCCGCAGGCCATCTGCACCAGGCTGTCGAACCCACGTCGTCCCGCCCACGGCCCGTCCGCCCCGTAAGCGGATATGTCAACACAGACAATGCCCGGCCTGATCGCGGCCAACTCCGCCACGCCGAACCCCAGCGCGGCCAGCGCCCCCGGCCGGTACGCCTGCATGACCACGTCAGCCCCGGCGACGAGGCCGCGGAACGCCGCGGCCCCCTCGGCCGTACGGAGATCGATCTCGCAGGACCTCTTCCCGAACGCGGTCCCGATCACCGCCCCCGGCACCTCCGGAAGGTGCGCCGCCCCCACCCTGAGCACCTCGGCCCCATACGCCGCGAGCACCCGCGCCGCCACCGGCCCCGCGATCACCCTGGTCAAATCCAACACCCGAACCCCCGCAAGAGGCCGCGCTCCCAGCCCTTGAAGCCTCACACCAGAACGCAGGTCCCGGCCCTGTGCCCCGTCACGGAAACACGAGCCCCGGCTCCCGCCTCCCTCGAAGGAGCGTGGCTCCAGATTCCCGACCTGCTCACGCGAACATGGATCCTGGCCCCGATCCCCCTCCCCAAGCCGTGAGCGCATGTCTCGATCCCGCTCCGCCGGATGAGGGTTCGCGTCTCCGTCCCCCTTCTCAGAACGTGGGCACGGGTCCGGCAGCGTCACGGCGGCACGTGCTGTCACCTGTGGGTTCGCCCTACTGATCGAGATCGGTGTGGAGCCGTCATCAATCGCGCCCACTGGGAAGCCGTCGTCCAGGCGTGCCACTCGCACCAGCGGAGTGCCGGCGATCGCACGGGCCTGCGGGTGGGCGCGCCATTCGGCGGGCGAGCGCATGGCCGCCGCGCAACCTCCCTCGTCGATCACCGCCTGCTCCACGTCGGCCGCCGCACGGCGGGCACACGCCGCCACGACGTCCTCACGCGCTGAGCCGAGGGCAAGGCCGAGCGCCCGCAGCGCCGCGTCCCGATGGTGATCGAAGTTGCAGTGCAGGCGAACCCAGCCGTCAGCGGCACGATAGTCCCCCGACAACGGCGCCCACATGGGCGTCGCCTCCCCATCGACCAAGAGATACCGCTCATCCCGAAACGTGACCACCGCCTCCCGCATCCCCACAACCACCGGCCCTACCGACCCACCCCCCGAACCGACCACTCCCCCAGAGCCCTCGGACAGACCGACCGACCCCACAGACCGTCCCCCCGAACCCACGAACCCCCCGGCACCCCCTAGCGGCTCCGTTCGGGCTTCCTCGCGGGCACGCTCCTCCATGATCAGAGCGACGGCCGCCGTCACCGCACCTATCGAGGCGGCTGCGGCCGTTCCGATCCGGAAGTCGGACGGCAGGACCGGGTCGTCGCCTGTCACCTGGACGGCGGGCAGTCGAAGCCCGATCTCGGCCCCGAGTTCCCCGACAAGGTCCGCCGCGGTTCGCAAGCTCTCACGTCTCATGCCGCCGGCACCTGCCCCTCGTCCATGCGCACCCGCCCTGACCTGCGACGTCTGTTTCACAGGCCGGTCGACTGTCTCGTGCACGCTCTCACCGTGTCCTAGGAACGGTTATGCACAGAATCTCGTTCGGCCGACCGCGGGCGACCCGATCGAGGCCAGTGTGCTCCTGTGCCGCGCTTTCCGAACCCGCTCGCCGTGGTGTTCCTGGTCACTCTCGCCGCCGTCCCCGCCACGGTGACGACCATCCGATCACCCGCCGGCCCTGGCCGCACGATCGCCGTCGGCCACGTCGCGGCATGGCCGCCGACCCCGCGATCTTCAGGCCCCGCGACCCCCGCGCCTTCGGCGCACCGCACGACCAAGCCCGACCGCACATCCGCCACGCCCCATGCAGCGGCCGTGGCCCGCTCCGCGCTACGACCCGCCACTCCCCCTTCAGCGGCTCCTGACCACTTCACCGATGACATGCCCACGGCCAAGGAGCTCGCCGCCCTGGCCGGCGATCCTCCATCGACGGAGCGTCCTCGGTGGAGGGCACCCCTCAAGGCCCCTCTACGGGTTCTCCGTCGCTTCTCGCCTCCCGCGGAGCCGTGGCTGGCGGGGCACCGTGGAGTGGATCTCCCGGCGGAGCCGGGGTGGCCGGTGGTCGCGGCGGGCCCGGGAACCGTCGGATACGCCGGTCCGTTCGCGGGCCGGGGCGTCGTGATGATCGTTCATCCGGGAGGACTGCGCACCACGTACCTGCCGGTTCGCGCGTCGGTCCGGCGCGGCCAGGTCGTGAGATCCGGCGACGTCATCGGCGCCGTCGAGCCGACCACCGGCCACTGCCCGGCCTCCTGCCTGCACTGGGGCCTGATCCGCGGCGCCCGCTACCTGGACGCCCTGCTCCTCATCGGTCTCGGACAGGTCCGCCTGCTCCCAAGATGGCAACCCATGACACTCACGGGAACAACGGGCGATCCCTTCCATCAATAGGACCGAACGGCCGCCCCTGCCCCCCCTGCGAAAGACACCAACCCCCTCACGTGCGCTCAGCCGCCGTATTCGATGACCACCAGAGGGATCTCCCGATCGGTGCGGGACTGATGAGCGGCGACTCCCGGATTGCCGGCCTCAAGGATGCCGAACAGGCGCTCACGCTCGGCTCCCCGTGCCGTGGAGGCGGTGCCCTCGAAGGTCTTCACCACGCCGTCCTCGGTCTTGAGTTCGATGGTCACCCGGGGATCGGCGACCAGGTTGTGGTACCACGCCGGGTGAACCGGGGCCGCCATGGCCGAGGCCCACAGGACGATGCGACCGGGCCCGTCGGCGAAGAACGCGAGCGGCGCCGTTCGGGCCCGTCCGCTCCGTGCTCCTGTCGTGGTGAGCAGGACGAGCGGCGTGTCCTTCAGCATCTCGTGCGTGATCTGCCCGTTCCGGGTCCGGAACTCCTCGATGATCGCCCGGTTGAACGCCTGGACATCGTTCGGCATCGACATGTGCCGCTCCTTCGAAGCTCATGGCCGTATCCACGTCTCGATCACCACGCTAAGTCGGCCCGCGCCTGACCTGCGACGTCTTCTCGCGGCGTGGCGATCCGACATCTACGGACGGCGCGGACCGTCCCGCGAGTCGTCCACAACCTCGCACCGGCACTTCGGAAGGGATCATGGGGATCACTCGCCCGAGACGCCGCTGACCTGCGCCATCGCCGTCACCCCCCTTCACGGCCGAGCTCGAAACCGAACGCCGCTCAGCCGACTGTCCACAGAACCGGGTTCTACGGACGAGCCGGCGACCGGAATCGGCGAAGGTCGCTGCCGGAGGTGGTCACATGGCCGCGACACACGAGCTCGGCAGGCACGGCGAGCAGCTCGCCGTCGATTATCTGCGAGCGGCCGGTTACAAGATCCTCGACCGCAACTGGTCCTGCGCCGAGGGCGAGATCGACATTCTCGCCCGGCACGGCTCGGCCCTCGTGGTCGTGGAGGTCAAGACGCGGTCGGGGCGCAGCCACGGCACCGCGTTCGAAGCGGTGACGCCGGCGAAGCTGACACGGCTGCGCATGCTGGCCGCGCGGTGGCTCAGCGGCCAGTCGGAATGGTTCTCCGCGATCCGCATCGACGTGGTCGCGCTGGAGCGCTTCGGCGGAGAGTTCTCCATCCGGCACGACCGGGGGGTGTCGTGAATGGCCGTCGCCCGTACGCGCTGCGTGGCGCTGGTCGGCGTCAGCGGCCACATCGTCGAAGTGGAGGCCGACGTGGGCCATGGCATCGCCGGCGTCAGCCTGATCGGCATGCTGGACACGGCTCTCAGCGAGGCCCGTGACCGTGTCCGCTCCGCGGTGATCAACAGCAGGTACGCCTGGCCCGACGCCCGGGTCACGATCAGCCTGTTCCCGGCCAGTCTCCCGAAGCGTGGAAGCCTCTTCGACCTCGCGATCGCGGTGGCCTTGCTGGGCGCGGCCGGTCTGGTGCCGAGGAAGCCGATCTCCGTGCCGTTCTTCCTGGGTGAGCTGGGGCTGGACGGCTCGGTCCGCCCGGTGCGCGGCATCCTGCCCGCGGTCATGGCGGCGGCCGACGCCGGAGCGCGTTCGGTGGTCGTCCCCATCGCCAACGCGGCCGAGGCCGCCCTGGTCCCGGGCGTGGACGTCATTCCGGTGCTCACCCTCGCCGAACTGGTCGAGTGGCTGCGGACCGGCGATGCCGCCTCCCAGCCCCTCCTGCCCACCCTTCCCGACCCATGGGCCGACAGCTCGTCTCCTGACGAGCCTCCCCTCGACCTCGCCGATGTCGCGGGGCAGGCCACGGCGCGCCGCGCGCTGGAGGTCTGCGCCGCGGGCGGTCACAATCTGTGGATGCTGGGCCAGCCCGGCACGGGCAAGACCATGCTCGCCGAGCGTCTGCCCACGCTCCTGCCTGCCCTGGACCGTGACCAGGCCCTGGAGATCACGGCCATCCACTCGGTGGCGGGCACTCTCCCGGCCGACCGGCCGCTGCTGACCCGCCCGCCCTTCATGGCCCCGCACCACACCGCGACGGTCGCCGCGATCGTCGGAGGCGGAAGCAACGTGATCCGCCCGGGCGCCGTCTCACTGGCCCATCGTGGAGTGCTCTTCCTCGACGAGGCTCCCGAGTTCCCGGCACGTGTCCTCGACTCGCTGCGCCAGCCGATCGAGTCGGGCAAGGTGGTGGTCGCCAGAGCGGCGGGAACCGTCTCCTTCCCGGCCAGGTTCATGCTGGTGCTGGCCGCGAACCCGTGCCCGTGCGCCCGGCCGTCCACCCCCGAGAATCCCTGCCAGTGCACGCCCACCCAGCGGCGCCGTTACCTGGCCCGCCTGTCCGGGCCGCTGGTCGATCGCATCGACGTGAAAGTGCGGCTGGCCCGCTCCACCCGGCGCGAACTGCTGGCGGACCGGCAGTTCATCGAGACCAGCGCCGTCGTGGCGGAGCGGGTGTCGCTGGCGCGCGAGCGCACGCTCAAGCGCCTGACCGGAACACCGTGGACGTGCAACGCCGAGATCCCCACGGCGGCCCTCCACGGCGAGTTCCGCCTCCCGTCCTCCGCGATGGCGCCGCTCTACCGATGCCTGGACACCGGCGAACTCAGCGCCCGCGGACTCGATCGTGTGATCCGCGTCGCCTGGACGCTCGCCGACCTCACCGGCAAGGTCGAACCTGACATCACCGAGAGCAACACCGCCCTCGGCCTCTGGTTGGGGTCGGAATGAACACCCCACCTCTCCACGACGCCCCCGGCACGTACGAAGCCACGGCGCCGGCCGACGGCATAGTCGGCGTTCCCTTCCCTCATTCCGACGTGAAGGGATGGTCGGCCGTCCCAGCAGACAACCAAGGCCACACGCCGACACGAAACGCCCATCGTGACTCCCCCCATGACGAAGGCGAGACCGACTCCACCAGAGACGGAGACGAGGACTCCACATCGGACGAATACCGTGGCGCGACAGGCGATCAAGACCACGGCCTGCTACGTAGCGGAATCCCAGGCTCGGTGACGAACGGCGGCCATGGCTCGGCGGGAGATCACGACCGTGCCCTGGAAGGTGAGGCATCGCTGCCGCATGTCGGACGTGGTCTCTCCGTGGGCGGTGGAGTAGCGGGCGATTCCTGCGCCGGAGAGAAGACTTCTCGTCTCGCCTTGCGCGAGGCGCCGGGGTATGGCCGGCGGGAGGTTGTCGTGGAGGTGGACTGCCTTCAGTGGGACGCCGTACGGCTGGCTCGGGTCACGTTGATGCGGGTGGCCGATGCCGGTGACGGGGTGATGGGTAGGCTCGTCGCCGCGTACGGGCCGGAGGGGGCGCTGGGCCAGGTCCGGCGCGGCCATCTCGATCCGAGCTTCGTCGAAGAGCTTTCCAGTGGGAAGGGGCGCACACCCGATCTCGCGCGCCTGCTGGAGGGCTGGCATGCGCGGCTCATGGCCGCCGATCCGGTGACGGACCTCATCGAGGGTCACCGGCTGGGCGCTCGCCTGATCGTGCCCGGCGACCTCGAATGGCCGAGCCAGCTCGACGATCTGGGGTCCGCGCGGCCGTTCGGCCTGTGGGTGCACGGCAACGCCGATCTCCGCTTCTCCTGCCTGCGGTCGGTGGCCCTGGTCGGGTCCAGGGCGGCCACTCCGTACGGAGCCCATGTGGCCGCGGAGTTCGGCGCCGGTCTCAGCGAGTCGGGGTGGACCGTGATCTCCGGTGGCGCCTACGGCATCGACACCGCGGCGCATCGAGGGGCCCTTGCCGGCGAGGCACAGACGATCGCCGTCCTGGCCAGCGGGACGGACGTCGCCTACCCCGTGGCGAACCACCATCTCTTCGAGGCCATCCGCGCGAGGGGGTTGATCGTCAGCGAGTCGCCGATGGGCGTCCGTCCTACCCGGCCGCGGTTCCTCGTGCGCAATCGGATCATCGCCGCGCTGTCCCGGGGGACGGTCGTCGTCGAAGCCGCCGTACGCAGCGGAGCCCTGAACACGGCCGGCCACGCCGTCGCGCTCAGACGCCACCTCGCCGCCGTGCCCGGCCCGGTGACCTCGGAGAACTCGGTCGGCTGCCACCGGCTCATCCGTCGCGCGGAAGCGGTCTGCGTGACGTCCGCGCGGGACGTCATCGAGCTGGTCGGGGCCATTGGTGACGATCTCGCTCCGGAACCTCGCGGCCCGGTCCTGCCCAGGGACGCCCTGGACGAGGAATCCCGCCAGGTCCTGGAAGCCGTTCCCTCCCGCGCGGGAGCCGGCCCCGCCACGATCGCCCTCGACTCCGGGCTCGACCTGGCAACGACCCTGGCCTGCCTAGGAGCCCTCGCCGCCGCAGGCTACGTCGAACGCACCGACTCCGGCTGGCGCGCCCACCGCCACCCCGAGGTCTCAAACAACCGAATGACCCGAACCAACGGGGGTGATCGCGGTCGTCCCGATCCGGTCCGGCGTTGAAGTGCTGAAGCCAGGCTTCACAATCAGGGTCGCGTCCGCGGTGCCGGCGCTCTCCTCTGGCTGGGCGGATCGTATTACTCCCACCGGTGAGGAGTGGGCCTGGCTGAGTGAGGATCGCAGTACGCGTGGACGTGCCGGTCAGCGAGCAAGATGACCACGCTGCACCCGCCCCCCAGCCGTTGCTGAGCGGGATGCCGCCCACCGACCTGGCCATCGGCGGTGGAATGCCATCGCCGACCCGGACGTGTGGGAGTGGGACACCGCTGCCGACCTGAGCATGAGGCGGGTGGGTGCGGGTGCCGGCATGGGCATCAAGCGGTGGGATACCGTCGCCAGCCCGGACCTACAAGAGCGCGGCACCGCTGCCCAGCTGAGCGTGGGGCTTGGAGTGCGGGTACCGACATGGCCGCCAAGCGGCGGAACGCCGTCGCCAGCCCGGACATATGGGAGCGCGGACCGCTGCCCAGCTGAGCGTGAGGCTGGTGAGTGCGGGTATCGGCCTGGGGTTGTGGTGGTGGGCCGTGGGTGGATTGGGCGTGAGGGTTGGAAGGGGTGGTGGGGGTTGTCGGGGCTGGTGAGGGTGGGTTTTAGTTGGAGAAGCCTTCCTTGGGCATTTCCAGGTCTGGTTTGGCCAGTTCTTCTACGTTGACGTCTTTGAAGGTGACCACGCGGACGTTCTTGACGAAGCGCGCGGGGCGGTACATGTCCCAGACCCAGGCGTCCTGCATCTTGACGTCGAAGAACACGTCGCCGTTCTCGGCGGTGCGCACGTCGAGATCGACGGAGTTGGTCAGATAGAAGCGCCGCTCGGTCTCAACGACATAGGTGAACAAGCCCACCACGTCGCGGTACTCCCGGTAGAGCTGCAACTCCATTTCGGTCTCGTATTTTTCGAGATCCTCTGCGCTCATCCCGGCCCTCCACTTCCCTTCCTCCCCCGGTGCGGCCGATCAGGCGACACCGGCCCCCATTTCATTCTCGCCCATCGCGGTGCCCGCTCCGGACCGCGCCACCGAGTTCACGGTCACAAATGAGAACCGATGATGCGGGCTGGGCCCATGAGCGGCCAGAGCACGGCGATGCGCCGCCGTGACGTACCCCTTGTGCTCGGCGAAGCCGTACTGGGGGTAGAGGTCGTTCAGCGAGGTCATCATGCGGTCCCTCGTCACTTTGGCGACGATGGACGCGGCCGCCACGCACGCCGACACCTGATCACCCTTCCAGACGGCCAGGGACGGCGCGGGCAGGCCCGGCACCGGGAACCCGTCGATCAGAACGTACCCGAGATCGCACTGAAGACCCGCGACGGCCCGCCGCATGCCGGCGATGTTGCACTTGTGCAGGCCGCGTGCGTCGATCTCGTCCGGAGGGATCACCACCACCTTCACCGAGCGCGCGCTGCCGAGGATGCGGTCGTGCAGTTCCTCGCGCCGGGCGGGCGACAGCGCCTTGGAGTCGGCCAGGCCGTCGAGCTCGGAGCGCAGCACCACGGCGGCGACCACCAGCGGACCGGCGCAGGCCCCACGGCCCGCCTCGTCTACCCCGGCGATGGGAGACAGTCCTCGCCGCGCGAGCGCACGCTCATATCCGTAAAGTCCGGAATCGCGGCGCACGATGCTCGGGCGCGGACGGTACAGAACAGTCATAAGCCAAGCGGCACGGAACCCCGCCGCGAGGGGCTGAACCCGCGGGACAGTCGGACCCCCCGGCCGGTGAACGGCGATGCGAGCACGACCATGGCCCAAGCCTACGCCGGATTCGGCGGTACGGGTACGCTATCGCCCCTTTGAGGATCTTCCCCAGCCCCGGCGTCCGCGTCCCGGCACGTCGCGTGACCGCGGACGGCCCTCGGCCAGGCAGGTCACGATCGTCCGCGCCCGGCGCGGGTCAGGGGATCTTGGCGAAGGACTCCGGGACAGGGAGCGTTCTCACCCGGGAGAAGGGCCAGTACAGGGCGAAGGCCCGGCCGATGACGTCGTCGGTGGAGATCGTCCCGTGGTGCTCGTCCTTCATGTAGGCGCGGGAGTCCTCCGAGGCGGCGCGGTGGTCGCCCATGAGCCAGAGGCGGCCCGCGGGCACGGTGACGTCGAACTTCGGCTGCGACGGGAAGTCCTGCGGGTGGAGATAGGAGGTCTCGTCGAGGGCGACGCCGTTGACCGTGACACGGCCGTCGGCGTCACAGCACTTCACCCGGTCCCCGCTGATGCCGATCACGCGCTTGATCGTCGTAGTGCCGTCCCAGCCCTTGAAGACGACCACCTCGCCGCGCCCGATGTCACCGGTGAGCCGGTTGACGACGACCATGTCGTTGACGAGCAGGGTCTCCTCCATGGACTCGGAGGGGATGTAGAAGGAGTCCAGGACGAACACACGCACGAGCACCACGGCGAGCACCCCGGCGAGCACGAGAAGCATCGACTCCCGCCACCCGGATTTCTTACCTTTCTCCTGGGGTGTCTCAGAATCGGTCAGCGGTGTTCCCGGATCGGCCTGCGGCGTCTCGGAATCGGGCGGCGATGTTCCAGGATCGGCCGCTGCCGTCCCGGAATCGGTCAGTGATGTCCCTGTATCGGTCGAGGGCGTCCCGGGATCCGATGGAGCATCGGACTTCGCCATGGCGGGTTCGGCCGTACCGAGGTCGTCGGGCTCAGCCGGATCGGATTCCGCCGTATCGGTGCCGGGCGAACCCGGACCGGCCTGCCGGGAGCCTGGAGGGGGGGAAGCAGTCCCACCGGCAACGGTTTCCTGGAGGGGCGGCTGGACGTCGGACACACCGGAGTCGTCGGATCCGGGTTTCCGGCCGGGGCCGGCTATGCGGCCAGGTCCGGACTCGTGGTCGAGGTCGGGCCCGTGGTCGGGATCAGGCCCGTGGTCAGGCTCGGGCTTGTGGTTGGCGGCGCTCATCGGACTGTGGGGCGGTTCCCGGCGCGAGGGCCGGGAGGCAGTGGCTCTGCCCCGTCTCCTTCGGGTATCTCGGGGGGATGTGCCGGTCGTGGTCCGCGACGATAGCGGGCTTCTGGGGCGAAGCGGATGGCGTGGTGGTCACGAGACAGCGCGAGCCTTGCACGTGACCCTTAAGCGTGATCTTAGGCACGAACCCCTGAGCACAAGCCATGTCCCCCGAACCTGAAGACGAGCCAGAGCGCGAGGCCCGTACGTGAGCCCCGGGGAGGGGCCCGGCCCGTATCTGGACTTTGGACATGAGCCTTGAGCAAGGATCCTGTGCATGGGCCATGAGCACGAGTGCTGAACGCCTGGGCTGGCGCGAGATCGGCGGGGAAGCCGGTGGCGTCGGGGCCGGGTCGTACTGGGGAATGTTCTCCTGGGCGGGTGGCGCGGGCAGGAGGGGCGGGCCGAAGAGGCCGGGGGCCGTTCCCGGTCACGGTGTTCTTGGACGACGTGTTCCTGCCCGGCTGCCCTTGGCCGGGCTTCCCTCGGTCCGACGGGGGCTTCTGGTCAGGGTTTCTTGATCAGAGTTTGGGCTGGGGGAGGGTGTTCTTGGACAGGATTCGGCGGCGGAGGGCCATTACGGGGAAGGCGCCGGCGAAGCCTAGGAGGAGGGGGGTGGTGGAGCCGGCGGCTGTGGCGGCTTTGAGGGCGGGCTGGGTGAAGGTGTCCGGGATGGGGAGGGTGGCGGCGCGGCCGAAGGGCCAGACGACCACGAAGGCGCGGCCGACCACGCTGTCCTTGGGGATGGCGCCGCCGCCGGGGTCGCCCTGGTGGAAGCGGGAGTCCAGCGAGACGGAGCGGTGGTCGCCCATGACCCACAGCCGGTCCTTCTCGACCTTGATCTCGAAGAACTTCTGCGACGGCTGGTCGTCGGGGTAGAGGTACGCCTTCTCTTCGAGGGGCACGCCGTTCACCGTGATGCGCCCCTTGGCGTCACAGCACTTGACGGTGTCGCCGGGGACGCCGATGACGCGCTTGATGTAGTCCTTCTCGCCGGGGACGACGCCGAAGGCGGTGCCCACCCAGCGGAAGAACCCGGCCACCGGGTTGCCGGGCTCGGGCACGTCGACCTCGCTGGCCCAGGAGTCGACGCCGGAGAAGACGACGATGTCGCCGCGCTCGATGTCACGGGTGTGGTAGACGAGCTTGTTGACCAGCACCCTGTCGTTGACGAGCAGGGTGTTCTCCATGGACTCGGAGGGGATGTAGAAGGCCTGGACCACGAAGCTCTTGATGATGAGCGCCAGGAGGAGCGCCACCACGACCAGCACCGGCAGTTCGCGCCAGAACGAGCCCTTCTTCCCCTTGCCGCCCTTGGCAGCCGGCTTGGTTTCTTCCGCGACCACGTCTACCTCGTCCTCGACGGGGCGGCGCGGCCCGCCGGCCCCCTGGCCATCGCTAGTCATCGCTGTCGAGCCTAAATGATGCGCGCTCCGCGCCGTGTCGCCGACTCGGCATGGCGCCCAAAGAACTGGGCGCTCCCGCCCCTTCCGACCAGGCACGACGCCTGCCGTCCCCGGGGCCGCGGGTGCGCGGCGACAGGGAAATGGCCCGCGTCCCTGGGGAGGCGGGCCATTCGACGAGGCTGGCGCGGGCTACTTGCCGGCGGGCAGAGCGTCGCGGCGCTCGCGGATGCGGGCGGCCTTGCCGCGCAGGTCGCGCATGTAGTACAGCTTGGCGCGGCGGACGTCACCACGGGTCACGACGTCGATCTTCTCGATCACCGGGCTGTGGACCGGGAAGGTGCGCTCGACGCCGACGCCGTAGCTGACCTTGCGGACGGTGAAGGTCTCGCGGGCGCCACCGCCCTGGCGGCGGAGCACGAACCCCTTGAAGACCTGGATACGGGACCGGTTGCCTTCGACCACGCGGACGTGGACCTCCAGCGTGTCGCCCGGGCGGAAGCTCGGGACGTCACTGCGTACGGCGGCCTTCTCAAGCTCCTGGATCAGCGTGTGCATGGCAGCGGTTCCTCGTTTTAAGCGAGCACCCGGAGGTCCGCCCGGCCGTGCGCGCGGCACGGCATCGAGGTGGACACGAGCGCTGGGCTGAATACGTCTGGGAGGCCGGGCGTCGCTCTAGCCCGAACCGGCGCGCGCCGACCACGAAACGGTTGACGGCAGCGATTCAGTCTGCCATATCTTCCGGCGGGAAGCGAAACGAAGCCGCGTCGAGGACCTCAAGGTCGCGCTTGTCCAGGTTCTGACGGCCGAGCCTGGCCAGCAGTTCGGGCCTGGTGGCGGCGGTGCGGCGCAGCGCCTCGTCCCGCCGCCAGCGGGCGATCGCGCCGTGGTTGCCGGACAGCAGGATGGGCGGCACCTCGTGGCCGCGCCAGACCGGCGGCTTGGTGTAGACGGGGCCCTCGACGAGGGAGGCCATGGCGCCGGGGGCGAAGGAGTCGTCGGCGACGGAGCCGGCGTTGCCGAGCACGCCGGGCAGCAGGCGCCCGACGGCCTCCACGATGACCAGCACGGCGGCCTCGCCGCCCGCGAGGACGTAGTCGCCGATGCCGACCTCGTCGACGCGCAGCCGGGAGCCGTACTCGGCGACGACGCGGGCATCGATGCCCTCGTAGCGGGCGGGCGCGAACAGCAGCCAGGGCTCCTTGGCGTACTCCAGCGCGACTTCCTGGGTGAAGGGCCGGCCGCTCGGGGTCGGCACGACGAGCCGGGGCACCGCCTCGGCGTCGCCGACGACGGCGTCGATGGCCTCGCTCCACGGCTCGGGTTTCATGACCATGCCGGGGCCGCCGCCGTACGGCGTGTCGTCCACGGTGCGGTGCACGTCGTGCGTCCAGTCGCGGAGCTGGTGGACCCGGATGTCGAGGATGCCCTTGCGGCGCGCCTTGCCGATCAGCGAGACGTCCAGCGGCGCGAAGTACTCCGGGAAGATCGAGATGATGTCCACGCGCATGGGCAGCGCCCGAGGGTCCATGGTCAGCCCGCCTCGTTCAAATCGAGCAGGCCGGGCGGGACGTCGACGACGGCGCGCCCGCCGGGCAGGTCGATCTCGGGGACCATGTTCTTGACGAAGGGGATGAGGACCTCGCCGGACCCGCGCCTGACCACCAGGAGGTCCTGCCCGTGGTGGAGGACGTCGGTGATCTCGCCGACGGGCTCGCCGGCGACGGTGACGACGGCCAGGCCGATGAGCTGGTGGTCGTAGAACTCGTCGGGGTCCTCGGGGACGGGGATGTCGCCGGAGTCGATGACGAGCATGGTGCCGCGCAGGTCCTCGGCGCCGTCGCGGCCGGCGACGCCCTCGAAGCCGAGCAGCAGGATGTTCTTGTGCCACCGCATGGTCTCGACGACGAGCGGGCCCCGGCTCGCGGGGTCGGTGGCGATCGACGTGCCGGGCGCGAAGCGCGTCTCGGGTTCGTCGGTGCGCACTTCGACCGTCACCTCGCCACGGACTCCGTGGGGGCGGCCGATCCGGCCGACGACCAGTTGCACTCGCTGCTCCTCACACAGGGACGGAAATGGCGGAGAACCGCGACAGGGGACCGCCCGGGCTGCCGGGGGTCCCCTGTCCAGAGGGCTCGATGGCCTCTGGGTCTCGTTACCGGGCTTCGTTGAGGTCGAGCAGGTCGACCCGTACGTATTTGCCGTCCGCCAAGGCGTTGATCACAGTGCGCAGCGCCTTGGCCGTACGGCCGCCACGGCCGATGACCTTGCCGAGGTCGTCGGGGTGGACCCGGACCTCCAGGACGCGCCCGGTGCGGATGCGACGGGCGCGCACGAGAACGTCGTCAGGGTGCTCGACGATGCCCTTGACCAGATGCTCGAGGGCTTCCTCAAGCACCTCAGGCCTCGCCTTCCGGCTTCTCCTCCGCGGCCGGCTCGGCCGGGGTCGCGGGGGCGTCGTCGGACTTCACGGTCTTCTTGGCCTTGCGCGGCGTGGTGGCGGTGCCCGTGCCGGTGTCGCCGGACAGAGCCTCCTTGGCCGCGGCCTCGTAGACGGCGTGACGGTCGGGCTTGGCCTCGGCGACCTGCAGCGGCTCCGGGGCGGCCTCGCCCTTGAACTTCTGCCAGTCACCGGTGAGCTTGAAGATCTTCAGCACCGGGTCGGTCGGCTGGGCGCCGACGCCGAGCCAGTACTGCGCCCGCTCGGAGTCCACCTTGATGAACGAGGGGTTCTCCTTGGGGTGGTACAGGCCGATCTCTTCGATCGCACGGCCGTCACGCTTGGTGCGGCTGTCCGCGACCACGATGCGGTACTGCGGGTTGCGGATCATGCCGAGCCGCTTGAGCTTGATCTTGACTGCCACGGGTGTGGTCTCTCCTGGGCTTTGAGCGCGGGTGGACGGGCGTCTCGCCGAGTGGGGCACGACGGGATGACCGCCCGAGGGACAAGCGTGACGCGCGGGGGTGAGAGGGCACCCACGGTCACGGTGTTCCAACATGACATTCTGCCAGATGATCCGGCCGCTTTCCGAATCGGCGCGGTCTCGGACCGTGTCGGAGCCGCGCCGATATGCGGACGGCCCGGCATCACGCCCCGGGACGGTCAGGCGTCATGCCGGGGGACGGCGAACGGTGAGGGGCGCCCAGCACCGGCCAGGCGCCGCCCCACGTCACTTCTGGCCGGGAAAGCGCAGCTTGGAGGGGTCGAAGCCGGGCGGGAGCTCCAAACCGGGAGGCAGCTTGCCGCCGCCGAGGCCGCCGAGGCCGGCCGGAAGCTGCGGAGGCGCGTCGGCGCCGCCGTTCGCGGCCCCCGCCTTGCCGAGCGCGGCCTTGCGCGGGTCGCCGCTGACCCTGCGCCCCTTCTTGGCCTTCTTCTGCGCGGCCTTGCCCTTGCGCCCGCCGGGCATACCGGGGATGCCCATGCCGCCGGCGACCTGCTTCATCATCTTCTGCGCGTCGAAGAAGCGGGTGACCAGGCCGGCGACCTCGGTGACGGTGACGCCGGAGCCGCGCGCGATGCGGGCCCGGCGCGAGCCGTTGATGATCTTGGGGTCCTGGCGCTCGCCGGGGGTCATGGAGCGGATGATGGCGGCGACGCGGTCGAGGTCGCGCTCGTCGACCTGGTTGAGCTGGTCGCGCATCTGCCCCATGCCGGGCATCATGCCGAGCAGGTTCTTGAGCGGGCCCATCTTGCGGACCATCATCATCTGCTCAAGGAAGTCGTCGAGCGTGAACCCGTCGCCGGAGACGAGCTTGCCGGCCATCTTGGCGGCTTCCTGCTCGTCGAAGGTGCGCTGCGCCTGCTCGATCAGGGTGAGGATGTCACCCATGTCGAGGATGCGGCTCGCCATGCGGTCGGGGTGGAAGGCGTCGAAGTCTTCCAGCTTCTCGCCCGTGGAGGCGAACATGATCGGGCGGCCGGTGATGTGCCGCACCGACAGCGCCGCGCCGCCGCGGGCGTCGCCGTCGAGCTTGGTGAGCACGACGCCGTCGAAGCCGACGCCGTCCATGAACGCCTGGGCCGTGGTGACGGCGTCCTGGCCGATCATCGCGTCGACGACGAACAGCACCTCGTCGGGGCTGACGGCGTCGCGGATGTCCGCGGCCTGCCGCATCAGCTCCTGGTCGATGCCGAGGCGGCCCGCGGTGTCGATGATGACGATGTCGTGCTGGCGGCGCCGGGCCTGCTCGATGGAGTCGCGGGCCACGGCGACCGGGTCGCCGACGCCGTTGCCGGGCTCGGGGGCGTAGACGGCGGCCTGCGCGCGCTCGCCGACGACCTGGAGCTGCTGGACGGCGTTGGGCCGCTGGAGGTCGGCGGCGACCAGCATCGGGGCGTGGCCCTGCTCGCGCAGCCAGCGGGCGAGCTTGCCGGCCAGGGTGGTCTTACCGGCGCCCTGGAGGCCGGCGAGCATGATGACGGTCGGCGGGGTCTTGGCGTACCGCAGGCGGCGGGTCTCGCCGCCGAGGATCTGCACCAGCTCGTCATTGACGATCTTGACGACCTGCTGGGCGGGGTTGAGCGCCTGGGAGACCTCGGCCCCGCGGGCCCGCTCCTTGACATGGGACACGAAGTCCCTGACGACCGGCAGCGCGACGTCGGCTTCGAGAAGCGCGATGCGGATCTCTCGGCAGGTCGCGTCGATGTCGGCGTCGGACAGCCTGCCCTTCGACCTGAGGGAGGAGAAGACCGATGTCAGGCGGTCGGAAAGCGTCTCGAACACGTGAAGCCAGCCTCTTGTGTCACGGGTCGTCCGGGGTGAGTGACTCGAACTCCCAGCCTATCCGCTCCTGGGGCCGGTCACGCGAACCCGGCGCCAGGGACGGACGGGCCGGGCCGGGTCAGCCCCTCCACCCGGGGACCGATACCCGCATCGTCAGCGCGTGCTCCACCAGGGCGATCAGCGTGCCCTTGACCGACTCGCGCAGGCGCGCGTCGGTCTTGACGATCGGGATGTGCGGGGAGAGCGTGAGTGCGTCGCGCACCTCCTCCTCGGCGTAGGGGTGCTCGCCGTCCCAGCCGTTGAGGCCGATGACGAAGGGCAGCTTCGCCTCCTCGAAGTAGTCGATGGCGGGGAAGCTGTCGGCCAGGCGCCGGGTGTCGACCAGGACGACGGCGCCGATCGCGCCGCGTACCAGGTCGTCCCACATGAACCAGAACCGGTGCTGGCCGGGGGTGCCGAAGAGATAGAGGATGAGCTCGGTGTCCAGCGACACGCGGCCGAAGTCCATGGCCACGGTGGTGGTGGCCTTCTGCGGGATGAGGCCCAGGTCGTCGATGCCGGCGCTGGCGTCGGTCATGACCGCCTCGGTGGTGAGCGGGACGATCTCGGAGACCGCCCCGACGAAGGTGGTCTTCCCCACGCCGAAGCCGCCCGCGACGACGATCTTCGTCGACGTGAGCGTCCCGCCGCGGCTAGAGCCTGCGAAGTCCACTGAGAACCCTTTCGAGCAGGTTGAAGTCCGGCTGTCCCGCGTCCAGCTGCGGGTGGTGCAACTGGACGAATCCCTCGGCGGCCATGTCCGAGACGAGAACCCGCGCCACGCCGAGGGGGACCCTCAGCAGGGCCGAGATCTCGGCGACCGAACGCACCTGGCGGCACAGCGTGATGATCGCCTGGTACTCCGGAATCAAGCCGGAAATATCTTGATAAGGAGGAATAGTGGAATGCACCAGCGTCTCCATGGCGAGGTGCGACCGCGGCGCCGAGCGCCCGCCCGTGACCGTGAAGGGCCGGACCGGCGAAGAGGGTTCCTGTTGGTAGGGCCGTAAACCGTCCTCCCAGCCCGGACCTCCCATGGACGTCACCGCGGAGACGACGCCTGAAGCTCGGCGCGCACGGCCGGTGTCAGCACCTGACCGGCACGCTCGACCATCAGCGTCATCTGGTAGGCGACCAGACCCATGTCACAGTCCGGCGCGGCGAGCACGGCGAGGCAGGAGCCGTCGCTGACCGACATGATCAACAACAGCCCGCGCTGCATCTCCACCACGGTCTGGGTGACGGGGCCGCCCTCGAAGACGCGGGAGGCGCCCTGCGTCAGGCTGATCAGGCCCGCGGCCACCGCGGCGAGCTGGTCGGCCCTGTCCTTGGGGAAGCCCTCCGAGTAGGCCAGTGGCAGCCCGTCGGAGGACACCACCACCGTGTGCGCCACCCCCGGCACCGACCGGACGAAGTCGGTGATCAGCCAGTTGACTCCGCGGGCCGCCTGACTCAGCTCTCTCACTTGTCCTCCTTATCGCCCTGGGCGCGGCGTGGGTCGCCGTACGCCACCTCGTCCTCGCTGATCTCGCCGCGTGCGACCGCCCGGCCCTGGCGGATGCCCTGCTGGAAGCTGGACAACCGGCTTCGCGCCCGGTCGGGCGAGAGGGCGGGCATGGCGGGAACGGGCGAGGTTGCGGCCTCGGCCGCCGAGGCGGACCCGGGCACCAGATTGGCCTTCGGAACCCGCTTGGGCAGACCGGCGGTGGTGGTCCCGTCCCGTACGGGCTCCTTGACCACGGCCGCGGCCTGCCAACCGGCGTCGGCGGGGTTCTGCCGCCAGACGCCGGTGTCCTCCTTCTCCTCCTGGGCCGGGTCCGCGCGGCGGAACCAGGCGGACTCGACGGAAGCGAAGATGGGCAGGAACTCCTCCTCCTGTTCCATCGGGGACGGCCGCACGGCCGGCAAGGGGCCGGTGACGGCGTCGAGGTCAGAGGCGTCGAAGCGGCGGGACCTCGGGCGGGGCACCGGGTCGGCGGCCGGGCCGGTGGGAGGACCGCCGTAGGCGCCCGCGGACGGGCCGCCGAACAGGCTCGGGCCGGCGGCGGAGCCTCCGGACAGCGGGCCGCCGAACGCGTCGAGGTTCGCCGCCTGCTCCCCCGCGCCGGTCGCCGCCGCCGGGGGCGCGCCGAACGCGGACGGCCCGCGGCCCGGGGCGTCGAACGTCCCCGCGACCGGCTCGCCGAACGCGCCCGTGTCACCGAAGGAGCCGGTATCGCCGAAGGCGCCCGTGTCACCGAAGGAACCGGTGTCACCGAACGCGCCCGTCTCGCCGAAGCCGCCGAGGTTCCCGGACGCGGGCCCGGAGAAGCCGCCGGAGGACGGGCCGGAGAAGCCGCCGCCGGTGGTCGGCCCGAGCGGCCCGGTGCCGGCCGTGCCGTTGGACCCGCCGAAGGGGCCGGTGGGAGAGCCGAACAGGGAGGCGGCCTGCGCGTCGAACGCGGCTCCGCCCTGGGACGCCGAGGCGAACAGGCTGCCGCCGGTCTGTCCCCCGGTCCACGCCGACGCGCCCGCGCCGGCGAGCGCCTGCCCGGAGGCGCCGCCCTGCGCCGGGCCCGCGGCGGAGCCCATGAGCGCCTCGGGCAGCAGCACCATCGCGGTCAGGCCGCCGGAGTCGTGCCGCCTGAGCTGCACCCGGATGCCGTTGCGCAGCGCGAGGCGGCCGACCACGAACAGGCCCATGCGGCGTGACACCGACACGTCCACGACCGGCGGGTTGGCCAGCCGCCAGTTGGTCTGGGTCAGTTCCTCCGGGGTCATGCCGATGCCGGCGTCGGTGATCGAGATCATGACGCCGCCGCCGTCGATGCGGTTGGCCGTGAGGGTCACCCTGGTCTCGCGCGGGGAGAACGAGATGGCGTTCTCGACGAGCTCGGCGAGCAGGTGGATGAGGTCGTTGACGGCCTGGCCGACGATGGAGACCCCGGTGGGGACGTTCATGGCCACGCGCTCGTAGTTCTCGACCTCGGAGAGGGATGCGCGGGCGACGTCGAGCAGCGGGACGGGCTGGCTCCAGCGCCGCGCGGGCTCCTGGCCTGCGAGGACCAGCAGGTTCTCGCTGTTGCGGCGCATGCGGGTGGCGAGGTGGTCGAGCCGGAACAGGTCGCCGAGACGCCGGTCGTCCTGTTCGCCCTGCTCCAGGCCGTCGATCAGGGTGATCTGCCGCTCCACCAGGGTCTGGGTCCTGCGGGAGAGGTTCACGAACATGGCGCTGACGTTGCTGCGCAACTGGGCCTCGTCGCTGGCGAGCCTGACCGCCTCGCGGTGGACCTCGTCGAAGGCGCGGGCGACCTCACCGACCTCGTCGTTGGACATGACGCCGATGGGAGCGACCTCGGGCGGGCCCGTGGTGCCGTCCGACTCGCGGAGCTTCTGCACCAGTTCGGGGAGCCTGCGCCCGGCGATGTCGAGGGCGCCGCCGCGCAGGCGGCGCAGCGGGATGACCAGCGAGCGGGCCATGACGGCGGTGATGGCGAGGACGATGAGCAGGAGCACGACGACGGCGGCGATGTTGACCACGGCCTGGCGCTGGTCCTCGCGGGCCAGCTCGGCGGCCCTGTCGACGATCGCGCGGCTGAGCGTGCGCTGCACGTCGTGCATGCGGTCGAGCCGCTCGCTGGAGGCGTCGAACCAGCCGGTGACGTCGTCGGCGCCGTTCCCGAGCCCGGCGAGCGGCTGGTTCTGGCGGGTCAGCTCAAGTGCGCGGTCGATCTGGGCGGCGGCGACGTCGATCTTCGGGCCGGTGACGGTGTCCTGGTAGGTCTGGCCTTCGGTGAGGGTGGCGCGGAAGAAGAACGCCTGCAGTTCGCTCTCCTGCCGGGCGCGCGCGGCGTTGAAGGCGTCCAGTTCCGCGGGGCTGAAGCGCCCGCCGATCAGGCCGATGCTCAGCAGGCCGCGCTGGCGCGACGCCTGCTCGGCGGCGCGGGTGAGCGAGGCGAGGGCCGAGGCGCTGGCCTCCAGGCCCGAGTCCGTGCCTCCCCTGGCGGTCTCGTCGAACATGGCGAGCACGTCGTCGATGGCCGTGGAGTACTTCTGCAGCGTCGGCAGCGCGGGAAGCTGGGAGTCGGTCACGGTCTGACGCAGGGACCGCAGCTGGGCCAGCCGGTCCAGCAGGCGCGCGAAGGGCTGGCGGCCGCTGTCGCGCAGGGCGGACTCGACCGTGCTCCTGTGGCCGAGCACGAGCTGGATCTGACCGTCGACGGCGCTCTGCTGGTCGCGCAGGAGCTGCCGGATCTGGTTGCCGTGGCGGCCGTTCGCGACGAACCGCACGGAGACGTCGCGTTCGAGGTCGAGCTGGTGGGCGAGATCGCCCAGGGTGGTCACGAACTGTGCCACCGTACGGACGCGCTCGTACTCGGTCGCGCTCTGGATCGAGGTCACCACCCGGAGGCCACCGAGCAGGGCGGCCATCGTGGTGGGAACCAGGATGAGCGCGAGGAGCCGGGTCCGTACCCGCCAGTTGCGCAGCGCGAGCCGGCTTCCCGACGTACGGCGCGGGGCCGCGGCCGTGTCCTTGGTGGAAGGCGTTCGGTCTGCGTCCGGCTCGGTACGGCGACCGCTCTCGATTGTTGCTGTCCTCACTGGTCGCAACCTCTCGCCGGCTGGTCTGCGTAGGGGTGGACGCACTTGACACCTGTGACGCGTGTCAAGTGATGGGCAATCGGTGCATAAGCCTACGAGTACCGCCAATACCCGTGAGTGTTTGGACCGTTCCAAGAAATTATTCCCTTTTTGGAATGAGATTCGGTCATCCACCACAAGGTCACGTCGCCAGTCAGCGGACGTTACGGTCACATCACCGGCAAAGAAGCATTTATACCGTTCCAGGACACCAGACGCAGACATCGACTCGCATCAACGCCCAAAGTGGACTTTTTTACGAGTTTCATGACATAGGCCGCATATGTATGTTAGCGCCGATCTTCCTCCGCTAAGCTTCACGCCGCCGTGCCGGAAACCGCTCCGCGAGCACGTGGCTCGGCCTTCTTCCCCCCCACAACTAAAAGGACACCTCAATGACACGCTTTAGGGGTCGTACCTTCATCGTCGGCGTGGCCGCGATCCTGGCGCTAACAGCGTGCGGCGGTGGATCGGACACCAGTTCGAGTACAGCCGGAGGGCTGGAGAAAACCACGGTCACCCTCGGCGCCATGCCCATCGCCGACGTAGCGGGACTGTACATCGCCATCGAAAGGGGCTTCTTCAAGGAAGAAGGCCTGACGGTGAAGCCCAAGATCATCAACAATGGGGCCGAGGCGCTCCCGCAGCTTCACAGTGGAGCCCTCGACGTCATCATCGGAAACTATTTCACGTTCCTGTCGGCGACGGAGAGGAGTAACGACAAGTTCCGCTTCATCGCCGACATCTACCAGTCCAAGCCCGACGTCTTCCAGATCGTCGTGCCAAAGGACTCCACCGTACAGACTGTCAAGGACCTCAAGGGCAAGAGGATCGCCATCGCCTCGCTTAACAGCATCGGCGAGCTGGCCGTCGCCAACGCCCTGCGCACCGCCGGACTCCATCCGCGCGAGGACGTGAAGTGGGTGCCGATGCCCTTCCCCCAGATGCCCGCCGCGCTGAAGAACGGCTCCCTGGACGCCCTCTGGCTCACCGAGCCCTTCCTCACCGGCGTCCAGCAGGAGCAGGGCGCGCGCAAGGTCACCGACACGATGACCGGAGCGATGGCCGACTTCCCGATCGCCGGCTGGGTCACCTTGGACGAGTGGACCCGGAAGTATCCCAAGACGATGGCCGCGCTCCAGCGGGGCCTGCTCAAGGGCCAGCAGATCGCGGCCTCCGACCGTAAGGCCGTCGAGAAGGTCCTCCCGACCTACACACAGATCAAACCCGAGGTCGCGTCGGTCATCACCCTGGGATCGTTCCCGACCACGCTCACCTCGACCCGCATCCAGCGCGTCGCCGACCTGATGCAGGAGTTCGGGTACCTGACCAAGAAGCTCGACGTCAAGCCGCTCCTGGCTCCGCTCCCGCAGTGACCCGCCGCAGAGTGGCCCGCGGCGCCACCGGCGTCGCGGTCCTGCTCCTCGCCGCCGAGCTGGCCGGGCGCACCGGCCTGGTCGACCGTTCACTGATCCCCCTGATCTCGGAGATCCTCGCCCGCGCCGCCGGGCTGGTGGTGGACCCCCTCTTCCTGGCCGACCTCCAGGGCACTCTGGTCGTCTGGGCGACCGGGCTGCTGGTCGCCGTCGCCATCGCCGTCCCCCTCGGCCTGTTCCTCGGCACCCTCCGGCGCGCGGAGCTGGCCGCGCGCCCGCTGGTGGAGTTCCTGCGGCCCATCCCGTCGGTCGCGCTCCTCCCCCTCATCGCGCTGCTGGTCCCGGACGACGCCGGCATCAAGATCACCGCGGTCGTGTACGCCGCCGCCTGGCCGGTGCTCGTCAACACCATGTACGGCCTGCGCGACGTGGACCCGGTGGCCAAGGAGACCCTGCGCAGCTTCGGCTTCGGACGCCTGGCCGTGCTCATGCGGGTCTGCCTGCCGAGCGCGGCGCCGTTCGTGCTGACCGGAGTGCGGCTGGCCACGGCGATCGGGCTGATCGTCGCGGTCAGCGCCGAGCTCATCACCGGCGGCACCGCGGGGATCGGCACCTTCATGATCCGCGCGGGGTCGGGGATGCGCACCGACCTGGTCCTGGCCGCCGCCCTGTGGGCCGGGATCCTCGGGCTCGTGGCCAACGCCCTGCTGCTGAAGGCGCAGCGCCTGGCGTTCCGCTGGCACGCGGTGACCGCGGAGGCCGCCACATGACCGCGACCGTGACCGCCGCCGCGACGACGGCCTCCCCGGAGCGCGGGAGCCGCCTCACCGGTCTCCTCGCGCGCCTTTGGCTCGTTCCGATCGCGCTCGCCGCCTGGGAGGCCGGCACCCGGCTGGCCGCCTCGGACTACTTCCCGCCCCCCTCGCTCATCCTCGTCCGGGCGCGGGAGCTGTGGTTCTCCGGCCCCGCCGGGCGCCTGTTCCTCACCGACGAGGCCGTCGGCGACTTCCTGCCGAGCCTCGGCCGCATGTTCGGCGGCTGGGCGGTGGCCTGCGTACTCGGCGTCGGCCTCGGCGTGGCCATCGGCCGCTCCCGCGCGCTGGCCGGCTACGTCGACCCGCTGGTGGAGTTCGGCAGGGCGATCCCGCCCCCCGCGCTGGTCCCGCTGTTCATCGTCCTGTTCAAGCTGGGCACCGAGATGCAGGTCGCCACGATCGTCTACGGCGTGATCTGGCCGGTGCTCATCAACGCGATCGACGGGGCCCGCCACGTGGACCGGCTGCACGTGGAGACCGCGCGCGTCTTCCGGCTCGGACGCGTCCAGCGGCTGTTCCGGGTCGTCCTGCCCGCCGCGGGACCGAAGGTCTTCGCGGGGCTGCGGCTCAGCGTCTCGCTGGCCGTCATCCTGATGGTGCTGTCGGAGCTCGTGGGCAGCACCGACGGGATCGGCCACCAGCTCCTCTCCACCCAGCAGAACTTCGACCTCGCCGGCACGTGGAGCGTCATCGTGCTCCTCGGCGTCCTGGGACTCGCGCTGAACGGGGCCTTCCTGGTCCTGGAGCGGCGCGTTCTGTCCTGGCACCTGCGGGCCCGGCAGACAATCTGAGGAATCACCGTGCTCGATGTCGTGAACCTGAGGCACACCTACGGCCAGGGGCCTTCGGCCCACCACGCCCTCGGCGGGATCGACCTGAAGGTCGCCGAAGGGGAGCTGGTGAGCGTGGTCGGGCCCTCCGGCTGCGGGAAGTCCACCCTCCTCCGCTCGATCGCGGGGCTGATCCGGCCCTCCCAGGGGCACATCCGCATCCGTGACAACCACGTCGCGGACGCGCCCGGCGACCTGGCCGTGGTGTTCCAGGACTACAGCCGTTCGCTGTTCCCCTGGATGACGGTCGGCGAGAACGTCGCGCTCCCGCTGCGCCGCCGCGGCATGGACCGCCGGGCGCGCCGCCGCGCCGCGGCCGAGGCGCTGGAGGCCGTGGGCCTCGCCGCCGCGGCGGGCAAGCACCCGTGGGAGCTGTCGGGCGGCATGCAGCAGCGCGTGGCGATCGCCCGCGCGCTGGCCTACCGTCCCGCGCTGCTGCTCATGGACGAACCGTTCGGCTCGGTGGACGCCCAGACGCGCGAGGACCTGGAGGACCTCGTGCTGCAGGTGCGCGAGCTGCACCGCATGACGATCCTGCTGATCACGCACGACATCGACGAGAGCGTGTACGTGGGGGACCGCGTCGTCGTGCTCACCGGCTCGCCGGCGCGGGTCGCCGGCGAGCTGACCGTCGGCCTGCCGTTCCCCCGCGACCAGATCGCCACCCGGCAGCTCCCCGCGTTCGTGCGCCTGCGCGCCGAGGTGGGACGCCTGGTGCGCGCGAAGGACCAGCCCTCCCCTTTCCCTGTCTAGGCATGCCCCCGCCCGGCTTCCCCCCGGGCCGAACCCCACGTCTGGAGTGCACATGACCGAGCCCACGAGCGTCATCCAGCAGATCATCGCCGGTGGATGGCGCCTGTCGGCCCTGAAGACCTTCGTCGAGCTGGACTGCGCCCGCCACCTGGCCGAGGGGCCGCTGCCCGTGCCGGAGCTGGCCGCGCGCGTCGGCGCGCACGCCCCCTCGCTCGGCCGCGTGCTGCGCACGCTCGGCGGCGTCGGCGTGGTGAAGGCCGCCGGTTCCGACGCCTACGCCCTCACCGACGCCGGAGCGCTGCTCATCGAGGGCGCCGAGGGGTCGATGCGCAGCGCGCTGCTGTCCAACATGAACCCGGTGCTGGCCTCGGCCACCAACGAACTGCTCACCGAGACGGTGCGGACCGGCCGGTCGGCGTTCAAGGAGCGGCACGGCGTCCTGTACGACTACCTGTCCGAGAACCCGGAACTGGGCCTGATCTTCAACGACTTCATGACCAACCGGGCGCTGCCGATGGCGCGCGGTGTCACCGAGCGGTACGACTTCTCGGGGATCGGCACGCTCGCCGACGTCGGCGGCGGCCGCGGGCATTTCCTCGCGGCCGTTCTGCGGGCCAACCCGGGCCTGCGTGGCCTGCTGCTGGAGCTGCCGCACGTCCTGCCCGACGCGCGGGCCGCGTTCGAGGAGTGGGGGCTGAGCGGCCGCTGCGAGTTCGTGGCGGGCGACTTCTTCTCCGCCGTGCCGGAGGGCGCCGACGCCTACATGCTGGGCAGCGTCGTCCACAACTGGGACGACAGCGACGCGCTGCGGATCCTCACGACGGTCCGCGCGGCGATGCCCGATCACGGCCGCCTGCTGCTGGTGGAGATCGTGGTGCCGGACGACGACACGCCCCACTACGGCAAGGATCTGGACATCAGGATGATGGGGCTGTTCGGCCAGGGCCGCGAGCGCAGCCGGTCCGAGCACGGCGCGCTGCTGGAGAAGGCGGGCATGGCGATCACCGACGTGGTCCCGCTGCCGGTCGACGCGAGCCTGATCGAGGCCCGGCCCGTCTGACACGTCCCCCGATGGCGGTTCCGGGCCGGGAAGGTCAGCGGCCTCCCCAGCCCGGAACCGCCACCCGCATCGTCAGCGCGTGCTCGACCAATGCGATGAGCGTGGACTTCACCGAGTCCCGCGAGCGGGCGTCCGTGCGGACGAGGGGGATGTGCGGGGCGAGCGTGAGCGCCTCGCGGACCTCCTCGTCGCTGTGCGAATATCTGCCGTCCCAGCCGTTGATGCCGACCACGAACGGGAGCTGGGCCTCCTCGAAGTAGTCGATCGCCGGGAAGCAGTCGGCCAGGCGGCGGGTGTCGACCAGCACGACGGCGCCGATCGCGCCGCGCACCAGGTCGTCCCACATGAACCAGAACCGGTGCTGGCCCGGGGTCCCGAACAGGTAGAGGATCAGGTCCTTGTCCAGCGACACGCGGCCGAAGTCCATGGCCACGGTCGTGGTGGTCTTGTTCGGGGTCAGCCCCAGGTCGTCGATGCCGGCGCTGGCGTCGGTCATGACCGCCTCGGTGGTGAGGGGGACGATCTCCGACACCGCGCCCACGAACGTGGTCTTGCCGACGCCGAAGCCGCCCGCGACGACGATCTTCGTCGACGTGAGCATCCCGGCGGGGCTAGAGCCTGCGAAGTCCACTGAGAACCCTTTCCAGCAGGTTGAGATCAGGCTTGCCCGTTTCCAGCTGCGGGTGGTGCACCTGGACCAGGCCCTCCGCCGCCATGTCGGCGATCACGATGCGCGCCACGCCGAGCGGCATCCGCAGCATCGCGGCGATCTCGGCGACCGACCGCACCTGACGGCACAGCGTGCTGATCGCCTGCTTCTCCGGAGTGAGGGCCGAAAGGTCGGCCTGCGCCGACGTGGCGGAGGAGACCAGGGCCTCCATGGCCAGGGCCGTCCGCGGCGCGACGCGGCCTCCGGTCATGGCGTAGGGCCGGACCAGGGAGCCGCGCTCCGTCGGTTCCGGCGCCGAGTAGGGTCCTGAGGCCGCACCGCCGGCGAACCGGCGGGGGTCCTCCATCTGTGAGTACGACGACCCGCCGCTCAGCGGGTCGCCTTCATCCGTCCAGCCGCGACGTGCCATGGCGTCCTCCTGTCATCGGCGTGTCACCGGGGTTGTGACGCCTGGAGCTCGGCGCGCACGGCCGGGGTCAGCACCTGACCGGCGCGCTCCACCAACAGCGTCATCTGGTACGCCACCAGGCCCATGTCACAGTCGGCCGCGGCGAGCACGGCGAGGCAGGACCCGTCGCTGACCGACATGATCATGAGCAGCCCCCGCTGCATCTCGACCACGGTCTGGGTCACCGCCCCGCCCTCGAAGACGCGGGAGGCGCCCTGGGTGAGGCTGATCAGCCCGGCGGCCACCGCCGCGAGCTGGTCCGCCCTGTCCTTGGGGAATCCTTCCGAGAAGGCCAGGGGCAACCCGTCAGCCGACACCACGACCGTGTGAGCCACGCCAGGGACGTTGTTCACGAAGTCGGTGATCAGCCAGTTGACGCCACGGGCCGCCTGGCTCAGCTCCCTCACGTGTCCTCCTTGTTGCGTTCACCGATTCCATTGGCGGAATGGTCGTCGTTGTTCTCGCCCTTGGCGACGGCCCGGCCTCTGCGCACGCCCTGCTGGAAACTGGACAGCCGGCTGCGCACCCGGTCGGGCGACAGGGACGGCTGGGGCGAGGAGAAGACGGACGGGCCCGGCTCGGCGGAGCCGGGCACGAGGTTCGCCTTCGGCACCCGCTTGGGCAGGCCGGACGAGGTGATGCCGCCGAGCGAGGGGTCGCTCGCCGCCTGTGCCGCGCGCCAGCCGACGTCCCCGGGAGAGGACCAGGCGCGCGAGTCCGCCCCCGGCCGGGCGAGCGCCGCCGGGGCCTCCTCCATGGCGCCGTACCCGTCGTCCTCAGGCACGGGCATCGCCGTCTCCTTCTGGGCCGGCTTGGCGGCCGGATCCGGGTCGTCCGTGCGCCGGAACCAGTCGGACTCCACAGCCGCGAAGATCGGCAGGAACTCCTCCCCCGCCTCGTCCAGCGGGGAGGTGTGGACGGCCGGCAGCGGGCCGGTGTGGTCCATGTCCGGCACGGCCCCGAAGGTGCGTGCCCTCCTGTCCAGCGGGCCGGTCGCCGGGCCCGTCGCCGGGCCGCCTCCGGTGGCGGGCCCGGTGAAGCCGCCGCCGAAGCCGCCGGTGGGAGGCCCGCCGAAGCCGCCGGACGGCGGGCCGGCCGGGCCGCCGGTCACGGGGCCGGTGTGGCCGCCGGAGACGCCGCCCGGGACCGGGCCGGTGTGGCCGGTGGACGGGATGGCGGGCCAGGACGCGGTGTCCTGGTCGGCGAGGTCGGGCCAGGAGTCCTTGGTGCCTCCGGGCGGGGGGACCTCCGCGGGCCACGGGGTGTCGAGCGGCGGGTTGGGGTTGAAGAACCGCTCGAACGGGTCCTGCTCGCCGGGCTCGTCCTTCTGGAACGGCGCGCCCGGCGCCTTGTCGGAGCCCTGGCCCGGCGCGGTGAACAGGTCGCGCTCCGGGCGCTCGAACCCGCCGGCGGGCGCCGGGCGCTCGAAGGGATCGCGTTCGAAGGGGCCGCGCTGGAACGGGCCCCGGTTGACCGGGCCGGGCCCGGCGGAGACGCCGGGGTCGTCGGCGCCGAAGACCGGCGCGCGCATGCCGCGCGAGCCGGACGCGTCGAAGGCGGAGGGAGCGCCGCCGAACCCGGGGGCGCCGCCGAACTGCTGCCCGGTGGTGGGCTCGGCCGCGGGCATGCCCGCGTACTGCGGCGCGCCCGGCGCCGACAGCAGGGATTCGGGCAGCAGCACCATGGCGTTCAGGCCGCCGGCGTCCTGCTGGCGGAGCTGGACGCGGATGTTGTGGCGCAGCGCGAGGCGGCCGACCACGAACAGGCCCATGCGGCGGGACACCGAGACGTCCACGACGGGCGGGTTGGCGAGACGCCAGTTGGCCTCGGCGAGCTCCTCGGCCGACATGCCGATGCCGCTGTCGCTGACCGAGACCATCATGCCGCCGCCGTCGATGCGGTTGCTCGACACCACGACCTTGGTCTCGCGCGAGGAGAAGGAGATGGCGTTCTCGACGAGCTCGGCGACCAGGTGGACGATGTCGTTCACGGCCTGGCCGACGATCGCCGTCCCCGAGGGGACGCGCAGGTCTACCCGCTCGTAGTTCTCGACCTCCGACAGCGCGGCGCGGACGATGTCGACGATCGGCACCGGCTGGCTCCACCGGCGCGCGGTCTCCTGACCGGCGAGGACCAGCAGGTTCTCGCTGTTGCGGCGCATGCGGGTGGCGAGGTGGTCGAGCTTGAACAGGTTGGCGAGACGGTCCTCGTCCTGCTCGCCCTGCTCCAGGCCGTCGATGAGGCTGAGCTGGCGTTCCACCAGGGTCTGGCTGCGGCGGGAGAGGTTGACGAACATCGCGTTGACGTTGCTGCGCAGGCGGGCCTCGTCGCCCGCCATGCGGACCGCTTCGCGGTGGACCTCGTCGAAGGCCCGCGCGACCTCGCCCATCTCGTCGCGTGAGGTGACGCCGATGGGGACGACCTCGGTGGAGGCGTCGGCGCTGGCGCGCAGCCGCTGGACGGTCTGGGGCAGGCGGACGCCGGCGATCTCCAGCGCCTCGGCGCGCAGCCGGCGCAGCGGCCGGATCAGGGAGGTCGCCACCACGGCGGTGATGAGGAGGACGACGAGCAGCAGCACCAGGATGACGGCGCCGGAGATCACCGCTTGACGCTGGGCGTCCTCCTGCAGCGTCCGGCTCTGCTCCACGACCGAGCCGATCATGCGCTCTTCCACCGTGCGCATGCGGTCGGCGGCGGCGGAGGTGGAGGTGTACCAGAGAGTGGTGTCGTCGCGGCGGGTCAGGTCGAGGTCGCGGACCTCCTTGAACTGGCGGAGCTGGGCGAGCGCGAGCGCGCGCATCCAGTCGGCCTTGTCGACCTGCTGGCCGCGGACGGTGGAGTTGTAGAACTTGACGTCCTCCGGCGACGCCTCGGCGAAGAACGTGGCGAGCTGGTTCTCCTGGCGGCTCCAGGATCCGGGGAAGTCGACGAAGTCGTCGTAGGTGAACCCGCCGCCCGGGGTGCCGCGGGTGGCCAGGGCCACGGTCATGATGCCGCGCTGCCGGGCTACCTCTTCCTTGGCGCTGCTGAGGGCGGCCAGGGCGATGCTGTCACCGAACAGGCGCTGGTCCTGGCCGGAGGCGCCGAGCTCGCTCTGCATGGAGCCGAGCACGGTGACGATCCGGGAGTACATACCGAGCGCGGCCCGCGGGGGCACGGAGGCGTCCTGGACGATGCGGGACCTGAGACCGGGCAGACCGTCCAGCCAGCGGCGGATCTGGTCGGCCTCGGCGCGGACGCGGGCGGTGTGGGAGTCGTCGATGGCGGCGACCGCGGTGAGAACCGGCTGCCGGGCCTTGTCGACGACGTCCTGCTGGGCGCGCACCTTCTTGAAGCGCGCCGTGCGGCGGCCTTCGGCGATGTACCACGCCGTCAGGTCGCGTTCCTTGTCGATCTCGTGGATCAGCACGTCGAGCTTCTGCACGAGCGTGGCGACGTCGGTGATGCGCCGGTAGTCCGCCGACGTGCCGACGGCGTCGGCGAGCTGCACACCGCCGAGCGCGACGCCGACCAGCGTCGGGATGATGATGAGGGCCACGAGACGTGATCGGACGCGCCAGTTCTGAAGCCTGAGCCGGCTACCGGCCTTGAGTGTCCGCGGCATGGTCGGGCCGGACCGCTCCGTACGGCCCCCTCGACCTGGGTTGTCCCCAGGGTCTTGTGGTCTCACTGGTTTTCGCAACCTCTCACCGGGCCTGGCGTTTCAGGGGGGTACGTCACGCGCGAGGCGCATGAGACGTCCGAGACATCCATCAGGCGAGGGTTAATTGGAGCACACCCTTACCAGATCGGCCAACAGCACATACAGCTACAAATCTCCCCAAACAAGGCTTCTAAGGGATAAATCGCCCGCGTCGCTTCCGTAACTATGCGGGACGAAATCCGTCACGTCCCTCCGGAGCCGCGTATTCGATCATCAGATCGCGTGCGACGGAGCACTCCCGGCGCACGTCCCCGCCGGGGCCGCCGCCCTCGACGCCGCCGCCGAGGCGAGGGAACGATGATCGTTCACCCAGGTCACGCCCACGTCGCACCGGTGCGGCACCCGCGGCGCCCCGCGAGACGTCCCGCGACAGGACCGGCGAGGCCAGGGCGTACGGGGTGTCGTTCGCCGGCCGCACGGCCTCGATCTTCGCCGGAAAGCGGCAGCACGACGATAACCGGGCCGAAAACCTCGTCCCGCGCTATGTCGCTCCCCTGCGCGGGGTCCGGCACGGCGGGCGCCGTGCCGGAGCCGGCCTCAGTTCGTGCGGCCGTAGACCGACCTGAGAGTGAGCACGTACTCGACCAGCGTGATCAGTGTGGACTTCACCGCGTCCCTGGACCGGGCGTCGGTGCGCACGATCGGGATGTGCGGAGCGAGCGTGAGCGCCTCGCGGACCTCCTGCTCGGCGTGCGGGTAGTGACCGTCCCAGCCATTGATGCCGACCACGAACGGGAGCTGGGCCTCCTCGAAGTAGTCGATCGCCGGGAAGCAGTCGGCCAGGCGCCGGGTGTCCACCAGGACGACCGCGCCGATGGCGCCCCGCACCAGGTCGTCCCACATGAACCAGAACCGGTGCTGACCGGGCGTGCCGAACAGGTACAGGATCAGGTCCTGGTCCAGCGAGAGCCGGCCGAAGTCCATCGCGACCGTGGTGGTGGTCTTGTTCGGAGTCAGCCCCAGGTCGTCGATGCCGGCGCTGGCGTCCGTCATGACCGCCTCGGTGGTCAGCGGGAGGATCTCCGACACCGCCCCGACGAACGTGGTCTTCCCCACGCCGAAGCCACCCGCGACGACGATCTTCGTCGACGTGAGCGACCCGCCGCGGCTAGAGCCTGCGAAGTCCACTGAGAACCCTTTCGAGCAGGTTGTGGTCTGGTTGTCCCTGGTTAAGCCGCGGCAGATGCAGGCGAACCAGACCTTCGTCGGCCATGTCGGCGATCAGCACGCGGGCCACGCCGAGCGGCACCCGCAGCAACGCGGAGATCTCCGCGACCGAACGAACGGAGTGGCACAACATGATGATCGCCTCCTGCTCTGGGGTGAGCAGGGACAAATCATCATTCATTATCGGGGCGGACGAGACGAGTGTTTCCATCGCGAGGTGGTAACTGGGCTCGGCGCGGCCCCCGGTGACGGCGTAGGGACGGAAGAGAGGTTCGTCCTCGGTTCCGTCACCCCCCAGCATCACCGGATCCTGGAGGTCTGAAGCTCAGCGCGCAGGGCCGGGGTGAGCACCTGGCCCGCGCGCTCGACCAGCAGGGTCATCTGATACGCGACCAACCCCATGTCGCAGTCCGGGGACGCCAGCACCGCGAGGCAGGAGCCGTCGCTGATCGCCATCACCAGCAGGATGCCGTACTGCATCTCGACGACCGTCTGCGTCACCCCGCCGCCCTCGAACACGCGCGAGGCCCCCGCCGTGAGGCTCAGCAGACCGGCCGCCACCGCGGCGAGCTGGTCGGCCCGGTCGGCGGGGAACCCCGCCGAGTTGGCCAGCCTGAGTCCGTCGGCCGATACGACGACCGCGTGCGCCACGCCGGGTGTCCCGCTGACGAACTCCGTGATCAGCCAGTCGAACCTGCGTGCCTCGTGACTCAGCTCAATCACGAACCCTCCTCCTCAGCCCGGCCGCCGTCGGCGCCGGCTCCTTCACTGTCACGCGCGGTGGCCTGCGAGATGTCCGCCCGGCCGCGCCGGATGCCCTGCTGGAATCGGGACATCCGCGCCCGCACGAGATCGGCGGAGACGTCCGCGCGGGGAGCGGGCGTCGTCGGCTTGGGCTGTGGCGCCGCGCCTCCCACCGACCCCGGCACGAGGTTGGCCTTCGGCGTGCGCTTCGGCAGACCTGCCGCCGTGATGCCCCCCATGGCGGGATCCTTCACCGCGTCGGCGGCCCGCCATCCGGTGTCCGCCTGCGAGCCCCACGCCGGCGCCGCCGGCTCCGGGCCCGGCTCGGGGGGCGCGGTCGCGGGGACGGACTCCTGTGGTTCCTCCCGCACCCGCTCCCGCGAGGCGGTGACCTCACCGGCGTCGGGACGGCGGAACCACGCGGACTCGACGGCGGCGAAGATCGGCAGGTACTCGTCCCCCTGCTCCAGCGGCGACTCGCCGGAGGCCGTGCTTCCCGGGTTCCCGGTGCTCCCCGTGCTCCCCGTGCTGCCAGAGGTCCTGATGGTCCCCTTGCTCCCCGTCCCGGTGATCCCCGTGCCGGGGTTGCCCGTGCCCGGGCCGGCCGTACCGGGGGTCCCCGTTCCCGCTCTGCTCGCGGCGATCCCCGCGCCTCCCGGGACACCGCTGTTCCCCGGACCGCCCAGACGTGCCGGACCGCCCGGACGCCCCGGACCGTTCAGGTTCCCCGGACCGGGTCTTCCCCGGTCGGCGGGCACCGGCCTGGTCGGCAGGGGCGGCAGCGGCGCGGCGGGGGGCGTCGTGTCGGGCGCGGGGGAGGTAGAAGGGTCGGTCGAGGGTCCCACGGGCCCGAAGACGGGGCCGGTGTTCGACGGCGCCTCGAACGGCGAACGCTGCCGCGCCGGTCCCGTAGCGGGACCCACCGGACCGGTCCCCGGACCGAGCGGACCCGTACCCGGGCCGACCGGGCCCGTGCCGGGACCGAGGGGACCCGTGCCGTGACCGGTCGGACCGGTACCCGGGCCGACCGGACCCGTGCCGGGACCGAGGGGACCTGCGCCGGAACCGACCGGACCCGTGCCCGAGCCGAGCGGCCCGGTCCTGAGGGGCCCGGTGCCGGGGCCGATCGGGCCGGTGCCGGAGCCGACCGGACCGGTACCGGAGCCGACCGGGCCAGTGCCCGAACCGAGCGGGCCGGTGCCGGTCGTGGGGCCCGACGCGCCGGAGAAGCCGCCGGACAGCGGCCCGGTGGGCGTGGGCTCGCCGAACGGGGCGAGCCTGCCGCCGAACGTGGACGGCGCCCCGGGGCCGCCGACGGACGGCGCGGACGCCCCGTCGTTGTAGCCGCGGGCCCCGCCGAGCGCCGGGCCGGTGTCCCCCGCGCCGGGCGCGGGGGCGCGTCCGGGCACCACCGAGATGAGCTGGGGCGGGAACAGGACCATCGCGATCAGCCCGGAGGAGTCGCCCCTGCGGAGCTGGACGCGGATGCCGTGCCGCAGGGCGAGGCGGCCGACCACGAACAGGCCCATGCGGCGCGACACCGACACGTCCACGACGGGCGGGTCGGCGAGCCTGCGGTTGATGTCGGCGATCTCCTCCGGCGTCATGCCGATGCCGGCGTCGCTGACCGCCAGCAGCGCGCCGCCGCCCTCGATCATGCTGCTGGACACGACGACGCGCGTGTTGCCCGGCGAGAACGCGAGGGCGTTCTCGACCAGCTCGGCGACCAGGTGGACCACGTCGTTGGCGGCGTGCCCGGCGACGGCGGCGCTGCGGTGGACCTTGACGTTCACCCGCTCGTAGTCCTCGACCTCCGACAGGGAGGCGCGCACGACGTCGACGAGCTTGGCGGGCTGGCTGCGCTTGCGCGTGGCCTCGTGCCCGGCGAGGACCAGCAGGTTCTCACTGTTGCGCCGCATGCGGGTGGCGAGGTGGTCCAGCTTGAACAGGTCGGCGAGCCGCCCGCCGTCCTGCTCGCCGCGCTCCAGGCCGTCGATGAGGGAGATCTGCCGCTCGACCAGGGTCTGGATGCGCCGGGACAGGTTGACGAACATGGCGTTGACGTTGCCGCGGAGCTGGGACTCCTCGGCGGCCAGGCGCAGGGCCTGGCGGTGCACCTCGTCGAACGCGGTGGCGACCTCGCCGATCTCGTCGTGGCTGCCGATGAGGATCGGCTGGACGTCGGGGGCGTCGGTGGCGTCGCCGGACTCGCGCATGCGGCGCACGACCGCGGGCAGGCGGAACCCGGCGATCTCCAGCGCCTCGGAGCGCAGCCGGCGCAGCGGCCTGACCAGCGAGCGGGCGATGAGGACGGTGGTGGTGAGGACGAGCACGACGAGGGCGAGGATGAGCACGGCGGCGATGATGGCGTTGCGCCGTTCGCCCGACTCCAGCACCGAGGCGCGCGCGGCCAGCGACTCCGAGACCCGTCCCTCGACCTGGCGCAGCAGGTCGATCGTCTTGGTGATGTCGTCGAACCACTGCCTGACCGACAGGCCGCGTCCTCTGGCGTCCTGGATCGCCAGGTTGCGGCTGGCCAGCGCGATGGCCCATGACTTGGTCAGTTCGGCGCGCACGACCTGGGTGCCGCGCAGGGTCTGCGCGAGGTAGCGGCCGTTGTCGGCGCCGGCCTCGGCGTTGAAGGTGGTCATCGCGGCCCGCTGCCGCGACCGTGCGGCGATGAAGTCCTCAAGGGTGTCGGACGTGAACCGCTGCTGGCGCAGCAGGGTGCCGATCAGCATGCCGCGCTGCTGGGACGCCTCTTCCTTGGCGTGGGCCAGGGCGCTGAGGCCGCGGGCGTCGCCGACCAGCTCGGGGTCCTCGCCCATCTGGGTGATCTCGTCGTGCAGCCGCAGGATCGACGCGATGAGGTCGGTGTACTTGGGCGGCTGGTTGCCGGCGCGGATGACGGGGAGCTGGTCCAGGCGGTGTCCGACCTGGAGGGCCGCCTCGGCGGCGCGCAGTCCGTAGCCGTCGTCGATCTCGGCGAGATCCTGCCGCACGGTCGCGATCCCGGCGTCCACGGCGCGGCGCTGTTCCTCCAGGGCCGTCGCCTGCTGACGGGTCACGCGACTCCAGATGCCCATGTCGCGTTCCAACCCCAGCTGCATGCCGAGGTCGCGCAGATGGCCCGCCATCACGGCCTCCGCGGCGTTGCGCTGGTAGGCGGCGACGCTGTCGATCGCCGTGACGACACGCAGGCTCGCGAGCAGCACACCGACGATCGTGGGCACCAGGATGAGCGCGGTCAGGCGCGTGGGCACGCGCCAGTTCCCCAGCGACAGACGGGATGAATTGCTCCGCCCGTGCTGCCCCCCGCCGGACCCCCCCGGGCCGCTGGAACGCTTGTGTCGCTTGGCCCTCAGGCCGTCCCCCGCTCCGGCGAGGAGTGTGGACTTGATCTCGGTATCCGCTGTGCTCACCGCGCCACCCCCCACGATCTTCCATGCATGGATGACGGCATGGCCGATAATTACGTAAGCGGGGACAATTCGACCACAAGGTCGCCAATGCCGTAGCCAGAACCCATCACACTGCACGCAATTGTTATGAATCCTGAAGTGACCTCGAACCCCCCCGACCTGCGCACACACCGTCAGCGCAGAGCCGCGAGCACCTGCCCGCGAACCTGCGCGCGCTGTGCGGCGTCGGTCAGCGGCCGCCCCGACCGGTCGACCACGTAGAAGACGTCAACAGCCTCCGCGCCGAGAGTCTCTACGCGCGCGGCGCGCACGTCAAGGTTGCATTCACCGAAAGCCCGCCCGATTCGCCACAAAAGGCCCGGACGATCATGAGCACGGACCTCTACGACAGTCGCAGTTAGAGACGCGTCATCCACCAGGTTGACGCGCGGCGGTGCGACCGGAACGCGAGCCGGCCTCATTGACCTGCTGCGTCGCGCCAGACGCTGTTCGATGTCCAGCCGCCCGGCGAGCACCAGGCGCAGATCGGCCTCCAGCGTCGCCGGGTCCGGCGGCGCGCCGTACTCCGGCGACACCGAAAATTCGATGACGGCCGTGGAGGCCGCCGAGGCCGCCGACGCGGCCCGCACGACCATGCGGTGCGCCGCCAGCACCCCCGCCGCGCTCCACAGCAGCCCCGGCCGGTCCGGCGCCACCACGGTCACCGCGCCGCCGTGGACCCGCACCGCGCCGCCGCCGTGCCGGGCCAGGGACGCCTGGCGCGGCGACAGGGCCGGAGCGGGCGCGGGCGGGCTGCCCGACAGCACCGAGCGCACCCTGCGGACCAGGTCGGAGACCAGCGACGCCTTCCACGCGTTCCACGCGGCCGGCCCGGTGGCGTTGCCGTCGGCCACGGCGAGCGCGGACAGCAGCTCCAGGACCTCGCGCGTGCCGACCGCCTCGGCGACCCGCGAGATCGTGACGGGATCGTCCAGGTCGCGGCGGGTGGCCGTCTCCGGCAGCAGCAGGTGGTGGCGCACGACGGTGGCCAGCACCCCGACGTCGGCGGGCGGCAGGCCCATGCGCGCGCCGATGTCCCTGGCGACGACCTCGCCGGTCGTGGAATGGTCGCCCGGCCAGCCCTTGCCGACATCGTGCAGCAGGGCGGCGATGAGCAGCAGGTCCGGCCGGGACACCTCACGGGTGAACGACGCCGCGCCCGCCGCCGTCTCGATCAGGTGGCGGTCGACGGTGAAGCGGTGGACCGGGTTGCGCTGCGGGCGGTGCCGCACCCGCTCCCAGTCGGGGATGAGCCGCACGATGACGCCCGCCTGGTCCAGTTCCTCCCACACCGGGACGGCCGCGCGACCGGCGCCCAGCAGCGCCACCAGCGCGTCACGGGCCTCGGCCGGCCAGGGAACGGGCATCGGGGGCGACTGGGCGGCCAGCAGCGCGACCGTGGCGGGGGCCATGGGGAGGCCGGACTCCGCGGCGGCGGCCGCGACCCTGAGCACGAGGACCGGGTCGGTCCTGGGGGTCACGCCGCGGGCGAGCACGACCTCGCCGCCGTGCTCCACCACGCCGTCGGCCAGCGGACGGCGCCCCCGGGGCGCGGGGCCGGTCAGCAGCCGGTCCACGGTGCGCCAGGTGGAGTCGAGGGCGTGCGCGACCGTGCGGCCGGCCTCGGCCAGGCGGCGCATCAGCGCCTCGGCGTCCAGCAGGCCGAGCGCCGCGGCGACGGCGTCCTGTTCCTGGAGCACCAGCCGGTCGGCGCCGCGCGCGGTGACGAGGTGGAGCGCGTGCCGGACGTCCAGCAGGAGCTCGTGGGCCTCACGGGCCCGATGGCCCGGCGCGGAGGCGACCCAGGCGGCGGCCACGGCCTGCATCGCCTGGACGTCGCGCAGGCCGCCGCGGGAGTCCCTGAGGTCGGGTTCCAGCAGGAAGGCCAGCTCGCCGGAGGACTCGGCGCGCTTGTCCGCGGCCTCGCGCAGCTCGGCGAGCCGTCGCCGGGCGTCGGAGCGCCAGCCGGCGAGCACGGCCTCGCGGGCCGCCCTGGTCAGCTCCGGGTCCCCGGCGACGTGCCGGGCCTGGATCAGGCCGAGCACCGCCTTGAGGTCCTCGCGCGCGACCTGGACGGCTTCGTCGACGGTGCGGACGGAGTGGTCGAGGCCGAGCCCGGAGTCCCAGATCGGGTACCAGAGGCGGTCGGCGACGCGGGCGACCTCGTCCTGGCCGCTGTGCAGGAGCACCAGGTCCAGGTCGCTGCCGGGGGCGAGGTCGCCGCGCCCCAGGCTGCCGACCGCGACCAGCGCCAGCCCCGTGCCCGCGTAGGACGGGCAGCCGCCCGGCGCGCCGACGGCGGAGAGCCCGCTCCTGGCTCCCCCGGTCCCGCCGTCCTTACCTTCTTTATTGTCCCTGCCGTCCTTGCCGTACGGCGCGGGGCACGCCGTGCGGAACAGGCCGGTCAGCCAGCGGTCGACGTCCGCGGCCCGCTCCTTGCGGGCCGCGGCGTACGAACGAGCGTCGCCTCTCATCATCCGGTCAGAGGGCCTCCGGCCCGTGCTCCCCGGTGCGGACCCGTACGACGGTGTCCACCGGGACGGACCAGACCTTGCCGTCGCCGATCTTGCCGGTCTGGGCCGCCTTGACGATGACGTCGATGACGTCGTCGGCGTCCTCCTCCTCGGCCAGGACCTCCACCCGCACCTTGGGCACCAGGTCGACCTGGTACTCGGCGCCGCGGTACACCTCGGTGTGGCCGCGCTGGCGGCCGTATCCGCTGGCCTCGCTGACCGTCATGCCCTTGACGCCGAACTGCTCCAGCGCCGCCTTGACGTCGTCGAGCTTGAACGGCTTGATCACCGCCGTGATGAGTCTCATGCCTGCACCTTCTTCGCCGCCGCGGGGACAGGGCCGTTCACGGAGGCGGCGACGCCGGAGGCGTGAACGGAGCCGAGGTCGTAGCCGGTCTCGGCGTGTGTGGTGATGTCGATGCCGGTGACCTCGTCCTCCTGGGTGATCCGGAAGCCCATGGTCTTGTCGATGACCTTCCCGATGATCCAGGCGAGGGCGAAGGAGTAGACGCCGACGACGACGGGACCGGCGATCTGGCGCAGGAGCTGCGTGAGGTCACCGCCGTAGAACAGGCCCTTGGCCTGCGGCTCGATGAACGGGTAGGCGGCGAAGAAGCCGAGCGAGATCGCGCCGATCGCGCCGCCGACCAGGTGGACGCCGACCACGTCGAGGGAGTCGTCGAAGCCGAGCCGGTACTTCAGGCCGACGGCGTAGGCGCAGACGGCTCCGGCGATGGCGCCGATGACCATGGCGGCCCAGGGGTCGACGAAGCCGCAGGCCGGGGTGATGGCGACCAGGCCCGCCACCGCGCCGGAGGCGACGCCGAGCGTGGTGGAGTGCCCGTCACGCAGCTTCTCGACCACGATCCAGGCCCCGGCCGCGACGGCGGTCGCCACCTGGGTGTTCATGAAGGCCAGGCCGGTGGTCTGGTCGACCGCGAGCTCGGAGCCGGCGTTGAAGCCGAACCAGCCGAACCACAGCAAACCGACGCCGAGCAGCACCAGCGTGAGGTTGTGCGGGCGCATGGGGTCCTTGCGCCAGCCGCTGCGCTTGCCGAGCACGAGCGCGAGGGCCAGGCCCGCCGCGCCGGCGTTGACGTGGACGACCGTGCCGCCCGCGAAGTCCTCGATGCCGAGCTGGCCGAGCCAGCCGCCGCCCCACACCCAGTGCGCGACGGGGAAGTAGACGACCGTCGCCCAGACGACCGAGAACACGACCCAGGCGCCGAACTTGGCGCGGTCGGCGATGGCGCCGCTGATCAGGGCGACGGTGATGATGGCGAAGGTGAGCTGGAAGGCCGAGAACACCAGGCTCGGCATGTTGTCGGTGGGCTCCTTGAGCAGGCCCTCGTACACCGAGCCGAACACGCCGTTCAGGCCGATCGCGTCGAGGCCGCCGACGAACTTGTTCAGGATCCCGTCCCCACCGGAGGTGAAGGCGAGCGAGTAGCCGTACAGGACCCAGGCGATGGTCACCGTGACGATGCTGGCGAAGGACATCATCATCATGTTCAGGACGCTCTTGGCCCTGGTCATACCGCCGTAGAAGAACGCGAGGCCCGGCGTCATGAGCAGCACCAGTGCGGTGGCCGCGATCATCCAGGCTGTGGTGCCGCTATCGATCTCCATTCGACGCGACCCTCCTTACAAATGGCGTGGGGCCGATTTCTCCGACAGTGGGCGCTTCAGGGCTGCATTGACCGGCTGCGCACTGACGTAGGCGAAAGCGTGTTCTTCCGCCGTTTCAGGTCTCGACCCGGCGTGTTTCACGTACGTGAAACTCGCGGACACGGTGTTTCGGCCATGTTTCGGATGGATGGTCACTCAGTATGAGTAGGACCGAAAACCGGGACCGCCGGGCACGCCGAACCCACAGGAGGGCCGTATCAGGGCCATGACCTGTGGGAACACGGCGACCGCCCGCGAGGGCGGTCGCCGAGAAGGAGATATGGGGTTGAGGCCGGCCGGACGCGGCTACGCCGCCGTGGCGGCCAGCTTCCGCAGGCGGGCCAGGGCGTCGCGCTCGATGCGGCGCGCGCGGTCGCGGCCGATGCCGTACTTCTCGCCGACCTCGGTCAGCGTGTGCTCACGGCCGTCCACCAGGCCGTAGCGCCAGCGCAGCATCTCGCGGGTCTGGCCCTCCAGCCCGAGCAGCCAGTCCTCCAGGCGCTCGCGCTCCAGCGTGTCAAGGGCCTGCTGCTCGGGGTCGGCCCAGGTCTCGTCGGCGATCATGTCGCCGAGCTCGGTCTCGTCCTCGTCGCCCACGCCGAGCTGCAGCGACACCGGGTCGGAGGCCCAGCGGCGCAGCTCGCGAACCCGCTCGATGGGCAGGTCGAGGATGGTGGCGAGGTCGGCGTCGGTGGGCTCGGCGTCCATCTCGGCCATCATGTCACGCCGCACGCGCATCAGCCGGGTCATCTGCTCGCCCGCGTGGGTCGGCAGGCGCACGGGCCTCGCCTGCTCATGGATCGCGCGGCCCACGGACTGGCGGATCCACCACGTGGCGTAGGTGGAGAACTTGTAGCCCCTGCGGTAGTCGAACTTCTCCACGGCCCTGACCAGGCCCAGGTTCCCCTCCTGGACCAGGTCGATGAGCGGCATGCCCCGCCCGGAGTACTTGCGGGCGACGGCGACGACCAGCCGCAGGTTGGCCTGGATGAACTCGTCCTTGGCGCGCTGGCCCGACACCGCGAGCCGCTCCAGCTCCTCGTCGGTGGCGTCGGACGCCTTCGGCTCGGGCAGCCCGCTGTCCAGAAGCTGCTCGGCGAACAGGCCGGCCTCGATGCGCTTGGCGAGCTCGACCTCCTGCTCCGCGCTGAGAAGCGGCACTCGCCCGATCTCGGCCAGGTAGGTGCCGAGCAGATCTCTCTCGGCGCCCTGCTGCTCCTGCGACCGATTCCCCGTCGGCATCGCCATTACGATGGCCACCTCGTCTCGCCACGCCCGCCGTATGTGCGGATCGGAGTCCGCCCCCGGCAGATCGCCGCGCGGCGTCCTCTCCCCCTCGTCTTGCTCAATCAACGACCAGTCCACGGCAAAGATTCCCTAATGGGATACGACCGGAGAATGGTTTCCAACGTCCTCCTCAGGGATGAGTCGCCCCGTCAATCGGGCCACTATCCCCCCGCTGAACAGGGACGAAAGCGCTGATTAAGTCGCGCAGAATGCTCAGTCGCGGACGGCGGCGATGGCGTCGGCGAGCAGCGTGCCGACGTCCCCGAGCACGTGCCCGCCCTCGACGACCACGCGCCTGCCGCCGGACACGACGGAGTGGACGTCGGAGGCCGTGGCGCCGAAGACGACGCGGTCCACGGCCGAGGCGATGCCGTCTCCCGCGGTGCGGACGGAGTCCAGCCGCACCGACACCAGGTCCGCGCGGGCGCCGGGCACGATGAAGCCCGCGTCGGGGCGCCCGAGCGAGGACTGCCCGACCATCGTGGCCGCCTCCAGCAGCTCGTCGGCCGTCCAGGCGCCGCGCCTGCCGGTGACCAGGCGCTCGTCCAGTTCGACGGCCCTGGCCTCCTCCAGCAGGTCGATGACGGCGTTGCTGTCGGTGCCGACCGTGACCGGCGAGCCCGCGTCGCGCAGCCTGCGCCCGGGGCCGACGCCGTCGGCGAGGTCGCGCTCGGTGGTCGGGCACAGGCACACGTGGGTGGCCGACCCGCCGAGCAGGGCCACGTCCACGTCGCTGAGGTGGGTGGCGTGCACGGCCGTCGTCCTCGGGCCGAGCACGCCGTGCTCGTACAGGACCTGCACGGGCGTCGCGCAGTAGGTGCTCACGCAGTGCTCGTTCTCGGTGCGCCGCTCGGAGACCTGGGTGTGCAGCGGCGCGGCCCTGCGGCGGCCGAAGTCGGCGACCACGGGCATCTGCTCGGGCGGGCAGGCGCGCACCGAGTGGACGGCGGCGCCGATCACGACGTCGTCGGCCCCGGAGTACTGCCCGGCCAGGTCGTCGACGCGCCGCGCCCAGCGGTGCGCGTCGCCGTCGCCGAAGCGGAGCTGGGTGCCGTCCAGCGGCGCGCCGATGCCGGCGGTGAGGTAGCAGGCGTCGAGCAGCGTGATGCGGACGCCCGCGTCCCTGGCGCCCTCGATCAGCGCGTGCCCCATCGCGTTCGGGTCGGCGTACGGCCGGCCGCCCTCGCCGTGGTGGAGGTAGTGGAACTCGCCGACGCCGGTGATGCCCGCGAGCGCCATCTCAGCGAAGGTGGCGCGGGCGAGGGCCAGGTAGGAGTCGGGGTCGAGGCGGGCGGCGACGGCGTACATGCGCGAGCGCCAGCCCGCGAAGCTCACCGCGCCGGACTGCGCCCGGCCGCGCAGGGCCCGGTGGAAGACGTGGGAGTGGGCGTTCGCCAGGCCGGGCAGCGTCAGCCCGGCCAGCCGGATCGCCCCCTTCGGAGGCACGGCGACGCCGGGCGTCACATCGGCGAACCTGCCGCCCTCGACCCGGACGAGCACGCCCTCGACGGTCTCACCGGGGTGCAGCCAGGCCAGCTCGCACCAATAGGTGACGTCGGACACCCCCTCAATGTCTCAGGGGTTAAGTCAAGGCATGTCCATATATAGCCTGATTTTTCCTCACATCATCGGGGACCCGGAGCGGACGCCGGGCGGATCACCACCTCGGTGACGTGCGCGTCGGCGGGCGCGGTCACCGCCGCGAGCACCTGGCCGGCCACCGACGCGGGCGCCAGGTAGCGCTCGGGCTCGAACGCGCCGCCCTCGTGCTCGCGCACGCCGCGCTGCATGTCGGTGGCGATGCGCCCGGGGAAGACGGTGGTGACGCGCAGGCCGTTCTCCTCCTCCTCCAGGCGGAGCACGTCGGCGAAGGCGCGCAGCGCGAACTTGGAGGCGGCGTACGCCCCCCAGCCCGCGTTGGCCCGCAGGCCGGCCCCGGAGTTGATCAGCACGACGTGGCCGCGCGCGGCGCGCAGCGCGGGCAGCAGCAACCGGGTCAGCCCGGCCACGGCCGTGACGTTCACCTCGAACGACTCCCGCCACTGCCGCGGGGGCGCGTCGGCGATCCGCCCGAGCCTGGCCACGCCCGCGCTGTGCACCAGCACGTCCAGCCGGTCGATGCCCTCCACGGCCTCGGCCACCGCCCGGTCGTCGGTGAGCTCCACCGCCCAGGGGCGAGCCCCCAGCTCATCGCACACCGCGCGCAGCGCCGTGCTCTCGCGTCCTCCGAGGATCAACGCGTGCGTGGGCGCCAGGGCACGGGCGATCGCGGCCCCGAGCCCGCGCGAACCTCCGGTGACCAGCGCGACAGGTCGTTCGTCCATGCGCGCCAGCCTAGAGCCCTCGCCGCGGCGGCTCGCGGGCTGACCCGCGGAGTTCTCAGGGACCGAGGAACGCGTTCGTCTCGTCGGTCATGCGGGCGTACTCCTCAAGGCGCGCCCGGGTGCGCAACGGCGCCGCCTCGGCCATCGCCTCCAGCAGCAGCATGGCGACGGCCAGCGGCGCCGCGTGCGAGTCGCACACCACGCGCTCGCGCACCGGCGCGGGCAGCACGACGTCGGCGGGGAACGGCACGTCCGGCCGGTCGGCGATCACGGCGGTGCGGAAGCCCAGCTTGGCGGCGTACTGCAGGGCGTGCACGGCCTCCGACGGGTAGCGGGGCAGCATCACGGCGAGCAGCCACTCCGAACCCGCGCGGCGGGCGGCGTGCAGGCCGTCGGTGAGCTCGGAGCCGCCGTGTACGAGCGGCCGGACGTCGGGGTGGATGCGCCGCGCGTAGTAGGCGAACGTCGTCACGAGGCCGGAGGACACGCGCAGGCCGAGGACCGGCAGCGGCTCGCAGGCGGCGAAAGAGGTGCCGAGCTCCTCGATCCGGTACGCCAGGCCGTCGGCGTTCGGGCCGTGCCCCGCGGCCAGGCGGTCGCGGACCGCCGTCAGGTTGCGGATCTCGCCGTCGATGACCTCGCGCAGGAGCCGGGCCGCGCCCGCGTCGGCCTCCCGGGGGGCCTGGCCGTTCTCCGGCGGGCCGTCGCCGGCCACGACGAGGGGACGCAGCGCGTGGCGGAACTCGGGATATCCGGCGAAGCCGAGGGCCATGGCGAACCGGGTCACCGACGGCTGGCTCACCCCCGCGCGCTCGGCGAGCTCGACGCTCGACAGGAAGGCCGCGTCCGGCAGGTGCTCGCTCAGATAGTGCGCGATGCGCCGTTGGACCGGGGACAGCCGCCTTCCCCGCACCAGCCGTTCGAGCCCCTCCGCCACGTGCCCTCCAGCCCCCGGGGCAGCAACCCCGTGATCGACTCCTCGAACGACGTCCCGCGGTCGCCCTCCGCGATCGGCGTCCGGGTTCCTCAACGCCGCCGAGGCCGTTCGTCATCCCCGTTTCTTCCCCGTGCCCCCCCGATCACCGGCCGGTGTGAATGGCGGCATTCATCCCGAACATCCGAAGCGTACCCGGCACCCTCGGGTGCGGCGCACGATCTCTGCGACGTCCTATTCACGGCGGCCGGCCGCCGTGAATATTCCGCCATTCCGGCGACGCGACCTCGGCCGGGAGCGCTTCACCACGCGTCTCCCGCGCGAAAACCCGTCGGCACTTTCCTTTCCCACCAATCCGATGCCCCTGCGGCCCCGGATAGCGGGATGAGGATCCCGGCCGGACCTCTCCCCATCGCAAGCTCCCGGTCATATCGACCGGCTGCCGAAAGGACCGTGACGACATGGAACTCCGGAGACACCGGCGTGTCCTGATCGCCCTGGGGCTCGCGGGAGCACTGGCCGCCTCCTCGGTCACCCTGCTCGCCCCGGACACCGGCGACGCGTCCTCGCACCGCGAGGCGCCCCTGATCGCCGGGGACCCGCGCAACGACAACACCGACGTCTACGCCTTCACCAGCCCCGACAAACCCGGCACCGTCACGCTCATCGCCAACTGGATCCCCTTCGAGGAACCCGCGGGCGGGCCGAACTTCTACACCTTCGACACCCGGTCCCGCTACAACATCAAGATCGACAACAACGGCAACGGCATGCCGGACGTCACCTACCAGTGGACGTTCCGCGACGAGGACAAGCGCGGCACCTCCACCTTCCTCTACAACAACGGCCCCGTCACCTCGATCGACGACCCGAACCTGCTGTTCCGCCAGCGCTACACGCTCAAGAAGTTCACCGCCAAGGACGGCTGGACGACCGTCGTCAAGGACGGCGTCGTCGCGCCGAGCCACGCCGGCGCCGCCTCGATGCCCGACTACGCCCGGCTGCGCGAGCAGTCCCTCCGCAAGCTGCCGGGCGGCGGCGTCTCGTTCGCCGGGCAGGCCGACGAGGCGTTCTTCCTCGACCTGCGCGTCTTCGACCTCCTCTACGGCGGCGACCTGTCGGAGGTGGGGCAGGACACCACCAAGGGCTACAACGTCCACACCATCGCCATCCAGGTGCCCAAGAACGAGGTCGCGCTGAAGAACGACGCCACGCGCAACCCCGTAATCGGTGTCTGGTCCACCACCGAGAAGTGGAGCCCGAAGGGCTACCGCCAGGTGTCGCGGCTCGGCAACCCGCTGGTCAACGAGGTCGTCGTGCCCGCCGGGCTGAAGGACACCTTCAACGCGATCAGCCCCGACAAGGACGCGGGCATCCCCGCCGTCGTCAAGCGCGTCACCGACCCCGAGCTGCCCAAGCTCATCGAGGGCATCTACAAGATCCCCGCGCCGAAGACGCCGCGCGACGACCTGGCCGAGATCTACCTGACCGGCATCGCCAAGGCCAACGGCCCGATCAAGGCCGACCTCAACTCGCAGATCCTCAACAAGGACGCCGACCCCAAGAAGTTCCGGCCGTCCGAGATGCTGCGCCTCAACCTGGCGATCCCGCCCACGCGTACCCCCAACCGGCTCGGCGTCCTGGCGGGGGACCTCCAGGGCTTCCCCAACGGCCGCCGACTCGGCGACGACGTCCTGGACATCTCGCTGCAGGCCGTCGAAGGGGCCGCGCGCACGGGCAAGCTCGTCCCCGCCCTCGCCGCGGGCGACAAGGTGGACGCCAACGACAAACCGTTCCTGGCGACGTTCCCGTACATCCCGCTGCCGAGCTCGGTGGCGGTCAACCAGCGGTGAACCCCGGGCCGCCGGTTCCTCCCCCGCCTCGGGCGAGAACCGGCGGTCCGCACCGGTCCATCCCTTCGGGAACCATTCAGGAGAGACCACCATGGCCACCACCCGCCTTCGCGGCCGGGTGCGGACGGCGGCCGTCGTGACCGCGGGCGCCGTGGGCGCCGCCCTCGCGGTCACGGCGGCGGCGACCCTGCTCCCGCCCTCCGGCCCGCGCGGCGCCGCCGCGCCCGTCCCCGTCGCCCCGTCCTACGGCGACACGCCCGTCACGTCCGCCGGGCTCGCCCGCACGGTGTCCGGCCTGCGGGACCGGCTCACCCGGCTGCCCAGGGACCACCAGGCGTGGGCGTCCCTCGGCGCCGCCTACGTCCAGCAGGCCAGGGTCACCGCCGACCCGTCCTCCTACGCCCAGGCCGAGGCCGCGCTGCGGCGCGCGGCGTCCCTCGCCCCGGACGACTTCGCCGTCCTCACCGGCCGGGCCGCGCTCGCGGCGGGCCGGCACGAGTTCGCCGAGGCCGTGCGGCTGGCGGACCGGGCCGTCGCCGCCAACCCGTACGGCGCCGCCGCCTACGGCGTGCTGGCCGACGCCCGCACCCAGCTCGGCGACTACGCGCGGGCCTCGCGGGCCGTCGCCCGCATGATGGACCTGCGGCCCGGCGTCGCCTCCTTCACCCGCGCCTCCTACGACGCCGAGCTGCGCGGCGACGCGCGGCGGGCGGGCGCGCTGCTGGAGGCCGCCCTGCACGACGCATCCGCCCCCGAGGACATCGCCTACTGCCAGCACTACCTGGGCGAGCTCGCCCTGCGCGGCGGCGACCTGCGCCGCGCGGACGCGATGTACGCGCGGGCGCTGCGGGCCTACCCCGGGTTCGTGCCCGCCATGGCCGGGCGGGCGCGGGTCGCGGCGTCGCGCGGCGACCTGGAGCGCGCGGCCTCCGGGTACGCCGCCGTGGTCGCCCGGCTTCCCCTCCCCCAGCACGTCGTCGAGTACGGCGAGGTGCTGGAGCGGCTCGGCAGGAGTCCCGCCGCCGCGTGGGAGCTGCTGCGCGCCCAGCGTGAGCTGATGCGCGTGAACGGCGTCCGCGACGACCTCACCTGGGCGGAGTTCGAGGCCGACCACGGCTCCGCCGCCGTGGCCGTACGGCACGCCAGGGCCGAGTACGCGCGCAACCCCAACCTCGCGGCCGCCGACGCGCTCGCCTGGGCGCTGCACAAGGACGGCCGCTCCCGCGAGGCCCTCCGGTACGCGCGCGAGGCCACCTCCACCGGCTGGTGCAACGCGCTGCTCCTCCACCACCGCGGCGTGATCGAACAGGCCCTCGGCCGGAACCCGTCCCCCTCGTTCTCCCGGTCCAAGGCCTGCAATGCCCGCTTCGACCCCACCCTGCCCGCCCTGGCGAGGTTCTCGTGATCGCGATCGTTCTGGCCGCCGTGGTGGCGGCCCATCCCCTGGGCAACTTCACCGTCAACCACTACGACGGGCTGAAGGTGCTGCCCGGCCGGGTCGAGAACACGGCCGTCGTGGACTACGCCGAGCTGCCGACGCTGCAGGCCCGGGCGTCCGTGGACGCCGACGGGTCCGGGGACGCCTCCCCCGCTGAACGCGCCGCCCACGCCGCGACCACGTGCGCGGCGCTCGCCGGGGATCAGCGCCTGGTCGTGGACGGCACGGCGGTCCCGTGGCGGGTCGGCCGGGCCGCGTTCGCCTACGAACCCGGTCAGGGCGGGCTGGAGACCAGCCGGTTGACCTGTTCCCTGTGGGCGCCGGCGCGCGCCGCCGCGTCGGTGTCCTTCACCGACTCCTTCCTCGGCGACCGCATCGGCTGGCGCGAGATCACCGCCGCCGCCGACGGCGTACGGCTCGACCGTCCACCTGTCCCCGCCGAGAGCGTCAGCCGCGAGTTGCGCGCCTACCCGCGGGACCTGCTGTCGGGCGCCCTCGACCAGCGCGCGGTCACCCTGCGCGTGGCACCGTCGAACGCCGTCGCCTCACCTGATCGTTCCCGGGACGCCGCTCCCGGGCCGGGCGACTCGGAGACCGGGCCCGGCGCACCCCGGTTCGACGCCTCGGCGACGCTCGGGATCGGCGGCCCGTTCGGGGATCTGCTCGCCGGGCTCGACCGGATCTTCACCGGCCTCGTCGGCGCCTCCGCGTTGACGGTGCCGCTCGGACTGCTCGCCGTGCTGCTGGCGGTGGTCCTCGGCGCCGGGCACGCGCTGATCCCCGGGCACGGCAAGACGGTCATGGCCGCCTACCTGGCCGGGCGGCGTGGCCGGCCGCGCGACGCCCTGGTCGTCGGCGCGACCGTGACGGCCACGCACACCGCGGGGGTGCTGGTGGTGGGCCTGCTGGTCAGCACGTTCTCCAGCCTGGCCGGAGACTCGATCCTGGCCTGGCTCGGCGTCGCCGGCGGCCTCCTCATCGCCGCCCTCGGCCTCCGCCTCCTCTGGTCCGCCATCCGGACCCGCCGCACCGACGGGTCCGGCCACGGCCATGGGCATGGACACGGCCATGGACACGGCCATGGACACGGCCATGGACACGGGTTCGGACACGGGTTCGGACATGGACATGGGCATGGGCACGGCCATGGGCACGGGCACGGCGGCGGGGACCGTTCCGGGCTGATCGGGTTGGGGGTGGCGGGTGGGCTGGTGCCGAGCCCGTCGGCGCTGATCGTGCTGCTCGGCGCGATGGCGCTCGGCCGCACCTGGTTCGGCGTCGCGCTGGTCGCCGCCTACGGTCTGGGCATGGCCGCGACGCTCACCGCCGTCGGATTCCTGCTGGTCAAGCTCTCGTCCCGCCTGAACCGCCTGGCGACCGCCCGCCGCGGGCTCGCCGCGCGCCTGGCGCGCCTAACCCCCGTGGGCACGGCCACGATGGTCGTCGTCCTGGGCGCCGGCCTCGCCGTACGCGGCTTCGCCGGCGCGGTCTGAGGGTGCGGGGCGGGGCCCTAAGATCGTCGCTATGGGGGCGACCTTGGTGTGGGTACACGGGGGTGCGTGGGCGGAGCGCCACGCGAGTGAGCGGTCGCGCGAGGTTCTCTCCGCTCACGGGCTGCACGTGGTGACGGCCACGCACCGGCTGAGCGGCGAGGCCACCTGGCCCGCGCAACTGGACGACGTGCGGGAGGCCGCGCGTACGGCGCGGGCGGAGCGGCCCGGGGCGCCGGTGCTGGTGGGCGGCCGGTCATCCGGCGGCCACCTGGCGCTCCAGCTCGGCCTGCGCGGCATCGACGCCCCCGACGACGTGGCGGGCGTGATCGCGATCTCGCCGCCCGTCGACCCGCTCGCCGCCGACTGGCCCGAGGCCCGTGCCGCGGGCGGCCCGTGGACGCGGCTCCTCGGCCACGTCCCCACCCCGCTGGACGACGTCACCGCCGACGCGACTCCCGCCAACCACGTCGGCAACGGCGTCCCCGTCCTGCTCGTGCACGGGACCGGCGACACGGTGGTGCCCCCGGCGCAGGCGCTGGACCTGAGCAACGCCCTGCTGGCCTCCGGCCACCCCGTGACGACCTACCTCACCGCCGGCGACCACGACGTCGACCTGACCCGCGACGACGTCCGAACCGTCATCGCGTCCTTCCTCACCGTCCTCGCCGAGACCGCCCTCCCGGTCTGAACGCGGTCAGCGCCGGGCGTACTTCTCGCGGATCTCGGCGGCGGTCTCCTTGATGCGGGTCTCGGTCTGCAGAAGCCGGGCCTCGGCCTCCTCGGTGCGGCCTTCGGCGGCCAGGGTGCGGTTCCCGGTGGTCGCGCCGAGCCGTCGCTTGGCCTTGGCCTTCAGCTCGCGCATCTTCCACTTCTCCAGCAGGCCCATCGGCTGTTCGCCTCCGTCACTTCGGTGGACTGTGCCCCCGCCCACTCCCCTCGGAATCGGAAATGATGCGCGCGGCCACATCACCCCAGGTCGTGGCGGGTGACGTCCTGCCCCGATCGGCGCGCGGCCACGCGGAGGGCAGGTCGTGGCGGCCGGAGACGAACTCCTGCACGGCGATCTTCACCCTGATCACGGGCCGGCGCCAGCGGATCTCGCGGTGCTCGGCCCTCGCCATCTTGACCGGATGTGGCCGGCGCGCGCCGGGCGCGAAGAGCCAGCGCGCCCAGGGGGACCCGGGGCGTGCGAGCCGGAGGGCCCCGAAGATCAGCAGGACCGGCACGAACAGCCCCGCCAGCCCCGTCCAGATCTTGCCCTTGAGCAGCGTCACCACGGCGAGGAACAGGTCGGCGGTCAGCAAGAGCACGGCGGGCCACCGCCCGACGTGGGAGGGGTCGGGCAAGGAGAACGGGCGCATGCCGAGCAGCAGGAGCACCGTCACCGCGACCGCGACGAAGACGGCGTCGACCGATGCCCGCCCTTCCTCGGTCCAGTAGACGTCGCGCAGGTGCAGGATCAGGGCGAACTCGTCGAGCACGAGGGCGGCGCCGACGCCGAACAGGCCGGCCGTCAGCGCGTACCAGCCCGAGGAGAGCCCGGCGACGACGAGCCCGGCGACCCCGCCGAGGAGCATGAGCACGACGCCGAAGACGACGTGGTGGACGTGGACGTCGCCGACGCTGACGTCACGGAACCAGCCGATCCGCGCGCGGATCAGCCGGACGTTGACGCGCGTGAACAGGAACGTGACGATCAGTGCCACCAGGAAGCAGAACAGCGGCAGACGTCCGGTGTCGATGATCCGCTGCTGGAACCAGACTCCCACGTGCATCCCCCATCACCGATGCTACGGCCCCCCTCAGGCGAGAAACGCGCGCAACAGGGCGGCGGTTCCCTCCAAGTGTTCGGCGACGGCCCTTCTGGCGGCCTCGGGGTCGCCGGCGAGGATGGCGTCCACGATGGCGGCGTGCTGGGCGGCGGCGTGGTCGATGTTGGGGCCGAGCACCGGGATCGCGTTGAGCAGGTCGGTCACGCGCAGGCGCGCGTCGGCGCAGGTGGCGGCGAGCAGCGGTGAGCCGGTCAGCTCGGCGATCGCCAGGTGGAAGGCGGTGTCGAGGCGCCGGTAGTCGGCGGGCGCGGCGCCGCCGACCTCCGCGAGCCGCCGGGTCAGCGTGGCGCGCTGCTCGCCGGTGAGCGGGGCGGCGGCCAGCACCTGCGCGGCGCCGCACTCGACGGCCATGCGGAAGGTGAGCGCGTCGGCCAGCTCGGCGGGCCCCATGGCGGCGACGGCGCGGCGCAGGTCGCCGTGCCCGGGCGGCGGCGGCTCGTACAGGACGAACGCCCCGCCGTAGCGTCCGCGCCGCACGTCGAGGTACCCGGCGTCCTGGAGGGCCTTGATGGCCTCGCGGAGCGTGACGCGGCTGATGCCGAGCCGGCCGGCCAGCTCGCGTTCGGGGGGCAGTTTGTCGCCGGTGGGCACGACGCCGAGCTTGATGGCCTGCAGCAGCCGCTCGACGGTCTCTTCGAAGGCGTTGCCCGCCCGCACGGGCCGCAGGACCGCGACGAGCTGCGGCTCCGCCATCACGCCTCCCGTTCTCAGGTCAATGGTTTGATATTAGTCCATTTGTCGGGACGGCTCGGCGAAACCGTTGACGCCAGGGCGCGGCGGGTGCTTGCATGCCTGCAATGGTCTGATTCCATACTTTTGAAGGAAGGGAGCGCCGTGCTGACCGTCGACGAGCTGCGTGACGACGTCTCCGCCGGCCGCGTGGACACCGTGCTCCTCGCCATCACCGACATGCAGGGACGCCTCCAGGGCAAACGGCTGTCCGCCCGGTACTTCCTGGAGCAGGTGCTGGAGCACGCCGCCGAGGGGTGCAACTACCTCCTCGCCGTGGACGTGGACATGAACACGGTCGACGGGTACGCCATGTCGTCCTGGGAACGCGGCTACGGCGACTTCGTCATGCGGCCCGACCTGTCCACGCTGCGCCGGGTGCCCTGGCAGGACGGCACGGTGCTGCTGATGGCGGACGTCCTCTGGGAGGACGGCGGCGACGTCGCCGCCTCGCCGCGCCAGATCCTGCGCGCGCAGCTCGGACGGCTCGCCGAGCGTGGCTGGAAGGCCTACGTCGGCACCGAGCTGGAGTTCGTCGTCTACCGGGACAGCTACGAGGACGCCTGGGGCAAGGCGTACCGCGACCTGACCCCGGCGAACCTCTACAACGTCGACTATTCGCTGCTCGGCGGCGCCCGGGTCGAGCCGCTGCTGCGCCGCGTCCGGCTCGGCATGGAGGGCGCGGGCATGTACGTCGAGTCCGCCAAGGGCGAGTGCAACCTCGGCCAGCACGAGATCGCCTTCCGGTTCGACGAGGCGCTCGCCACCTGCGACAACCACGGCATCTACAAGAACGGCGCCAAGGAGATCGCGGCCCAGGACGGCATGTCGATCACCTTCATGGCCAAGCCGAACCACCGCGAGGGCAATTCCTGCCACATCCACATCTCGCTGCGCACCCCCGAGGGCGACCCGGTGATGGCGGGCGACGGCCCGCACGGCCTGTCCCGGGTCGGGGAGCACTTCATCGCGGGCCAGCTCGCCGCGCTGCGCGAGTTCACGCTGCTGTACGCGCCCAACGTCAACTCCTACAAGAGGTACGTCCCGGGCAGCTTCGCGCCGACGGCGGTCAAGTGGGGCGTGGACAACCGCACGTGCGCGCTGCGCCTGGTCGGCCATGGCCCCTCGCTGCGCGTGGAGAACCGCGTGCCCGGCGGCGACGTGAACCCCTACCTGGCCGTGTCCGGCATGATCGCGGCCGGGTTGCACGGCATCGACCACGAGCTTCCGCTGGAGGAGCCCTTCGGCGGCAACGCCTACGCGGCGGGGGCGGAGACCGTGCCGGCGACGCTGCGGGACGCGCTGGCGCTGTGGCGGTCCTCGGAGATCGCCAAGGCCGCGCTCGGCGAGGAGGTCGTCGAGCACTACGCGAACAACGCCCGCGTCGAGCTGGCCGCCTTCGACGCGGCCGTCACCGACTGGGAGATGTTCCGGGGCTTCGAACGGATGTGACGATGAAGATAATCAACCCGGCCACCGAGGACGTGCTCGCGGACGTCGAGCTCGCGGACGTGGCCGAGACCGATCGCGCGGTGGCGCGGGCCAAGGCGGCCTCCCCGGCGTGGCGGGAGGTCGCGCCCGGCGACCGGGCGCGGCTGCTGCGCCGCTTCGCCGAGCTGGTCGACTCCCACGGCGAAGAGCTGGCGCGCCTGGAGGTCGCCAACGCGGGCCACCCGCTCGGCAACGCCCGCTGGGAGGCGGGCAACGTCCGCGACGTGCTGCACTTCTACGCGGGCGCGCCGGAGCGCAACCACGGCAGGCAGATCCCGGTCGCGGGCGGGGTGGACATCACGTTCGCCGAGCCGCTCGGCGTCGTCGGCGTCATCCTGCCGTGGAACTTCCCCATGGTGATCATGACGTGGGGCGTCGCCCCGGCGCTCGCCGCGGGCAACACGGTGATCGTGAAGCCGGCCGAGTGGACTCCGCTCACCGCCGCGCGGCTGGCCGAGCTGGCGCTGGAAGCCGGCATCCCCGAAGGGGTGCTCCAGGTCCTGCCCGGCGCGGGCGAGGTCGCGGGGGCCCGCCTCGTCGAGCACCCGGACGTGCGAAAGATCGTGTTCACCGGGTCCACCGAGGTCGGCAAGCTGATCGCCGCGAGCGCCGCGCGGACCGTCAAGCGTCTCACGCTGGAGCTCGGCGGCAAGAGCGCCAACGTGGTGTTCGCCGACGCCGACCTGGAGCGGGCCGCCGCGACCGCGCCGTCCGCGGTGTTCGACAACAGCGGGCAGGACTGCTGCGCCCGCTCGCGCGTCCTCGTCCAGCGCCCCGTCCTGGAGGAGTTCCTCGACCGCCTCGGCGCCGCCGTCGCGTCCCTGACCGTGGGCGACCCACTGGACCCCGGCACCGACCTCGGCCCGCTCATCAGCGCCGAGCACCGCGCGCGGGTGGCCTCGTTCGTCACCGGCACGCCGCGCTTCCAGGGCGCCTGCCCGTCCGGCAGGGGCTTCTGGTTCCCGCCGACCGTGCTCACCCACGAGTCGCTGGACGAGCGCGCGTTCACCGAGGAGATCTTCGGCCCGGTGGTCAGCGTGGTGCCGTTCGACGACGAGGCGGACGCCGTGCGCATCGCCAACGACACCGTGTACGGGCTGTCCGGTTCGATCTGGACGCGGGACGTGGGCCGCGCGCTGCGGACGGCCCGGGCGATCGAGTCGGGCAACCTGTCGGTCAACTCCCACTCCTCGGTGCGGTACTGGACGCCGTTCGGCGGTTTCAAGCAGTCCGGCCTGGGCCGGGAGCTCGGCCCCGACGCGCTGGCCGCGTTCACCGAGACCAAGAACGTCTTCATCGCGCACTGACGCACGACCCGTCAAGGAGATCTTCACCATGCAGCGACTGCGTGACCGCGTGGCCGTGATCACGGGCGCCGCGAGCGGCATCGGGCTCGCCACGGCCCGCCGCTTCGCCGAGGAGGGCGCCAGGGTGGTCTGCGCCGACGTGGACGAGGCCGCGGGCGCCAAGGCGGCCGAGGAGGTGGGCGGCCTGTTCGTCCGCGCCGACGTCACCAGCGAGGAGGACGTCGCCCGCATGTTCGAGACGGCCTTCGAGACCTACGGCAGCGTGGACATCGCGTTCAACAACGCGGGCATCTCGCCGCCCGACGACGACTCGATCCTGACCACCGGCATCGAGGCGTGGCGGCGGGTCCAGGACGTCAACCTGACCAGTGTCTACCTGTGCTGCAAGCACGTCATCCCGTACATGCGGCGGCAGGGCAAGGGCTCGATCATCAACACCGCGTCGTTCGTGGCGGTCATGGGCTCGGCGACGTCGCAGATCTCCTACACCGCCTCCAAGGGCGGCGTGCTGGCGATGTCCCGCGAGCTCGGCGTGCAGTTCGCCCGCGAGGGCATCCGGGTGAACGCGCTGTGCCCGGGGCCGGTCAACACGCCGCTGCTCCAGGAGTTGTTCGCCAAGGACCCCGAGCGCGCCCAGCGCCGCCTCGTGCACGTCCCGCTCGGGCGGTTCGCCGAGGCGTCCGAGATCGCCGCCGCGGTCGCGTTCCTGGCCTCGGACGACGCGAGCTTCATCACCGGGGCGGAGTTCCTGGTGGACGGCGGCATCTCCGGCGCGTACGTGACCCCGCTGTAGGAGGGCGCCATGGCACGGCCGGTCATCGGGATCACCTGCTACGTCGAGCGGGCCTCGTTCACCGTGTGGGACGCCCGCGCGGCGCTGCTGCCGTACGACTACGTCGACCGGGTCGCGCGGGCCGGGGGCCAGCCGGTGCTGCTGCCTCCGGCGGGCGACCCGGCGCCGCTGGTGGAGCGGCTGGACGGGCTCATCGTCGCGGGCGGCGGGGACGTGGACCCGTCCCGATACGGTGAGGAGCCGCACGCGCGCACGAGCCACATCAGGGAGTTCCGCGACGCGGCGGAGTTCGAACTGGTCGCCGCGGCGCTGAAGGCCGGGCTGCCGTTCCTCGGCGTCTGCCGGGGCATGCAGGTGCTGAACGTACACCTCGGCGGCACCCTGCACCAGCACCTGCCCGACCTGGTCGGCCACGACGGCCACTCCCCCGCCCCCGGCCGGTACGGCCACCTGCCCGTGCGCCCGGAGGGGGGCAGCAGGCTGGCCGACGTCCTCGGCGCCGACCCCGTCCGGACCGCCCACTACCACCACCAGGCCGTCGCCCGCCTCGGCGCGGGCCTGGTGGTCGCGGCCACGTCCGGCGACGGGGCCGTCGAGGCGGTGGAGCTGCCGGAACTGCCCTTCGCCCTCGCCGTGCAGTGGCATCCGGAGACCGGCGAGGACACCCGCCTGTTCCGAGCGCTGGTGTCGGCCGCCGCCGCCTGACGTGCCCCCCCTGTCGCCACCCCGGTGGGCATGGACAGGCGGGCGTGCGTTGGTAGGGTGGTCGAGAACACCGATGATCCCGTGCGGGAGAGAGTCCTGACATCCGGTCAGGACCCCTGAAGGAGCAAGTCCTCCCCGCGAACCTCACAAGGCAAAGGACCGCGCGGGAAAGGTGATCTCTGGAAAGCAGGTCCCCTCCGGGGGCCTCGCCGAAGGTGAAAGTCCGGCAAAACCCGGGCGAAACTCTCAGGCACCGATGACAGAGGGGGAGGATGCTCTCATCCAATCCTGTCTGAGGTGCGCATCATGTCCAGACCCACACCGCTCCGCGAGGTGCACGAGAGCCTCGGCGCGACGCTCACCGACTTCGCCGGCTGGCTGATGCCGTTGCGCTACGGCAGCGAGTCCGCCGAGCACAACGCGGTGCGCACGGCCGCCGGGCTGTTCGACCTCTCCCACATGGGCGAGATCTTCGTCACCGGCCCGCAGGCCGGGGAGGCGCTCGACCACGCGCTGATCGGCCACCTGTCCGCCCTGGAGCCGGGCCGCGCCCGCTACACCATGATCTGCGCCGCCGACGGCGGCGTCCTGGACGACCTGATCGTCTACCGGCTGGCCGCGGAGGAGTTCCTCGTCGTCGCCAACGCCTCCAACTACCCCAAGGTCGCCGCCGAGCTGACCGAGCGGTCGGCGGACTTCGACGCCGAGGTGGAGGACCGCTCCGACCAGTACGCGCTGGTCGCCGTCCAGGGCCCCCGGTCGCAGGAGATCCTCGCCACGCTCACCGACGCCGACCTGCCCTCGCTGAAGTACTACGCCGGCCTGCCCGCCACGGTCGCCGGGGTGAAGGCCCTCATCGCCCGCACCGGCTACACCGGCGAGGACGGCTTCGAGCTGTTCGTCGCGGCCGGCGACGCCGTCACCCTCTGGCAGGAGCTCACCAAGGCGGGCGACGCGTACGGGCTGCGCCCCGCCGGCCTGTCCGCCCGCGACACGCTCCGGCTCGAAGCCGGCATGCCCCTGTACGGCAACGAGCTGAACGCCGGGCTCACTCCCTTCGACGCGGGCCTCGGCCGCGTCGTACGGTTCGACAAGCCCGGCGACTTCGTCGGCCGCGCGGCCCTCGCGCCGCTGAAGGACATCCCGCCGCGCCGCCGCCTCACCGGGCTCGTCGCGCGGGGCCGCCGAGTGCCACGCCACGGATACCCCGTGGTACGGCTGACTGACGGCACCGTCGTTGGAGAGGTCACCAGCGGCGCACCCTCGCAGTCCCTCGGCAAGCCGATCGCGATGGCCTACGTGGACACGGACGTGTCCGAGGGGCTCGCGGTCGACATCCGTGGAAGCCATGAACCGGTCGACGTGGTTGACCTGCCTTTTTACCGGAGGAGCAAGTGAGCAGCATTCCCGAGGAGCTCAGCTACACCAAGGAGCACGAGTGGATCGCCGGCCTGGAGGACGGCATCACCGTGACCGTGGGCATCACGGCGTACGCCGCCGAGTCGCTGGGTGACGTCGTCTTCGTCCAGCTTCCCGAGGCGGGCGCGACCGTCGAGGCGGGCGACGCCGTGGGCGAGGTCGAGTCCACCAAGTCCGTCAGCGACATCTACGCGCCGGTCAGCGGCGAGGTCATAGAGGTCAACCAGGTCGTCGTGGACGACCCGTCGCTGGTCAACTCCGACCCCTACGGCGACGGCTGGCTGTTCCGCGTGCGCGTCCAGGACACCCCGGAGGACCTGCTCTCCGCCGAGGAGTACGCCACCGTCACCACCGCGGACTCCTGACCTTCGTTCGCCCTCTCCTGGCGGCTCCGGCGGGCCACCGCTCGCCGGAGCGTCCCTTCTCTCGTCACATGTTCCGAAGGTTCGCCACACACGTTCCGAAGGGCACAGATCAATGGCGATCAGCGTCTTCGACCTGTTCAAAATCGGTATAGGTCCGTCCAGCTCCCACACCGGCGGCCCCATGGCCGCCGCCCACAAGTTCGCCAGGGGACTCAAGCAGGACGGGCTCCTGGAGAAGACGGCCCGCGTCGAGGTGATCCTCTACGGTTCCCTGGGCCTGACCGGCAAAGGCCACGGCAGCGACAAGGCGGTCCTGCTCGGCCTGTCCGGCGAGAAGCCCGAGCTCGTCGACGTGGACACCGTGGACGAGCGGCTCGCCGAGATGCGCGCGTCCGGGACGCTCCGGCTGTTCGGCGCCCAGGAGATCCCTTTCGTCGTTGGCGAGCACTGCGTCTTCGAACGCAAGGTCTCGCTGCCGCACCACCCCAACGGCATGCGGTTCACCGCCTTCTCCCCCGAGGGCGACACCCTGCGCGAGAAGGTCTACTACTCGGTGGGCGGCGGGTTCGTCGTCGACGAGAACGCCACCGGCGCCGACCGCATCAAAGCCGACGACACCGAGCTGCCCCACCCGTTCGCCACCGCCGCCGAGCTGCTCAAGCAGTGCGCCGACACCGGCCTGTCGATCTCCGGGCTGATGCTGGAGAACGAGAAGGCGTTCGGCCGCACCGAGGCCGACATCCGCGCCGGCCTGCTCAACCTGTGGCGGGTCATGTCCGAGTGCGTCCGGCGCGGCACCACCAAGGAGGGCGTGCTGCCGGGCGGCCTGAAGGTCAAGCGGCGCGCCAACCAGATGCTGCGGCGGCTGCAGAGCGAGAGCCCCGAGAAGGACCCTCTGCAGACCATGGACTGGGTCACGCTGTTCGCCCTCGCCGTCAACGAGGAGAACGCGGCCGGGGGACGCATCGTCACCGCCCCCACCAACGGCGCCGCCGGCATCATCCCCGCCGTACTGACGTACTACGACCGTTTCGTCCCCAACGCCGATGAGGACGGCGTCATCCGCTTCCTGCTCACCGCCGGGGCGATCGGCGTCCTGTTCAAGGAGAACGCCTCGATCTCCGGCGCGGAGGTCGGCTGCCAGGGCGAGGTCGGCTCCGCCTGCTCCATGGCCGCCGCCGGCCTCACCGAGGCCCTCGGCGGCACCCCCGAGCAGGTCGAGAACGCCGCCGAGATCGGCATCGAGCACAACCTCGGCCTCACCTGCGACCCCATCGGCGGCCTCGTCCAGATCCCCTGCATCGAACGCAACGCGGTCGCCTCCATCAAGGCCATCACCGCCACCCGCATCGCCCTCCGCGGCGACGGCCGCCACTTCGTCAGCCTCGACAAGGCCATCAAGACCATGCGCGACACCGGCCGCGACATGCTCGACAAGTACAAGGAAACCAGCCGCGGCGGCCTCGCCGTCAACGTCATCGAGTGCTGACCGGCGCTCCTCTCCCCCGCAAGCCGGCGGCCCGCGATCAGGAGGCCGCCGTCCCCCGGGCGAACCAGACGGCCGCGGCGGCGCAGACCGCGGCGGCGAGGAGCAACGACAACGCCGTGCCGCTGGGGAGGGCGGCGAGGGAGCCCATGCTGGCGACGCCGAGGGTGGCGCCGGTCTGGCGGACGGCGTTCAGGAGTCCTCCGGCCGCTCCGGCCGTGCCGGGTGGGGCGGTGGCGAGGATGGCGGTGACCAGGGCGGGGAGGGCGAAGGAGACGCCGAGGCCGGTGAGGAGCAGGCCCACGGCGTGCCAGCCGTAACCTGCTCCGGCCCAGGAGGCCCAGCCGAGTGCCGTGCCGCCCGCGGTGAGCAGGCCGAGGCCGGCGAGGATGGGCGGGCGGGGGCCGACGCGAGCCACGATGCGGCCGGTGAGCGGTGGGTTGAGGACAAACGGCAAGGTGAGGGGCAGGAAGGTCAGGCCGCTGGTGAGGGCGCTGAGTCCGTGCTCGCGCTGGAACAGCAACGGCAGGACGAACAGGTTCCCGTTGAGGGCGAAGGTGACCGCCGCGCCCGCCGCCAGCGTCACCCGCACGCCGCGCCCGCGCAGCAGCTCCCGGTGGAGCACCGGGGCCGTACTCCGCCGTTCCAGGGTCGCGAAGACGGCGCCCGCCAGCACCGTGACCGTCCCCGAGATCGCCGCGTGGGCCCAGGAGCGCGCGCCGGCGGCGATGAGCGTGTCGGTCAGCAGCGCGAGCGCGGCGCAGACGGCGAGCTGGGCGGGCCAGTGGATGCGCCGGTCGCCGCGCGGGGCGCGAATCGACCGGCCCGCCGTCAGCGCGAGCACCAGCACCGTGAGCGGCACGTTGACCAGGAAGACGGCCCGCCAGCCCGCCAGGTCCACCAGGAGGCCCCCGGCGACGGGCCCCGCCGCCACCGCCGAACCGCTGATCGCCGCCCAGGCCGCCACGGCGCGGGTGCGCGCTGCCGGGTCCGGGTACAGCCAGGCGATCAGCGCCATCGAGGCGGGCACGCAGGCGGCCCCGGCGGCGCCGAGGACCGCCCGCAGCGCGACCAGGACGGGCAGGGTCGGGGCTGTCGCCGACAGCAGCGAGACGAGGCCGAAGACGACGATCCCGGCGCGGAACACGCGGTGCGCGCCGTAACGGTCGGCGACGGCGCCGGCCGACAGCAGCAGGGCGCCGAACACCACGGTGTATCCGGTGGTGGCCCACTGCAGCCCTGCCATCGAGGCGTGCAGCGACGCGGCAAGGTCCGGCTCAGCGACCGACAGCACGGTCATGTCCAGCAACACCATGAAATATCCGAGCGAGATGCCCACCAGGACGGCCGGGCGACGTCCCCGCCGGGCCGTTACTCGGCGCGTTCCGTTCGTAGGGTGTCCCCACCCTGTCCCCGCGCCCGGTGTCGCGTCCGCGTGGGAGGAGGTGTCAGTGGTCATGCCGTCCACTGTGCGGACCCGGCCGTGCCGCCTCCACCGGCCCGGCCGCAGGACTCGTGCGGAAATTCCGAACGCTCCGCGTGAGTTCGTCCTGACATGGAACTACGCCAGTTGCGGACGTTCGAGGCGGTCGTCCGGCACCGGACGGTGACCGACGCCGCCGTCGCCCTGGAGCTGTCCCCCTCCAGTGTCTCGGAGCAGGTCCGCACCCTGGAGAGGTCGCTCGGGGTGGCGCTGTTCGAACGCACCCCCAAGGGCATGCGCCTGACCGGAGCGGGCGAACGGCTGCTGAGCTGGACCGGCCGCCTGCTCGACCAGGCCGAGCAAGCACGCAGAGAAGTCACCGGCCAGGCCCGCGCACTCCGCCTGGGCGCCCTGGAGACGATCGCCGCCACCCACGTACCCGGCGTCCTGACCCGACTCGCCGCACGCCGCCGGGACCGCGAAGCCATCCCCGTCACGAACCACGGCCGACCGCCCGGCACGCACCGCCCGGACACCGAAGTACCGGCGACCCCCAGCACAAGCCACAACGAACCACTCCCTGTAAGCCGCCCGGACGCCGAAGTTCGGGTGACCGCCGGCACTAGCCGCGACGAAAGGCTTCTAGTAAGCCGCCCGGACGCAGAGGTTCAGGTCACCCCCGGCACAAGCCGCGACGACCTGCTCGCCGCCGTGGCCACGGAACGGCTGGACGCGGCGCTGCTGCTCGACGCCGGCGACGCCCTGGGAGACCTCGGATTCGCGGCCCCGCCCGCGCCGCTGACGTTCGTGGACGTCGGCACGGTGCCGCTCGCCCTCGTCGCCGCCCCCGGCCACCTGCTGACCGCGAGCGCCCACGTGGTCCCCGGCGACCTCGCCGGTGAGCGCCTCCTGGTCAACGTGCCCGCCTGCTCCTTCTGGATGGCCGCCGACAGGATCATCGGCCCCGGCCCCGAACGCGTACGGGCGGGCAGCGTCGCGGTGATGCGCGCCTGGGCCGAACAAGGACTCGGCCTCGCCCTACTCCCGGAATTCGCCGTATCCGACTCCCTGAAGAACGGCACCCTCATCCGGCTTCCCCTGACCACCCCGGACCTGAGCCTGCGCCTCGTCTGGCGTTCCGACCGGGAAGACCTCCCCGGCCTACGCGACCTCCTGTACGCCGCAAGCGCGTGACCCGTACGGGTCAGTCCCCTCAACGACCGAGGGAACTGACCACGCCCGGCATTTCAGCCACGGACAGCGTCGTCCTTTAGTCCGGTCAGGAAGGCCGCCCACCCAGCTGGGCTCACCGTCACGACAGGGTTGCTCGGCAGCTTGCTGTCCCGCACACCGATGAGGTTCGAGATGTTCGACGCAACCTCCACGCACTCCCCCGCATCCCCGCTGTAGCTGCTCTTACGCCACTGCGCGCCGCTCATGTCATGCGTCAAATCGGTTCACCGCTTCCTCGATGAGTCGGACGGACTCCTTAAACGGTACGGCTTCAGCCCGGATTGCGTCATACTTCCGAATCAGATCAGTGATCATCTGGCGATCGTCGAAGGTACGGCCGACAGGCTGGGCATCCGTATATGCGGCATAGCACATTCCGTTTCGCTCGGCTATGACGAACCCACCCATCAGGCCGCAGTGCGGGCGCGCCGCGTAGGGCACGAGCTGGATCGTCACGTGGGGATACTCAGCCACTTCCAGCAAGTGAAGCAGTTGCTCCCGCATAGTCTTCGCGTCAGCGATGTGATCACGCGTCACTTCCTCATCGATAACCACATTCAGAGACGGCGGCTGGTCACGGTACAGAATCGACTGCCGCTGCATGCGGTTCGCAACGCGCTCCTCGACTTGTTCGGAAGTGACCCCAGGCCAGGTGGAGAGAATGCGGTGAGCGTAAGCCTGCGTTTGGAGCAGACCCGGGACGAGCATGGGCTGCCAGGTTCGCAGGACCGTCGCGCACTCTTCCTCCTCTAGCCAGGGGCGGAGGTATTCGGGGGCCTTGTGCCAAGTAGTGGCCATGTAGAGGCGGAGCATGGTGCCGTCCAGGGCGAAGGTGCGGTCGCAGAGTTCGGCGAACTGTTTCGACGGGGGGCGCTTGGCCCTCTCGACCAGGTTGATCATGGAGTCGGAGTAGCCGAGGCGCTCGGCCAGTTGCCGCTGGCTCATGTGCGCCGCCTCGCGGTGGCGGCGCAACTCGAAGGCGAAGAGGGCTCTCGGGGACTCGTGCGGGTCTATCTCTTTGCCGGGGGACAAATTACACCTACCCATCCAAGTCAAACGTTCTAAGCTGCTCGCTTCAGGTTCCCCACAGAATCGCCGACCAGGTCTGTAGACACGGTGTGCTTCCGTTTCGACACTCACTGTAGCCGCCATCCGGCAGCCTTGGAGAAGGAATTTCCGAAGTCACGGGACGACAGTGCCGTCGTTGGGAGGATTTTCGGCAGGACCGCCAGACGAAAAGGCCGGGAAAGCGAACCGGCCCTCGGCGCGTATCACCGAGGGCCTTGAATCCTTGTGCCGACCACCGGCTTCATCCGTATCATCTCGCATAAGTAATCCCGACGAGCCTTACGGTGAGGTTGATGGACGGCTTACAGCGCAGGCGGCGTATCTCATCGCCTCGTCCCCGCGGCAGGTCCGTCCGCCTGGCGGCCGACCGTCATCGATTGAGGCGGGTCGATCCAGGCCAGGCCGGCCAGACGCGTCGCTGGTCCGCACAATGGTGGGCCACGATCGTGAGCATCCTCGCAGGACTCTGCTCGCTCCCCGCGCTCGCGCTCTCGGTTCAGTCGATCAGGATGAGCCAGGAGCAACAGGCGTACGATCGCGCCGAGAAGACCAAGGAGCAGCAGGCCGCCGACTACGAGAAGCGTGCGGCTTTCGCGCGGAATGTCACAGCGAACGGGGGACTGCCAGGCGATCCCCTTGACACGACCTACCGCATTCGAAATGCCAACAGGGCTACCGTACAAGTGTGGATCACGTATGCCGTCGGCGGGAAGCAACGAGTTCAGGCTGTCCGAATAGCGCCATGCTCAGAGGGATTGTATTCATTGCGCACTCAGGCATCAATACCCGAGGATCGCCTCTTGGATTTATCGGGAGGGCCTTACCTGGTCAACGCAGCCGATGACCGAAAGCTGTGGGAAGTCGGCGAAGCACCGTCGGACGCGCACCCATCCGACCTGGACGATTCACAATGGGGCGGATATACCCACACATTGAGAAAGACAAGCCGCGTCTCCCCCTGCCGGTCATGAAGTCACATCATCTATCGTCCACCACGCGGCCGTCGCCCCAGGGGCCGTTTTCTCTTCCTCAGCCGCCGCACCTCGAAGAACCGCGCGGTTGTGAGTGTGGAGCTGAAGGCTTTGGATTGGAAGAGGTATAGGAGCCCACCCGTGCAGGACCGATCCGGTCGGCCGCCGTTAGCCCACCCACTAGTACGCACCAATAGAGCGCCGACAGACGCTAAGTCCGACATGTGATCCGAGCGCGCTCCGGCACCGCTCTTCCGCGCGCTCCCGCACTGCCCCGCTCGATGGCCGCGCAGTCCTGGGGTGGGCTAACGGCGAGCAACCACGACGGACCCGCACCTGTGGGCTCAACACACCTTAACCAACCCAATAGTCACCAGATGGCTTGTGGTGGCGGTTATGTGCGTGAAGTCGCACGAGTGCCACCGGAATACGGCGGAAACGGGCCGCTCTTGATCGCCGGTCGTTGAACTCTGACTTCACGCTGGTTATTCATGGTTTCGGGGGTTTGGGTCCCTCCTCCCCGACTACCAAGGGAAGATCATCAAGTTCAACGAGCTGCCGGCCAACCGCGTCATTTACGCGACCGCGCAGGACATCACGGACGCTGCCAACGCCATCGCCACCGACTGCCACCCCGTCGACCTCGATGACCTGGCCACCATCTCGCTCTACATCACCCACGTCATCCGCCGGTTCGGCAACTGGATCCTCACCCTGACCCCGCCCGCCGCCAACCCCACCACCCGACTCGACCTCGAGTCCCAAGTCCTCTTCGCCCCATAGCCGGCGGCTCGCTCGCCGCTACGGGTGTGCCTCGGCATCGAAGGGCTGCGGATGAGCCAGCAGGCCTACGCCGAGCGGCTCAAGACGTGAGCCGACTGGGAAGAGCTGTCAGCGGCGGCTCACTGACCGCTTGACCTCCTGGCTGTTCGGCTCGGACGCCCGTCGGTGTCCGGGCCGCGGTCAGCCACAGGCCGGTGAACACGGCGCAGGCCAGCGTCACGGCACCCGCCGCGAGAAAGGCGCTGTCGAGACCGGATTCGAAGGAGGCGCCGCCGGACTCCCGCGTGTGGACGATCGCCCCGAGCACCGCCACGCCGAGCACCGCGCCGATCTGCCGGGTGGTGCTGCTGACGCCCGAGGCGAGGCCGCCCTCCTGCGGGCTGACCGCCTGGATGGCGGCCCCGGTCAGCGGCGACATGGTGAGAGCGAACCCGATGCCGACGACCGCCAGCCGCCACCACACGTCGCCGTAGCCGGTATCGGCGTGGACGTAACCCAGCGCCACCAGCCCCAGCCCGGCCAGCGCCAGGCCGATGCCGGCGACGACGCGGAAGCCGTACCTGGCCGCGAACCGGCCCGCGTACGGGCTGACGATCACCATGGCCAGCGAGACGGGCAGGGTCCGCAGCCCGGCGACCAGGATCGAAGTGCCCTGGACGTAGACGAAGAACTGGGAGAAGAAGAACGACGACCCCATCAACGCGAACCCGACCACGGCCATCGCCGTGTTGGACACCGTGAACAGCCGCTGCCGGAACAGCCGCAGCGGCAGCATCGGCGTCGACACACGGCCCTCGACCACGACGAACGCGGCCAGGAGCACCAGTCCGGCGGCGAAGCCGCCCAGGATCACCGGCGAGGTCCAGCCTCGGGAACCGCCCTCGATCAGGCCGTAGGTCACAGCGCCCACGCCCGCGGCGGACAGGACCGTGCCGGGGACGTCGATCGGCGGCGCGCTCGGGTTGCGGGACTCCCCCAGCACGCGCAGCCCCGCCAGCAGCAGGACCGCCCCGATGGGCACGTTGACCAGGAAGATGGCGGGCCAGCCGAAGGACTCCACCAGGATCCCGCCCGCCAGCGGTCCGGCGGCCAGGCCGATGCCGCTGAACCCGGCCCACAACCCGATCGCTCTGACGCGCTCCCTCGGGGCGGGATACGCGGCGGCGAGCAGCGCCAGTGAGGCGGGGCTCAGCGCCGCGGCCCCGACGCCCTGCAGCACCCGCCCGGCGATCAGCCAGCCGATGGAGGGCGCGAGCGAACACACCACCGACGCGGCCGTGAACACCACCACCCCGGCCAGGAACACCCGCCTGCGGCCGAACCGGTCGGCGAAGACGCCGCCCGACAGCAGCAGCATGGCCACCAGCAGCACGTAGGCGTCGACGATCCACTGCAGGCCGGTCAGCCCGGTGTGGAGCCGCTGCTGCATGTCGGGCAGGGCCGCGCCGACGATCGTGTTGTCGAGCAGCACCATGAACTGACCTGCGCAGGTCAGGGTGAGCAACGCTTTCACGCGAATCCCTCCTGGAGCAGTCAATGACCGGTCTCACGCTTTGAACGCGGTCAACGACCAGGTGATGGGGGCACGCCGAGTGCCGCTTTCTCGGGGCCCGTAGTCGCGGCCGAGGTCAGCGTGTGCCGAACCAGTTGGAGAGTGCTCCTCGTAGCGCAGGCGTGGCTGTTGCGGCGGGTTCGTCGATGGGTGCGGCCCAGGCGATGTGGGCGTCTGGGCGGATCAGCAGGGCGTCGGCAGGTCGCCGGTCGGTCTTGGCGGTGTGGACGTCGACGCGCTGCCCCCAGTCGCGGGCGGCCTCGCGCAGGTCGGAGCGGTCGGCGAGGTCGAGGAGGATGGGCCGGGCGGGGTGCAGAAGGTCGGCGACGCTGGTGACGCCCTGGTCGGTGTGCAGGGCGAGGTCGGGGGCGAAGGTGCCGGTCAGCGGGTGGTGGCCGGTGCCGGGCATGAGGTAGCGGACGTCGGTTCCGGCGACCATGGCTCCCATGCGGCGCAGCGGCTGCTCGTCGGTGAGCAGTTCCTGGAACATCTCGCGGAGCGCTTCGGCGGCCTGGTCGTGCCCGCGGCGCAGCGCCACCTGGGCGCGGGTGTGCAGCATGGTGCGGGCGCCGGCGAGGTGGCGTTCGTCGTGGTAGGTGTCCAGCAGGCCGGGCGGTGCCCAGCCGTGCAGGTCGGCGGCCAGCTTCCAGGCCAGGTTTACCGCGTCCAGCATGCCCGCGTTGAGTGCCACGCCGGTGGCCGGGAACAGGTGCGCCGCGTCCCCGGCCACCATGATGCGCCCGGCCCGGTAGCACTCGGCCTGGCGGGCCTTGAAGGTGAAGCGCGACAGCCGCGTCGATCCGGCCAGGGGCAGGTCCGCGCCGAGCACGCGGCGGATGCTGTCCTGAAGTTCGGTGAGGGTCATCGGGACGTCGTCGTCGTACTCGGTGCTCTCGTCCTCGATGGTGTAAAGGGAGACGCTCGTGGCGCCGGGTGAGGAGCCGAGGCCGAACAGGCCGTGGTCGGTGCGGGTGAAACCGGCGCGGATCGTGCCGAAGCCGGGGACGCCGAGATCGCCGTTGCCGAGCACGGTGACCTCGCCGGGCAGGGTGACCTGGGCCAGCCGGTTGACCTCCGGGTAGACGGTGCCGGGGAAGCCGATACCGGCCCGGTCACGGACGCGGCTGCGCGCGCCGTCGCAGCCCACCAGGTAGCGGGCGCTCACCTGGTACGGCCCGTCCGGGCCCCGTACGTCCACCGTCACTCCTGCGTCGTCCTGGTTCACCCCGGTCACCTCGTGCCCGCGCCGTACGTCCACGCCGAGCTCGCCGGCGCGTTCGTCGAGCAGCCGCTCCAGGTGCTGCTGCGGCAGCGGCAGCGCGTGCAGCGGCGGATCCGCCAGCCGGGTGAAGTCCAGGTGCACCCCGCCGAACGGGAATCGGGGTGCCGGGACAGGGCCGGGGCAGGCGGCCTGGAAGCGTTCCAGCAGGCCCCGGTAGCGCAGCAGCGCCAGGATCTGCCCGCTGAGACCTCCGGCCTTGGGGGTGTCGCGGCGGTGCGGGTGCCGTTCCAGCACCAGCGGCCGCACTCCGGCCAAGCTCAGTTCGATCGCCAGCATGAGGCCGGTCGGTCCGGCGCCCACAATGATCACGTCGGCGTTCTTCATCAGTCGCTTTCCTTGCAATCTGTCGTTGTCCGCGATTCAGGCATGTCATTCGCGCGCCGTTCTGCCGGTTCTGTGCCTGCGCTGACGATCTCCTGCACGGCTTGGACGAAGGAGTCTTTGGTCCCGACGCGCATCCACCGAGGCCTGCGGTGGTGCGATGGTGGGTGTCGTCTGGCCGGGAGGGATCGTGATGTGCCGCATGTCGGTTTCAGAGGTCGACGACGGTGGAGGTCGTCCACGACGACGGCGCCTGAGGCGATGATCGCGGCTGCTCGGGCATGGGATGCGGCACGGTCAGGTCAGGGAGGCCAGGCATCACGCGATCGTCTTCTTCTCATGAGGTGGCGATGGTGTGGTGAAGAACATCGGGCCAGGTGGCCTGGCCGTTCTTATCGGCACGGAACGTCCCGTACCGATAGATGATGCCCAAGACGGACGTCCACTGTCAAGTACGGAACGTTCCGTACCGATAAGGTGTCGGTATGACCGACACGCCCCACCGTCGCGGTGCCGACCGGACCGAGGACATCATGCGGGCCACGCTGGAGCTCGGCCAGGAGATCGGCTACGCCAAACTGAGCATGGAGGCGGTCGCCGCCCGTGCGGGCGCCGGCAAGCAGACCCTCTACCGCCGTTGGCCGTCCAAGGCAGCCCTGCTGTTCGACTCGCTGTTGTCGGTGAACGGGCCCGCCCTGGACTACCCCGACACCGGCGACATCGTGGCCGACTTGCGCGCCCAGATCCACTCGGCCGTTGACCTGCTGGCCCGGCCACCCGTCGGCCCTCTGTTCAAGGCCCTGATCGGCGAGGCCCAGCACGATCCCCAGATCGCCGCCGCACTCAACGAGCGCTTCATCGCCCCCCAGGCGGACAAGACCGTCGCCCGCTTGAAGACGGCCCGCGACCAGGGTCAACTGTCGCCCGCCTTCGTCCTCGACCTGGCCATGGCGATCCTGTCCGGCCCGCTGTACTTCCAGCTCCTGATCACCCAAGAACCACTGACTCATGAGTACGTCGACCGGATCCTCGACGCCCTCCTCACCGGGATCGGCCCCACCCACGCATATTGACGTCCCGCGTCAGACCCGCCCGCACGCTCAAGATCGGTCGCTCGCCCGCCGTCAGGCGCGCCGGGCCCGCCACAGTGTCCACGCCATCCAGAGGGCGCCGGCCATGGTGAGGGCGCCGTGCGCGATGCGCAGCGCATCTGTGCTGAAGAACTGTGGGATGAACAGGGCGAAGGCGGCGGCGAGGGGCACGGCGCTCCAGCGGGGCAGGGTGCCGGAGCGCCAGATGGCGATGGCGGCCATCACCGTGCCGACGCCGAGCAGGAGCAGTCCGGCCGCGAACGTGGTGACCGCCACCGGCTGGTAGCGGAACTCGTCCACCAGCTGGAGCAGTGAGGGGTCGCCGTCCCGGACGGCGCGGGCGGCGATGACGTTCAGGGCGAAGTCCTCGGCGCCGTAGTAGGGGAGGGTGAGCCCCGCGCCGATCATGGTGACGACCAGGGCGCGCAGGCTGCCGGGGCGGTTCAGCAGCAGGTGGACGGCCAGGAGCCCCAGCGTGAGCAGGATGAACCCGACCATGGCGAACATGTGCGCCGCGACCCAGGCCGGGGAGCCGATGGCCTGGGCGCCCGCCATGGACGATTCGTCGGAGTACGGCCGGACCAGCGGATAGAGCAGGAACAGGACGCCGGCCACCGCGAAGGCGACGGCGCCGGGACGGACACGAGGCATGGTGAGAGAGGCGTTCACGAGCGGTTCCTTATGAGTCCTGGTGAGGCGAGGGGTTTGGGGTGAATGGGCCGCTTGAGCCCGACCGGAGGGGACGTTCGGTTCGGCATTCCGACGTGAGAGCAATGCTCTCGATTTAGAACAGCTGTGTCAAGGCGGTGTACTGCTCTCCGGTTAGCATGTGAGGCCCGTCATCCCCCCGAGGAGGTTCGCGGTGTTTCCGGGTTCGGCGTCCGATGCAGGTGGTCCGACGCCCGGAAGAGCCCCCGAACCCGGCGGCCTACCGCCCTCGACGCCGGGCGACGCGGCTCCGTCCGCGCGGACGCAGACCGGACGATCTACACGGACGCAGAGTGGACAGTCCGCACAGACGCAGAGTGGATGGTCTGGTGGGACGGGCGCGGAGCGGGTTTCGCGCGACGGGATGGCCGCCGAGGGCCGTCCTCGCGGGACCGGGCCGGGGAACGCGGGCCGGTTCGTGCGGGCGCACTGGGTGTTCCTGGTCGCGGTGGCGGCCGGGGCGGTGGTGCGACTGGTCGCGGTGCTGGGGTATCGGCCCGCGCTGTGGTTCTGGGCGGACTCGTTCACCTACGTCAACGCGGCCCTCGACCCGCAGCCGCTGGAGTCGCGCCCGTCCGGCTACTCGCTGTTCCTGTGGGCGCTCCAGCCGTTCCAGAGCTTCACCGCCGTCGTGGTGGTCCAGCACCTGCTGGGCCTCGCCACGGCGGCCTGCGTCTACGCGCTGCTGCGCCGGCGCGGCGGGCTGCCCGGTTGGGGCGCGACGCCGGCCGCCGTCCCGGTGCTGCTCGACGCGCACATGGTGCAACTGGAGCACCTGGTGATGGCCGACCTGCTGTTCACGTTCCTGGTGACGGCGGGGGTGACCGTGCTGCTGTGGAGGCCGCGCCCGGCGGCGTGGACGGCCGCCGCCGGGGGTCTGCTGCTGACGGCGGCCACGCTCACCCGCACGGTCGGGCTCGCGGTGCTCATCGTCGCCCTGGTCGCCCTGGTCGTCGCGCGGGCCGGGGTGCGGGCGGTCGTGGCGGCGGCGCTGGCCTCGGCGGTGGGGCTCGGCGGGTACGCGGCCTGGTTCCACGCCGAGCACGGGAGCTACGGCCTCGGCCAGAGCAACGTGTGGCTGTGGGCCCGCACGATGACCTTCGCCGACTGCGCGAAGATCCGGCCCACCGGCGAGGAGAAGGTCCTGTGCCCGGCGGACCCGCCCGGTGCCCGTCCCGCGCCGCCGGTCTACATCTGGGACTCCGGGTCGCCGCTCGCCAAGGTGAAGAAGGACGCCGACCGCGAGCGGCTCTCGGGCGCGTTCGCCAAGGAGGCGATCCTGGCGCAGCCGCTGGATTTCCTGCTCACCGGCGTGAGGGACGCCCTCTGGAGCTTCGAGTGGACCCGCCGCGTGTACCCGACGCCCGGCCCGCAGAGCGCCTACGTCTTCCCGCCCTCGGTGAAGCCGTTCACCGACAAGATCGCCTCATCCGGCCGTACCGCGCCCGAGCTCACGACGGCGTACCAGGGTGAGCGCGGCGACACCGTGGTCGCCGAGCCCTACGCCGGCTGGATCCGCGCCTACCAGGAGCAGGGCTACGTCCGGGGCCCGCTGCTCGCGGCCCTGATGCTCGCCGGGCTGGTCGCGGTCGTCATGCGATGGCGCCGGCTCGGCGGCCCCGCCCTGCTCCCCTGGGCCACGGCGGTCACCCTTCTGGTCCTGCCGCCCCTGATCGCCGCCTTCGACCACCGCTACGTCGTCCCGGTGCTTCCCATGGCCTGCCTCGCGGCGGGCCTCGCCTTCACCCGCCGGTCCCGATCGCCGGCCGGGGAGGACGGCGTGACAACCTCATAACGTGACCTAGGCTCACGTTCGCCGGGTGCCTAGACTCGCGACATGGACGAACGCCGGCGTTACGATCGCGCCACCGCCGATCTGGAGCCGCCGCTGGCGATCCTGGACATGGACGCGTTGCGGGCGAACGCCGCCGGCATGGTGGACAGGGCGCGTGGGAAGCCGATCCGGCTCGCGAGCAAATCGATCCGCTGCCGGGAGGTCCTGCGGCGGGTGCTCCGCATCGACGGCTTCCGGGGGATCATGGCGTTCACGCTGCCCGAGGCGCTGTGGCTGGCCGCCGACGGGTTCACCGACATCCTGGTGGCCTACCCGACGGCCGACGGGGCGGCCCTGGCCGCGCTGGCGGGCGACGTGCGGGCGGCCCGCGAGATCACGGTGATGGCCGACAGCGTCGAACACCTGGACTTCATCGAGAAGGCGGTCGGCGGAGTGCCCGATCGCCAGCAGATCCGGATATGTCTGGACGTCGATGCGGGGTTCACCGCCTTCGGCGGCAGGTTCCGCGCCGGAGCCCTGCGCTCCCCCGTCCGAGAGCCCGCCGACGCCGTGGCGCTGGCCGCCACGACCGCCGGGCGTCCCGGCCTGCGCCTCACCGGCCTCATGGCGTACGAGGCGCAGATCGCGGGGGTCGGCGACCGGGTGCCGGGGCCGTACGGGCGGGTCGTCCGGCTGATGCAGGAGCGGTCGCGGCGCGAGCTGGCCGTGCGCAGGGGCCGCGTGGTCCAGGCCGTCCGGCGGATCGCCGACCTGGAGTTCGTCAACGGCGGCGGCACCGGCTCGGTCGAGAAGACCGCGCGCGAGAAGGCCGTCACCGAGATCGCGGCGGGCTCCGGCCTCTACCACCCGCGCCTGTTCGACTTCTACCGAAACTTCACCGGCCGCCCGGCCGCCCTGTTCGCGCTGCCGGTGGTCCGCAGGCCCGCGCCGGACGTCGTCACCGTGCTCGGCGGCGGGTACCACGCGTCCGGCTCGCCCGGCGCCTCGCGGCTGCCGCAGCCGTACCTGCCGGCCGGGCTGCGGTACGACCCGCGGGAAGGCGCGGGCGAGGTGCAGACGCCGCTGCTCGGCCCGGCGGCCCGGGACCTCGGGATCGGGGACCGGGTGTGGTTCCGCCACGCCAAGGCGGGCGAGATGTGCGAGCGCTTCGACGCGCTGCACCTGGTCGAGGGCGACCGCGTCACCGAGACCGTGCCGACCTACCGGGGCGAGGGCAAGACCTTCCTGTGAGGCCGGGGCCGTCACGCCCGGTCCCCACGCCGGGTCCGTGCGGCCGGTCAGGTGGCGGGGCCGGGCAGGTGACGAAAGCCGGTCAGGTGGTCTGCCGGGTGCGGGGGGCGGTGAGACCGAGGTGGTCGCGGAGGGTCGGGCCGGAGTAGTCGGCGCGGAACACGCCCTTCTCCTGCAGCAGCGGGACGACCTTGTCCACCAGGTCGTCCAGACCGGTGGGCGTGAGGTGCGGGACGAAGATGAACCCGTCGGAGGCGTCGGTCTGCACGAACAGGTCGATCGCGTCGGCGACCGAGCGCGGCGTGCCGATGAAGGTCTGCCGGGCGGACAGCTCGATGACCAGGTCGCGGATGGACAGGCGCTTCTCCTCGGCCAGCGCGCGCCACTTGGCCACGGTCGCGCTCCGGTCGCCGCGGAACTGGGCGCGTCCCTTGGACACGCCGACCTCCAGGTCCGGGTCGACGTCGGGCAGCGGGCCGTCGGGGTCGTACGCCGACAGGTCGCGGCCCCAGATCCCTTCGAGGTAGGAGATCGCGGTCTGCGGGCTGACCTGCGCCCGCCGGATCTCGGCCGCCCGCTCGGCCGCCTCCTCCTCGGTGTCGCCGAGCACGTAGGTCACCGCGGGCAGGATCTTCAGGTCTTCGGGACGCCTGCCGTGGCCGGCGAGCCTGCGCTTGACGTCGCGGTAGAACGCGCGGCCGTCCTCCAGCGTGCTGTGCCGGCTGAAGATGACGTCGGCGTCGGACGCGGCGAACTCGCGGCCCTCGTCGGAGTCCCCGGCCTGGATGATCACCGGATGGCCCTGCGGCCCGCGCGGGACGTTGAAGCGGCCGGAGATGTCGAAGTGGCGGTCCCGGTGCCGGAACTCTCCGACGCCGCCGTCGCGGACGAACGCGCCCGTGCCGGCGTCGGCGGTGACGGCGTCCTGCGCCCAGGAGTCCCACAGCTCGCGCGCGGTGCGCAGGAACTCGGCGGCCCTGGTGTACCTGTCGGCCTCGTCGAGGAAGCCGCCGCGGCGGAAGTTCTCGCCGGTGAAGGCGTCGTAGCTGGTCACGACGTTCCACGCGGCCCGGCCGCCGCTCAGGTGGTCCAGTGAGGCGAGCCGCCGCGCCACCTCGTACGGCTCGTTGAAGGTGGAGTTCACGGTGGCGGCCAGGCCGAGGTGGGTGGTGACGGCGGCCAGTGCCGACAGCACGGTGAGCGACTCGGGGCGGCCGACCACGTCCAGGTCGTGGATGCGGCCCTTCATCTCGCGCAGCCGCAGACCTTCCGCCAGGAAGAAGAAGTCGAACTTCCCGCGCTCGGCGGTCCTGGCCAGGTGCGTGAAGGACGCGAAGTCGATCTGGCTTCCGGCGCGCGGGTCCGACCAGACCGTGGTGTTGTTGACGCCGGGGAAGTGCGCGGCGAGGTGGATCTGCTTGGTCACGAGGTTCTCCTTGGACTCCGGTGCGGACGTCTCAGGCGCCGGGCCCGCTTCCGGCTTGGCGCCGGCCTTGACGATGTCGTCGAAGTCGTCCTTCACCGACCGCGCGGTGACGGGCGGGCGATCCGCGGGTCCAGCAGCGGGGCAGACCAAGCCGACAGCGAGGTTGACCAGGACGAACACGAGCGCGGCGAACACCACCAGGCCCTGGACGACGGGGATGTCCTGGGTGGTCACCGCGAGCGCCGTCACCCGGCCGAGGCCGGCGCGCGAGAACACGGTCTCGGTGACGACCGAGCCGGCCGGCACGTTGCCGACGACCAGGCCCGCGACCGTGATCCGTGTCCCGGCCCACGAGGAGCGCGACGGGATCGCTGGGAAGCATGTAGAGGATGGCGAAGGAGACCGTGAACGAGGCCCAGAGCACGAAGGCGGCCTGGGCGAGCCTGCGGGCGAAGTACCGCCACAGCTCCGCTCGGCCGGGCTCCGACGTCACTCGTCCTCCTGGCGCGCCCAATTTTCCTACTTATCCTACCGGGAGGATAGGAAAGCGCCACGGCATGGTCAAGGGATCGCGTGGAGGGAATGCGCACACGCGTCACGGCGGGCCCGCGCCGAGGGGACCCGCCTGGCGGAAATATCAGGAAAAGACGGGCGTCAGCCGCGCCGGCGGCGGCGCAGCATCGCGATCGCCGCGCCGACCACCACGACGGCGCCCACGCCGATGAGGAGCGGGGCCAGGTTCGCCGCGGCCCGCTCGTCGCGCCACGCCTCGTCGCCGGAGTAGGGCTCGCGCGCCGGGCCGAGGCCCACCGCCTCGCGGGCCGAGGCGATCACCTGCTCGGCGTTGGCCTTGACCTTGGCGACGCCGCGCTCGGCGACGCGCTTGGGGCTGACACGATCCACGATGGCGTCCACGGTGACAGCCAGCTCCGCCCTGCTGCGCTCGATCCGGCGTTCGAGCGCCTCGGGGTCGGTGTCCGCCATGGCGATCCCCTTCTCTTCGTCCCGCACGGGCCGCGCCGCGCCCACGGCGGCCGTTCGCGTCCCGGCATTTCAAGCGATCAGTCTCTCAGGTGGCGCCACCGCCCGGCACGGGGGGCGTGCCGGTAGGTTGGTGCCGTGACACAGACGAGACTCGAGCCCGGCGACGCCGCACCCGACTTCATCTTGCCCGATTCCACGGGCCAGGAGGTCGGCCTCAAGTCCCTGCGCGGCACCCGGGTCATCCTCTACTTCTACCCCGCGGCGATGACGCCCGGGTGCACCAAGCAGGCCTGCGACTTCCGCGACAGCCTGCAGAGCCTCGCGGCGGCGGGCTTCGCCGTGCTCGGTGTGTCCAAGGACACCCCGCAGAAGCTGGCCAAGTTCGCCGAGCGCGACGCGCTGAACTTCCCCTTGCTGTCCGACCCCGACCTGGCCGTCCACCAGGCGTACGGCGCCTACGGCGAGAAGACCATGTACGGGAAGACGACGGTCGGGGTGTTGCGGTCGACGTTCGTCATCGACGCCGACGGCAAGATCGAGAAGGCGCTCTACAACGTGAAGGCCACGGGGCACGTCGCCCGCCTGCGCAAAGATCTCGGACTCGAATAACCGGTACGGCGACCGCCCGGCGCTCAACTATTATGGCGCATGCCGTAAAAGCCCGGGGTCGTAGCCCAATGGCAGGAGGCACAGGTTTTAGGTACCTGACAGTGTGGGTTCGAATCCCACCGACCCCACTCCGGCCCGGGCAACAGGAGAGCCGCCTCCACCTGAGTGGAGGCGGCCCGGCCGTGTCAGCCCGCTGGGCATGGGGCGTCTGGCGTCGGAAGGGCGAATTGCTCAGGGGCCCCCGGGGCCGCGTGGCTCATCCCCCTTGCCACGCGACCCGTCGTCTTTGCTCCCCGGCATCACAATCTCCCTTTACTCACCCGAAGGTGGCTCCCACCGACAACTATCCCTTAGGCCCCGTAAGCGGGCTGTAAGCGGTTTTGTCCCGTACGACCAGGGTCGTAGACCGAGATCCCTCTTCAGAGGGAAGGGGGATGAGCTGCGCGTACGTAGGGTTGGGGCGTGTTCGGACGATTGCGCGCCCTGACAGCGCGCCACAGCCGCGTGGCGAACGCGCTCCTGCTCGTTCCGCTGATCGTTCTGAGCCTGATCTCCGCCGAGGCGTACTCCCGCACGACGGCGTTCCCGGGCGGCGTCCGCCTCACCGTGGCGTCCTACCTCGGCCTGTCGGCCCTGCTCATCGCGCCACTGCTCTGGCGGCGCACCCGTCCCGTGCTGACCTTCGCCGCCGTCTCCGCCGTCGCCTTCGCGCAGTGGCTCATGCGCGTCGACGTGGTGCCCGCCGACCTCGCCGTCCTCGTGGCCATGTACGGCGTCGTGTCCCGGTGCGCGCTGCGCTGGGCCATCCCGGCCGGCCTGGTCGCCGAACTCGGCGCGTGCCTGGCCCTCGTGCGGTGGCAGGGCCCCACGTTCGGCGCCTACGCCTCCATCTCGATGTTCGTGGTGGCCCCCTGGGTCGGCGGCATCTACGCGAGCGTGCGGCGCCGCTACCTGGAAAGCCTGGAGGAACGGGCGATGCGCGCCGAGCGCGAGCGCGACCAGCAGGCCCGCATCGCCGCCGCCGCCGAACGGGCCCGCATCGCCCGCGAACTGCACGACGTCGTCGCCCACAACGTCAGCGTCATGATCGTCCAGGCCGACGGCGCCGGGTACACCATGGACAGCGACCCCGAGAAGGCCCGCCGCGCCGTGCAGACCATCTCCAGCACCGGGCGGCAGGCGCTGGCCGAGATGCGCCGCCTCGTCGGCGTGCTGCGCGAGGACGCGGGGCCGGAGGAGGACTACGCGCCCCAGCCCGGCGTCGCGGAGCTGGACGACCTGGTCGCCCAGATCAGGCGCTCGGGGCTGCCGGTCGAGTTCACGGTCAGGGGAACCAGCCGCGACCTGCCGGAAGGCGAGCAGCTCGTGATCTACCGCATCGTCCAGGAGGCCCTCACGAACGCGCTCAAACACGGTGGCCCGGGTGCCCGCGCCACCGTCGAGATGGAGTACGGTGCCCGGGAGATCCAGCTGCGGGTCACCGACGACGGGCGCGGCGCGGCGGCGCCCGCGGGCGTCGCCGGGCACGGGCTGATCGGCATGCGCGAGCGCGTCGCCATGTACGACGGCAGCGTCAAGGCCTCCCCGCGGCCGGGAGGCGGGTTCCAGGTGGCCGTGCGGCTCCCGGTGAGCAGGGCGGCGTGATGACCGACGATGGGGGCGGCGGCGTGACCATCAGAGTGGTGCTGGTCGACGACCAGGAGCTCGTCCGCGCCGGGTTCCGCATGGTCCTCGGCGCCCAGCAGGACATCGAGGTCGTCGGCGAGGCGCCCGACGGCGACGCCGCCGTCCGCCTGCTCGGCTCGCTGGCGGCCGACGTCGTGCTCATGGACGTGCGCATGCCCCGCATGGACGGCGTCGAGGCCACCCGGCTCGTCACGGCACTGCCCGAACCACCCAAAGTGCTCATCCTCACCACGTTCGACCTGGACGAATACGCCTTCGCCGCGCTCAAGGCCGGCGCCTCGGGGTTCCTCCTCAAGGACGTCCCGCCGTCCGACCTGATCAGCGCGATCCACTCCGTGCACGCCGGGGACGCCGTGGTCGCCCCCAGCACCACCCGGCGGCTGCTGGAGCGCTTCACCGCCCACCTGCCCGGCAAAACCGCCCCCGAGCCCGAGGCGCTGCGCAGGCTCACCGCCCGCGAGCGCGAGGTCCTCGTGATGGTCGGCCGGGGCATGTCCAACGCCGAGATCGCCGGCCGTCTCGCGCTCGCCGAGGCCACCGTCAAGACCCACCTCGGCCGCGTCCTCGCCAAGCTCGGCGTCCGCGACCGCGCCCAGGCCGTCGTCTACGCCTACGAGACCGGCCTGATCACGCCGTACGGCGGCGCCGCCGGCCGGTGACGCGCCCGCTCGGCGCCCCCGGCCGGTGACCGGCGCCGCTCAACCTTTCGGCCGAGTTCGAGGTACTTCAGGGGTCGCACACCGCCCGCCGGGCCAGTCCCCGGGCGTACGGGAAGTCCGTCCCCAGGGCTCATGGAACCCGGCTCCCGCGGCCATAGCGTTGAGATCACTGCAGATCAACGCTTTCCCGCTTCAAGGAGCCAGATGTGACCATCACCGGAGAAGAAGCCCTCCGCCGGGCCGCGCCGGCGGCCGTCGTCGCGCGCGGCGTGACGAAGGTCTACGGCCAGGGCGACGCGGCCGTGCACGCGCTGCGCGGCGTGGACGTCGGGTTCGAGACCGGAGCCTTCACGGCGATCATGGGTCCGTCGGGCTCCGGCAAGTCCACGTTGATGCACTGCCTGGCCGGGCTGGACAGCGTCACCGAAGGCGAGGTGCGCGTCGGCGACGTCGACATCACCCGGTTGAACGACAAGCAGCTCACCATGCTGCGCCGCGAGCGGGTCGGGTTCATCTTCCAGGCGTTCAACCTGCTGCCCACGCTGTCGGCCGAGCAGAACATCCTGCTCCCGCTGGACATCGCGGGCCGCCAGGCCGACCCCGAGCTGTTCAAGGTCGTGATCCGCACCGTCGGGCTCGGCGACCGGCTGAAGCACAGGCCGAGCGAGCTGTCGGGCGGCCAGCAGCAGCGCGTCGCGGTGGCCCGCGCCCTGATCAGCAAGCCGCAGGTCATCTTCGCCGACGAGCCGACCGGCAACCTCGACTCCCGCAGCGGCGCCGAGGTGCTGTCCTTCCTGCGGACCTCGGTGCGCGAGCTGGGCCAGACCATCGTCATGGTCACCCACGACCCCGTCGCCGCCTCCTACGCCGACCGCGTGGTGTTCCTCCGGGACGGCATGCTGGTGACCGAGCTCACCCACCCCTCCCCGCAGAGCGTGCTCGACACGCTGATGAAGCTGGAGGGCTGAGGTGCTCAAGAGCACTCTGGCCGGGCTGCGCGCGCACAAGCTGCGGCTCCTGCTCACCTCCCTCGCCATCACGCTCGGCGTGGGCTTCATCGCGGGCACGTTCGTGCTCACCGACACGATCCAGTCCGACGTCACCCAGCGGATCGCCGCCTCCGCCGACAAGGTGGACGTCGCGGTGCTGCCCGCCCGCCCCGACGGCGAGTCGCCGGGCCGGCTGGGCTCCGGAGACCTGGAGAAGGTCCGCGGCGTGACCGGCGTCGCCGACGCGCAGGGCGTCGTCCAGGGCGAGGCCCCGCTGATCGGCAAGGACGGCAAGGTCGTCGGCGACTTCCCCACCGCGGGCGTCTCCATCGTCACCGGCAGGCTCGCCCGCACGACCATCACCTCCGGCGTCGCGCCCACCGCGGCCGACCAGGTGGTCCTCGACGAGAACACCGCCAAGACCCGCGACTTCAAGATCGGCGACACCGTCCGCGTCCTCGGCCGCGACGGCAAGCCCAAATCCTTCCGCGTGGTCGGCCTGTTCGACGTGGGCGTCGACCAGCGGATGGCCATGACCGGCGCCGTCGGGTTCACCGGCGCGACCGCGCAGGCCATGACCGGCGAGAAAGGCTTCGCCGAGATCGACGTCGCCGCCGCGCCCGGCGTGACGCCGCAGACCCTGAAGGCGTCCGTCACCGCCGCGCTCGGCGGGGCGGGCCACAAGGTGCGCACCGGGCAGGAACTGGTGGACGAACTGGCCAAGGCCAACGGCGCGGACATGCAGTTCATCACCATCGGCCTGCTGATGTTCGGCGTGGTCGCGATGCTCGTGGCGGCGCTCGTCATCTACAACACGTTCAACATCCTGATCGCCCAGCGCAGCCGCGAGCTGGCGCTGCTGCGCTGCATCGGCGCCACCCGCAAGCAGGTCTTCGGCTCGGTGCTGCTGGAGTCCGTGGTCGTCGGGATCATCTCCTCGGCGCTCGGCCTGCTGGTCGGCTACGGGCTCGGAGCCGGCGCCATCGCCGTGGCCGGGGCCATGGGGCAGGACCTGCCCGTGGTCGGCGTGTCCCTCGCGCCGAGGACCATCGCGCTCGCGCTCGCCATCGGCGTGCTCGTCACCGTCGGCGCCGCCCTGCTGCCCGCCCGGACGGCCACCCGCGTCGCGCCCATCGCCGCGCTGCGCAGCCAGACCGACGAGCAGACCTTCCGCGCCGGCGTGCTGCGGACGGTGTTCGCCGCGCTGTTCCTGATCGCCGGCGTCGGCGCCACGGCCGCAGGCGTCATGGCCACGCCCGGCCCAGAGGCCCTGTTCATCGTCATGGCCGGCGGGGCGCTGACCTTCTGCGCGGTGCTCATCCTCGGGCCCGTCATCGTCAAGCCGCTCAGCGCGTTCGCGGGGTGGCTGCCCGCCAAGCTGGCGGGCGTGCCCGGCAGGCTCGCCGTCGACAACGCGCGGCGCAACCCCAAGCGGTCCGCCACCACGACGATCGCGCTGACGATCGGCGTGACGCTGATGACGCTCATCTCCGTCATCACCGCCACCACCCGGGCGACGATCTCCGCCCAGCTCGACGACCAGTTCCCCGTCGACTACATGGTCATGTCGCAGGGCTCCCTCACCGACCGCGACGCCCCGGCCGGCGTGCCGCCGGAGCTCGCCACCGCCCTGCGCGCCCGGCCCGAGCTCGCCTCGGTGGTACAGATCCGCCAGAGCGACGCGCGGGTCAACGGCGGGCGCTCCGAGTACCAGGTCGGCACCTTCGAAGGGCCCTACAAGGCCGTGGCCGCCAAGGGCACCACGCAGGGGTTCACCGGCTCCACCGCCATGCTGAGCACGAGCGCGGCCAAGGAACTCGGCGTCTCCCCCGGCGGCACGCTCGCGCTCGCCACCCCCAAGGGCGGAACCGTCGACGTCAAGGTCATCGCGACCTTCGAGGACTCGGCGCCGCTGCCCGCCATCACCGTGCCCGCCGCCGGGTTCGCCACGTGGTTCGGCGCCATGAACGACGAGCAGGTGCTCGTCAACGCCAAGGACGGCGTCGGCGCCGTGGCGTCCAGGAAGGCCGTCGAGGCCGCGGCGCAGGCGTTCCCCGCCGCGAAGGTGCTCAGCTCCACCGAGATCCGCGGCCAGTTCGACGACATGCTCGACACCATGCTCATGGTGATCTCGGGGCTCCTCGGCCTGGCGATCCTCATCTCGCTGCTCGGCATCGCCAACACCCTCAGCCTGTCGGTGCACGAACGCACCCGGGAGTCGGCGCTGCTGCGCGCCCTCGGCCTGACCCGGCCGCAGCTCCGGCGCATGCTGTCGCTGGAGGCGCTGATCATGGGCCTGATCGGGGCCATCGTCGGCGTCGTCCTCGGCGGGGCCTTCGGCTGGGCCGCCACGCAGACGCTCGTGGAGGACGTCCTGTTCCGCGTGCCGGTCACCCAGGTCCTGCTCTTCGTCGCCCTCTCCGGCCTCGCCGGAGTCCTCGCCGCCCTCCTCCCCGGCCGCCGCGCCGCCCGCGCCTCCATCGTCACCTCCCTAGCAAGCACCTAACCCGTGACACGACACCGGCCGGGACGCCTCTAACGAGTGCCGTCCCGGCCGGTGTCGTCCGCGCTCTGAGTCCTTCATCCCGGGCGATGGGACCGCCACTCTTCCGCCACCTCTTCCGGAGTGAGCAGGGGACGGATCGACAGCTCACCCGTCAGACCGTCGATGACCGCGCACCCACCCCCGGCGACATCCGGAAGCACGGACGGATCCTCGTTCTCCGGCCCCCTGGCCCAGGCGACGTACCCACCGTCAAAGGCGTGCAGCCCCACCTCGGTGGCCTGGTCCGCGGCCAACGGCCCATTGAAATACTCCTCGGCCAACGCCCGCACCTGCTCCACCGACATCCCCAACGCACTCACCACGACACCATCCCTGACTCCCCCACCGAACCTTCCGCCCCGCACCCACTCACCGCGCCCCCCTGCCCGCGCCACTCATGAGCTCCTGGCGTCAGCCGCCCTTCATCGCGACCTCCCCGCCGCTCATTCGGTCACAGTCGTCTCCCCCGGCGGTCGATCGCCACGCAGAACACTCCGGTGACCGCGCCCCGTGGCGGGTCCACGGAGGCGTGCCCGCGTTGGCCGTCCACCCAGACGACCTCACCCGCGCTGTTCAGGGCGTTCCAGGCGTGGGCGCCTCCCGAGGACCAGCGGGTGACCAGGACGGCCGCCGCGCCAGGCCCGCCCGCCCGCAGCCGCCGCGCGATGGCCGTGTACGCCCGGCGGCCCTGCCCGACGTACTCGAACCGGTGCCCCAGCCACCGCTCGGCCCGCGCCACCCCGCCCGCCTCCCCCGCCAGCGAGGGCCTGCCGAGCCGGTCGTACTCGGGCAGGCGCGCCGCGGCCACGGCCGGTTCGCCATGCCAGGTGGAGATCACCGCGAGCGCGCAGTCCACCGCGTTGGTGGCCCGGAACGGATCCTCGGCAGGCCCTTCGCCGTTGACCAGGCGGATCCAGATGCCGCGCGGGTCGGCGAAACGGGCTCCCTCAGGGAGCGCCTGACACAGGTCACGTTGCAGCTCGGGGTCGGGCCAGACCAGCCCTCCCGGCGTGCCGTACGGCCTGCTCGCGTCCAACCGGGCCGGACGCCCCCGCGTCTCGAACCAGTCATCCGCCGGAGCTTGCCACCCAGACGGAGCCGACCCCCCGGAATGCGCCGACCATTCTGACAAACCCGGCCTATCCGAGTGAGCCGGCCACTTTGACGCCCCCGGCCACTCGGCCGAAGCGGACCGCTCGTCGGACGCCGACCCACCAGACGCAGGCAACCATTCGGGTGGACCCGACCACTCCGCCGAAGCCGACCATTGAGTCGGCGCCGACCACTCGGCCGAAGCCGGCCATTCGGTCGGTGTCGGCCATTCGGACGGTGTTGACCACTCGGCGGAAGCGGAACGTTCGGGTGGGGTGGACCACTCGGTCGGCTTCGACCACTCGGTCGAAGCGAACCGTTCGGGTCGAGTGGACCATTCTGACGGAGCTGACCCTTCTTTCGATGCGGGCCGGTCGGTCGTCGGCCCGTCCAATCCATCCAGGCCGCGGGGCAGGCTCGGTGTACCGGTAGTCACGCTCGGGACCGGTGGCACGGCGGGCGGTCGAGTCTCTGATGGCGGCGAGGCCGTCTCCGACCGGAACGACGGCGTTCGTGCCCCCTCTGGAGCCACGCCGGACCGACCCGCCTCCGTCGCGGACCGGAACGAGGGCACCCCCGACCGCCGGGACACCCCTCCGGCCCGGCCAGACGATCCCCCGCCGGCTCGCGGCACTTCCGGATGCACCGCCGATGGATCCACGTGAGACGGACGCACTCCCGGCCAAGGTGACGACACCCCGATACCGGCACCGCCCCCGCCCCCCACACCGCCCCCGACGCCGGCTCCGGCTCCGGGCGCGTCCGCTCGGAGCGGCGGCTGTCTCTCTGACCGGGGCGGCGAGATCTCTGGTGAAGGAGGCTGTGGTGCGGGAGCGTGCTGGAGCGGGCCGGCGTTGGGCGTGTGCGAGGTCGGAAGGGATGGTGGTGGTGATGGTTCGTGGACGGTGACGGCGCGGGCGGGCGGACGCCATTCGCCCGGCGACGCCTCGGCCGCCAGCTCGTAGTCGCGCCAGCGGACACCGTCGGCGGTGACGACGGGGTTGTACCCCGCGCGTGCGGCGCGCCGCGACACCCCTGCCCGCGACGGCACGCCGTTATCGGTCCCGGTCATGTGTTCCCCCGTGTGTATGGCCGGACGACGCCGATCGTAGGCGGCGACACCCACGCACCACCGCCAATCCACCGCCCAACCTGGAACCACCGATCTGGCCTCCACCGCCCGCGCAGTAACCCAACGATTGCGCGAGCCAGAACACCTCCCCCTGCCGAGCCCCGTACCCCTGCCCGTACCGCACCGCCGTGCTCACTCCCCGCGATCCCACCCCAGAACTCCCGGCCTACGGCGACACCCTCCACGGTCCCGCCCAGCTGAACCCTCCACCGGGCCTAGCGCACAGCACCGCCACCACTCACCGCGATTCCACCCATGACTCCCGCCCCGGCGGATGGGACGTGTAGTGATGGGGCGTCAGTTACTTCACGACTATGAGGATGGAGTGCCAGCCGGCGGCGCCGTCGGGGATTACGGGGGCGTAGTCGGGGGTTTGGGTGTAGCCGGTGGTGTCGGTGGCGCGCACCTCGATGGTGTGTTCGCCGGGGGTGGCGTTCCAGCCGTCGAGGACCCACTGGCGCCAGGTGTCGATGCCGGGCACGTCCGCCAGGCGGGCCTGCTGCCAGGGGCCCTTGTCGACGCGTACCTCGACGGCGTCGATGCCCTTGTGCTGGGCCCAGGCCACGCCCGCGATGGGGGTGGGGCCGGGCGGGATGGTCGAACCGCCCCGGGGCAGGTCGATCCGGGACTGGGTTTTGATGGGGCCCTTGGCCGCCCAGCCGCGTTCGGTCCAGTACGCCTCGTCGCGGTCGTAGCGGGTCACCTTGATCTCGGTGATCCACTTGGTCGCCGACACGTACCCGTAGAGCCCGGGGACGACCTGGCGGACGGGGAAGCCGTGGGACAGGGGCAGCGCCTCGCCGTTCATGCCGACGGCGAGCAGCGCGTCGCGGCCGTCCATGACGACGTCCACGGGCGTGCCGGACGTCCAGCCGTCGGAGGACATCGAGAGGAGCATGTCGGCGCCGGACCGCAGGCCGGCCTCGCGCAGCAGGGCGGCGAGGCTCGCGCCGAGCCAGCGGGCGTTGCCGACGTACTGCCCGCCGACGTCGTTGGACACGCAGGTCAGCGTGACGTCGGCCTCGGTGAGCGGCCGGCGTACGAGCTGGTCGAAGGTGATCTCGACCGGTCGGTCCACCATGCCGTGGATCTTCAGCTTCCAGGTCTTGGGGTCCACCTGGGGCAGGATCAGCGCGGTGTCGACGCGGTAGAAGTCCCGGTTAGGGGTGACGAACGGGCCGAGGTCCTTGAGGCGCAGGTCCGCACCCGCGGGGATGGGCGGGAGCGCCTTGGCGGGCCTGGGCAGCGCCACCTTGGCCCGCGCCGTACCGACGTCAAGCCGCCCCCCGAGGACCTGCCCCACCAGCCCCCCGACCCCGGCCACGACCACACCTGCGGCGACACCCGTAAGCAGCCCACGCCGGTCGAACTGAGGAGGCTCACCCCCAGCCCGCATGACAACGGGCCGCACATCAACGGGCCGCACATCTGCGAGAGGCAGATCCGCAGCAGGCGCATCGGCGAGAGGCACACCGGCGGGACGGTTTTCGCCCCGCATGTCGGCAGAGTGCCGCTCCGCCCGGACGCCCCCAGGCCACTCCCCCGCCCGCACATCGGCAGCACCCTCACCCTCCCGCAGGTCGGCAGCACCCTCACCCTCCCGCAGGTCGGCGGGGCCCTCCGTCCGGACGTCGACGGGGGGCTTCTGCGTGTTGTTTGGGGCGGTTTGGGGGTTGTTGTTGGCTTGGGGTGAGGGGAGGAAGCCGGTTGGCCAGGTGCGGTGGGTGAGGGAGCGGAGGGACCAGGCGGCTGTGGCGGCGCCCAGGAGAGACGGGAGGACGTCGAGGGGGGCGGCGTCGGGGCGGGTGGCCGCGGCGGTGGCGCCCAGGGCGCCGAAGGCCAGGAGGGCGGTGCTCGCCCAACCCGGGCGGGTGCGGGCCAGCAGGCCGAGCGCGGCCGCGACCAGGGCGAGAACGATCACGATGCCGCCGATGAGCACGATCTTGTCGCTGGACCCGAACGTCCTGATCGCCCAGTCCTTCACGGCCTGCGGCGTGTGGTCCACCGTGGCGTCGCCGACCGCGATGACCGGCGCGGCCTTGGGGCTGACCAGCCCGGCGACGAGCTGTCCGACGCCGAGGGCCACGGCGCCCGCCACCAGGCCGAGCAGCGCGGCGGCCCACGCGTCCGCCCGCGAGCCAGTTCCCGTTTCCGTCGCGCGCGACCGCGTTCCCTGGTCCGTCGCGCCCGACCCTGTTTCGTCGTCCCTCGCGCGCGACCGCGTACCCTGGTCCGTCGCGTGCGACCCCGTTTCGTCGTCCCTCGCGCGCGACCCCGGTCCCTTTTCCGTCACACAGTGAACGCTACGCCCGAACTGGCCCGCGGATTCTTACGCCCCGGTGACGGGACGCTGGGTGCCGAGGAGGTCGTGCAGGACGGGTACGAGTGCGCGGAAGGCTCGGCCTCGGTGGCTGATGGCGTCCTTTTCGGGGGCGGACATCTCGGCGGTGGTGCGGGTCTCCTCGTCCGGTACGAAGATCGGGTCGTAGCCGAACCCGTTCGTGCCGCGCGAGGAGTGGATCACCGCGCCGCGCAGGACACCCTCGACCACGCGTTCCTCGCCGGAGGGCAGGGCGGCGGCGGCCGCGCAGGCGAAGTGCGCGGCCCTGCGCCCGTCGGGGACGTCGGAGATCTGGGCGAGCAGGAGCCGCAGGTTGGCGGCGTCGTCGCCGTGGGACCCCGACCAGCGGGCGGAGAACACCCCCGGCATGCCGTTCAGGGCGTCGACGCAGAGGCCGGAGTCGTCGGCGACGGCGGGCAGCCCGCTGGCCGAGGCGACGGCGTGCGCCTTGAGCAGCGCGTTCTCGGCGAAGGTGAGGCCGGTCTCGGCGACCTCGCCGATCTGGGGGAACTCTTCGAGGCCGATCAGCTCGATCTTCTCGTCGGCCTCGGCCAGGATGCGGCGCAGTTCGAGGATCTTGCCCTGGTTGCGCGTGGCGAGCACGACGCGGGCGACGGCGCTCATGACAGGACCTGCCACTGGAGCGCGGTGAGCTCCGCGGGGGCGACGGCGGTCATGACAGGGCCTGCCGCTGGAGCGTGGTGAGCTCGGCGCAGCCGGTCGCGGCGAGGTCGAGCAGGCCGTCGAGCGCGGCGCGGTCGAAGGGGACGCCCTCGGCGGTGCCCTGGACCTCGACGAAGTCGCCGGCGCCGGTCATGACGACGTTCATGTCGGTCTCGGCGGCGACGTCCTCGGTGTAGCACAGGTCGAGCAGGGAGGTGTGGCCGACGACGCCGACGGAGACCGCGGCGACCGAGTTGACGAGCGGCTCGCCGGGGCACAGCTTGCGCGCGCGCATCCAGGCGACGGCGTCGGCGAGCGCGACGTAGGCGCCGGTGATGGCGGCGGTGCGCGTGCCGCCGTCGGCCTGCAGGACGTCGCAGTCGAGCACGATGGAGTTCTCGCCGAGGGCCTTGTAGTCGACGCAGGCGCGCAGGGACCGGCCGATGAGCCGGGAGATCTCGTGCGTGCGCCCGCCGATCTTGCCGCGCACGGATTCACGGTCGCTGCGGGTGTTGGTGGACCGGGGCAGCATGGCGTACTCGGCGGTGATCCAGCCGAGGCCGCTGCCCCTGCGCCACCGGGGCACGCTGTCCTGCACCGAGGCGGCGCACAGCACCTTGGTGCGCCCGAACTCCACGAGGACCGAACCTTCGGCGTGGGCCAGCCAGTCACGGGTGATGGTGACGGGCCGGAGCTGGTCGGGCCTACGCCCGTCTTCACGTGCCATGAGGCTCACCTTAGGTCATGCACGGCCCCGCTCCGCGCCAGTTCCATGGGGCCGTCGAACCCGCCGGCGGCGGCGTCGGCGAGCACGTCCGCGGGGTCGTACCAGGGCACCAGGTGGGTGAGGACGAGGGTGCCCACGCCGGCGCGGGCGGCGTGCTCGGCCGCCTGCCTGCCGCTCAGGTGCAGGCCCTTGGGGTTGCCGGGACGGTCGCGGAAGGACGCCTCGCACAGCAGGAGGTCGGCCCCGGCGGCGAGGTCGACCAGTTCGGCGCTCTCGCCGGTGTCCGCGGAGTACGCCACCGAGCGCCCGCCGTGGGAGACGCGGAAGCCGTAGGTCTCCACGGGGTGGTTCATGAGGGCGGCCGTCATCTCGAAGGGGCCGACCGTGAACGAGCCCGGCGCGAGGGGCGTGAAGGCGAACGCGGTGTCCAGGGCGGGTTCGTCGTCCATGCCGTAGGCGGCGGCGAGGCGGCGCGGCGCGGCGGAGGGGGCGTGGACGGGGACGCGCGGCAGCGGACCGTCCGGGGAGTAGGTGCGCACGACGTGGTAGGCGCACATGTCCAGGCAGTGGTCGGCGTGCAGGTGCGACAGGCAGATGGCGTCGACGTCGTAGAGGCCGATGTGGCGCTGCAGGGCCCCGAGGGAACCGTTGCCGAAGTCGATCAGCATGCGGAAGCCCTCGGCCTCCAGCAGATAGCAGGACGCGGGACTGTCCGGGCCGGGAAAGCTTCCCGAGCATCCGACGATCGTCAGCTTCACGGCCTTCTCCCTCACCTTGCTCGCTGGATTCGCTGCGACTCGCCGGGCCCGCCGGCCCTGGCGGCTATCCCGGGTGGCCGGGCGCGGCGAGGACCTCCTCGCCCAGCGTCTCGCCGACCAGGGCGCTCTCCACGTCCGCGATCTCGGGGCCGAGGAACCGCCGCCCCAGCTCGGCGAACAGGGCGCCGTCGCCGGTGGCGCGGAACCTGTGCCGGGGACTGCGGCCGTTGCCCTGGCTGGTCAGCCCGCGGTCGTGGAGGACGCGGAAGACGTCCTTGGCGGTCTCGTCCGCGCTGGACACCAGCGTCACCCCCTCGCCCATGACGTAGGAGATGGCGCCGGCGAGCAGCGGGTAGTGGGTGCATCCGAGGATGAGCGTGTCGCAACCCTCCTCGATCACCGGCCGGAGGTAGGCGCGGGCGACCTCGATGAGCTCCTCGCTCATCGTCTCGCCGCGTTCCACGAACTCGACCAGGCGTGGGGCGGCCACGCCGGTGAGCCGGACGTCGGGGGCGGCGGCGAAGGCGTCGTTGTAGGCCATGGAGTCGATGGTGGCCCGGGTGGCGATCACGCCGACCCGGCCGTTCCTGGTGGCCCGCACGGCGCGGCGCGTGGCGGGCTGGATCACCTCCACGACGGGGACGTCGTAGCGTTCCCTGGCGTCCCTGAGCACGGCCGCGCTGGCGCTGTTGCAGGCGATGACCAGCATCTTCACGTTGTGCTCGACGAGGTGGTCCATCACCTGCAGGGCGTAGGCGCGCACTTCGGCGATGCGCTTGGGCCCGTACGGCTGGCGCGCGGTGTCGGCGACGTAGAGGATCGGCTCGGCGGGGAGCTGGTCGATGATCGCGCGCGCGACGGTGAGGCCGCCGACACCGCTGTCGAAGATCCCGATGGCGGGCTCACCGTGGCCGATGTCCTCACCGGAGGACTCCGTGACGCTGACCCACGGCGCGTGGGCGACGCTCCCTATGTCCGACATGTTTCCCAAGGTTAGGGGACCGTGGTCAATCGCTCCCGGTAAGAATGCTCACACCGCGGTAATCGTCGGCGATGATCGCCGGGATCAGGTCCCGTCGCCCCGGCCCAGGCGGGCGAGCTGGCGCGACTGGGCGACCAGGTTGCCCGCCGCGTCCCAGACCTCCACGTCCTCGTCGAACCATCCGTCCCTGATCAGCCGGCCCGAGCCGATGAGCGTGAGCCAGCCGGGCGCGGGCAGGGCGCGCAGGTGCCAGGTGAGCTCGACGGTCGGCGACCAGCCGCGGGCGCCCGCGGAGAAGGCGACCGGCGGCAGGGCGTCCACGGCGAGGGCGAGGACGAAGGGGTCGGGGTCCTGGGGCTCGGACAGGCGGAAGTAGGCGCGCGACTCGGGCCGGCCGGTGGGCGTGCCGGTGAACCAGCCGACGGTGGGCGGGTCGTAGCGCAGTTCCATGCGTTCGCTCAGCGTCATGCCGGACTCGGGTCGGGGGTCGGGCAGCGCCAGGCAGTCCTCGACGGGCGGCATGGCGACGGCGGGGGTTCCCGTCCACGTGGCCGGGGCGCCGTCCAGGGTGGCGGTGGTGACGAGCGTGTCGAGGCAGGCGTCGCCGTCGCGGACGAGGGTGGCGCGGGTCACGGTGGTGGTCCTGCCGGTCCTGAGCGGCTCCAGCACGACGCGGGCGGGGCCGGGGAGGGCGGCCTTGAGGAACTGGGCGGAGGTCGAGACGGGGTGGGGGTGGGGTGAGGCGTCGGCGACCGCGCGCAGGAGCGTGGCCATCAGGTAGCCGCCGTTGAGGGGGCCGCCGATGGAGTAGCCGGGGTCGAGGCACACGTCGTAGGTGGTCTCGTCGACCCGGATGGCCTGTGTCGCCTCGTCGAACTTGGTCATGGGCTCCCCGCGCTCCGTACCGAATGTTGTTCTGGGATCCCTCACTCTAGCGAGGGCGCCCGGTCGTGCGCCGGGGGGACGGGGGCGGCTGCGGAGGGTGACTTCCGAAAAAACGCTACTTATCCGACAGAAAGCGTCTTGCAAGCCGCTCGCTACCGGGACGATCTACTCTCATGACGCAATCCCGTGAGACAGCGAGAGTGGACCATGCCTGATCAACCGCAGCCGCCATATCCTTTCAACCAGGATCCCGACGTGACGGTGCATTACCGGACGCCCGGCTCCGGACCCACCCCGGCTGCGTACGACCAGCAGTACGGCGCGGGCCCGGCTCAGGGCGGCCACCCCCCGCAGGGCGGCTATGCCCAGCAGGGCGGCTACCCCCAGCAAGGGGGTTACCCCCAGCAGGGCGGCCCTGCCCCGCAGGGCGGCTACGCCCCGCAGCCCGGCGCTCAGGGCGGGTACGGCCAGCCCCAGCCCGGCGGTTACACCCAGCCGTATGGTTCCACGTCCTCCCAGCAGGGCGGATACGACCAGGCGTACGGGTACGGCGCCGCGCCGGCCGCCCAGCCCGGCTGGCAGGGTGGTGAGCTCGGGCCTCCGATGCCGCCGCCGCCCACGGCGAGGAAGCGGCGTGGCGGCTGGATTTTCGCGGTGATCGCGGCCGTCGTGGTGGCCTTGATCGGCGGCGGCGGCGTGTACGCCATGAACCTGCTCAGCGGCGGCGGCGCCCAGCCCGAGGACGTGCTGCCCGGCGACTCCCTGGTGTACATGCGGGTGGACCTCGACCCGTCCGCGACCCAGAAGCTGGCGCTGTTCAACCTGGCCAGGAAGTTCCCCGCGACGCGGGACAGCTTCTCCGGGGACGACCCGCGCAAGGCGCTGTTCGAGCTGCTGGGCAAGGGCGGCGCCGTCGACGGCGTGGACTACGCCCGCGACGTCCAGCCCTGGCTCGGCGACCGCGTGGGCCTCGCGCTGCGGGCCCCGGCCGGCGGGCAGGCCGAGCCCGAGGTCGTGCTGGCCGTCCAGGTCACCGACGAGGCCGCCGCGCGCGCCGGCATCGCCAAGCTCGACAAGGACAAGGCCATGAGCGGCCTCGCCTTCCGCGAGGGTTACGCGATCATGGCCAAGTCGCAGGAGGCGGCCGACCGGTACACCGCCGGGTCGCCGCTGTCGGCCGCCGCGGGCTTCGCCGCCGACCTCGAACGCCTCGGCGAGCCGGGCGTGCTCTCGTTCTGGGGCGACATGGGCAAGATCTCGAAGCTCGTGCCGTCGGAGGAGCGCGAGGCGCTCGGCCTGGTCCAGAACATGCGCGTCGCCGGCGCCCTGCGCTTCGACGGCGCCTACGCCGAGCTGACGGCCGTCTCCAGCGGCGGCCCCGCCTCCTCCCCCGGCGAGCCCGGCCGGATCGCCGACCTGCCCGCCTCCACGGTCGGCGCGCTGTCGATCTCCGGGCTCGGCGACATGGTCGCCAAGCAGTGGCCGACGCTGCTGAAGAGCCTGCAGTCCGCCGCGGGCTCCCAGGGCGGCGACTTCGTGGCCATGGCCCGCCAGGCCTACGGCATCTCGCTGCCCGACGACGTGGTGACGCTGCTGGGCAAGAACCTCACCGTGGCCGTCGACGAGCAGGGCCTGGACGGCGACATCCCGAACGTCGGCGCGGTGCTCACCACGGACGCGGCCAAGGCCAAGGAGATCGTCGGCCGGCTGGAGCAGGCCGTCGCGGCCTCGGGCACCACGGCGCCGCAGATCGCCAAGGTCGAGGCGGACGGGCGGCTCGTGCTGGCCAGCACGCAGGACTACGCGGCCAAGCTGGGCCAGGACGGCACGCTGGGCGACAGCGAGACCTTCAGGACGGCCGTCCCCGACGCGGACTCGGCGACCACCGCCTTCTACGTCGACCTGGACAAGATCGAGAAGTACTACCTGAACTCGGTGCAGGGCGACGAGCGGGCGAGCCTGCAGACGCTGAAGGCCGTGGGGATCAGCGGCAGGCAGTCCGGCGACACCGGCACCTTCAGCCTGCGGGTGCTGTTCAACTGACCTCCTGACCCGGCGCCCGGGACAGGCCACGCACGGCGAGGGCCGCCACCCCTTACGGGTGGCGGCCCTTGACGTCTCTCACGGGCGGGGACCAGGCCCCTACGCCTTTCGCGGCCGGGAACCAGGCCTCTGCCTGCTTCGCGGCCGGGGACCACACGCCCCTACGCCCAGAGCTGGCCCTCCAGACGGTCCTCCGCCTCGTCCAGGGTGCCCTCGTAGGCGCCCGTGGACAGGTACTTCCAGCCGCCGTCGGCCACGATGAACGCGATGTCGGCGCGCTCGCCCGCCTTCACCGCCTTGGCCGCCATGCCGAGCGCCGCGTGCAGCGCGCATCCGGTGGAGATGCCCGCGAAGATGCCCTCGGCGGCGAGCAGCTCGCGCGTGCGCCGCAGGGCGTCGGCGGAGGTCACCGAGAACCGGGTGGTGAGGACGTCGGCGTCGTAGATCTCGGGGATGAAGCCCTCGTCCACGTTGCGCAGGCCGTACACCAGCTCGCCGTACCGGGGCTCGGCGGCGACGATCTGGACGCCGGGCACCCGCTCGCGCAGGAACCTCCCGACCCCCATGAGCGTGCCGGTGGTGCCGAGCCCGGCCACGAAGTGGGTGATGGACGGCAGGTCCTCCAGGAGCTCCGGGCCGGTGGACTCGTAGTGGGACCGCCAGTTGGCCGGGTTGCCGTACTGGTACAGCATCACCCAGGAGGGGTTCTCGGCGGCCAGCCCCTTGGCGACGCGGACCGCCTCGTTGGAGCCGCCCGCCGCCGGCGAGGAGATGATCTCGGCGCCCCACATGCGCAGAAGCTGGCGGCGCTCCTCGGAGGTGTTCTCCGGCATGACGCAGATCAGCTTGTAGCCCTTGAGCCGGGCCGACATGGCCAGCGAGATGCCGGTGTTGCCCGAGGTGGGCTCCAGGATCGTGCAACCGGGAGTGAGCAGGCCGTCCTTCTCGGCCTGCTCGATCATCCACAGCGCCGGGCGGTCCTTGACCGAGCCGGTCGGGTTGCGGTCCTCCAGCTTCGCCCACACCCGGACCTCGGGAGACGGGGACAGGCGCGGCAGGCCCACCAGCGGCGTGCGCCCGACCGATTCGATCAGCGAGTCGAAGCGCATGGCTAGCGCGCGCCGCCGGCCACGGCGGGCAGCACGGTCACGGTGTCGCCGTCCGACACGGGGGTGTCGAGCCCGCCGAGGAACCGGACGTCCTCGTCGTTGAGGTAGACGTTGACGAAGCGCCGCAGTCCGGAGTCGTCGACGATGCGCTCCTTGATGCCGGGGTGGCGGCTCTCCAGGTCACCGATCAGGTCGGACAGCGTCGCACCGGCGCCGGTGACGGACTTCTCGCCGCCGGTGTAGGTGCGGAGGATGGTCGGAATGCGAACCTCGATGGCCATCGCGGGTCATTCTCCTTGGTTCAGTGGTCGTGACGGGGCGCTCCAACGGGTGCGAACACGCGCTGGCGGGGCGGGATTCCTGAGTTCGGGACGCTATCGGGAGACGATCAGGAACAGTCGTAGACCACGGCACAGGGAGTGTGGCCGAAAAGGTGCGTCCGCACGGGCGACGAATGCCCGGGGCGCACCCCGGCGCTCCCGAAATCCGGGTCAATCGTCAGCATGTTCCCAACTCTACAGCGTCCGCGGATTCGGGCCGATGGCCCCGGACCATCGCGGACGCCTCCCCCGGATCAGGAGGGAACGATCGTCACCTCTTCTTCGGTGACCACACCGTCCAGGATCCGGTAGGACCGGAACTGCACCTCGTCGGCGTCCGCGGTGGACACGAGCACGTAGTGGGCGTTCGGCTCGGAGGCGTAGGAGATGTCCGTGCGCGAGGGGTAGGCCTCGGTCGCGGTGTGGGAGTGGTAGACGACCACGGGCTCCTCGTCGCGGTCGTCCATCTCACGCCAGACGCGGAACTGCTCCATGGAGTCGAAACGGTAGAAGGTGGGCGAGCACTCGGCGTTCTCCATGGGGATGAAACGCTCCGGGCGGTCGGAGCCGGCCGGCCCGGCGATCACTCCGCACGCCTCGTCCGGATGATCGGCCCGCGCGTGGGCGATGATCTTGTCGACCAGCTCCCGTGAGATCGTCAGCATGCCTGGAAGTTACCAAAGGGCCCGGACCAGTGTGTCCTGCAGGTAGGTCAGCCAGTCGTAGGTCACGTACGCCGGGTAGCGCGGGTCGTCCTCGGCCATGTCGGCCAGTTCCTCGTGGATGTCCTCGGTGACCTCCAGGCGGACGCCGAGCGCGAGCCGGACATCGTTCAGCGCGCGCAGCCACGCCTGCCCCTGCTCCTGGGTGAGACGGATGTCACCCTGCTCCGCGGTCTCCAGCAGGGTCTCGGCGTCGGCGCGCTTGCCCTCGCGCAGCGTGGCCTCGGTGTAGCGGCGGAACTCGGCCGAGGCCTTCTCGTCGTCGGCGTACGCCGAGGGGAACAGGCGGGCGAGCACGGGGTCGGAGGGCTCCTCGGCCGCGCCGATGCCGAGCGCGCGCTCCAGCGGGTCCTGGCCGGTCGCGCCCGGCTCCACCAGCCCGAGGACCTGCGACACCAGCGAGCGCAGGATCGCGGCCTCCCCCGCGTCCAGCGCGATCGTCACGCCGCCGTCGCGCCCGGCGCTGAACCCCACGCTCACGCCGAGTCCCGCTGGACGGTGGCCCACAGGCCGTAGGAGTGCAGGATCTGCACGTCGCGTTCCATCTCCTCCCGGGTGCCGCTCGCCACGACGGCCCTCCCCTTGTGGTGCACGTCGAGCATGAGCTTCTCGGCCTTCTCACGGGGATAGCCGAAAACGGTCTGGAAGACGTAGGTCACGTAGGACATCAGGTTGACCGGGTCGTTCCAGACGATCGTCAGCCAGGGAAGATCGGGCCGGACGTCCATCGACGGACGTGCGACCTCAGCCGGCGCGGTACTACCCACACTCCCATCCTGCCCTAACCCGGTCGTAGTCTTCGACTTGTGAAGATGGGCATGAGCAGCGCGTTGCTGACCGATCACTATGAGCTGACGATGGTGCAGGCGGCGCTCGCCGGCGGCACGGCCCATCGGCGCTCGGTGTTCGAGGTGTTCGCCCGCCACCTGCCCGGGGGGCGCAGGTACGGCGTCGTGGCCGGCACCGGCCGCCTGCTGGACCTGCTCGCCGACTATCGCTTCGGCGACGCCGAGCTCGCCCATCTGCGCGAGAACCGGGTCGTGGACGAACGGACGCTGGACTTCCTCGCCTCCTACCGGTTCTCCGGCGACATCCGGGGCTACCCGGAGGGCGAATGCTACTTCCCCGGCTCGCCGATCATGGTGGTTGAGTCGACGTTCGCCGAGGCCGTGCTGCTGGAGACGCTGATTCTCTCGGTGCTCAACCACGACTCGGCGGTCGCCTCCGCGGCCTCGCGCATGGCGCAGGCCGCCGGCGGGCGGCCGCTCATCGAGATGGGCTCGCGGCGCACCCACGAGATCGCGGCCGTCTCGGCGGCCAGGGCCGCCTACATCGCCGGCTTCTCCTCCACCTCCAACCTGATGGCCGGGCATCTGTACGGGGTGCCGACCACAGGCACCGCCGCGCACGCCTTCACCCTGCTGCACGACTCCGAGTACGACGCCTTCCAGGCGCAGATCGACTCCCTCGGGCCCGAGACCACCCTCCTGGTCGACACCTACGACGTCGCCAAGGCGGTGCGCACGGCGGTGGAGCTGGCCGGGCCCCGGCTCGGGGCGGTCCGCATCGACTCCGGCGACCTGGCCGTGGCCGCGCACGAGGTGCGGCAGATGCTGGACGGGCTCGGCGCCACCACCACCCGCATCGTCGTCACCAGCGACCTGGACGAGTACGCCATCGCCGCGCTCGCCGCCGCGCCCGTCGACGGGTACGGCGTCGGCACCTCGGTCGTCACCGGCTCCGGGGTGCCGACCGCCGCCATGGTCTACAAGCTCGTCGCCCGCGAGGACGCCGACGGCGTGCTCCGGCCGGTGGCCAAGAAGTCGGTCGGCAAGCCGAGCAAGGGCGGCAGGAAGGACGCCTTCCGCGCGCTGCGGGACGGCGTCGCGACCGCCGAGCTGGTCACCACCCCGCCCGGCGCGCCCGCTCCCGCCGAGGCGCGTCCTCTGCTGCGCGACCTGGTCCGGGGCGGCGAGATCGTGGGACGCGAACCGCTGGCCGCCGCCCGCGACCGTCACCTGGCCTCCACCGCCGAGCTGCCCGTCCCGGCCCGCCAGCTCTCCCACGGCGATCCCGTGATCCCCACGGTGTTCTCATGAGCCCCCGGCGCACGCCCTCGGGAGGGCGGGGCGCCTGTCCTGACTTCTCCACCAATCCCCTGAAGGCCCGGCGCCAAGGCGCCCGGCCGTGCGAGTGAGGCGGTTCCCGATGAAGACCAGCCTGGTGATCGTGGACGTGCAGAACGACTTCTGCGAGGGCGGCAGCCTGGCCGTGGCGGGCGGCGCGGGCGTGGCGGCGGCGATCGGGCCGCACGCCGCCGCCGGGTCGTACGACCACGTGGTGGCCACCCGCGACTACCACGTCGACCCCGGGAGCCATTTCTCCGCGCACCCGGACTACGTCGAGAGCTGGCCGGCCCACTGCGTCGTGGGCACCGCGGGCGCCGCGTTCCACCCCGCGCTGGACACCTCGGCGGTCGAGGAGGTCTTCAGCAAGGGCAGGGACAGCGCGGCCTACAGCGGCTTCGAGGGGCGCGGCGAGGACGGCGCCGGCCTGGCCGACTGGCTGCGGGCGCGGGGCGTGGAGGCGGTGGACGTGGTGGGCATCGCCACCGACCACTGCGTGCGCGCCACCGCCCTCGACGCCGCCGCGAACGGCTTCACCGTCCGCGTGCTGCTCGACCTCACCGCCGGGGTGTCCCCGGCGACGACCGAGACCGCGCTCGCCCAACTGGAGGCGGCGGGCGTGACCCTCGTCGGCACGCCGGTCCTCGGAACGCCCTGAACCCCGGGCCGGCCGTCACCCCTGCCGGTCCGGAGCCGTAGTGGTAGCCAGGCCTAGCGGGAGCGCTGGGTGGCCCACTTGCGGATGGTCTCGATGCGCTGGCGGATCTGCTCGGCGCCGGCCTGCGCGACCGGGGGGCCGCCGCAGGCCCGGCGCAGCTCGGCGTGGATGACGCCGTGCGGCTGGCCGGTGCGGTGGTTCCAGGCGCCGACGAGGCCGTTGAGCTCCTTGCGCAGGGCCGCGATCTCTTCGTGCGGGCTCAGCGCGGGCTCGGGGCGGGGGTCGGCGGCCTTGCGCCGCCGGGCCGCCTGCTGGTCGGCCTGGTGCTTGCGCAGCAGCACCGCGACCTGGTCGGGCTCCAGCAGACCGGGCAGGCCCAGGAAGTCCTCCTCCTCGGGGGAGCCGGGCTCGGCGGCCGTGCCGAACTCGCCGCCGTCGAACAGCACACGGTCGAACGTGGCCGACGCCTCGACGGTCTCGAACGGCAGCTCGTCCCCGAGGACGTCCGGGTTGTCCTTCTTCTGCCGGGCCTCGTCGACCAGGAAGTCGTCGAGGCCGTCCTCGGGGGGCTTGCGGTCCAGGACGTGGTCGCGCTGGGCCTCCATCTCGCCGGCCAGGCCCATGAGCGTGGGCACGGAGGGCAGGAACACCGACGCCGTCTCGCCCCGGCGGCGGGCGCGGACGAAGCGGCCCACGGCCTGGGCGAAGAACAACGGCGTGGAGACGCTGGTGGCGTAGACGCCGACCGCGAGCCGGGGGATGTCCACGCCCTCGGAGACCATGCGGACCGCGACCAGCCAGCGCTCCTCGGAGACGCTGAACTGCTTGATCTTGTCGGAGGCGCCCGGATCGTCGGAGAGGACCACGGTCGCGCCCTGGCCGGTGATGGCCCGCAGGAGCTTGGCGTACGCGCGGGCGGCCTCGTGGTCGGAGGCGATGACCATGGCCCCGGCGTCGGGCACGCCCCGGCGGACCTCGGTGAGCCGGCGGTCGGCCGCGCGCAGGACCTGGGTGATCCAGTCGCCCTTGGCGTCGAGCGCGGCCCGCCAGGCCTGGCCGAGCTGGTCCTTGGTCAGCGGGGTGCCGAGGGTGGCGGTGATCTCGTCGCCCGCGCGGGTGCGCCAGCGCATCTCGCCGGCGTAGGCGAGGAAGATGACCGGGCGGACGACGCCGTCCGCCAGCGCAGGGGCGTAGCCGTAGTCGTAGTCGGAGACGCTGCGGCGGACCCCCTCGCCGTCCTCGGCGTAGGTGACGAACGGGATGGGGTTGGTGTCGGAGCGGAACGGGGTGCCGGTGAGGGCGAGCCGCCGGGCGGCGGGCTCGAACGCCTCGCGCACGCCGTCGCCCCAGGACTTCGCGTCGCCGGCGTGGTGGATCTCGTCGAAGATCACCAGGGTCCTGCGGTACTCGGTGCGGGAGCGGTGCAGCGCGGGGTGCATCGAGACCTGGGCGTAGGTGACCGCGACGCCGGTGTAGTCGCGGGAGGTGGCGCCCTGGCTGTTCTTGAACTCCGGGTCGATGGCGATGCCGACCCGGCCCGCCGCGTCGGCCCACTGGCGCTTGAGGTGTTCGGTGGGGGTGACGATCGTCACCCGCTGGACCACCCCGCGGGCGAGCAGTTCGCTGGCGATGCGCAGGGCGTAGGTGGTCTTGCCGGCGCCGGGGGTCGCCACCGTGAGGAAGTCACGGGGCTCGCGGCGGAAGTAGAGGTCGAACGCCTCCTGCTGCCAGGCGCGCAGCTTGGGCGCGGTGCCCCAGGCGGCGCGGTCGGGATAGGACGGTGACAGGTGGGACGCGGCGAACGAGCTCACCCCGCCCTCCTTCCCGGACGGCCCCGGCGGGCCGGGCCCTCGTCGTTCACATCGTCACGCTCGTGTCTGTCCCTCACAGTGAAGTCACCATAGCCGGGCCGACGGACAAACGCGCCGACGCCCGGGGAATCCCGGCCGGCGCGCCCGGCCCCCGCGAGATCGCCGGCGCCGCCCTCCTTGGCGACGACCAGGGCATTCGGCGCTAGCGCAGCCCGTTGACCACGGCGTCGATTTCGGCGCGCCGTCGAGCGTCGTCCGGTTGCGCGAGGCCGACGACGACCACGCTCCTGCCGTCCTTGGTGAGAAGTGTCACCCGCAGGTACGACGGCCGGTTGACCACGTCGGTGTACGTCGCGCGGAGCGCGCGCGAATGCCCGGTGTACCCGCCGACGCTGAGCCAGCGGTCGTCGACGACCTCGACGGTGTCCCCGTGCAGCAGCAGCCGTCCGTACAGGTCGGCGAGGCCGATCGCGGCGGCCCTCGGGCCCAGGGCGGCCACCGCGTCGCTCGCGTTCCCGGGCCTGGTCATGACGAGCGCGCCGTCGTCCACGCCCGCCACGGAGGTGAAGCCGGTCACCGGGGGGACCACCCGCGGGGTCCATCCGCCGGGCAGGGGGTAGCGCACGCCCGCGACGGCGTCGGCGACCGCGGGCGGCGTCTCGGGGGAGCCCAGGGCGGTCACGGCGACCGCGACGGCGCCCGCCACCAGCGCCGCGCCGAGCGCAACCGCCACGGCCAGCAGGGCCGTGCGACGGGCCCACGAGGGCATCGCGACCCGCGACGGAGGCGCGGGCCTGCCGTACACGCGGGCCGAGGGCGGTAAGCCCTCCTCGTCCGGCGGGGGCCACACCGCATCGCCGTACGGCCGCCGTCCCGTGCGGTGTTCCTCCACGCCGCCTCCTCCCGGTGCACTGAGTATCGCCACCGGAGGCGCCCATCCGTCAACGAGCGCGGGCATTCTGACGTGAACCCGCGCGGCCGGGTCAGGCGGCGGAGGCGCGGTAGGCGGCCCACATCTCGCGCATGCGGACGGCCTGGCCCGCGGTGAACCGCGACATGCAGCGGTCGTGGGAGTAGTCCATGAAGTTGTGGAACGGGTCCTCACCGCCGCCGGGGCAGGTGTCCTTCTGGGCGGGGCAGCCCTGCGTGGGCATGGCTTCGGGCGGGGTGTCCTCGATGGAGTCCCCGGGCGGGGCGCAGCCGTTCTCGAAGGTGTGCAGCAGGCCGAACCAGTGGCCGATCTCGTGCACGGCGGTGTACCCCTGGGAGAAGTCGCGCAGGGAGCCTCCGGGCAGGCTGCGCCAGTCGATGACCACGCCGTCGTTGGCGGGCCTGTCGCCGTACCAGTGCGGGTAGGTCGCGTAGCCGAGCACCAGCTCGCCGAGCTGGGCGACGTACAGGTTGAGCGTCTCGGGGCCGCCCTTGCGCAGGTGCTGCTTCATGGCGGCCTCACTGACCAGGGGACGGCGGAACCACAAGGGGTTGGCGGTGTGCGTCACGCCGCGCAGGTCGAACCTGATGCCGGTGTCCACGCCGCCGAGCCGCCCGCCGTAGGCGGCGTTGAGCGTCTCGACCTGCGCCGTGATCGCGGCGGCGGGGACGACCTGCCGTCCGTCGGTGACGACGTGGACCCACAGGGGCACGGAGGTGGGGGTGGGCTCGCGCCGGATCCCGGGCGGTGCCGCGAGCCTGCGGCGCATGCCGTCGAGCATGCGGGCGGCGTCGGCCTGGTCCAGGGGGTGCGGCTCGGCGCGGCGCGGTCCGGCAACGGCGGCGCGGGAGCGTTCGCAGGAGCGGCCCGTGTCCGCGCGCGCGGCGCCGGACAGGCCGCCCCGCGGAGCCGGGCCCGCGAAGGAAACCACGCACGCCAAAGCAACGGCCACCGCCCGCCGCACCATGCACTCCCCCGTCGTCGCAGGTCAGAGTGACGACGCTAGTCGCAGTGCGCGTGATCGCCGGGGAACAACACACCCCTGCCGGCGGCGCGGCGCGCGGGCCGCGCGCCCGGCTCAGGCGTCGGGCTGCCCGCCCTTGGGGAGCCCCTCGTAGATCTCTTTGCACTCGGGGCACACCGGGTACTTCTTCGGGTCGCGGCTCGGCACCCAGATTTTGCCGCAGAGCGCCCGGATCGGCACGCCGGTCACCATGCTCTCGGTGATCTTGTTCTTGTCGGCGTAGTGGGAGAACCGCTCGTGGTCTCCTTCGTCACCATGCGAGAGGTTCGGCCGTACTTCGCTCTCTGGCAGGATCTTCGTGCTCACGGGACAAGAGTCTACGGGCGTGCCGGTACGGCCCGCGAAGCAGCGAGCCGTACCGGGGGGCGCGGGCGGTCAGCCGACGTGGACCGGAGCGCCCTCGGTCTTGCGGCCGGCCCTGACGAACAGGGCGAGCACGGCGGCCAGCACGGCGACCGCGACGCTGACGCCGAAGCCGAAGTGCATGCCGTCGAGGAAGGACAGATGGGCGGCCTGGGTCAGCGCGTCCGCGACCGGCTCGGGGGTGCCGGGGGGAACGGGCGCGACGCCGAGGGCGACCACGCTGCTCATCGCGTCCACCTGGCCGGGCTGGACGGGGATCTTGACGGCGGCGAGGTGGCCGGGCAGGACGTCCGCCACCTTGCCGGTGATGAGCGCGCCGAGCACGGCGGTGCCGAGCGAGCCGCCGACCTGCATGGCCGACTGCTGCATGCCCCCGGCGACGCCGCTGAGCCGCTCGGGCGCGTTGCCGACGATGACCTCGGTGGCGCCGACCATGACCGGCGACAGGCCGAAGGCGAGCAGCGCGAAGGGGATCGCGGTGTCGACGTAGCCGGCGTCGATGCCGAGGCGGGAGAGCAGGAACATCGAGACGGCGGTGATCATCATGCCGGCCGCGATCGGGATCTTCGGCCCGAACCTGGTCAGCAGGGCGCCGGCGAGCGGTGAGGCGACGATCATTCCCGCGCTCATGGGCAGCATGCGCATGCCCGACTCCAGCGGGGACAGGCCGTGCACGCCCTGGAAGAAGAACGTGAGGAAGAACATCGCGCCGAACATCGAGAACGCCATGAGGACCATCAGGGCCGTGCCGATGGAGACCGACGCGCTGCTGAACAGGCTCAGCGGCAGCAGCGGCTCGGAGGCGCGGGTCTGCCAGAAGAGGAACACCGCTCCGAGGACGACCGCCCCCGCGAGGAAGCCGAGGGTCTTGGCGTCGGACCACCCGTACTCCGGCGCCTTGATGATCGCCCAGACCAGGCAGAACATGGCGCCGGACAGCAGCACCACCCCCGGAAGATCGATCTTGGAGAGCGACTCGGCCCGGCTTTCCTTGATCACCCAGATGCCCACGATCAGCGCCACGACGCCGACGGGCACGTTGATGAAGAAGACCGACTGCCAGCTCACGTTCTCGACCAGCAGGCCGCCGACGATCGGGCCCGCCGCGCTCGACACGCCGATCGCGGCTCCCCAGATGCCGATCGCCATGTTGAGCCTCTCCGCCGGGAACGCCGCGCGCAGCAGCGCGAGGGCGGCCGGCTGGAGCAGCGCGCCGAAGAGGCCCTGCAGAACCCGGAAGGTGATCAGCATGCCGACCGAGGAGCTGAGGCCGATCGCGAGCGAGGTCAGGGCGAACCCGGCGATGCCCACCAGGAACACCGACTTGTGCCCGAACAGGTCGCCGAGCTTGCCCGCGGTGATGAGAAAGACCGCCAGAGCGAGCAGGTAGCCGCTGGTGACCCATTGCAGGTCGGAGAGCGACGCCCCCAGATCCTTGCCGATCACCGGGTTGGCGATGGCGACGACCGTGCCGTCGAGCATCACCATGATCACGCCGAGTGCGACTGCCAGCAAGGTCAGCCACGGATGGCCGTGGCCGCGGCGGGCGGGCGCGTCGCTGGGCGCCGCCAGCGCATGAGCCATGGAAGGGTCCCCCTGATTCGTCCAGTGGTCAACGAGCCGTAATTTATGGCAGTCAATGACAGATGACAAACGCTTTTATACGACACATCATGACTTGTGGCAGTATATGAAGTGAACGTCTCGGAGGAGGAGTAGGGGTGGGTCTAAGGGAGCGGAAGAAGCATCAGACCCGGCGGGCGCTGCTCGACGTCGCCTTCGAACTGTTCGCCGCCCAAGGCTACGAGGCGACCACGATCGACCAGATAGCGGCCGCGGTCGACGTCTCGCCGCGCACCTTCTTCCGCTACTTCGGCGGCAAGGAGGACCTGGCCCTCGACTACACCGCCGAGTACGAGGCCCTGGTCACCTCGGCGCTCGCGGCGCGCCCGGAGGACGAGCCGCCGTTCCGGGCGCTGGTCAACGCCTACCGCTCGTTCATCCACGAGATGCGCCGCACCGCGGGCGAGGAGGCCGAGCGCTTCGTCCTCCAGCGGCAGGTCATCGAGCGCAACCCGCACCTGTTCACGGCCGGCCTCGCCCGCATGACCGCCGTCGAGGCCAAGCTGACCGCGGAGATCGCGCGGCGCCAGGGCACCGACCCCGCCACCGATCCGCGCCCGCGGCTGCTGGTGGCCTTCGTCACGGCGGCGATCCGCGTGGGGTTCGAGTGCGACACCGCCGCACCCCCCACGCCGCCGGAGCTCTTCGGCAACCTCGAACGCGCGCTGTCGCTCACCGAGGAGGCGCTGGACCCCTCCTGGTGTCAGTTCAGCTTGGGATCGTCCGGGCAGGTCGCCACGAAGGCCAGTTCCCCCGGCTGACGCCGCAGCACCGACCGCCACAGGTTCGCCGGGCGGGAGTCGAAGGTGTCGCCGGGCTCGGCCTCCACGACGTACCACGAACCCTCGCGGATCTCGGCCTCCAGCTGGCCGGCGGTCCACCCGGCGTACCCGGCGAAGATCCGCATCTGGGTGATCTCGCCCGCGAGGATCTCCGGAGGCGCGTCCAGGTCCACGGTGCCGAGCTTGGAGACCGCCGAGCCGTCGGCGTGCAGCCTGCGCCACCCGAGGGGCTCCTGCCCGCTCGGCACCGAGGCCAGCGCCAGCGCGCTGTCGGTCTGCACCGGGCCGCCCTCGAACAGCACCGGGGGGCCGCTGACCAGAGGGTCCCACGAAGGGAGCACCTGGTTGACCGTGACCTCGCTCGGCCGGTTGAGCATCACGCCGAGGGTCCCCCCGTCCTCGTCGTGTTCGAGGATCAGAACGACGCCGCGCCGGAAGTTCGGATCGTCCAGCAGTGGCGTCGCCACCAGCAGCCCGCCGACGTAGATCGCCTCCGCCATGCATCCATCATGACGCGTGATGCCCCGAATGCGCGCCCACCCCCCGCCACTCCGCGCGCACTCGGCCTGCTCGGCCCCGGCATGTTACTTTAGGTAGGCGTACAGGCACTCTCCGTGTCAGATTCCCGGCATGGCGGGCCGTGCGCGCCCAGCACACGGCAGTGAGCAAAGGGAGAGAGCCCACATGAACCGCCTCATCCTCGTGGCGCTCATGGCGGTGGGCGTGGCCGTGGGGGTCCCCGCCACGCGCACCTCCCACGCCGCCGGCATCGGCGACGACGACCGCGACCGCGGCGCCCGCGTCGACGTCCGCGTCTCGCGGGTGCAGTGTCCCTCCAGCAAGGCCGAGGTCGTCATGACCGCCCCCCGCGACCACGGCACCGCCGAATACTCCGTGTACCGCGGCGACACGCTGGTGCGCAACGGCCTGCTCTGGCCGGGCGTCCAGCGCACGATCTCGGTGTACGTCGAGCCGCGCTCCACCGAGCGCATCGGCGTCACCGTCGCCGGCGAGGGCACCCGGCGCTACCAGGTCTGGTCGCGGTGCGACCTGCAGGAGCAGTCCTACGCCGAGTACCGCGAGTCCACCTACAGCGAGAGCTCCGAGGACGAGGAGCGCGGCGCCGGCGGGCACCGCGCCGAGAGCAGGCGGCCCTACCACTACAACCCGCTGATCCGCCCGTCCTACCGCGACCGCCTGCCGTACACCGGGCCGCCCGCCGACCTGTGGGGCAAGGTGGCCACGGCGGGAGGTCTGGTGATCTTCGGCGTGATGCTCTGGTAC